>JAYTUW010000116.1:0-36451 GCA_043744345.1 Sideroxydans sp. | reverse complement strand
ATCGCTGCGCTCCACCCATCCTTCTTGGCGATTTGACATGACCACCACCGAACGCGCCACCGCCGCCTATCTCGGCCTCGCCATCGGCGACGCGCTGGGTTCAACAGTGGAGTTCATGATGCCGCGCGAGATCGCGGAGAAGTACGGCGTGCATGACACCTTGTGCGGCGGCGGCTGGTTGCATTTGAAACCTGGGCATGTCACCGACGACACCACTATGTCGCTCGCGCTCGGCAATTCGATCATCTCCCAAGGCAAAGTGGAGGCGCTCGCTGCGGCACAAGCCTTCGACGCCTGGATGCGCGCCAAGCCGGTCGACATCGGCAACACCGTGCGCCGCAACCTGTTGCAGTTCCGCAAGACCGGCAATCCGGAAGCGCCCTATTCCGACCACGATGCGGGCAACGGCGCGGCGATGCGCGTGCTGCCCGTGGCGCTCGCTACGTTCGGCCAGCCGGAGGAAGCCGTGCGTGCCGCCTGCCGCGCCCAGGCCCATGTCACCCACAACTGCATCGCTTCCGATGCCGCCTGCGAATGCCTGGTGTTCATGGTGCAGGACGCACTGCGCGGTGCAGACAAGAACCATTTGCTGCACCGCCACGCCCACCCGCTGGCCGCACAGCATCCGCAATTCAAGTTCCGCGCGACGCGCCAAAGCAGCAACCCAAGCGGCTATGTGGCCGACACACTGCAGGCTGTGTTCCAGAGCTTCTTTGATACGGATGATTTCCGCGATTGTCTGGTCGACGTGGTCAACCGCGGCGGCGATGCCGATACCACCGGCGCGATCGCGGGCATGCTGGCAGGAGCGTTATACGGATCGGAAGCGATACCCGAGGTGTGGCTCCGAACGCTGGACTCCACCACAAGTCGCGCATGCACAACACAAGCCAATCTCTTGATGCGGCTGTCCCAACAGTAATTACGTCTGCCGCACACCCGGCTTTCCCCTCCCGCATAGGTATTTATACCTATCCCGCATCCTTAGAAATTAAGGGGATATAGAGACTCATATAAACCACAAGACATTGACTGCGGAAATTTTCAGGCAGAGAATCCCCAGCACTTCAGTCAGGATAGAGTGATAAGACAATCTCTCGTTAAAAGTTTCAATCAGCATTGCGTGGCATCTAGATTCAGTTGAAGGGAATGCAATGACAGTTCGTTATTTGCTTCACGTACCTGAAATGAATATCGGGTCACACCCGATCGGTCAGTACCTGTATCGCTGTGCAGCGTGTGTGTTGTCGTGCCTCCTGTTCACCCCCTCGATTTCGATTTCCGCACCGGACTGGTCCGCTGACGTTGTGTATTTCGTGCTCGTTGACCGCTATGCAGACGGGGACAGCACCAACAATCGCGGCGTCGAACGCGGCAATCCCGGCGGCTTCCACGGTGGCGACCTGAAGGGGTTGACGCAGCAACTGGACGAACTCGCCGATCTGGGCGTCACCGCGCTGTGGATCAACCCGGTGCAAAAACAGATATCGAAAAGCTTCTACGCCAGCGCGCCGAAACTCGGCTTCCCGGAATTCAAGCATTGGGGCTTTCACGGCTACTGGATAGATGACTTCACCGCGATGGACACGCATTTCGGAAACGTCGATGACCTGAAAAAGCTGGTCGACGAAGCGCACAAGCGCCACATCAAAGTGTTGCTGGATGTGGTCTACAACCATGCCGGTTACGGTTCCAGTTATGAATCGCGCCGGACGTCGGACGGCCAAAGCTGGTTGCGCACCGGCGAGGGGAATTGCGAAGTCGATCCCGTCACCTGCCGCGTTGGCGGCCTGCCGGACTTCAAGACCGAATTGCCCGAGGTCAGGGATTATCTTCTCGATGCCAATATCAGTCTGGCCAAACAGGCCGGTGTGGACGGCTTCCGCCTGGATACATTCAAACATGTCGAAACCGATTTCTGGCTGGAACACCGACGCCGCACGCGTACCGAACTCAACAAGGATTTCTTTCTGCTGGCCGAGTACTGGGGCGGAACCGCGAGTTCCCTTGACCCGTTCTTTGAGAAAGATGAAATCGATTCGGGATTCGATTTCAGTTTCAAGGGCAGCTGCGAGGCCTTCGTGAACAATCGGGGCCGCACGGTTGCCTACGGCAGCTATCTCGCATCACGCCACAAAGTACGCAAAGGCTATCTGCTGGCTCACTACCTTTCCAGCCATGACGAGCCCATGGCGTTGTACAACATGGGCGGCGACAAAGACAAATTTCGCCTTTGCGCAGCCATCCAGATGACGTCACTGGGTTTGCCCGTGATCTATTACGGCGAAGAAGTGGCGCGCGCCGGAAGCGAGTGGCCGCTCAACCGCACCAATATGCCGTGGGGGGATCGCGACATCAAGCCGGGCAAAGGCGACGCCCGCGATGAATCCATGCGCGACTACTACAAGACACTTTTGCGCATCCGCCACCGGCACCCCGCGCTCAGTCGCGGTGACTACGCGCTGATCTCCGGGCCGCAGGATGCCGTCCTTGCTTACCTTCGCCGCGATACGGAGAGCGACGACTATGTGCTGGTGCTGGTGAACCGGGAAGACAAGGAGGCAGCGGCAGACTTTGCACTGCCGGGTGCATGGGGCAACCAAACCGTCACGGATGAGTTGAACAATAAGCCGTCGACAATTTCTGCAGGGCATATAACAGCAGCCATGGCACCAAAATCGGTGCGCATCTACAGCATCGTTTCCGGAAAGGAAAAGCACTAATGGCCTCGATTCGACTCGAAAACATCGGCAAAAGTTACGGGGATGTCGAAGTGATCAGGAACCTGAATTTCTCCGTGAATGACGGGGAGTTCATGGTGTTCGTCGGGCCGTCGGGGTGCGGCAAGTCCACGGTGTTGCGCATGATCGCCGGGCTGGAAACAATCACATCGGGCAAGTTGTGGATAGGCGACCGAGTCGTGAACGATGTCCATCCCAAGGACCGCGACATCGCCATGGTGTTCCAAAGCTACGCGCTGTATCCCCACATGAACGTGTACGACAACATCGCATTCGGCCTGAAGATACGCAAACTGCCCGAGGCCGATATCCGGAAGCGCGTCAAGGATGACGCCGAACTGCTGGGCCTGGATCAATTGCTGGACCGCAAACCCAAGGCCCTGTCCGGCGGACAACGCCAGCGCGTGGCGCTCGGGCGCGCCATCGTGCGCAATCCTTCGGTGTTCCTGTTCGACGAACCCCTGTCCAATCTGGATGCCGAACTGCGCGTGCAGATGCGTGCCGAGATCAGCAAGCTGCAGCGCCGGCTCAACACCACAACGGTGTACGTGACGCACGACCAGGTGGAAGCCATGACCATGGGCCAGCGCATCGTGGTGCTGCGCCCATGCAACAACAACCCGCACGAAACCAACCTGATGCAATGCGGTTCGCCCATGGACCTGTATGACCGGCCTGACAATATTTTCGTAGCCCGCTTCATCGGCACCCCCAACATGAATATCGTCAAGGCACGCCTGAGCGACGACGGTACGAGTGTGAGCTCGCTCGGCGGAAACATGCCGGTCAGCGCGCAATTCAGGGAACCGGCACAAAAGATGCGCGGACGCGAGGTGATGCTGGGCATTCGTCCCGAGCACATCGGCGCGCCGTATGAAGTCGACTGGCCCCAGACGCAGGCTATCCAGGGACAAGTCGAGATGGTAGAACCGCTGGGACATGAAGCCATCCTGCATTTTAAGGTCGGCGAGCAAATGATGGTCGGACGCCTGCGCAGTCACGGCCGCCTGCCTGTTCCCGGCGACACCGTCACCATGCATATGAAGTGTGAAGCGATCCATTTGTTCGACCCGGTTACAGAACTGCGCTTGCGTTAACTTTTTGCGAGGAGAAAAAGCATGAAACAGCAATTGAGAATCATCCAGATCGTGAGTGCGTGTCTGTTGTTCGTTGCGTTCACCGCGTCGCAGGCAGCCGAACTGGTGGTGTGGCATGCCTATCGCGGTGCGGAAAAGACCGCCATCGAAAAAGTCGCCAAACTGTACGAGACCAAGATGGCGAGCCAGGGGCTGAAAGTGACCACACTGGCGATTCCCTACGACGCCTACGCGGACAAGATCACCGCCTCCGTACCCAGAGGCAAAGGGCCGGATGTGTTCATCTACGCACAAGACAGGCTGGGCGGCTGGATCGAATCGGGCAAGACGGTCGAACCCATCGGCTTCTTCATGGACGAAGCGACGCAGAAGCAGTTCCTGCCCGGCATGCTGGACGCCATGACCTACAAGGGTACCGTTTACGGCTTGCCGCTGAACTACAAGAGCATCACACTGATCTACAACAAAGCGCTGGTGAAGACCCCTCCCAAGACGTCGACCGAACTGGTCAAACTGGCCAAGTCGCTGACCAACGCCGACTCGGGACGCTACGGCCTGGCTTACTGGTACACCAACTTCTATTTCCATGCCGCGCTGATGAACGCCTTCGGCGGCAGCGTGTTCGACAAGGACGGCAAGCTGATACTGAATTCAAAGCAGACGGTCGCCTCCATCAAGCAGATGATGAAGTGGTACAAGCAGGATGGCATCATGCCGACGGAGCCTTCCGAGACGCTGGTGTCTTCCATGTTCAACGAAGGCAAGTTGGCCATGGTATTCAACGGCCCGTGGTTCATCGGCGAGATATCTCCCACGATCGATTTCGGTCTGGCCGTATTACCTGTCGTGGATGAGGCCGGCAAGAAGCCGATGCGCCCGTGGCTGACCATCGAAGGCGCCTATGTCTCCGCCAGTTCCAAGCAAAAAGAAGCTGCTTACGACTTCGCCAAGTTCCTGGCTTCGGAAGAGGCGGGTTTGATCCTGGCACTGGAAGGCCGCCAGTTGCACACCAACGCCGCCGTATATAAGGACAAGCGCGTCACCGGCGATGTCGTGCTCAAGGCTTTTCACGACCAGTTGAGCAGTGCCGAACCGATGCCTAACCGGGCCGAGATGACCATGGTCTGGTCGCCGGTGACCACCGCGATGAACAAGGTGGTGAAGGGCAATGCCACTCCGGAGGCTGCACTCAAGGAAGCGACAGCCACTATCCAGGACAGCATCACCGCCCTGCACAAGGGACGCTGATCACCCGCCGCCACACCAACCCGACACCGTCATGAAAATTGCCGAACATCTGAAGCGATCCGCGATACTGGGCCTGGGCATCAGCATGCTGCTCTCGCTGGTGTTGGGCTCGTGGGTGTTCCGCGCCGAAGAAAGCGACCTGCGCTTGCAGCAAAGACAGCGCCTGGCCGTGCTGCAGGCCAACGCGCTGGTGCTTGCGGTCGCCAACACTGATGCCGAAAGTACGCGCAACCGCGTGCGGGAGATGCAGCAGCTGAACCCGCAGATCGAATCCGTCGTGATCATCGCGGGCACGCAGATGCTGGCGTCTACCCGCCCCGAAGACGCCGCGCCGCGTGCGCTCAAGCGCGAAGAAAAGCCGCTGTTCGACCTGAGCAACCTGATCCGTACCGCGCGCGAGACCAATCGCGGCGAAGAGGTCGTGCGCAAGAAGACCATCCAGATCGATGAAAAGACGCCGGGCCATCTTGTGATAACGATGCCCTATCTGACGGGTGGCGAGTTCGCGGGCATCATGCAGATGAACCTCAACGCCGCGGGAACAGTTTCAGGTGGTGACGAATCTGGCCCGTTGTCGTATCTGGTGCTGCTGTTGTCTTTGCTCGTCGGTGGATTTCTGCGGTTGCATTCAGACAGGAAGATCGATGCGGCCAAGCTGATCACGATCGGTGCATTTGTGCTGATCTCGCTGTTTTACCAGCAGCAGCGTATCGGGGGACTTGAACAGACCGAGATGACGGATGCCCGGTCCATCGCCGCGAATTACCTTGCGCTCGCCGAGAAATACGACGGCCTCGGGTATCTGACACTGGTCCGCGATCCGGCTGCCGTGAATCTGTGGGACACCGACCATTACCAGCGTCCGCGCGGACTGATGGGTGCGGATGGCAGCATCTCGCCTGAAGCCCAATCCAGACAACTGGCCAAGCGTGCCGCGTTCTTCAAGCCTATCCTGTGGGCGATCGACCTGTTGTCTTTCGCGGTATTGCTGATGTTCATCTACGGCTACGCGGCACGGGGCTACGCCGCATTCAGGAAGAACATCGAGGCCTACGCCTACGTGACCCCGGCCATGGTCGGCATGCTGGTGCTGGTGTTCTTCCCGTTCATGTACGGCATCACGCTGTCCTTCACCGATACCACGCTATTCAACGAGTCCCTGCCGTTCCAGGACAGGCTGATCGGATTCGAGAACTTCAAGACCATCCTTGGCGACTTCAATCTTTACCAGAGCACGGCTGACGGGTTCAGCTGGAACTACCAGAACTTCTATTGGACGCTGATGGTTACCGTGATCTGGACCATCTCCAACGTCACCATCGGCGTCGGCGTGGGTTTCCTATTGGCGATGGCATTGAATACGGAAGGCTTGCGCGGCAAGGCGATTTACCGCGTGCTGCTCATCCTGCCCTGGGCGATCCCGAATTACATCACCGCACTGGTGTGGCGCGGCATGTTCCACCCGCAGTTCGGCGTCATCAACCAGGTGTTGCAGATGTTTGGCATGGAGCCTGTGGCATGGTTCGACGGCGTCATCAGCTCCTTCATCACCGGGGTGGTGACCAACGGCTGGCTGAGTTTTCCGTTCATGATGGTGGTGATACTGGGCGCGTTGCAATCCATTCCCAAAGACATGTACGAGGCTGCCGAAGTCGAGGGCGCCAACCGCTGGCAACGTCTGCGCTATATCACCCTGCCCTTGCTGAAGCCCACGCTGATCCCGGCCATCGTGCTGTCGGTGGTGTGGACCTTCAATATGTTCAACATCATCTTCCTGGTTTCCGGTGGCGAACCGGCCGGCGCCAACGAGATCCTCGTGACCAAGGCATACAAGATCGCATTCGAGAATTACCAGTACGCTTACGCGGCCGCCTATTCGACGGTGATCTTCATGATCCTGCTGGTGTACGGTTTCTTCCAGACGCGCATCACCAAAGCGACGGAGACTTTCTGATGGCCGACAGCAAAACAAAGAGCCATGTGCTGCTGCATATCGCCCTGATCAGCTTTACGGTGCTGGCGATGTACCCGGTACTTTGGGTGCTGGCACTGTCGTTCTCCGGCCAGCAAAGCGTGGGCCTCATCGATCTGCCGGTCGACCCCGGCTTCCTGGAACGTCTCCGTGCGATATTGCCGTTCCCCGCACACTGGTCGGTCAAGAATTTCACCGAGGTGTGGACGGACCAGCAGTTCGGCCGCTGGCTGTGGAACAGCGTCGTGATTTCGCTCATGACCACGCTGCTCGGCGTGTTCCTCGCGTGCACCGCGGCATACGCGTTTTCGCGCTTCCGCTTTCCGGGGCGCAACACCGGGATGCTGATGTTCCTGGTATCGCAGATGTTTCCCGGCACACTGATGCTGATCCCGCTGTTCATCATCATCGTGAAGCAGCTGCAGTTGGGCAACACTTACCTGGGACTGGTCATCGTGTACGCGACCACCTCCATCCCGTTCTGCGTGTGGATGCTCAAGGGCTATTTCGACACCATCCCCTACGACATCGAAGAATCGGCGCTGATCGACGGTGCCTCCCGGATCACGATCTTCTGGCGCATCATCCTGCCGCTGGCCAAACCGGCCATCGCCATCACCGCGCTGTTCTCGTTCATGACGGCGTGGAACGAATTCATCCTGGCCTCCGTTTTCATGGAGTCGGAAGCGAACTATACGGCTCCTGTCGGCTTGCGATTCTTCGTCGGCGGGTTCTCGTCGCAGTGGGGATATTTCGCGGCCGGATCGGTAATCGTCTCGTTGCCGGTCGTCGCGCTATTTTTACAATTGCAGAAATACCTGATTTCCGGACTGACGGCAGGAAGCGTTAAATAGATAATAATAAAAGGGTTTTGTCGCAATACTGGAGGAGTATACTCGGACATTCGCAGATCGGATTCGTATCATTGGTCACAATGATTTCTTCGTTTCCAATGATGAGGCAGTCGCGATTGTCGTAGTTGTAAAAGTATCTGATCTCGGAATCACCGCAGTAAGTTTTACTCACTGTAACGTTCGATAGAGAGAAGGAGAAAAATATGACCCGCAAGAGTACTTCACGCGCGATATTTATCGCATCCATCCTGGCACTTGCCGCAACCACCGCCCAGGCAGTCACGTTCACCGACCCCAAGGGCGACGACAAAGGGCCGGGCAACTATGTCTACCCGACAGACAGCGTCTACAAACCTGGTTCTTTCGACCTGACCAAGCTCTCCGTTACAAAGAACGGCGATCAGGCTGAGTTCGCTGTCGACGTAAACAGCTCGCTGGAAGATCCGTGGGGAATGGGCAACGGGTTTTCCGTGCAAATGATATTCGTCTTCATCAAGAACAACACGGGCGGACACACAGACAGCCTCCCGGGCCTCAATGTGAAATTCGCTCCCGGTAGCGAGTGGAACAAGGTGGTGATCCTGTCGCCGCAAAAGAAAGCCCGTGTCGTGGGCGAAGCGCAAACCAAAGCCCCCAAGGAAGTGGCAGACATCGTTGTACCCAATACAACACGCGGCAGCAATCGCACAATTAAGGGCTCGGTGCCGTTGAGCGAGCTGGGCGGTGATGGCAACGTAGACGGCTGGTCATATCAGGTGATCATGCAATCCAATGAAGGCTTCCCCGCCGCCACTGATTTGCTGACACGCAAAGTGAATGAATATGAGGGCCAACACCGTTTCGGCGGCGGCAATGACGGAGATTGCGATCCGCACGTGATGGACGTGCTGGAATCGGATAGCGCCAAACAGGCCGACATGCTGGCCTTTACCTGCGGACCGAACGGCGAGTCGGTCAAACCGGCAACACTGAAAATGATCAAGAAGTAATCCGGAATCATTCACTCACAAGAAAGGGAATAAAAAATGTCAAAACATAAACTTACCCCGTTGTGTCTGGCGATCGGTATGGCGTTGGCGGGCACAGCGTCCGCAACCACCATCGATTTCAGTGGCTCGAATTACTACATGAAATTCCTT
Source organism: Sideroxydans sp. (assembly GCA_043744345.1). Classification (GTDB taxonomy): domain Bacteria; phylum Pseudomonadota; class Gammaproteobacteria; order Burkholderiales; family Gallionellaceae; genus Sideroxyarcus. Next base: position 27,400 of record JAYTUW010000116.1, on the reverse strand, counting down.
GACGGCAATATGCGCAAAGCATCCACCGGCAGTATCGACACTTCCACCGGCAATGACCAGGGCCAGTTCACCGAACTGAATCTTATCTTCAAGGCGACTATCTCGCCCAAAGTCGAAGCGGGCGGACGTATCCAGAGCCGCAGCAGTGCGGCCTACTGGACCGAGTTTGGCGGATTTGGGCAGGAAAATTCGGTGGGTAACAACGAGGTCAATCATCAGAAAATGATGAAACTGCGCGGAGCTTATGTAGAGTTGTCCCCGGGTTATGACTGGTTGAGTCAGGTGCGGCTCGGCACCAGCGATTGGGGGATGTTCGATCCCTTCACGGTCGGGAAAGTCCGTTATATCGACCGCGACAATTACAACGGACTGTATTTCAAAGGACCAATGTCAGGTTCAGGCACTTGGGAGGTGGCGAAAGTTTCCCTACCTACTTATCTGCAGTTCAACTACGGGAATGGTGCAACCTGTTGCAGCTCCGACCCCTCGCAATACAACGAAGCGGTCTACATCACGCAACTCAAAGTTCCGGTGAACCGTGTAAAGCTTGCGGCAAGCTATCAATTGTTTAACGATCACGCTGTAGGGGCGACTGCAAATCCATACACAGGAACAAACATCGGGGTCATCTACAAAAACTCGGTTGCTTCGCTCAAGGCAGATGTCAGTCCGATAGATGCGCTCGACTTGAGAGGTGCGTTCTACCGGTCGCAATCCGTGACAGCCAGCGGTACAGTCGGTGAGGTATGGGGTAATGCGCCCAAAGGCAGTATCAGTGACAATGCGTACAGACTGGATGCGGACTGGACGACATCGGTGGATGGTCTGGGCTTCAACTTCCAGTACTTCAACATTGGGGCAGGTTACTTCAGTGCTGCAGCGGCGCGGCGCGAATCTGATGTGCTGTTGACCGAAGGCAGCGAGTCTGCATGGTACAACTGGGGAGTCGGCCCGATCTGGGCGGGTGGAGCAACGGCCGACTACACGCAATCGGCATCTTCTCCGAAAGGAGGGCCAGGAGTTCCGAACACCAGCGGAGGAACGGATCCGGTTGGACATCAAAATGGCCTGACTGACAATGACTACATGGACTTCAATGAGTCACCCGCGCAATCTGTGGTGGGATGGAAAGGGCTGACCGCCGTGGGCAGGTACGATGTTGCAAATACGCCCATGTCCCTTGAAGCCACTAGAGTAGGCTACAACAATAATTGGCAGAATTATTCGGCTACCGGACCTTTGTATAACGTCTTCGCTGTCAACCAGAATCGGACGACCACTATCTTCTCATTCAAGCTCAATCACGTCTTTCATGTAATGGGAGGGCTGGATGCCAATCTCAAGTTCAAGAGGGTAGACGACAAGGATAGTCGGTATACAGCAGCATTTGGTGCCACACCTGTTGATCGTAGTTCATTGGATAATGGTATTACAGCCAGCGTGGGCAGTCAGTTGTTCAACGACTTGTATGGTACCGTGTCATACGGTCGATTTCTCCGCGACATCACGTCTGGCGCCAATACGTTCAACAACTCGAAGAGCATCTACAGCCTGAAGTTCGCGTACAACCTGCCCGGATTTGAAACAGGGCTGTTGACGCAATGGATCCAAGGTAATGGCAATCCAACCGAAACAGTCGGGGCTGGCACCAAGATCCAGCAGTATCGTCTGAAGGCTTATTCGCAAGTCAATTTCTAAGACTCGCACAATCTCCGAATCGTTTGGAGACCGACCCTCCCGCAATGCGGGAGGGTTTTTTATTGTGTGTCACCGACCCCATATTCGGCTAGCATAACGCGCATGCCATTTGAAAAATGAAGGGCCATCACGTGAAATCGTCTTTACTTTTTATCTTCCTGATACTGCACATGTTGAGCGCTCTTGCAGAACCGCTGCATCAGGTGACGATCAATGATCCTGTCGGCGATGATTTCGGCGCAGGCTCCCTGACCTATCCGCAACGCGCGGATTTTCAATCCGGCGATCTGGATATCCTTGCGCTACAAATCAGCAGTGTTGCTGAGGGAGTCTGGTTCGAGGCAAAGTTCAAGAACCCGATCCGCGATCCGGCAAAGATTCCCAACGGAGTTGGCAACGAAACACTGGCCGATTTCGCCCGCAAAGGTTTCTACCAGTTCAATCTCGACATATATATAGACATTGATCGCATGAACGGATCGGGGAACACCTTCACGCTGCCGGGGCGCCAGGTCCGAATCGACCCGGGTTTTGCCTGGGAAAGAGCCGTCATCCTCACGCCGCGTCCCGAACTGATGCGGCAACAATTGTTGGGTGCCCTGGAAGAACAGTTTCCCAAACGAACACGTGCCGAAATTGAGGCCAGCATCGACCAGTCGGTCATTTTCCCGACGCGCATTCAAGTTCGCGGCAAGTCGGTCCGCTTTTTCGTCCCGGCCGGCTTTTTCCCGGGAACGAACCTGAAGGCTTGGGCAGCCGTGGCCTTTGTTACCGGAGCCATCACCACGATCCCAATGGATTTTTCGACGGTCGGCTCTAACCAGAAGCCGCTGGAACGTCTGCAATTGGGCGTCATGCAACCCGCGCCCGGACATCCGAAGAATGCATTCGGTTACACGGGCGAATCGCCAAGTCCTGTGGTCGACCTGCTGGCTGCCACCGTTGAACAACAGGCGCAGATGCTGGCCGCGAACAGCGCACTGTCCGGAGTCGTATGGGGAACAGATACGATGACAACAGCAGCGGGCAACACGGCTGACTCAGCAACCACTCCGCTCGGCACGTTCTTCCGGCAGTCGATTCGGGATGAGGTCAAGCCTTCGGAAACCGCCCCCGCTCCGGCAAGCCCGGTGACCGAACCGCCCATCACCAAGCGTCTGCAGACATTGCAGCGCTTGTTCGATGAAAAGCTCATCGACGAAAACGAATACAAACAGCAAAAGCAGAGAATCCTTAAAGAGCTTTAAGCGAGCGCACATTGAAGCTGGGCGTATGAGGTGGGCTCGTCCAGAATAGCCAACTCACAAAACAACTCGGGCATGCCGATCACATCGTTCGCGCAGTGCGACATTCCGCTTTGATCTTAAATAGTTAGCAAAAGCATCTAGTACTTCGTGAGAAATTTTGTCAAATATTCCCATGCTATATTCCGCCAGCCTTTCTCAAGCGGGCATCAAATCAGATGCTGCCTGATCGACCAGTTAACCACATGCGCAAACATATGAAAAATCCACTGTTGAGTCTAAAAGCCATTGTCATGCTTGCCTTTGCAGCTATTGTGTTGACAGGGTGCGGCGGTGGCAGCGGCAGTCCGAACCCAATCACATTGCCTATCTCCAATGCTGGCAATCTAAAGAACGTAACAGCAGGCACACCGGTCACACTTGACGGCAGCGCCAGCACCGCTGCAATCAGCGCACACCTCACCTACCATTGGACGCTGGCATCCAAGCCGGCGGGTAGTCAAGCAACACTGAGCGATGCAACCTCGGCAACTCCCACCTTAACTACAGATTTAGCCGGAATCTATGTCGTCACCCTGGTAGTGAATGACGGAACGGTAGATAGCACAGCATCCACAGTGACCATCACCGCAGCAACCGGCAACTCCGCCCCGGTAGCCAACGCCGGAAGCGCGCAGAACGTCATGACCGGCACAGTGGTCTCACTTGATGGTAGTGGAAGCTCCGATGCGAACGGCGACACTTTGACTTATAACTGGATGCTGATATCCAAGCCAGCCGGTAGCATCGCCAGCACCACAACAATGACCGGCGCAACCACGGCAGCGCCCACATTCACCGCCGACGTTGCTGGAAACTATGTCGCCACGTTAGTCGTTAACGATGGAAAAGTGAATAGCGCTGCAGCGACTGTGACGATCACCGCCACAGTAACCAACGCGACGCCTGTAGCCAACGCAGGACCTGCGCAGAATGTAGTGATTAACTCGGTCGTCACTCTTGGCGGCAGCGCTAGCTCGGATGCGAACGGCGACCCATTAAGCTATAGCTGGGTTTTGACATCCAAACCAGCGGGAAGCACAGCAACGTTGGCTGGCTCGACTACGGCAGCCCCTACTTTCACTGCCGACTCGGCCGGTACGTATGTCGCCACGTTAGTTGTGAATGACGGAAAAGTGAATAGTACTGCGGCAACGGTAGCCATCACGGCGACTGTGGCTAATGCGGCGCCTGTCGCCAACGCGGGTGCTGCGCAAAATGTTCCGACCGGCGCAGTGGTCACACTAAGTGGAAATGGCAGTACCGATGCGAACGGAGACGCATTGACCTACGGCTGGACTTTGACATCCAAGCCAGCGGGCAGTACCGCCTCGCTGAGTGGCGCCACTACGGCATACCCTACTTTCACCGCCGACTTGACGGGCACCTACGTCGCCACGCTAATCGTGAACGATGGCAAAACGAATAGTGCCTCTGCAAACGTTCTCATTGCAGTATCCAATCCACCTATTGTGACTGTTACCTCGCCCGCGACAAATAACTGGGCGCGCAAAACTATCACTGTGACGGGAACAGTAACAAGTCCAAATACGCTAACCAAGGTCGAGCTCCTTATTAACGGCGGTTGGGTTGCCAATGCAGCAAACCTCACGGCACCGACATTCCAGCTTGACACTACCCCGTATCCTTTCGGCGCGTATCTGGTTGCTTTGCGAGCTACTGATTTGTTCGGTTTTGTAACAACTTCCGGAGTCGTTTCAATAAAAGTAGACAACACGCCCCCAACCATGTCTGCCGTTACTGCCATGTCTCAATATTCAACTCCAATAATGCAAGTTAGCGGTACGGCTAGTGACAACTATTCAGGTGCTGCCAGCGTTACCAGGCTATCTGATATGGCTATAGCCACCAATGGCACAGGAGGATCGTGGCTCTTCATATACACAACCGGCCAAGCTTCTTATGCTCTGGACACCTATCGAGTAAAGGATCTGGCAGGCAATTGCAGCGACTACAACTATCAGGGCACGCTTGTTACTGCCAACACCTGCCCATGAGCGCAGTTTTCTGAGTAGTTACAGTTTCTGTTCGAGGCAATTTTCGTCATTGTGCGGATCATTGTGATTGCCATTTCTTCACGCCCGAGAAGATGTTGATTTCAATTCAACGCTGACTTTGCTTAGCCGAAACAAACCCAGCCTTGCCCCTGCCTACCCCGTAGGACTCCACCTGACCCGCGCCAGCATTCGCCACGGAACAAATGGCCCATACCAATAACGCAGACGAGTAGTCGACTCAAACCGAATACCGATTGACAACAGAACGATCGTTCTTTACGATGCAGTACGTTCGTTCTGTAGCAATCATGCCATGGCCAACTTAAATCTGAGCTTCCCCAACCCTGTGCGCCGCGCCGCCCACTCCGCTTTGCTGTCGCTGACACACCCCAACAAATCCATGTTCGACAAGCAGCGCGCCTTGTTGCGCAAGGCTGTGCCCGCGGGCTTCCCCTCCCCCGCCGACGATTACGTCGAGCGCCGCCTCAGCCTGGACGAACATCTGATCCAGCACAAGGAATCCACGTTCTTCATGCGGGTGGCAGGCCACTCCATGCGCGATATGGGCATCTTCGACGGAGACTTGCTGGTCGTGGACCGCTCGGTACCGGCCACGCACGGTTGCGTGGTGGTCGCAGTGATCGATGGCGAATTCACGGTCAAGCAATTGCTCTACACACCGCGCGGAAAAGTGTTGCGCGCAGCGCATCCGGATTATCCGGAGATCACCATCACGGCCGAGCAGGACTTCTCCATCTGGGGTGTGGTGCAGTGGAACGTACACAGGCTTTAGGCCTGTTAGTTATTGGAGCCGAACCAATCCCTTCCCCCTTGCAGGGGAGGGGATGTTGAAGTCCCCAGTTAAATGACCTCCGGCAAAGCCGGTGGCTTATTGGGTGAGCCCCTCAAAGGGGCCGATAAAACTCTGCGCCGCCCGAGGCGGCATACACCATCAGCTTCCCCTTTTTAAAGGGGGACTGGAGGGAGATTTAAAATCGTGACATATCATCCTCTCTCAAATCCCCCCACCCCCCTTTAAAAAGGGGGGCTGTTGCTGTACCGCGCTTACTCAAACGTATGCACGATTCCCGCGTAGGTCAAACCTTGGTAGTCCCCCGGCATAGCCGGGGGTTTACCTCACTGAATTAATTATCCAAACTTAAACAATGCAACGCGCCCTCGCACTTGTCGATTGCAACAACTTCTTCGTTTCCTGCGAACGCGTGTTCCAGCCCAAGCTGGAAGGCAAGCCCGTCGTCGTTCTTTCCAATAACGACGGCTGCGTGGTGTCGCGCTCGCAGGAGGTGAAGGATCTGGGCATGAAGATGGCAGTGCCGTGGTACCAGATGAAAGATCTCGCCAAACGGCACGGCATCATCGCTTTTTCTTCCAACTACACACTCTACGGCGATTTCTCCAACCGCGTGATGTCGCTGCTCTCCCGTTTCAGCCCGAACCAGGAGGTCTATTCGATAGACGAATCCTTCCTCGACCTGACCGGCATCGCAACCGACCATATTGCCTATGGTCAGTCCATCCGCCAGACCGTCCGTCAATGCGTCGGCATCCCGGTGTGCGTGGGCATCGCCCCCAGCAAGACGCTAGCCAAACTGGCGAACCATGTCGCCAAGAAGAATCCGCGTTTCGGCAGCGTGTGCGATTTCAACAGCATGGGGACTCCCGAACTGGATGCCCTGCTCGCCTCGGTCGAAGTGGGCGAAGTGTGGGGTGTGGGTAGACGTACCGCGCCAAAGCTGCAGGAGATGGGCATACGCAGTGTGCTCGACCTGAAACGTTCACCGGCCAAACAACTTGGTGCCAGATTCAGTGTGGTGTTCGAACGCATCGTGGAAGAACTCAACGGTGTGGCTTGTCTGGAACTGGATGATGTCGTGCCCGACAAGCAGCAGATCATCTGCTCCCGCTCGTTCGGCATGTTGACATCGAGCCTTGCCGATCTGGAGCAGGCGGTGATCGCCTACACCACGCGTGCCGCCGAAAAATTACGCCTGCAAAAATCGTTGGCCGGCACGATCCAGGTGTACGTCCGCACCAATCCGCACCGGGAAAAAGACTCGCAATACCAGCAATACATGCTGATGCCGCTACACGAACCGACCGGCGACACGCGCCTGCTGTGTCATGCGGCATTGCACGGTCTGCGGCAGATATACCGGAGCGGCTACGCCTATCAAAAAGCCGGTGTGATGCTGGGCGGGATCATTCCGGCGTCGGCCAGACCGAGCACGCTGTTCGACGATGTACCGGCACAGCAGAAATCATCCGCACTCATGCAGACACTGGATTGCATCAATAACAGGATGGGGAGCGGGACGCTAAGGCTACTGGGGGAAGGAATAGACACCGGCTGGGCGATGCGCAGGCAGAATATCTCGCCGCAGTTCACGACCGAGTGGAACGAGCTGGCCGTGTGCCGCGGCTAAACATCGCAACGGCCGCGATGCGGATCAGTCGCCGGCCACCCGTTTCGCGATATGCGCCAGCGCCTCTTCCACCTGATCGATAAGGACCAGACACAGATCGTTCGGTTGCAAACGCTTCAGCGCCATGTCGATCGCCAGGAATTCGCCGGTAATCTCTTCGACGTGTTTTGCACGTTTGGCATTGACCAGCCCCTGGCGCAGCAAGGCCAGCACTTCACCGTCCGAGCGGCCGCGCTGGCATTGGTCCTGGTACAGAATGATCTCGTCGAACACGTCGCCCAGTATCTCGGTCTGGCGGATGATATCGATATCGCGCCGGTCGCCCGCACCGCTGATCACCGCCACGCGTTTGTTGGCCTTGATGCTTTCGATGGCCGGAACCAGGGCAAGCATCGCGTCCGGATTGTGGCCGTAGTCGGCAAAGACACTGGCGCCGCGGTAATCGAAGAAGTTGAAGCGGCCCGGCGCGGTCTGTGCATCATTGATAAACGAGGCCAGTCCGGCCCGTATCGTCTCCCAATCCACTTTCAGCGCCCAGACGGCGCCAACCACCGCCATCGCGTTCTCGACCTGAAAGCCGATCGTGCCGTTGCGTGTCAGCGGAACACCTGCCAGCGCGATGCGCTGTTCCTCGGAATTCTGCGCCGCGACGATATGTCCGTCGTCGACGAACACCACGCGATGCCCCTGCGCCCTGCGTGTCGCGATGACGGGCTGGTACGCTTCGCGCGCGAAGAAGGTCACACTGCCGGGACACGCATCCGCCATCTGCACGCACATCGGATCGGCGGCATTGAGCACGGCCATGCCGTGCGGGACCACGTTCTGCACGATCACGCGCTTCACCACGGCCAGGTCTTCCACGGTGCTGATATAGCTCAACCCCAGATGGTCGCCCATCCCGATGTTGGTGACCACCGCGACATCGCACAGGTCGAAGGCCAGCCCCTCGCGCAACACGCCGCCGCGCGCGGTCTCCAGCACGGCCGCGTCAACATCGGGATGCAGCAACACGTTGCGCGCGCTCTTGGGTCCGCTGCAGTCGCCGGTATCGATGCGCCTGCCTTCTACATAGACGCCGTCTGAATTGGTCATGCCGACGCGCGATCCGCTGCAACCCAGGATATGGGAGATGAGCCTAACCGTGGTGGTCTTGCCGTTGGTTCCGGCCACGCTCACGATCGGGATGCGCCCGTTCTCGCCGGGTGAGAACATCATCGACACGATGGCCTCACCCACGGCACGCCCTTTGCCGAAAGACGGCTGCAAGTGCATGCGCAGACCGGGCGCGGCATTCACCTCGATGATGCCGCCGCCCTGTTCCTGAAGCGAATGGTGGACGCTGTCGCACACCACATCGACACCGCACACATCGAGACCGACCATCTGCGCCGCGGCCACCGCACTGGCCGCCATTTCGGGATGCACATCGTCCGTCACGTCGGTGGCGGAACCGCCGGTACTGAGATTGGCATTGTTGCGCAGTTGCACGCGCGCCCCCTTGGCGGGAACGGAATCGGCTCCCACTCCCTGTGCCGCCAGACAGGCCAGGGCGATCTCGTCGAAACGTATCTTGGTCAGCGAGGTGGCATGGCCCGTGCCGCGCCGAGGATCGCTGTTCACCTGGTCGACCAGTTGGCGCACGGTGTGTACACCGTCGCCGATCACCTGCGGCGGCTCGCGCCGCGCCGCGGCGACCATCTTGTTGCCCACCACCAGAAAGCGGAAGTCGCTGCCCGGGATATAGCGCTCAACCAATACTTCGGAGCTGATCTCGGAGGCGACCGCATAGGCGCGATTCAGATCCTCGCGGCTGGTGATATTCACCGTCACGCCTTTGCCCTGATTGCCATCCAGCGGCTTGACCACCACCGGTGCAGCGATCTCGCACAGTGCCGCCCAGGCGTCGTCGGAACTCGTCACCGGACGCCCATTTGGCACCGGCACACCCGCCGCATCGAGCAGCTTCTTGGTCAGCTCCTTGTCCTGCGCGATCATCTCGGCGATGACACTGCTGCGGTCCGTTTCCGCGGCCTGGATGCGCCGCTGTTTGCTGCCCCAGCCGAATTGCACCAGACTGCCGCTGGTCAGACGCCGGAACGGTATGCCGCGCAGTACCGCGGCCTCGACGATGGAGCCGGTGCTGGGTCCGAGACGCTCGTCCTCATCCAGCTCGCGCAACTCGGCCAGCACGGCAGCCAGATCGAAGCCGGTATTGTGCAGGGCGGCATCGCATAACTGGCGTGCCAGATCGAACGCTTTGCGCCCGACCGATTCCTCGCTGTATTCGACCACCACCTGATACACGCCGGGTTCCAGCGTCTGCCGGGTGCGGCTGAATGTAACCGGACACCCGGCCTGGGTCTGCAATCCCAGCGTTGCCAACTCCAGCACATGCGCCAGCGGCACGGCTTCGTTGTGTCCCGCCAGTTGCAGGAAGGCGATCTCGGGAAACAGCATGCGGAAGCGGGCCTCGAACCCGCTCATCCTGGAAATATCCTGCTCTGTCTCGTTGCAGGTGACGATGGCTTCGATCGCCGTGTGCCGGCTCCACAGGTTGGGGCCGCGCAGTGCGCGAATTCGCGAGACTTCCATTAAGCGATATCCTTTGTATTGGCCGGAGCGACTTCGAAAGTCGTCAGTCCGGCACGCATCAACAGCGGTGATACATTCAACGCCCACGCTGCACCTACCGCTGCCAGCACGCTTTCCATTAGCACCTTGTCCTTGCTGTTCGCCAGCACCGGCACGTGCCCAAGTTCAATCAGTCCCGAGTGTTCGCCACCGGTCGCCAGCACGATGCGGCCGTCGCTGACGACGACTGCGCGTCCGCCCTGCTTCAGGTGCGCCGCAACGGGTTCGCCGGAGGATTGCCGTGAAAAATATATGACCTCGCCGTCGCAATACTCGGCCATGGCCGCCACCAAAGCATCATCCGCATTCAGCACGGCCACGCCGTCACCGAGCACGACATCCACCTGGGTACGCAACACGTTGCATACCTGCTCCTCGGTCTCAATATGGAACTTGCCGAAATGCCTTGCCGCATCAAGGTTGGTGATGACACCAACCTGACAGCGGTCGTAACCCAGCCCTTCGGACAGGATGGTGTCGCAACTGTTCTCGATCACCGCGGCTTCCACGCTACGGTTCAACAACACCTTTTGTGCGGCTCCCCAGTTCGCGCTGTCGCGCTGATTGACCGGGCGCTGCGCAAAATAGAGTCCGTCGGCACAAGCCAGGCCCACATAGTTGCCGCGCAGATGCAGCAATTTCGCAATCAGTTGCGCGGTCACGCTCTTGCCGTCGGTACCGCTGATGCCGACCACCGGGATGCGCCCGCTCTCGCCTTCGGCAAAGAGATTGTCGATGATCGCTTTGCCGACCGGACGCGCCTTGCCTGTGGCGGGTTTGAGGTGCATGAGCAGGCTGGGACCCGCGTTGATCTCGACGATCGCCGCGCCCTGCTCGGCAAGGGGGCGGGAAATATCCGTCGCGACCAGGTCGACCCCGGCGATATCCAGCCCGACGATGCGCGCCGCCAATGCGACGGTTGCCGCGACTTCCGGATGCACCTCATCGGTCACGTCGAACGCGACATTGCCGTTGCGCTGGACCAGTACCTGTTTGCCCTGCGGTGGAATGGATTCGGCGTTGTAGCCCTGCCGCTCAAGTTCGAAACGCACCGAAGCATTCTCGTCCACCAGCAGCACGTCGAGCGGGAACTCCTCGCTTGCGCCGCGGCGCGGGTCGCTGTTGATCTGAATATCGATGAGCTGGCGTATGCTCGACTTTCCGTCCGCCACCAGCGAAATCGTCTCGCCGCGGGCGGCGGCGGCCAGTCGACCGCCGACAACCAGCAGGCGGTGTTCGTTACCGCGAATGAATCGCTCGACCATCACTTCGCTGCCTTGCGCATCGGCAAGGGGATAGGCGGCCTCGACTTCTTCGCGCGTCATCAATTCGGTGGAAACGCCGCGTCCGTGATTGCCGTCGCTGGGCTTGACCACCACCGGCACGCCGATATCTTCCGCCGCCGCCCACGCATCCGCGGGGCTATCGACGATGCGGCCTTCGGGAACCGGCACGCCGCAGGCGCTCAAGAGCTCCTTGGTCAGGTCCTTGTCGCGGGAGATGGCCTCGGCAATGGCGCCGGTCCGGTCGGTCTCCGCCGTCCAGATCCGACGCTGGCGGGCGCCGTACCCCAGCTGCACCAGGTTGCCTTCGGTCAAACGGATGGAGGGGATGCCGCGGCCGGTTGCCGCATCCACGATGCAAGCCGTGCTCGGCCCCAGACACAGAGAATCGACCATCTCGTGCAGCCGGGCCACCGTTGCCGCCACATCGAAGGGCTTGTCGTGTATCGCGGCCATAATCAGGTCGCGGCCAGCCTGCAGGGCGGCACGGGTGACATCTTCATTGCGCGAACGCACCACCACTTTGTAGACACCGCGCACGCCGGTACTGCGCGCTTTGCCGAATCCGGTCTGCATCCCGGCCAGATTCTGCAACTCAAGGGTGACGTGTTCGAGGATGTGACCCGCCCAGGTGCCTTCGCGCAGTCGCTCTAGGAATCCTCCCGGCTCGCCGATCCCGCAGCGGTGCTCGCTCAAGGTGGGCATCCAGGCGGTCAGCCGTTCGTAAAAACCGGGGATGGTGTTGGAAGGGGAATCCTCCAAAGACCCGATATCCAGCCAAACTTCAATGACGGGACGGTATGTCCAGATGTTCGGGCCGCGCAGCGACAGACTATTAAGAAACTCCATCAAACTTTCCAGATAAACTCGGGTTGGTAAAAACCGGCAACAATGGACGCTGTACAACAACGCACTTGGGGCAGGTTTCGTTTACAAAGAGATGACAGTTTGTCCAATTTGTCGACTGTAGTAAACTCATTCGCAGTGAACGCTCATCCCCTCCCCTCAATTTCCCCCGATAAACCGGTTTCCGATGCCTGGCAAAAGGCGCTGTCGGCACGCCTGTCCGAGCGGGAAAAAATCCATGCTTCACTGGAAATAAACCTGGATGAGCAGCTGAATTTTACCAAACAACTGATTCTCATCACTAACCTGCGCCTGATCGGCCTCACTTGGCCGGATCTTGAGTTTATCGAACACCCACTGTGCGACGGGTTATCGCTGCACCAACAGGACCATGCCGGCGTCGGCGGTATCGAGTTGTTCGCGGGTGAGACTCGCCTTGCCATCTGGCGCTACACCATGGCACGCGATCCGGAGGCCACGCGCTTCGTCCGACAATTTGAACAGGTACTCAAGAGTGTTGTCAGCGGGCAACCTGTTGCGGATGTGCAGCCGATACTATGCCCGCAATGCCTGACGCCGCTGGCGCCGGGTCAGGAAGAATGCGCCTTCTGCGACGGCGAATCCGAAGCACCTCCATCTAGCTGGGTGTTGCTGCGCCTGTGGCGTTTTGCCAAACCCTATCAGTGGCAGTTACTCAGCGGCTTCCTGCTGATGCTGGCTTCCACGGCCGCCACACTGGTTCCTCCTTACCTGACCATGCCGCTGATGGATAAGGTGTTGATCCCTTACCAGAACGGCGCCCCCATCGACACTTACGTGGTAACCCTGCTTCTGGCCGGACTATTTGGCTCGGCGCTGCTCGCTTGGGGACTGGGGTGGGCCAAAACTTATATTCTCGCGTTGGCCAGTGAACGCATCGGCACAGACCTGCGCACGATCACTTACGATCACCTGCTGCACCTGTCGCTGGAATATTTCGGGGGCAAACGCACGGGCGACCTGATGGCGCGCATCGGTTCCGAGTCGGACCGCATCTGTCTGTTCCTGTCGCTGCACCTGCTGGATTTCGCCACCGATGTGCTGATGATCCTGATGACGGCAGCGATCCTGTTCTCCATCAATCCGTGGCTGGCTCTGGTGACGCTGATTCCGCTACCGTTGATCATATGGTTGATCCATCTGGTCAGACACAAACTCAGCACCGGCTTTGAAAAGGTCGACCGCGTCTGGTCGCAAGTCAGCAACGTGCTGGCCGACACGATTCCCGGCATCCGCGTGGTCAAAGCCTTTGCCCAGGAAAAGCGCGAATCGGCACGTTTTCACCAGGCGAATCAGGTTAATCTGGCCGTCAACAACCGTATCAACAAGATCTGGTCTTTGTTTTCACCCAGCGTGACCCTGCTCACCGAGATCGGTCTGCTGGTCGTGTGGGCGTTCGGTATCTGGCTGGTGGCCCATGACAGCATCACCGTGGGTGTACTGAGCGCCTTCCTGGCCTACATCAGCCGTTTCTACACGCGCCTGGATTCAATGAGCCGCATCGTGTCGGTCACGCAGAAGACCGCCTCCGGCGCCAAGCGCATCTTCGACATCCTCGACCGCGTGTCCAGCGTGCCCGAACCGGCCAAGCCGCAACATCTGGCACAGATCGCCGGGCGCATCGACATCCGTGATGCGGGATTCCGCTACGGCAATCGCGCCATCATCAAGAATATGAATCTGTCGATCGCTCCGGGCGAGATGATCGGACTGGTGGGACACAGCGGCTCGGGCAAAAGCACGCTGGTCAATCTGATGTGCCGTTTTTACGACGTCAGCGAGGGTTCCATCAGCATCGACGGGGTAAACATCCGCTCCCTGCCCATTGCGGAATATCGCAGCAACATCGGTCTGGTGCTGCAGGAGCCGTTCCTGTTCTTCGGATCCATCGCCGAGAACATCGCCTACGGCAAACCCGACGCGACGCGCGCCGAGATCGTCGCCGCTGCGCGTGCCGCGCATGCGCACGAATTCATCCTGCGCCTGCCGCACGGCTACGACTCGCTGGTGGGTGAACGCGGCCAGGGCCTGTCCGGCGGCGAGCGCCAGCGCATCTCCATTGCGCGCGCGCTGCTCATCGACCCGCGCATCCTGATCCTCGACGAGGCGACCGCTTCGGTCGATACCGAGACCGAGAAAGAGATCCAGAAAGCGCTAGACAACCTGGTGCGCGGCCGCACCACGATCGCCATCGCGCACCGCCTGTCCACACTGCACAAAGCCGACCGGCTGGTCGTTCTGGACCGGGGCGAGATCGTCGAAACGGGCAGCCACGATGAACTGATGCAACGCGAGGGTGCCTACTTCCGCCTGTATCAGGCACAGGCGCGCAATGTGGATACCGATCTGGACGACCAGCGTTCGCACACACAGCCGGCCGCCAAGGGAGCAAGCGCATGAGCGACTTCACGTTGACACGCAACGCGGCCGGACGCCTGGTGCTCACCGATGCACAGGGTGTGAGTCATACCGGTATCGTCCCCGTGCGCGCTTTCCCGATCAGTGCTCCCGAAGACGGGGTGTCGTTGCTCGGCGAGGACGGCCACGAAATACGCTGGCTGGGCAAACTGGGGGATGTCCCGAAGGCGGCACGAATCCTGATAGAAGCCGAACTCGTCCAGCGCGAATTCATGCCGGAGATCAACCGCATCGTTCACGTTTCCAGCTTCGCCACCCCGAGCAAGTGGCAAGTGATGACCAATCGCGGTGAAACCGAACTCCTGCTGAAAGCGGAAGACCATATCCGCCGTCTTACCCACACCACACTGCTCGTCACCGACGGGCACGGCGTGTCGTACCTGGTCCGGAACATCGACCACATGGACAGCCACAGCCGCAAGCTGCTGGACAGATTCCTGTAGTAAAGTAAGCGATGCAACAAACCTGAATACAAAAGAACAATTATCGCGGAACAGGGAAATGCAAAATACTTCGGGGGAGAAACAGGATGCCGGGGGGATCCTGATTCGCGTGACGAGCGGCGCCGGGCTGGCTTCGGCACGGCGGGATTTTCTGGATCAGGCCGTCAGACTTGGCATAGACGGTCTTGTGGAAATCTCCGAAGTCTCCCCGCAGGCAATTCGCTTCCGTTTACTTCCCGCCGTTCAGCGCGAAATTGCGCCCGACTTTGACACACTCCGACTGTGCGAAATACTCGGTCTTCACACCCCGACCAACCGATCCGATCTCGAGAAGGAAATCATGGTGGCGATGCTGCTGGGGCCGGTCGCCTTCGAGTATCCCGGATTTGCAGAGCTTGCCGCTTCGATACGCATCCGCCGCAACATCGTGGAATCATCCCGCCACACCGCACTCTCCTTTCATGTCAGCAAGATCGAGAGGCCGAAAGATTATTGGCAGCACTCGGAGGAGCGCGGGTTTACCGTACTTCCGGGAAAACCGCTCATCGATGCCCTGCGCATGGCAACCCAACCGGAACTGTCCGGCCAGTTGTATTCCTTCTCCTGCTACCGCGCCACCGAGTATGTGATCCTGCTCGGCATCGCCCAGGAAGTCGCTGCCTGCAATCCGGACTTCCTGCACCGACTCCAGCAGCAGTGGGAAAAGCACGCTATTGTGTCGGGAAAATTTCACGACGTGTTCTTGCGCGAATACGGGTCAATGCGCGAACCGCTTCCACCGAAATACTACGTCCCCGGCGACCGCCTGTGGTTCAGAAATCCGGACGAGCACTCTTCTGATGTGACTGGCTATGAAGGTTCCTGGGTCTTTTATCTGGGCGGTGGACTGTTTACCAATCTGTGGAAATGCGACCAGCCTTACACCCTGGCTGCCAAGTGCGTGGAGATCTACCACTGGCGCCACGGGGTCTATCGGGACGGGGACGGAGAACTGCAGATGAACGAATCCATCGTTGAAGAGAACACCCGCAAGTCGATGCGGGACCCCGTGGAACGGGAGCGCATTCTGGAACGCATGATGCGGTTGCGCGATCCCACTGGCGTCTATGCCGAGGGCGGATGCATTGACACCTCGCGCGAATACCCGCGCTGCGTGTGTCCGGATACTTCTCCAATCACCCTGCCCGACGAGTAACATCCTGATTCAGTCGTGCATTGCATACAGACGCTGAATAGGCATGCAGGCTTGTGCGCCTGAATATACAATCTCACCGACATCCATCTGACGATAAACCGCGGTTGAATATGCAATCTGCACCACAAGATCAGGCCGCACCGGCAGACAAATCAGCCGACGCGATACTGCCCCTGACGCGACTCTACGAAAATCTGCTGGAGACGCTGGCGGCTCTGCTTCCCGCTTTCGCCATCAGCTACATCTATTTCGCCCAGGATCCGGCACTTCGTTTCATCAACCACGGTTTTCACGAGATCGCCATCGCGGTCGCCATTCTGCTGAGCGCTTTCATCACTTATGTGACCTGGCGCTGTTACGCAACTTCGGGCGAACCCCTGCTGCGCTGGGCCACCCTGTCGGTACTCAGTTTTACGCTGATCTATTCACTGCACGGACTGCTCACCCCGTTCAGCAGCAATCACCTATTTCTGTTTCTGTACTACGGTCCGGTGTCGCGGCTGGTGATGGCCGCTTTTTTGCTGGCCGGACTGGTTGCCTATGGCAAGCGTTCGCACCCGCCACCCTTGCGCACCCGCGCAAAGTTCTGGCTTTCCTGGATCGCCGGATTCATCGTGATCGACATCCTCGTTGCCTGGATTGCACTCAACACGCTCACCGCCATGCAGCCGATCCGGCTGGTGACCGAAGGCGGCGCAATGCTGTTGCTGCTGACCGGTGTCGCGCTCATCCTTCTCAAAAAAATCCGGTCGCCCTTGATGCGGGTTTATGCAATCTCGCTTGCCTACCTGGCCCTGAGTTCGCTGGCATTCATCCTCGCCAAGCCCTGGGACCACATCTGGTGGCTGGCCCACTTCATCTCGGCATGCGGTTTCATCCTGCTCAGTTACGGTGTGATCCGCGCCTTCCATACCACCCGTTCTTTCTCGCTGGTGTTCAGCCAGGAGGAGGTCATGCAGCAATTGAGTGCGGCCAAGGCACTGGCCGAGGTGACGACCGCACAGCTTCAGGAAGCCAACGCGAATCTTGCGATACTGGCCTCCACCGACCACCTGACCGGCATCCCCAACCGCCGTTCCTTCATCGAGCGCAGCCATGCCGAGGCCGCCCGCTCACAGCGCTCCGGAACCGCACTCAGTGTCGTCGCGCTCGACCTCGACCATTTCAAGCTCATCAATGACCGCTTCGGCCATGCCGCAGGTGATGAGGTTTTGAAGAGATTCGCGGAACAGTCTTTGCTGCAACTGCGTACATCCGACCTCATCGGCCGAGTGGGCGGTGAAGAGTTCATGATCACCCTTCCCGACACCAAATCCGGCAAGGCGGAGGTCATCGCCGAACGCATACGCAGCGCCATTGAAAACATGCAGCTGACTGTGGCCGGATCGCTGATTCCGGTCACTGTCAGCATCGGTATTGCCGAACTCCCGCGCGACGGGGAACAGCTGGAACATGTCTTCGCCATTGCCGACAACCGCCTGTACCGGGCAAAACAACTGGGCCGCAACCGCGTGGTAAGCAACGACGCCGACTGACTTCGCCGGACCATAGCGCTCCACGCGCCCTGCGACCACCCTCCATCCGGAACAGTCCGATTGATAATCCCGCATTTATCACAAGGCCATTTGATGCCACAATGCCGCCTTCTCCCTCCATGGTTATTCCGGAGGAGCCTGTGAAAAGCCAATCCGATCGGAGACAGCATGCCCGGAGCATACGCACACATCACCCTGGTTAACCATCTCAGGTTGCCCAACCAACTGGAAAGCATTTCAGGCTTTGACCCCGAGGGTGCCAGTGCAGTGATGGACTACTTCAAGTTCTGCGAACTGGGCGCGGTGAGTCCTGACTACCCGTATCTCGTGCCCATGGACAAAAAAGCCTGCGAATGGGCCGATTTCATGCACTACACCAATACTGGCGATGTGATCAAAGCGGGGATCCGACAACTGGCCAAAGGGCAACGCAACGAGGATTGGCGTAAAGCCTTTGCCTGGCTGTGCGGCTACGCTTCGCATGTCGGCACGGACATGACGATTCACCCGGTGGTGGAATTAAAGGTGGGCACGTACGCCGAAAACAAGCAGCAGCACCGTGTATGCGAATTGAATCAGGATGCCTACATCTTCCAGCGCTTCAATCTTGGCAACATCGGCTTGGCCGAGTATCTGGATTCGGGGATAGGCGATTGCTGCACTGCCTCGGATAGCGGCAAGCTGGATGCAGCCATCGCCGCGCTCTGGAAAAACATGCTCAGGGAATGCCACCCCGCCGATTTCACCTCCAACCCGCCTGACCTGAACAAGTGGCACAAGTGTTTCAAGACGCTGGTAGCCAGGATCGCCGAGGATGGCAACAAACTGCTTCCGGCCGCACGCCATCTGGCTGTCGATAGCGGCATGGCCTACCCGGCAGTGAAAGACATCGACCACACATTCATCAAAGGACTCAAGGTACCCGGCGGTCAAAAGGATTACGACGAGATATTCGATATCGCCGTCGAGAACGTCAAATCGATCTGGTCGCTGATCTGGAGAGGTGTCTTTGCCGGAGACCAGACTTTCGAGACAAGACTGGGCAAATGGAACCTGGACACGGGCCGGGATGAAAATAACCAACTCGTTTTCTGGAACTAAACATGACGATCCGAACCAAAGACCTCGCCGCAAGTTTGTGCTTGTCGCTTCTGACCGCCGCGTGCAACTGGACAGGGGACAGAAATCTCAACAACGAAGTGATGCTGACCAAGGCAGCGCAATTAACCAAACTCTCAATAGCAGTCGAATCGACAGTGCGCTACAAGAACCCGCCCGCAGGACTGGATGACCAGGAACTGCTCAAGCTCGCAACCCGTCATGATCCGCAATTACTCGACAACTTCTCCGACTATAAAGTTCGGGTGCTTGTAGTGGAACGCCATAGCGAGGTGCTGGTTTGCACGCAAGATGAAAGGCGCGGACTGCTGGAGGACGCCGCATGCACGGTGGCATTCGACCAGCACCTGTGGAAGGACTCGGGCAAACCGTGTGCATTCACGCTGGACACAAAGACGGCATGTCCCGCCCCCTGAAAGGCCGCCAGCGCCCCGGGCACGGCACTTTAAGCACTGCGGCCGGGCTAATTTGAATTCAACCCATTCTCAACCAAGGAGTATTTTTAATGGCACACAGCAAGGCTAAATCCGGCATCTTCAATTCACCTTGGGCTACGTTCGCGCGCATCGTCTTTACGGGCATATTCTTCTTCTGGCTTTACTGGATAGGGATCAGCACATCGGACCTGGGCGACAAAATCAATGCCGCCACAAACCGGCTGACGAGCATCGACAATCTGCAGGTTGAGTACAAGGACGAGATTCAGGAGTGGAAAAACGTTCTGCTGCGCAGTGACAGCCGTGACACGCTGAATCAGAACTGGCAAATCTATGAAAAGCATTACCTGCAGGTTGCGACATCCTCGAAAGAGATCATCGCCCAAAACGATGTGCGTTCCATCGGCGAAAAGATGAAAAGTTTCGTCGAGGAACATGCGTCGAATCATGAAAAATACAAGAACAGCATGCTGCTCCTGATCAAGAACAAGTATTCGCCGGGCCCCTCCGATGCTGCCGTAAAAGGCATAGACCAGCCGTTGCTGGATGTCCTTGCGTCCGCCGATGTGGACATGACGGACGAACGAGAAAGAACTAACGACAGCCTGATTTCGGCGACCCGTAACAAGATCGAGCAAAGTCTGTTTGCGCTGGCGTTTATCGGCCTGCTGGCGATCTGGATGCCCAAGCATTGACGCTTGAGAATAGGATGACACGCCGCGGAAGTCAGGCTCAGCCGTAACCCTTCGCGACGCCCGCCTACCTGAGTGATTTCATCCGTCATTTAGCAATGCCGGATGACGTCATCAGAACTTGACCTACATCAGTTCCGCCCGCGAATATTCTGTGAAAATGCCGACCCATATTGGCTGCCCCGCCTTCATGCAGCCGGACTTTTCACAACCATGATAGGGAGCAAGCTATGCAACAACCGATCACAGAAACGAAAATCGTGATGTCCGATCCGACTGCGCTCGGCGTGTTCGGGCTGGCGATGGTCACCTTCGTCGCCGCCTCGGCAAAACTGGGCTGGACCAGTGGTGTCACCTATATCATTCCGTGGGCACTTTTTCTGGGCTCTGCCGCGCAGATATGGGCCTCGACAGTTGACTTCAAGAAGAACAACTATTTCGGCGCGATCGTTCTGGGTGCCTACGGCCTGTTCTGGGTTGCGGTAGCGATGCACTGGGCGATCAGTCTTGGCTGGCTGGGCGCTGTCGGAGAAAAAGCCGACCCAAGACAGCTCGCGTTTGCCTGCATTGGCTATTTCATCTTTTCCATCTTCATCATGATCGCCGCATTTGAAGCCAACAAGGTGTTTGCCGCCATTCTGGTGTTGATCAACGTATTGCTGCCGTCGCTGGCACTTTCCATCCTCGGCATCAACGCGCCTTTGTTCAGCGCACTTGCGGCCTATTCCGAACTGGGTATCTCGTTGCTGGGCTTCTATGCGGCGGGCGCTGTGTTCCTCAACAGCTTCTTCGGTCGTGTGATACTGCCGATGGGCGCCCCGATGGGCTTTATCACCAAAGGCGCAGCACAACCGGCTCCACAAGCTGCAAAAGCTGCCGGTTAAAACTTCTTTCTGAGCTAAAAAGGCCGCGCCTGGGCGCGGTCTTTTTATTCCGGAATATTCTTATGCTGGGTGCAATATCCGGCACCCTACACTCGCAGTCAATTCGGTATTGTGGCCCTCTTCGATTGAATAGCGCCGATTACCGGTCAGCGAGTAGCGCCAAACGAAAGCTGAACTAAAGAAGTGGCCAATACTGCCGCTAGAGCCCTTACAGGTGCGAATAGTTTCGCGATGCGCGCCCGACACTTAACCTGGGGATGACACATTATGCTTGACCATCTTTCACTGAATGCGCGACTGTGGCTACTTGGTTTGATCAGCGCGCTGGGCGTCGCAATTCTGGCATTCTCCTCGATCTGGCACACCTACCATAGCAAGGCCACCCTGCTCAGTTTCGTGGATGAGCGGATCGCTTTGAGCCGTTCCGCCACTTCGTCCTATTCCCACGGACTGCAGATGGGGCAGGCACTGCGCAACATTCTGCTCGATCCGGCCAATCAAAAAGCCTACGACAATTTCTCTGCTGCAGATGAGTCCTTTGGCAAGGAAACTGAAAAACTGACGGCAATGATCTCCGGGACCGCCAGCGGTGGCGAGCTCGCAACCCGGCTGAAAGGCAATATTGCCACCTGGCAACCGCTCCAGAAGCAGATCATCGAACTGGTCAGGGCGAACAAGGGCTCTGAAGCGATGAACCTGCTCATCTCCAGGGAAACTCCGGCCTGGCGCTCGGTGAAGGAGGACCTGCAGGGCATCGTCAAGAGCTCGGAAGCTGATGCCGCCCAGGACCGGATCAAACTCATAGACGGCCTCGACAACTCGCGCACACTGTCCATCGTGCTCGGCTTGCTGAGTTTCTCGATGGTTGCCGTCGTCACGCTGATCGTGGCGCGCGGAATCTTCAAGCAAGTGGGCGCTGAACCCGCCTACGCGGCAGCGACGCTCCAGCGTATCGCCGCCGGAGACCTCACACAAACGGTGAAGGTGCGTCCCGGAGACAGCTCAAGCATCATCGCCGCGATGAAAGAAATGCAATCGCAGATGCACACATTGATAGGCGGAACCGTGTCCAGCGCCGAGTCTGTCGTCCGTGAAAGCGAGGGAATGCAGAACGGTGCGGCGGAATTGTCGAAATCGGCCGAGCAACAAAGCCTGGCCGCATCCGAAATTGCCGCGGCCGTGGAACAACTGACCGTCAGCATCGGCTTTATGTCTGACAATGCGAACGAGGCCGGGGCCGTTTCCGCGCAATCTGAAAAGCAGGCCAAGGACGGCTTGAGTGTCGTCTCCACCACAACCGGCACCATCCGGAAGGTCGCCGAGGGAATGAATGATGCAAGCGTCACGATGGAAGAACTGGCACAGAAGGTAAACAGCATCACCAGCATCGTTCAGGCGATACGGGAGATCGCGGACCAAACCAATTTGCTGGCACTGAACGCCGCCATCGAAGCCGCGCGCGCGGGCGAACAGGGGCGTGGATTTGCCGTGGTCGCGGATGAAGTCCGCAAGCTGGCAGAGCTCACCACAAAATCAACACAGGAAATCTCAAAAATTGTCGAAGGAATTCGGCTGACGACAGGCGCTGCAGTGAATGCCATGTCGAACGTCAAGGCGCTGGCGGCGGATAGCGCATCCCAGACCGAGAATGTCCGCCAGGCAGTGCAACTGATGGATAAATCCTCGATGGCGGTCGGCAAGGCGGTTGAGTCCATCGTCAACGCCCTGCGCGAACAGTCTGCCTCCAGCACGGATATCGCGCAGCGCATCGAAACAATCGCGCAGGGCATCGAAAAGACTCATGCCGCCTCGGCCGAATCCACCCGGCGCTCCGGTGAGCTGGTTAACTTGTCACGCACCCTCAAGGAAAGCGTGCGCCGCTTCAGGGTGTAGCTGTCCCTTTGGCGACAACACCCCGCACGATTCCCTCGACACCCGGAAAGTGCGGGATCAAAGTCCCACCATGCACGCGGCCGGATCGGTCTTGCGCACCATGTCCAGGATCTGCATCCCTTCGATCGAGTCCGGATCATATTGCACCATCAATGCATGATGATGCGTGTTGTGATTGAATTCCGCGCAGGCAACACCGGCTCTATCCTCTATCATCATTTCCATATCGGTTCGCTTTTGTTCATCTAGATCGGGATGGACGTAGATCAACATGTCTGCCTTGTTCATGATCTTCTCCTTGCGTTGAACCATCTGCCTGCAAATCAAGCCGCCCAGCCGAACGAAGGGTCGCTGGCATTGGGCGGAACGGGTACACCGGCCAACCTCGAGCCCTGGCTGACCGGCCCTTTCGGAAACAGCTCGTACAAAAAGCTGTGTCCGTGCTCCTCCACAAAATCCTGCTCCAGGAAATGCACGACTTCGCGCACATTCAAAGCGCGACCTTTCTCCCGGTACAGATTGCGCAAGGCATAAATCACATGCCAGTGGTCCTCGGTCAACTCCCCGATACCCTCCTCGCGCGCCATCCTGGTTGCGGTGATCGGTGACCAATGTTCGAGGTCATACATATGGCCTTCCGGATCCATATGGTTAAGTGCTTCTTCATTCATGATGTTATTGATGTCCAACATGGCGGTCTCCTTCCTTTTAAATAACGCTTAAAGCGATCAGGTGAGTTGGCTGCTCCAGACGTCCGGCGGCAAGCAAGCCATGCCGCCAACCCGGCAGATCATCTCGTTGCAACGCGCGGTGCGGATATTGATGAATGGCCCGGGACTGAAATGCACATCGAAATCGTCGGGGCCGGTTATGGCAGGGGGCGGTTGGGGAACATTGAGAATGTTCATAATGACTCCTCGCAAAAATTCGAGGGGCATCCCGCCATTGGACGGGACAGCGGGTGCCGTATCGTTCGGGAATCATTACATTGTCGACCATTGCAGTCAACTATAACTCCCCTCTCAGCAGGGGTTTTCATTTGCGCACCAAGCGCAATAGATTGATTCGAAGTCTTTATTTTTAGCCGAACAAATTGTGCTGGGTTGGCTCCCGTCCTGTTTTGAGCAGCGTTTCCAGCGCAATCCGTGCCGAGTCGGTCATGCCGTGCTGCTTGCCCAGTTCGAGCAACTTGGCCACTGCACGCTCGAACGGATAATCCGCATCCGACCATTCCTCCACCAGTTCTTTGGCCGTGAGCTTGGTCAGTTTCATCGTCCCGGATTTCACCCGCACCAGATGCGCGCTGGCTGCCCCCCTTTTCGCCACGATCGCGATATGGCGTTGCCGATCCATCAACACCTGGCCGCAAGTCACATGCAATGCCGGTGCGATGAAATCGAGGGTACTGGAATCTGTGGGGTCTTTTGCCATACGTTACGGCTTTTCAGCCTGCCTGCTTTGACGCTCAATATTTTCGGATGCGACATTGTTCACTGCCCGGTTCGATCCGTCAAAAAGAATCGCCCGTTCGCGCGCAAGCAGATCACTCTTCGTAGGCGCGCAGTCTGGCAACATCCCTGATACACACATCCTTGCCCTCGACCGCGATCAATGCGGCATCGGACAGATTGCGCAGGATGCGTGAGAACGTCTCCGGTGTGATGTTCAGATTGGAAGCGATCACGTTCTTGTTGGCCGACAGGCTGACATGGATATCCAGCCCTTCTTTTGTCCCATCCAGCTCCTGCAACAACAGATCGATCACGCGCCGGGCCGGAGAGCGCAGCGAGATCGACTCGACTGTCTGGATCAGGCGGTGCAAACGAATGGAAAGTCCCGCCAGCATCTTGCGGCAAAACACAGGATCGGAGTCGATACCGCCGACGATCACCTGCTTGCCGATATGCAGAACCATGCTGTCAGTCAGCGCCTGGGCATACACCGGGTACGGTTTGTCCATGAACATCACCGCCTCGCCGAAACTCTGACCCGGACCGATCAGTTCCACCACTTTTTCGATGCCCTGCGGAGAAGTCAAAGCCAGCTTGACCCTGCCATGCATCACCACATAAAAGCCGGTGCACGGATCCCCGCGTTGAAACAACACCTCGCCGCGGGCCAGTTCGGCCTCACGCGCTCCCCGTGCGATGCGTTCGATCTCATCGGGTGTCATTTCACAGAACAGGGGCAGGTGCGCCAGAAAAGCGGGGATTTTCACTGGATTGGTCAAGACAGTTCCTTGGGGCCCGGGAGCCGGATTATAAGGGCATGCACACCACAAATCGCCGCCCCTCCGGAAGATTGGATGAAATAGATCCGCGGCCTTGATTCCGGTCAAGGCAATCCGCATCGCCCGCCCGCAGAATTCGTGCAGCCCGATCGGGCATACCATTCTGCGGGAGATTCATTCAATGACGACGATCAGCGATCATCTTGGCACCGACCACAAGCATTGCGACGCACTATTCGCGGCAGCGGAAGAAGCGGTAGCCGATGGCGACTGGGAGAACGCAGCAGCAAGTTTTCGCAGTTTCTACAATGCGCTACTGCACCACTTTTCCATGGAAGAAGAAGTCATGTTTCCGGCCTTCGAATCCCGCACCGGCATGAGACAGGGACCGACCGCAGTGATGCGTTCCGAACACAGCCAAATGACCAGCCTGCTCAACCGGATGCACGATGCCGCTGCGCGTAAAGACACGAACGCCTATCTCGGCGATGCCGACACGCTGCTCATCCTCATGCAACAGCACAACGTAAAAGAAGAGCAGATGTTGTACCGGATGGCCGATCAGGCTTTGGCAAGCGAACTGGACGAGGTGGTCGCGCGCATGCGCGCTGTGGCCTGATGCGATGACGGAGCGCATCATCGACGCCCGCTGGCTGGCACCGCCCGAGCCGATGGAGCTCACGCTTGCCGCGCTGGAAGTGCTAGAACCGGGCGAGCGTTTGCGCCTGCTGATACACCGCGAGCCGCATATGTTGTTCCCCATTCTGGAAGAATGGGGCTATGCCTACCTGACCCACGCCAATGACGATGGCAGCTACGACATACTGGTCTGGTACAAAGGACAGCCCGGCAGCGACCAGACCCCGCCATGAACCAGACCGCCAGCCTGTCGCTGGACCAGGCGCCGCCCATCAGCGTGCCGCTGCGCTTCTTTATCACCGCCCCTTTGTTTGCATTGGCTGCGGCCATGCTGATGGCATGGCAGGGGCCGGACATGTTCAGCAGCCGCTGGAATCCAGCCGTGCTGGGCATCACGCACTTGCTCACGCTCGGCTACATGGGGCTGGTCATGCTGGGCGCCATCATGCAGATGCTCCCCGTGGTTGCGGGCACGCCGGTGCGCCGCCCCGAACGGGTGGCCGCTTTCGTTCACACGCTGGCGACAGGCGGCATCATCCTGCTCTGCTTCGGGCTGATCTTTACCGTGCCGTTTGCGCTGCAGCTCGCATTGCCGGTGCTGGGGATCGCCCTGCTGCTGTTCGCGATCCTGATCGTCATCACGTTGCGCCGCGCCCTGCCGCAAAACATGACTGCAAAAGCAATGCGCCTGGCGGCGCTGATGTTGGCAGCGACCGTTGTGCTGGGCCTCATCCTGCTGAGCAACCATGCCTACGGTTGGTGGCTGCAAGCGCGCGAAACGCTGGCCGACCTGCACCTCGCCTGGGGGCTGCTGGGCTGGGCCGGGATACTGATAGTCGGCGTGGCATATCAAGTCGTGCCGATGTTCCAGCTCACACCGGCCTATCCTGCCGGACTCACGCGCTGGCTGGCGTTAGCGCTTTTCATTCTGCTGTTACTCCTTGCACCGGCAAGCTACCTGCCCGCCTTGCGCATCGTGCCGGGATCGCTGCTGGCAGCGGGCTTTGCGCTGTTTGCGCTGACCACCCTGCGGTTGCAACAACAACGGCGGCGCAAACTGCCCGACGTATCGCTGGATTTCTGGCGCTGCGGTTTGCTCAGCCTGCTATCGGCGATTGCGCTTTGGCTGGCGGCGCAATTCTTTCCGGCGGTGGGCGTGATGCAAGGTTACGAAATGCTGCTGGGCGTGTTGATGATCGTCGGCTTCGCCATGTCCATCATAAACGGCATGCTTTACAAGATCGTGCCCTTCCTGGTGTGGTTCCACCTGCAAAGCAGGCGCGAAAAAAATGGGCATGTTGCGCCCAACGTGCGGGAGATCATGCCGGAATCACGCACCCGGCCGCAGATGTGGCTGCATTTCGCCGCCCTGGCCGCGCTGCTGTTCGCAGTCGTCTGGCCGCTGTGGGTCTATCCGGCGGCGGCATTGTTCGCCGCATCCAACCTGTGGCTGTGGCTGAACATCGTCGCAGCGAACCGGCTGTATCGCAGGGTGGGTTTGCAGTTCACGCAAGGGTATGCGGGCGGTGAAAAGGAATCATGACTTGGTAAGTATCGCTACGTGAATCTGCTTGGGGCTGCATCTCGGCCTTTGCTGCCATTTCAATGCAACCTCAAATAAGTCAGGTTTACGTTTGCAAACAGACATGCAACGTTGAGCATGTGGGGCT
>JAYTUW010000115.1:0-9457 GCA_043744345.1 Sideroxydans sp. | reverse complement strand
GCATCAGTGACATCGGTTATTTCCAGCGTCACGCGCATATCCGGCTTGTCCGAACCGAAGCGGTTCATCGCTTCCGCATAGCTCATGCGCGGGAACGGGTTGGGCAGCGCCACGTTCAGCACTTCCTTGAACACGGTGCGGATCATCTCTTCCATCAACTCCATGATCTGCTCTTCGCTCAGGAACGATGTCTCGATATCCACCTGGGTGAATTCGGGTTGGCGGTCGGCACGCAAGTCTTCGTCGCGGAAACATTTGGTGATCTGGTAGTAACGATCGAAGCCTGCCACCATCAGCAATTGCTTGAACAGTTGCGGAGATTGCGGTAATGCAAAAAACTCTCCGGCATGCACGCGCGAAGGCACGAGGTAATCGCGGGCGCCTTCCGGTGTGGACTTGGTCAGCATCGGGGTCTCGATGTCGATGAAACCCTTGTCGTCCAGGAAGCGGCGGAACGCGCGCGCGGTCTGGTAACGCAACATCATGTTCTTTTGCATCTGCGGGCGGCGCAGGTCAATCACGCGGTGCGTAAGGCGCACGTTCTCGGACAGGTTCTCGTCGTCCAGCTGGAACGGCGGCGTGACCGAGACGTTCAGCACTTCGATCTCGTGGCACAGCAGCTCGATTTCACCGCTGGGGATATTCTTGTTCTCAGTACCTTCGGGACGGCGGCGCACGCGGCCGGTGACTTTGAGCACATATTCGTTACGCACCGATTCGGCGATCTTGAACATGTCGGCGCGATCCGGGTCGCACACGACTTGCGCCAAGCCTTCGCGGTCGCGCAGGTCGATGAAGATTACCCCGCCATGGTCGCGACGGCGATGCGCCCAGCCGCACAAGGTGACGGTCTGGCCGAGGTTGGTAACGTTAAGTTGTCCGCAATAATGAGTTCGCATAATGATTCAGTTCAGATGGTTCGAAGAAGACAAAGGGAAATTACAAATTGGTTTCGGAAGTTCTTGCTGCGTCCGGTGTGGTCACGACGCCCATCGAGATGATGGCCTTGAAGGCGGCATCCACGCTGATCTCCAGTTCGATGGTCTCGGATTTCTTCACGTAGAAATAGAAGCCGTTCACGGGGCTGGGCGTGGTCGGAACGAATACGCCGACGTACTCCTCGCCCGCCAGCACACGCGTCACTTCAGCCGGTACGCTGGTCTGGAACGCCAACGACCAGGATTGGGGATGGGGATAGCGCACCAGCAGCACTTTGCCGAATGCGCTGCCGTTCTCTGACAGCAGGGTGTCGCTGACCTGCTTGACGCTGTTGTAGATGGCATTGACGAAGGGAATACGGCGCAGCATGCCGTCCCAGTAGGTCAACAACCGCTGTCCGAACACGTTGCGTACCAGCAGGCCGGTGCCCACCACCACGACCGCTGTCAGGATGACACCAAGGCCGGGAATGTGGATACCGAGCAGTTCATCCGGATGCCAGTGGGACGGCAGCAGGGTCAGTGTTCTGTCCAGTGTGCCGATGAGCAGGTTCAGCACCCACAGGGTGATACCCAGGGGAACCCACACCAGCAGACCGGTCAGCAGGTATTTCTTCACGAATGAGTGCCCGCCGCAGGACAAGTGGCGCAAGTTGACGGCTCGCACTGGGACGGCTTGTTCTTGAAGTCAGTGGCGTAATAGCCGCTGCCCTTGAGCTGGAAGCCGGCTGCACTGATCTGCTTGGAGAAAGTTTCCTTTCCGCATTCTGGACAAATAGTCAGCGGTGCCTCGCTGATCTTTTGCATCACGTCCTTTTGCGCATTGCAACTGCTGCAACGATATTCGTAAATTGGCATCTGCCGCTCCTGCTTTTGAAAGGCGGGCATTATACCCCGCGCCCTCGCATTCGACGAAGCGGCTTTAACGCAGCAGGGTCTCCACGATACGCTCACTCGCATGGCCGTCGCCGTAGGGGTTGCGATGTGCGGAAAAGGTCTGGTAATAGGATGAGTCGTCCAGAAACATGGTGCATTCACGCAGGATGCATCTGGTATCGATCGTGGATGGATCAAGGATTTCCGCTTGGGCGGATTCACGGCAATCTGGCATGTCGTTCATGACCAGCACCGGTTTCTTCAGTGATAACGCGCCTTTGGGGATATCGTCAGGATCTGAAAGTATAAGAAATGCAGACTGCATCAAATAGACTTCATGCAGAAAATCACGCGACTGGATGAGTGCAATATTGGAATGCTTGCCGAATATCTCGTCCACACCCTCGACTGCCCTGTCATCTGGGTGCAACAAAAAGGCCAATTGCACGTCCGGCCGCATGGCAAGGCGCGTCAAATTGCGGCACAGGCCTTCCAAGCGCCCCCCGACGTCTTCTTGCTTGCTTCCGGTGACCAGAATCAGGCGCTTATTTGGATTAAGGAACGGAAAATCACCCGCCAACCGGGCCTTCAGCTTCTCATCATTGCGAATGCGCTCTGCCGCCATCAGTACCGCGTCGACTTCGGTGCTGTCGGTGACATACAAATTCTCGGCGGGAACACCCTCATCAAGCATATTGTCCCTCGATTTCTCTGAAGACACGAAATACCTGGTTGAAGTCAGGTCAATCTTGTGTGACGACTCCCCTTCCGGGTTGTGGTGAAACAGCTCGTACATGCGCAGTCCGTTGCCCAGATTCCCAAAAGCAGCTTGCCGACGGAATGAAGCCATCGTTTTGTCGGCATTGCCATAGACCAGCACACAGTCCGGCCTGTGTTTTGCAATCGCGAAATCAATTCCCTGCGACAAGTCCGCCCCCGGCATCAACTCTTCGTCCGCGTGCAGGGCAAAGTCAGCCAGTTCACGCGCAAAATTCTGCCCGTGTTGCGCTGCGATACAGACAACCGTATGCATCGACGGAACTGCCCTCAAACGATGAATCAAGGGAGCCGCCTTGATCGCTTCGGGACGGCTACCAATCACAACAAGTATCTTGTGCATCTAGATCGCTAACCGGACGCGCCTCACCTGTATTCGCTCTGGGCAAATTCGGCATGCACCGACACGACCATTTCCGCAGCCTGACTTTTTATCGAAAACAAGCCATACACAAGAAAAAACACTATTCCAACCCAAACCGATTTCATGCCCTCTCCTATCCTTTCGCCCCCATATCGTCAGGGGTCGGTACAGGAGTGAACGCAACAAGCATGCCAAAACAGGGGGCTAATGAAATCAGGGGGATTCAGCTAATACCTGATTAAATATCGGGGATATACGGACAGCACTTGACGGCTTTCGGACAATCCATTTCCGTACTGAATATAAGGTTTATGTGTTTAGACTCAAGTACTTTCCGGATGATATTCCGTCCAGAGTCCAGGCACCGATCGCGTAGCGGATCAGGCGCAAAGTGGGGAAACCTGCCTCAGCTGTCATACGCCGCACCTGTCGATTCCTGCCTTCGTGAATGACGATTTTCAACCAACTGGTGGGAATCTCTTTGCGAAAGCGTACAGGCGGGTCCCGTTGCCACAATCCGGCCGGTTCCTGCATCAGCAAGGCTTCGGCAGGCAGGGTCGGGCCATCCTTGAGTTGCACACCGCGCCGCAATCGCTCCAGAGCCCGCTCGTCGGGTATTCCATCCACCTGCACCCAATATGTTTTGGGCAATTTGTGTTTGGGGTCGGTAATGCGGTGCTGCAACTTGCCATCATCGGTCAGCAGCAGCAGTCCTTCGCTGTCAGTATCCAGACGGCCCGCGGGATAAAAATCCGGTACTGAAATGTAATCCGCGAGCGTCGGATGCAGCCCGTCGCGGCTAAATTGACAGATGACTCCGTATGGCTTGTTGAACAACAGGATGCGACTCATTTGATCTTCCGGTCCCAACGTCTTCAAGCATGAACAGTCGAATTCACGCTCCACAACAAGCCCGGTGCTTTCGCATTCGGCTCGTCTGCTACATCGATCATTTAATGAGCAGCATATAGCGTAACAACGCCTTGATCTCATCCGGGCTGGCGGGGGGCGATTGGGAAGGCATGACAGTCGTGCCCCACCTGCCGACACCGCCCTCGTAGACTTTCCGCATCAGGATTCTTTCCGCATCCGCATCCCCCGCATATGCCGATGCGATATCCCTGAGTGATGGCCCGAGCGCGTCAGGTCCCATCTCGTGACAAAGCAAACAATTCCGCTTCGTCGCCAACTCGCGCCACTCTTGGTCAGATATGACACCCGCGGCGGACACTTCACTGGCAGCCCGGACTGGGGCCGTCATCACAATTCCCAAAACAAACCATGCCAATATCTTCATTCGCATCAGATTTTCCCCACTCCCCGAATCTGGATTTAAACGAACCTTTAGTTACAACCTCTCTTAAAACAAAAAGCCCGGCGTTTTCACGTCGGGCTTTTGTTACAACTCAAACAGGAATTAACCCGCTTGGATGTTGGAGGCTTGTTTGCCCTTCGGACCTTGAACAACTTCGAAAGTCACTTTCTGACCTTCTTTGAGCGACTTGAAGCCGCTCATGTTGATCGCGGAGAAGTGCGCGAACAGATCTTCGCTGCCGTCATCAGGAGTGATGAAGCCGAAGCCCTTTGCGTCGTTGAACCATTTTACAGTACCGTTTGCCATGCTTTACTTCCTTACAAAAAACGACGGGTGGATGCCCGTCAAATTGTTTGAATTCCAAGATCGCAAATGGGACCGCACATGGCAAAACCAGCACTAGCAGATACTTTGATTCAAACACCCGAGGCGCTTTTTACCCCACATGAACTTGCAACGTCAAGGGCTAATTAAGTTTTTTTATCGAATTGACTTGAAAAACCCGCGTTAATCGTCAAATATGCAACTGAGCACTGGGTGAGAATGGCAAACAATGGCAACCAAGCAAGAAAACGTAAACCTGCTGGAGCGCAGCAAGACCAAACCGCCCAAACTCTACAAGGTGATTCTGTTCAACGATGATTTCACCACAATGGAATTCGTCATCGAAGTATTAAAGACGTTTT
The DNA here is from genome assembly GCA_043744345.1 of Sideroxydans sp. GTDB lineage: Bacteria > Pseudomonadota > Gammaproteobacteria > Burkholderiales > Gallionellaceae > Sideroxyarcus. The sequence continues at coordinate 4,501 of JAYTUW010000115.1, read as the reverse complement.
TTTCAATGAGTCAGGAACGGGCCACGCAAGTGATGCTCCAAATACATAATGAGGGATCTGCCGTTTGCGGCCTGTACCCCAAAGACATCGCCGAAACCAAGGTGAATCAGGTGTCGGCGTTTGCAAAGCAGCACGGGCATCCATTACGATGCCACACGGAGGAAAATTAAAATGATCGCGCAAGAACTGGAAGTCAGCCTGCATCTGGCATTCGTCGAAGCCCGCCAGAAACGGCACGAGTTCATCACCGTCGAGCACTTGCTGCTGGCGATGCTGGACAATCCTTCCGCAGCACACGTGTTGCGCGCCTGCGGCGCGGACATCGAGGAATTGCGCGCGGTGCTGGTACAACATATCGAGACGCATACCCCTGTCGTTCCGGGGACCGGCGAAGTGGACACACAGCCGACCGTTGGCTTTCAACGCGTGATTCAGCGCGCCATCCTGCACGTGCAATCCACCAACAAGAAAGAAGTGACCGGTGCAAACATTCTGGTTGCCCTGTTCGGCGAAAAAGAATCGCACGCGGTGTTCTTCCTCAATCAGCGCGCTGTTACGCGTCTTGACGTGGTGAATTACATCGCCCACGGCATCAACAAGACAGCAGAAGCACATCCCGCCACTCAAAAAACCTCGAACGAAACCGAGGATGAGCAGGAAACAAAAGGCGACAGCGCGCTCAAGAACTACACGCTGGATCTCAATGCGCATGCGCTGGCCGGCAAGGTCGATCCGTTGATCGGACGCAGCATGGAACTGGAGCGCGTCATCCAGACCCTGTGCCGCCGCCGCAAGAACAATCCGCTGCTGGTCGGCGAGGCGGGCGTGGGCAAAACCGCCATCGCAGAAGGGCTGGCGCGCAACATCATTGAAGGCGAGGTGCCGGATATCCTCAAGGACGCCCACGTCTACGCGCTGGATATGGGTTCGCTGCTTGCGGGAACGAAATACCGCGGCGATTTCGAGCAACGCCTGAAAGCCGTGCTGAAAGAGTTGAAAGACGCGCCGAACGCAGTACTGTTCATCGACGAGATTCACACGCTCATCGGCGCAGGCGCTGCCTCGGGCGGCACCATGGATGCCTCCAACCTGCTCAAGCCCGCATTGTCCAGCGGCCAATTGAAGTGCATAGGTGCCACCACTTATCAGGAGTATCGCGGCATCTTTGAAAAAGATTCCGCGTTATCGCGCCGTTTCCAGAAGATCGACGTTTCCGAACCCTCCGTGGAACAGACCATCGAAATCCTGAAAGGCCTGAAGTCGCGCTTCGAAGATCACCACAGCATCAAGTACAGCGCAGCCGCGCTCACCAGCGCCGCGGAACTGTCGTCGCGCTTCATCAACGACCGCCACTTGCCGGACAAGGCCATCGACGTGCTGGACGAAGCCGGTGCGGCACAGCGCATCTTGCCCAAGTCCAAACAGAAAAAGATCGTGGGCAAGCACGAGATCGAAGAGATCATCGCCAAGATCGCCCGCATCCCGACGCGCACCGTGTCGCACGATGACAAGAACGCGCTGAAGAATCTGGACCGCGACCTGAAAGCGACCGTATTTGGCCAGGACAAGGCGATCGACATGCTGGCCCGCGCCATCAAGATGTCGCGCAGCGGCTTGGGCAATCCGCAAAAACCCATCGGCAGCTTCCTGTTCTCCGGCCCCACCGGTGTCGGCAAGACAGAAGTGGCACGCCAACTCGCCTACATCATGGGCATGCCCATCCACCGTTTCGACATGTCCGAATACATGGAGCGCCACGCCGTGTCGCGCCTGATCGGCGCGCCGCCCGGCTATGTCGGTTTCGACCAGGGCGGACTGCTCACCGAAGCCATCAGCAAGCAGCCGCATAGTGTGCTGCTGCTGGACGAGATCGAGAAGGCCCATCCGGACATCTTCAACATCCTGTTGCAAGTGATGGATCACGGCACACTTACCGACAACAACGGTCGCAAGTCCGATTTCCGCAACGTCGTCATCATCATGACCACCAATGCGGGAGCCGAAGCATTGAACAAGAGCAGCATGGGTTTCACCAAGACCACCTCGGAAGGGGATGAAATGGCGGACATCAAGAAGCTGTTCACGCCCGAGTTCCGCAACCGCCTGGATGCTATCGTCTCGTTCGCCTCGCTGTCGAAGGAAGTTATCCTGCGCGTGGTGGACAAATTCCTCATGCAACTCGAAGAACAACTGCACGAGAAGAAAGTGGATCCGCTATTCACCGATGCGCTCAAGGATCATCTCGCCGAGAACGGCTTCGACCCGCTGATGGGTGCCCGCCCGATGGCGCGGCTGATCCAGGATACCATCCGCTCCGCGCTGGCCGACGAACTGCTGTTCGGCAAGCTGGCAAATGGCGGCAAGGTCACCGTGGATGTGAAGGACGGCAAGGTGGTACTCGAGTTTGAAGAAGAACCCATCCCTGCATAAATCAAAATACAGGGGGCGTTTCGCCCCCTCCCCCACCGGCTCACTCCATTTCGGCTCGCTCGTCGCGGCTGTAGGCAGTTATCTAGACGCTAAACACCATCACGGTAAGTGGCTGGTGCGCATGGAGGATCTCGATACGCCTCGCTGCGTGCCTAGCGCTGCGGACGACATCCTGCGCACATTGGAGGCATTCGGCCTGTTAAGCGATGAGCCAGTGCTGTACCAGAGCCAGCGCACAGCGGCTTATGACGAGGCGTTGCACCGGTTGCAGGCGTACGGTACAGCTTATCCGTGTTGCTGCACGCGCAAGGAGATCGCCGATTCGGCGCTGAACGGCATTGAAGGGCCGGTCTATTCCGGCACTTGCCGCAGAGGCATTCCGGCCGGGCGCGAAGCACGCGCTTGGCGCGTGAGCACAAACGACGAGTCTTTGGAATTCGACGATACCTTGCAGGGGCGTATCAGCCAACACCTCGAATCCGAGATCGGGGATTTCGTGGTGAAGCGCGCGGATCGGCTGTTTGCTTATCAATTGGCCGTCGTCGTCGACGATGCGTCCCAAGGCATCTCGCATATCGTACGCGGTGCCGACCTGCTGGACTCCACCCCGCGCCAGATCTACCTGCACCGTTTGCTCGGCTTGCCTGTTCCGAACTATATGCACTTGCCTGTCGCGGTGAACGAAGCTGGCGAAAAACTCAGCAAGCAGACTCTGGCTGCACCGGTGGATGAGTCGCACCCTGTCAGGACATTACTGCACGTACTCGATTTCTTGCGACAAAACCCGCCTGCCGAATTGGCTGATTGCGACGTTGGGTCAGTTCTGGATTGGGCCATCGACAACTGGCATCCCGCCAGGATGCGGGGAATCAGGACGATTCCCGCATCCTGATGCGTTATGCCTGCCTTCTGCGATGTTTGATGAACTCGAGGATGGCCGGAATGAAAGAGATGAAAATAATGGCCAGAATCATCAGCACCAGGTTGTCCTTGATGATGGGGATGTTGCCAAAGAAGTAGCCCGCCAGTATCAGACTGCCGATCCAGGCCACACCGCCGATGATGCTGAACATGAGGTAATGCCGGTAATTCATGGTGCCAATTCCCGCAACGAACGGAGCAAAGGTGCGAATGATGGGCAGGAAGCGCGCGAAAATGACGGTCTTGCCGCCGTGCTTTTCGTAGAAGGCGTGCGTCTTTTCCAGATGCTCGTGTTTGATCCAGCGCTGATTCGGATGGTTTAGCAGGCGTAGTCCGAGCAGGCGACCGACCCAGTAGTTGGTGTTATCCCCCATGAACGCGGCCAGAATCAACAGCGGCATCGCCACTTGCAGCTCCAGAGAACCCATGCCACACAACGCACCGATCACAAACAGCAGCGAATCACCGGGCAGGAAAGGAGCAACGACCAGCCCGGTTTCCGCGAAAATGATGCCGAACAGAATAGCGTAAATCCACAGACCGTACTGCTGAACCAGTGCCAGCAGATGCGCATCCAGATGCAGGACGACTCCGATAAACGAGGTGAGAATCTCCATCGATCAGGGTAGAACTTCTTCGCCTTCGACCTTTTCCGGCTTGATGAAGTCTTCGCGTGACACGCCGAACATGATCAACAGCGGACTGGCGACCAGCACCGAGGAATAGATACTGAACAGGATGCCGATGGTCAGTGCCAGCGCGAAATAGTGCAGCGTCTCGCCGCCCAGAAACAGCATGGAAGTCACCATCATCTGTGTCGAAGCGTGGGTGATGATGGTGCGCGACATGGTGCGGGTAATGGCGTTGTCGATGATCTCGGCGACCTCGGTCTTGCGCATCTTGCGGAAGTTCTCGCGGATCCGGTCGAACACCACCACAGACTCGTTCACCGAGTAGCCCAGCACGGCCAGCACGGCAGCCAGCACGGAGAGGGAAAACTCCCATTGGAAGAAGGCGAAGAAGCCCAGAATGATGATGACGTCGTGCATGTTAGCGATGATCGCCGCCACCGAGAATTTCCACTCGAAACGCATCGCCAGGTAGAGCATGATGCCGACGCACACCAGGAGCAGGGCGAGCGCGCCGTCGG
>JAYTUW010000114.1:0-36838 GCA_043744345.1 Sideroxydans sp. | reverse complement strand
TTTGAGAACATTTTTAACAAAATCACTGGGGCTGGCTAGGCTGGTTGTAGTGGTTGCCAGGTCAAACAGTTCCTTGGTGTTCATTTTGTGTTTCCTTTCTGTGAACGAGATAGTTTTAGTAGGGGCAGCGCCGCCATCCGGCGCTGCCCCTCAGGGGTTAGGCCGGAATTGGCTCGACCCCTGCCGCGAGCAGGCTGGTGCGGGCGTCAATGATGCCGGACAGGTAACTTTGGATTGAGTCAACAAATTGAGATGAAAGAGCGCGGCTTGCGACTGCGGCTTGTAGGCCAGCGCCCGCAAGGTCAAGGTTAAGTGAATTTAGCTCTTCCAGCGGTACTAGCATTTTGTCTTGTCCATTCAGTAATTCTTGGACAACATCGGCGATACAGCCGTTTTCCGCATACCTAATTTTCCAAAGATTTTCCAGGTCAATTTTTTCTATTCTGTCCAAAATGCTCATGGCGTTTCCTTTCAGTGGTTTAGTGTTTCGCGACTCTGCAATCAGAATCGCTTCGTTTAAAGCCAGCGCGGCCGATTCTGGTGTCGCGGTGTGAGACTTCAGTTGCTTATCCCAATGCCAGCAGCGCGCAAGAAATAAATCAATAAAATTCGCCTCAGCCATACGCCAGCTCCTGTAAATGATTTTCGGAGTCGTCTATCAGTTGTTGTCTAAACTGACCTACCGACAAGATCTGGTCGGCGGCTCCCTCGCTGTCAAATATCATCACATCGCTTTGATCATTGTGTTCTTTGGCAACAGCGTAGAACGTAACTTCGACTCCTTTTTTATGAGCGTAGATTGATTTCTCTGACAAATTAATGCTTTTGATTTCCGAATCAGAGAGTGATTTAACAAAAGTTGCGTAGTCGTTTTTCAGGTTTTGCATGGTGTTACTCCTTTTTGATTTGCCGGAGTCCGTCCGGCGCGGTTTGTAGTTTTAAGAAATGCGAATTTCATTACCTTCTTCAACCACGTAAAGATTGACGTCGACCAGACGATATTGTGTACCCGGCCCACCTTTAACTCGATATTCCCAATCGCCGCCATCGATTGTCACTTTGAACAACTTGCCGTCGCCCTGTCCGAAATATTTGCTTGACCTTTTTATTTTTGCAAAAATTTGTTGGCTCATTTTTGATACTCCTTTGTGGTTAAAATAATTAGTAGTGCATCGGATGCCCGGTGTAGTTTGTGTCCGACATCAACCGTTCTGTTTTGACCTGCCCCAATGTTTTAGGTGTCCAGTACAAGTCAAGCTCCGCCCCGCACTTGATCAGCTCGGCGATGTTGATATAGCCAAGTTCATCCTCGTAAATGCAGGCCAGCCCAAACGCCTGGATTTGTTCTTCAAAGCTGTCGCGCTCGGTGACATAAAAGTCACCTGCGGGTGTGAAGTAGTGCAGGTATGCCACTGCTGCATCGCCCGTGCCGTCGGTTTGATAGGTGGTTGGCATCGTGCACACTGTTTCCGCCAACTCAACCAACTTGGATCTCCAAAACTCGCCCTCCTCGCCCCTCGTCGCGCTGTTGATTACCTCAAGCTCGGCTGGGTTGATGAACCGTGTCAGTCTGCGCGCTGCTCCTGCCGCTTGGCTTAAAGGGGTTTGGTTTGCACCCATATCATCCGAGTCTCGCGGGGCGCGAAGGGCGCGACTTTGATTTTGTTTGTCTTGTTGTTGGTTTGCTTTTAGGTTTTCTGTTTGCATTTTGATTCTCCTTTTCGTTATCACATCACCGTCGCCTCGCCCGCCAGCCCCGGAAGACATCGCGTTTACGAAGCGCAGGGGGAGTGACAGAAGTGCATGAGTGGTGCGGCCAGCGCGGAGCCCGCAGGGCGAGCACTGCCACGGTCATGCACGCCCCCGCAGGGGTCTGGCGCGAGACGTGCAGCGGAGTGCGATGTCTGAGGAGCCAGGGTGACGGTGATGTGATAACGAAAAGATTGAAGATGGGAAACAGAAAACCGAAACCAACGGCAAGACAAACCATTTTCAAGAGGGAGGGGAAGATTAACCAAGAGATTAGGCTCCACCCGGGCGATAGCCAGGTTGATTCGCGTTTTTCCGAGAGAGTTCTTCCCGCTGGCGCTCTTCGTACCGGCGCTGTGCGGCTTGCAGCTCGGCGTCGCTAACCTGGTGGTCATGCGTGACGACCAGACGCTGCGCTTTCGCCAGGGTGTCCACACGCTGGCAGAAGTCGGGGGTGCCTTCAATTTTTACGGGTTGGGCGACCTCTCCAGCATCGATGAGCAGCGCGGTCAGTTGCGCGTCGGTTAGCGTTTGGGGGTCGGGTATGACGAAGCCGTCCCTTGTTGATATTGCGGCGATGCGGTCGCGCTGGTCGAGATAAGCTGTAAAGCGTTGCTGTTTCGTATTTGTAGGAACGCAATTGCGAGCAATCCGATTATGCAGACCGCTAATCCACCCATCAAGAGTTGAATCCAAAACAGTTGCTCGGACGAATCCTCCTGGTATTGTCTCTTGAGTGCGAGTATCTGTTTTTGATTTTGCCCCGTTAGATGCTTTGCTTGCTCGATCAATAATGGGCGCAGGATTTGCGCGAATTGTTCCGGCGGCGGCGGTTGCTGGGACTCTCTCAGGCGTTCGATTGCGTTCACCAGTTGCGGTAACTGGTTTTGCATGATCGCCGCCTGATGGGTCTGCTCTACGGTCGATACCGGCAGGGCGTGCAACATCTCCATTTTGCTTTTCATGGGCTACCTCTTTTTCTTTTAACCTTCCTTCGCCATCAGCCCATCGCACAATGCTATCGGTATCGGCTCCGCTGTCGACCAACTGAATGCGTGCATTACCATGCAGTAGCATTTCACTTGGCTGTGCGCCAGCAGCCACATGGATTTCGGACAATGTCCGCACGCGACTGACGCTTGCGGCTGTTGGTTCGAATCGAGCAGGGTCAAAGTCTTGCTCCTGGGCATCTGCTGGATGAAATCCATGAGATTCGAATCTTGCGTTTCGACGAGCGCGGGTTGATTGGCGTTCGTCGAATTCGTGGTTATGCTGGTTATCGCTTGTTCCATTTTTAAGCTCCTCTGTGGGTTGGTCGGTTTTCAAAATTGCCTGAATTTCAGTGGTCGGAGGTTGGACGGATTCAACGGCTTCGGCGAGTTCGGAAACCGCTCGATTTGCCATTACGAGATCACGGCTCGCGGTGCCTAATCCGCCGTCCAGGTTTGCGAGAAGTTCGGCATCACGCTCAGGATCAAAGTCGATTTTTTCGGACAAGGATTTCCAGCCGTATTCTTTGGCAATCTTTGAGGCGGTAAAGGCAATTCCGTCGAATGTGAACGAGAAGCCATTCATCTTTCCAGTCGATGCGACGTTGGCCTTAATCCCTATTCCTGACGCCTGGAGCCTTTCGCAAAATTGTGCAGTCGAAGGTTTTTGATTGCCTTGTAACGCCGCTTGGATGGCGGCTGCGATTTGCATGCGCGGGGGAAGCTTCCCCAACTTAATAGCCTTTTCCATTTCCCCCTTCGATATGTGCCCACGAGTTTTGAATTCTTCTTCAGGCACCATTTCAAGATTGAACTGCTTTTCTAGCAACGCTTCGGTTGCTGTACAGCGCAGTCCGATATTTGCTTTGTCATGGACTTTTCCATTTACACTCACGCGGCAGAACAGCAGATGAAGATGGTCGTGCGGGCAGCCTCCATGGCGCACAGCGGCGCACGCAAAACTGTCGTCAAGGGAGAGTTTTTCTCGTGCAGATTGAAGCATCTCAATCCACAACTCTGAGTCAATTTTGCCAACTCGCGGGGGCAGAGAAATGGTTACGTGTCCCACTTGACGTTCTTGATCTATGTCGGGGCGAAAAGATGCGAACTTTTGCATTGTGCGCAAAATCGTTTTTGCATCTTGCCCGCAATTTGAGTAAATCAATTCTGGAGATTTCTCGGGATTCAACGCGTAATCAATAACACCCCTCAGCCCCTTGCCACCTTTAATAGATTTTTGATTTTGGATAGCGATTCCACGACCGCCCCGATTGAGAGCGGCACGCCCTTCTTTTCGAGTAAATCTCGTTTTTGATTTTCCAGACCCAGAGCCACCGGCTAGTTTCGCGCCGCGACGCTTTGCGCTGGCCGCGGCTTTGGCAGATCGCTCGCCCTCGCGAATCCCCTTAATGACATCCAAGCTCACAGGAAGGCTCCAATGAGGGAGGATCTGAGCGATTCCAACACTTCTTTGATTTCATCAATTCCGAGCATTTCCGATTCACCAGCATTCAGTTTGTGCGCAATCTGATTTAGGTTAGAGCTAACTCGAGCTAGCGATTGCCACTGCTCAGCTGCTACGGCAGACACCTGTGCGGGCATCGTCTGAGTTATTAAAAATCGAGTTGCAACAGCACGGGAATAATTGCCACGCACCGAATCCAAAAAATCCAGTTCTTCTGAAGAAAGCATCACGCGTAACCTATATGTGCGTACCTCGCGAGGCTCGATTTTGTCTTGTTTTCTTTTGCTTGTTGGTGTCATGTTTTTGCCTTTTTGTCTGCGACCGAAGGGAGTAGCAAGGCGCACATTTATGTGCGAGGCATAGCCCCCAGGGGGGCGTCTGCCTACGTCTTGCCACTTCCCTTCCTTACCGAATTACCAATCCATCCATAAAATCTTCAACATCATTTTTTGGCGGGTCGAGAATTTCTTCAACCATCAAAATCTGTTGCACGCTCAGACCGCAAAAATATTTGAGGATGGTTGCGATCAGAATTGATTTTTCACGGCTGCCCGTATCCAAAAGTTGCTGGCGCTGCCGCCATTCGATTTCGCGGAGTTGCCCAAAAATATGCATCGCATCAAGCTCGCAGATACGGTCTTCGCGGCGCAGCTCGTCGAGCATCCTCGAGTAATGCTCGATCGCCATTTGCATTCTCGCGTTGTCTTTGCACTCGCGGGCGTGAGCGTGTTCAATTATTGTGTCTCGTGTTTCAATCAGTCTTGCGATGCGCCAGGACGTCGGCACATCGAACCCTTCGGCTTGCAAATCTGATCTTAACTTTGGGTAGTTATGCATCATGGTTATTCCTTCCTTCCTTCTCGCGATTTGCTTGACGTGTCTTTATCATCACTATTCATTTTCTTTTCTTTGCCGCTTCTGGCTTTATTGATCGAAGATTGCATCATGCTGACCCCAACTCCAGTTGCCCCAGCTGCGGCAACTCCAAATTGCCCTGTTATACCGCTTGCGACGCCGGACGAGGCGGTGCCTTGAGTAATCCACGCCAAAACTGCATCAGGAATTACATGCACAAGATTGATCGAGGTTGTAACGATCAACACGGATGTTGTGAAAAATATCCCAATCAGAATTATTGTGTTGACTAGGCCGACGAATGAATTGCCATTGATGTCTGCAACGGCGTACGCATAAGTCGAAAAGAAAAACGTGCCGATGATGTTAATTATTGAAATTGAAGCGACAAAGCCAACGACCATTAGCACTGGGCGCAGAATTACCTGAATTAGAAAGCTGTAGCCGTGTGCCGCCTTGTTTCCCATACCCTCGCCGTCTGTGTCCAAGTGAGCAAATGCCCAAAGTGGCGCGGCGACCACCCCTTCAACACAAATTGTCAACCAGCTGATAATCGCTGCGAGCCAGGTGATGTACGGAATCAAGGGAAGATAGGTCTGTAGCATCGAACCGAAAAACGCCATCGCCAGACCGGCATCCGACAGAAGATTTGAAAAGAAGCTCACCGCCTTGCCCATGGGCAAGTATTCCGCGGCAGCGCTTGCAACGGCTCCGATGCCCGCGCCAATCCATCCGATTAAGCTCAAAGTTGATCCAGTAGTGCGCATCCGCGAGATTGCGTCAGGATCGCAGCCGCTGGCCGCAATTGCCGCACTCAAAATACCGGCACTGCTGGTGTTTATTGGTTGAGCGCCGTTGCATCCGGCTGGTATCGCCGCGAGCGCCTCCTTGTTGAATTTTCTCAAAATCGCGTTTTCGTCAAGAGTGACTTTTGATGATGATTCGGTCTTTACTTGTGCACTTTCTGGATGGAAAACAATTATTGAAGTTAGACGATATATTTCCCCAACCAAACCGCCCTTGTCGATATCTGGTGCTGGCTTTGAAATACTAGCTTGAACTTGCATCGCGTCCGCCTGAGCTGAAGCTGCGCCGGACATTTTGGAATACTTGATGCCCAATCCAGCGAAACCGATGTTCGCCAGCTCGTCTTTAATGTGAGTGTCGCCCTTGATCGCTGTAGTCAAATTCCTGCGAAGTGTTGTTTGATAGATTTCACTCCATGTTTTAATGTCCATATCGCTGTTGTTGACAGTGGTTTTTGAACCGACAACATGAGCGGCCGCCATGTCTTTTGTTAAACTTTTTGCGTGCGCCGCGAGCAGTGCATCGACTAGATCAAATGCTTGCTGTGATGCTGCTTGCACAGATGGATTTGAAGATGTAGGTAGCGTGACTTCACCACAATAATTGCCGCCGCCTAACCCGTAACTTAGTACCCCTGCATTTTTGCTTGCCGACATTTGATTTGACGCGCCCGCAACATTCGCACCTTCAACACACAAATGGATTTTGTAGAGTTCCCCAACGAATTTGGAATTGGCCTGGCTGACGGGAATTGATACCACCGTTCCGCCAGCGTCTAGGAATTTGCTGATTGAGGCAGTAGCAAGATTTGCGATTCCAACCCCCAGGACACATCCGTACAAAATTATGAGTTGGGCTAGCGCATATCCTTTAAAAACTGGCACGAGCGAAACGATCCCGGTTGCCATCCTGATCGGTATCCACAGTGACGAGAATCGCTTTCCCAAAAATTCGCCATCTTGAGCAGTTTGTGCAACACCGGCTGTGACGTTGTAGGCTAAGAACATTGCGCCAATTGCCAGAATTGACATATTGAGGACTAAAAAGATTTGTCCAAGCGCCGTTTCGCTAGCGGATGTTGACGATGGTGATAGAGGGTTATCTACCACGTCTCCGAAGAGTTTACGAAGCATGCCCATGCCGGACAAATTCACATCAGAAGCGCTAGATGCCGCGCTTTGAATGCTGGTGGTCGTGATGGTTGCGTCAGCCGCAAACCCAGGGGCGGGGCACAAGAAAAGAACGAAATAAATTATTGAAATCCACACCCAGGCTTTGAAGATTGTAAACAATATTTGTTTTGTTTTTTCCATGACTCAGCCTCCGTAGATTGCTGTTGCGATTTTTATGCACTGCGCGACTTCTGCAGCGTTTTTAACGTGCGTGTATTTTTCGTTTTGGCAATCCGCCAGTGCAGACGCCAGGGCGGCGGCGTTGTTGGCTTCGGCAGCGGCAAAGCACGCAGCTGACATCTCTCCGCTGCTGCTACATATTTGCCTGTTGTCAGCTTTGAATTCCTGAATGCATCCCATTTGGTGGCTCATTCCATATGAGTCATGGTCTTTACTGCCAGTCGAGAATTGCGCGCACTCTGATCCGGCCAGAGCTGGCACAGAGAAAAACACAAGGAAAAACAGGAGGCATCTCATGCTGTCTCCCGGATTTGATCACTAATCCAGCTTTGGACTTGTGATGCAGGCCAGCGGCGGGTGCGAGCGGCAATACAAACGCCTCGCGGGAATTTGCTTTCCGAGATGAGCCTATAAATTGTGCTTTTTTTCAAAGCGGTGATTTTTTCGACTTCCGGCAATGCCAACAACTGTTCCATTTCTGATCTCCATTTTGTTCGTCTTGTGCGACGAAGTGAGACCAGTTTGGGTCAATCCGGAAGTGTGCGCAAGTGGCTGTATTTGTTCGTGTTTGTGTATTGTTCAAACATACACAAAAGCGATTTGTGTAAATGATTGAAGTACACAAACTCACTCCCGAAACGAGTGGGTTTGCTTGGATTGGAATGCTAATTACCGTTTGTCTGGTTGGCTGCAAGCCAATAAGTACGGGGTTTTGAACGTTTTAACCGCTCATCACGTGGAAAGATTTGCTGGAGAGATTTAGACCTGAAACCGCGTGTCTATTGGGTTTGAGGGATGGTGTAGTACGGTGCTGATTAAAAATCAGGCAGATTTTCGCGGTGAGTTTTTTGCAGCAAAAACCCACTCAAAAAGCAAGAGCAAGGCGCGGGGGCGCGCCTTCAAGATCAAGACGTGCAAGCGGGGATTGGGCACACCCCTTTATTTGCACGTTGTGGGGGTTTGGGGCGCGCCCCCGCGCCTTGCCTTGGGTTAGATTTTGATTGGCACGATGGCACGATGCGGCACGATGATTTCAGGAGTATCGTGCCAGCTTGAAAGCGCCGTGGTTATTGGGTTTCAGAGGTTTTTGGCACGATGGCACGATGAAATGACTAAAACTATACGTGCGCGCACATAGAAATAGTTTTTACGAAACCATCGTGCCATCGTGCCAAATCGCTGTAGATTCAGTATTGGCGCGGGTTGCAGGCTGGCACGATGAAATAAAACTGGCACGATGAATCGTGCCAGATCGAGCCAGTCATACCAGGTGCAGGGGGTGCCCTTCAATATCTTTGCGTCAAAGGCGGCAGGTAGATTCCAACGACTGCCTGCCTCTTACCACCTACCATCTTCCTATCAGCCCACCTTGCCTCAGAGACGGTATCTGGGAATATATCTTTCAATCTCTCCCAGAATTTTTGGACACTGACTGACTTTGTTCCGCTCTCACTGCACCACCATGAGTATCGGTCATACACGTCTGCCCGCGTATTCTTGGCGTTCTCACCTGCTTCTATCCCGTCATCCTCAACCCATATGGCGACGCTGTTGCTTTGTTGTTTGCCCATTGTGTGGGCGTCCTTCATTACGTCAGGCAGGTCTGGGAACCGTCCGCGAGCAAGGAGTCGCTGAAGTCCATCAAGACACCAATTTAAGACACCACTCAGCTCATTATCAATTATCGTTTCGGCCAGCAGCGGGCGGACTTTCCTTGGCTTCGAGTTGAACGGGAAAATCAACCATCTCCGCCAAAATCCGGTTGAGTGGTCAGAAATCGCAGGAAGCGCGTTGCCATTGACGATCCATTTAGCGGTCGGTCTCAACGTTAATGGATCCTGATACTTCCTATCAATCTGAATAACATCACCAGAAATTAGCGTTTTTAGCCGTTGCTCATCGATGCGTGGCGGCGTTTCGTCGACGCAGACCAAACTGGCCGACTGCAGCCCAGCTAACTTAAATCCGTCCAAGCCATCCAGCGACAGCGCAACCGTCTGGCGATGCAGCGCCTGCATTGTTTGCGCAAACGTCCCCTTCCCCGTCCCGCCCTCACCGACCAACCACGCAGCCAACTGGTGGCGCGTGTCACCAAGCAATGTATAACCGGCGTACTCCTGCAAGAATGCGCGAACTTCTGGATCTGGTAGCGCCTCTTCAAGGAATTCGTCGAACATCGGGCACGGTGCGTATGAATCAAATTCACAGTCAAGCACGTAAGTGATTCCGTGATCAGGCTGAGCTGGGGTCAGTGTTGCGCAAAGGTCTTCGACGCGCACGTAACCGGACAGCGTGGGGATCAATGTTGAATTTGCTTTCTTTAACTCAACCCCATTCAGGATCGCGGTTGCGGCGGCGCTGCGAGCTGTTTTTTCGTTAGCCTTGCCAGGTTCGCGCTGAGAAATAAACTGCAGCGCCTCACGTTCAAGCGCTGCGGTCTGGACGGATTGCCAGTGCGTCCCCTCCCAGCGATACGCGACGCCGTCGCGGACGGCGAACTGTTTTTCTTGGTGTTGCACAAACTCCGCAAATTTGAGCTGAACGCTCTTTTCTTCGATCTTGCTCATGCTGCACCTCCTTTCCGTGCAGCAGCACGACAGACTGTTTTGAACTCACGAACAAGCTGTCCTATGTGTTGTATTTTTTGGTGCAGATCGTCGATGGACTCGATCTGAATGAGAGTCACAGACTCCGCCTCAATGGCATCTGCAAGCGACATCGCTGGATACCAGCTGGCGCCAACACCTTTTCCATTTCCGAGAACATGCGGGATGATTTCCGGGAATAAATCGCTCTCATCAACTCCAAGGCTGGCACAGATTTCACGAACGCTGCACCCAGCATGACAGTGCAACAGAATTGCATCCGCGCTGGATAGAGCCACTGACAAAGTCCTGCCCCTGATAGCCCCCCTGCGATTTGACGATAGCTGGTGAGATGGGCAGAAGGCGCGGCCAGATTCAGCGACGTCCCCTTTATTTGGTCTGTTGGAGCGGTATCCGTCCAGCAGCAGGATAAAGTCTGTGTAATTCATGCTGCACCCCCTTCTTGCAACAACTCTTTGCGTGGGCGACCACGCCCCCTTTTTTTATTTTCTTGATCTTGAGTTACCGGGGGGAGCGGCACGCCACCAACGAAGGAGTTGATATCTGCCATGCGCAGCAGTGAGCGCCCTCCCAGCTTGACAATTGGAATAGGGAAAACGCTCCGGCTGGCTTGATTTCTGATTGTTTTTGGAGAGATGCCGAGCATATGAGCTGCGGCATCGATTGAAATAAGTAGAGGTGTGGCTTCGTTATGCATGGCGAGTCCTTTGCTTAATTTTTAAGCAGTCGGGCTCGCCAGTTTTGTCCACCCCCTCAGGTACATGCACCTTTTGCCGCAACCCCCTTGCCTTGTTCCGCAGTGCTAGGTTTTGTTTTGCTCGCGGCGTCCCGCCGATGTCGGTTCGCTGTTAGGTGTGGCTGACTTCCGTCTTCGTGACGCAGGTTAAGGCACTTCCTGCAAACCTTTTTTGTTTCGACTGGCTGGAAAAAGATCAAGTCCGCTAAGTCCCTGTCTTCCCCAATTCGTCACTTCAACAACCCGCATTATCCTCTTGATTTTTTATTTGTCAACTATAATAAGCAAACAATTCAATAAGTTAGATGACATACACATCTATGTCAACACAAAATCATTGGGACAAATCAGGGACGGGCATGGCGGGATAAGGCGGGACATTTTGGGACAATTCGGGGACAGTTAGAAGCAAAAATAGGCGAAAAGCGACCCTGCCGCATAACCATGTGAGCAGCGCGATATTATTTAATTAATTGAATTTGTTGTTGTTTTTGGTGGGCGGTACTGGGTTCGAACCAGTGACCCCTGCCGTGTGAAGGCAGTGCTCTACCGCTGAGCTAACCGCCCGGAAGAGGGCGCGCATTTAATCACAAGCCACTAATCCGGGTCAATTTCTTTATCGGATTCAGCCATCTGTCGTAGAATGCGCGCCTTCATTTATTGCCGAATATTCAGGAAAGCCACATGACCGTCCGCACCCGTTTCGCTCCAAGCCCCACCGGATACCTGCACATTGGCGGCGCTCGCACCGCCCTCTTCTCGTGGGCCTATGCACGCAAGCACGGCGGTACCTTTATCCTGCGTATCGAAGACACCGATGTTGAGCGTTCCACGCCGGAAGCCGTACAAGCCATTCTGGACGGGATGGCCTGGCTCAAGCTGAATTACGACGAGGGCCCCTTCTATCAGATGCAGCGTATGCCGCGCTACAAGGAAGTCATCCAGCAGTTGCTGGCGTCCGGTCAAGCCTACTCTTGCTACACCTCTCCGGCCGAACTGGATGCGATGCGCGAGGAACAGCGCGCGCGTGGCGAAAAGCCCCGTTACGATGGCACATGGCGCCCGGAGACCGGCAAGACCCTGCCAGCCCTTCCGGCCGGTGTTAAACCCGTGGTGCGTTTCAAGAATCCAACCGAGGGTATCGTCTCCTGGAATGACATGGTCAAGGGCCGAATCGAATTCAGCAACGGTGAACTGGACGACCTCATCATCGCCCGCTCCGACGGAACGCCGACCTACAACTTCTGCGTTGTTGTGGACGATTGGGATATGGGCATCACCCAGGTCATCCGTGGCGACGACCATGTCAACAACACCCCGCGTCAAATCAACATCCTCAAGGCACTGGGTGCGACCGTGCCCAATTACGCCCACTTGTCGATGATCCTCGGCGACGATGGAACCAAGCTATCCAAGCGCCACGGTGCGGTCAGTGTCATGCAATACGACGATGATGGCTACCTGCCGGAAGCTGTCATCAACTATCTGGCGCGCCTGGGTTGGTCGCATGGTGACGAAGAAGTGTTCTCGGTGCAGCAATTCTGCGAGTGGTTCGACCTCGACCACATCACGCCCTCCGCTGCCCAGTTCAACACCGATAAGCTCAAATGGCTGAACAATCATTACCTCAAGCACACGGACAATGCCACGCTGGCAGACATGGTTCGCCCGCGCCTCGAAAAGCGCGGCATCAGGATTGGCACGACACCGGATCTGTCTGCCATCGCCGGTTTGTACAAAGAACGCGTGCACACACTGAATGAGTTGGCCGATGCGGCCGAAGTGTTCTACATCGACCTGCATCCGGATGCCGCCCTGCTTGATGCGCAACTCACAGCCGAAGCTGTCCCCGCCCTGCACGAACTGGCCCAGCTATTCTCGACTGTCGCATGGGAAACACCTGCCATCAGCGCGACAATTAAAGAGGTCATCGGCAAGCATGGACTGAAAATGCCCAAGCTTGCCATGCCCCTGCGCGTGATGCTTACCGGGCAAACCCAGACCCCGTCTGTAGATGCATTGGTCGCGCTCTTCCCCCGCGAGATGGTGCTGGAGAGGATACAAAAGAATCTGGATAAAAAAACTGCCTGACTTGCTTTACAAGGTCGGGTGCCATCACTATAATGCGCGCTCTTTTCGGGGCACCCCGGGGGTATAGCTCAGCTGGGAGAGCGCTTGCATGGCATGCAAGAGGTCAGCGGTTCGATCCCGCTTACCTCCACCAAAAAGAACCGCAGCACCGCAGTCCCCTTCGTCTAGAGGCCTAGGACACCGCCCTTTCACGGCGATAACACGAGTTCGAATCTCGTAGGGGACGCCAAATATAAAGGCCAGAGAATCACTTCTCTGGCCTTTTTCATTTCTTGGCTGCCTTGTCTTACAAACCGCTCAATATCTTCACATGCGACATGGCACAGCGTCCCAGTGCATGCAGTTCATACCCACCTTCCAGCATGGAAACGATACGCCCCTTGCAGTGCTTTTCGGCGACCTGCTTCAATTGCTCGGTTATCCAGCCGTAATCGCCATCTACCAGCATCAGCGCGGACATGTCATCTTCCCAGTGGGCATCGAACCCGGCGGAGATCAGCAGCAACTCGGGTTTGAATGCATCCAGCGCGGGAAGCCAGCGATTGGTGACCGCCTCGCGGAACTTGTCGCTACCGGTACCCGCGGGCAGAGGCACATTGACGATGTGATCGCTGTTCGTCTCGGCCCCCCCGTAGGGATAGAACGGATGCTGAAAGGTCGAGCACAACAAGACTCGCGGTTCGTCTCCAAAGATATGTTCGGTACCGTTTCCGTGATGCACATCGAAATCCGTAATTGCAATCCGGCTCAAGCCGTGTGCGGCCATCGCATGGGCTGCCGCGATGCAGATATTATTGAAGAAACAAAAGCCCATCGCCTGACCTTTCTCGGCATGGTGACCGGGAGGACGCACATTGCAGAACGCATTCTCGACCTGGCCGGCCATCACCAGATCGACCGCCATAACGGCTGCCCCCGCCGACCGCAAAGCCGCTGGATAGGTGAATTCGTTCATCTCGGTATCGCCGTCAATCGTTTTGCTGCCCTGATGCGGGGCTGAGGCCTTGATCATGTCGATATACTGTTCTTCATGCACGCGCAGCAACTGTTCGCGCGTCACTTCCGGCGCTTCGTGATGTTGCAGGTAGCCGAACAAACCGGAGGCGATCAATTGATCCTCGATGGCATGGATGCGCGCCGGACATTCCGGATGATGTGAGCCCATGTCGTGCTTGAGACAGAGCGGATGGCTGATGTAGGCAGTCTGCATAGATGAAGATTCTGTAACGCTACGGTGCTATCATACCCAATCAAGTCCTCAAGAGGAGCGCAATATCATGGGCAAGCACTACTTGAACCCGCTGTTCGCACCCAAATCAGTAGCCGTATTCGGTGCCAGCGATCGCATCGATTCAGTCGGCCAGATCGTTTTCAAGAACATGCTGGACTGCGGATTTCAGGGAAAACTCTTTCCCATCAACTCCAAGAATGCGGAAGTGCAAGGCCAGAAAGCCTACCCCACCATAGGTTCGATCGGCGATCCGGTAGAACTGGTGGTCATCGCCACACCGCCCAAGACAGTGCCCGGGATCATCGAGGAATGCGGCATCCACGGCGTAAAGGCGGCAGTCATCATCACCGCCGGCTTTGGCGAGGTTGGTGCAGAAGGTGCCGCACTGGAGCGCAAGATGATGGAGGCCGCGCACCAGTACAACATCCGCCTGATCGGCCCAAACTGCCTCGGCATCATGCGCCCCTCGATAGGATTGAACGCCACCTTCAACAAAGGCAGCGCCAATATAGGCAACATTGCTCTCGTTTCGCAATCCGGTGCGCTTTGTACGGCCATTCTGGATTGGGCGACACTGAATGATGTCGGCTTTTCCAGCGTCGTCTCCATGGGTTCGTCGACCGATGTTGATTTCGGCGAGATCCTCGACTATCTGGTATCCGATTCACAGACCCACAGCATCCTGATGTACATCGAAGGCATACGCCATTCGCGAAGTTTCATGAGCGCACTGCGTGCCGCCGCCCGTATCAAACCCGTGATCCTGGTCAAGGTCGGCCGCCATCCCGCAGGCTCCAAAGCAGCCATGTCTCACACTGCCTCGCTGGTGGGAGCGGATGATGTGTTCGATGCCGCCATCCGGCGTGTCGGTGTTGTGCGCGTTCAGAACGTGACGGAACTGTTCACGGCAGCCAGATCCCTGTCTTGCGGTTTCCGCCCAACCGGTAATCGTTTGGCCATCGTCACCAACGGCGGCGGCCCCGCAGTGATGGCTGCCGACCGTGCGGCAGACTTGGGACTGGTCATGGCCACCCTGTCGGACCCCACGGTTGAATATCTCAACCAGTATCTGCCCCCGAACTGGCCGCACTGCAACCCCGTGGATATCATTGGTGACGCCCAGGCAGACCGTTACTTCCATGCTGTCACAGCCTGCCTGAAAGACGACAATGTGGACGGCGTGCTTGCCATCCTCACGCCGCAAGCCATGACCAAGCCGCTGGAATCGGCGCAAGTTCTGATCGATATCGCCAATGCGAACCACAACAACAGCAAACCGCTGCTGGCCTGCTGGATGGGCGAAACTCAGGTTCTCGAATCGCGCAAACTCTTCACCAAGGCCCACCGCCCCCATTTCCGCACACCGGAAGTAGCTGTAGAAGTGTTCTCGCACCTGCACGACTACTACCGCAACCAGAAGATGCTGATGCAGATGCCCGGCCCGCTTTCGCACCACATCGAACCTGATGTCGACGGAGCCCGCCTCATCATCGAGGGAGCGATGCAAGACCACCGCAAGGTGTTGACCGAGATGGAATCCAAGGCATTGCTTTCCGCCTTCCACATTCCAGTCGCCCACACCATGGTTGCACACTCCCCCAGCGAAGCACTATTGATCGCGCAGCAGCTGGGCTTCCCTGTGGCGATGAAGATCAATTCTCACGACATTTCCCACAAATCCGATGCCGGTGGCGTGATACTGAACCTGAACAGTTCGCATGCCGTGCTTGCTGCCTACCAGCACATCATCGACACCGTGCATCTCAACGTGCCTGATGCCAAAATAGACGGCATCTCCATCCAGCCGATGATCGTGAAGCCCAATGGCCGCGAATTGATGGTCGGCGTCACCAGCGACCCGGTGTTCGGTCCGGTAATCACCTTTGGCTCCGGCGGAACCAGCGTCGAGATCGTGGGAGATCGCGCTGTCGCGCTGCCTCCGTTAAATCGTTTCTTGGTCAAAGATCTCATCCAGGGAACCCACATTGCCAAGATGCTGGGCAAATTCCGCAATCTTCCCCCAGCCAACGTCGAAGCGCTGGAAGACATTCTGTTACGCGTTTCGGAAATGGTATGTGAACTGCCGTTGCTGAAGGAAATGGATATCAACCCGCTGATCCTCGATGAACACGGGGCCTTGGCGGTTGATGCACGGGTTCTCGTCGAATTCCGGCAACCCAGTGCCGATCGCTATGCACACATGGCGATCTACCCCTACCCCACCCACCTTGTCTGTCAGTGGCAGATGACTGATGGCACAGATATCACGATCCGCCCGATGCGCCCGGAAGATGCCATGCTGGTTAAACAATTTGTGCATGACCTGTCGGATGAGTCCAAGTACTTCCGTTACATGAACAGCGTGCAGGAATTGACTGAAGAGATGCTGGCACGTTTGACCCAACTCGACTACAGCCGTGAAATGGCTTTGGTCGCTGTCGTGGAAGAATTCGGGAAGGAAGTCGGGCTCGGCGTTTCGCGCTACGCGATCAACCCTGACGGAAAAACTTGCGAGTTCGCGCTGGTGATCGCGGACAACATCGCGGGCAAGGGATTGGGGCAGAAACTGATGGTCACTTTGATGGATGCCGCCCGTTCCATCGGCCTGAGCGTCATCGAGGGCGAGGTCCTCAACAACAACCACAAAATGCTCAAGCTGATGAACCGTCTCGGATTCACGCTCAAGTCCAGCGAGGACGACCCCGGGGTGATGAAGGTCAGCAAAGAACTGAACTAGCGTCCTGCAGCCAAACACCGGAAATTCGACGATCCGGATACAAAACTCAGGTGCTGCGCGCGTCCATGACCTTGTCTATCCCGGCGATCAACTCTTTCATCTCCTGATCCAGTTGGATCAGGAGAAATTCGTTGTCGTCGAACGATCCGTTCTTGAAATTGAGTTCCAATAGCTCGGCCTGGGCCTGCAGCGCATCCGCGCCTAGTGTGCCTGCGATTCCTCGCAACGTGTGCGCCAGTCTTTCTGCAGTCTTTGGATCGTTTGCGGCCTGCGCTTCGCGAATCTTCGAAACGACAGCAGATTGGTTATTCCTGAACTTGTCCAGCAACGAATAATACAAATCCACATTGCCACCTATCCTGCGCACGCTTTGGCCCACCTTGACCCCCGGCAGATCCGGTAATGCCTGTGTCGGAGTAACCGATACCGCAGTTGCAGCAGCGTCGTCGGGAATAGTTATTTCAGCTGGGCGGGCCGGATGTATCCATTTGGCGAGCACTGTCGCCAGACGATCCGGATCGATAGGTTTTCCGATGTGATCGTTCATACCGGCTGCCATGATCGCGTTTTGCTCGCTAACCATCACATTCGCAGTCAGCGCAATGATAGGCAAATCGGCAAACCGCGGGTCCTTCCTGATCTCGCGCGTGGTGCTGAATCCATCCATCACCGGCATCTGCATATCCATCATCACACCATCCAGTTGCTCCTCCCTGAGCAACACAAGTGCTTCCTCGCCATTCTCGGCGACGGACACCCTGATGCCATAGCTCTCGATCATCTCGCGTGCCACTTGCTGGTTGATCTCATCGTCCTCGACCAAAAGCAAATGCGCCCCGCGCAATTGGGGCATGAGGGCCCGGTTGAAATTCAAACCAGCCGCCCTGAATTTCCCGGTCGTCAAATCATCCCATCCGAACACTCTGGTGACGGCACTGAACAATTTGCTCTGCTGGAAAGGCTTTTCCAGAATACCGTCCACCACACGGGCAGCTTCCTGATGCGGTATCTCATTTTGCCCGTAGCCTGTAATCAGCAGGATTTTTGGTTGCACCCGAATATCAACCATTTCCCGCAATTTCCCGGCCAGTTCTATGCCGTTCAATTGGGGCATCTTCCAGTCCAGAATAACCAGCCCGAACGGCTTTCCGTCTTCATTTGCCCTGTGAACGGCATCGAGCGCATCCATGCCGTTTTCGACAATGACCACATCGACACCGAAAGTCTCCAGATAATTCTTGATATAGAGAAGGATGATTTCGTTATCGTCGACCGCAAGGACACGCAATCCGCGGAATAACTTGAGCTCGGATTGATCGCGACTGACCTGATGCTCCGCTTTGGCAAAATTCGCCGTGAAGATGAATTGCGAACCGGAGCCGGGTAAGCTTTCCACCCATATCGTGCCCCCCATCATTTCTATGAGACGCTTGCTGATCGTCAGCCCCAGCCCCGTTCCGCCAAATTTGCGGGTAATGCTTGAATCGGCCTGGGTGAACGGCCGGAACAGGCTTTCAATCTGCTTCGGCGACATACCTATACCGGTGTCCTTCACGGTAAACCGCAAAGTGACCTGCTCTCCCTCATCCTGTTCCAGGTCGGCACGGATGACTACCTCGCCTTTTTCAGTGAACTTCACCGCATTCCCGACCAGATTGATCAATACCTGTCCAAGACGCATCGGGTCACCAATCAGATAGGCGGGGACTTCGGGCGCGGTTTCCAGTAGAAATTCGAGGCTTTTCTCCTGCGATCTGATACCCACGATGGTGGCCAGATTACCCATCACCTCCTCCAGATCGAAGGGAATCTTGTCCATCTCCATTTTTCCCGCTTCAATCTTGGAAACATCCAGAATGTCGTTCAAGATTCCCAGCAACGACTTGGCCGATCCGTGGATCTTGTGCAGGTAGTCCTGTTGCTTGACTGACAAATCAGTCTGCATGCAAAGATGGCTCAAACCGATGACCGCATTCATCGGCGTGCGCAGTTCGTGGCTCATATTGGCGAGAAACGCATCCTTGATCTGGCTGGCCTCTTCAGCATGACTGCGCGCATCCTCGGCTTCCTTCAATTTCTGGATATCACGCTCCAGTTCGTGATTAACTTTTTCCAGCATCCTGTTTCGGCTTTCCACCTCGTCTTCCAGAACAACGATGCCGCGATTGACCAGCAATGTGAGAATCGCGATGACCAACATCATCAAAGAGCCGATCAGCGTTCCCGAATATTGGGCCCCCTCGGACCGCAGGATCGCCTCACCTATCGTCTCCTGAAACTCCTTCTCCGCAAGATTCCGGTATGACACCGCGGCGACCGAATAGGAGTCTCTCAATTCCCTCAGATCCTTGATCTGCTTCATGCTTGGCATATCCGTTTTGCCGGACATCTTTTGCGCGACTTCAAAAGCCAAAACATAGAATGCGTTGAATCTGTCTTTCAGATTCCCGATTTCAGACTTGTGAGTCTTGTCCAGACTTTCCAGCATTTCATAACGGCCCGATATCTCGGCAGCTTTCTCCCTGGAAGCCGTCAAAAAATCACCATCGCCGGTCGCAGCGGCAGTGTTAAGCGACTCGACAACCCCTTCAAAGCTCTTCAGATTCTCCCCGGCCGCATACAAAATCGGAAACTGCTCGTTTTGGATCTCTTTGAGAAGGGCGTTCCCGCCGGAGAGGACCATGGATGAATAGATCAGATAGACGGCAAAACTCAGCGTGGCAACAGCGGGCACCAGCAACAGCTTCTGCTTCAACGGATAGTTATTGAATTTGATAATTGGCATGGGTTATCCGTTCAGGGCTCCAGAACGATCCTGACACTGCGGTTGACATCGCTCTTGTCGATATATCCGATGGCATTGGGGTTTGCCGCGACGGCTTTCCTGACCGAGAGACTGTCCGGCAACAACATCGGCGGGCGACCGTCTCCGGTGAAGATGATTTTTGCCCAATAGGCGGTAAGCTGTGAAGAATTCTTGTGGGCGACTTTGGAATAGAACTCATCTCTCACTACCAAGCCTTCCGGCTGGTCGATTGGCATCGCTGGCTGGCCATTAGGAAATGCCACGACTTTTCCGAGAAATATCTTGGTAGTCTGCTCGGCTGTCAGGGTTTTGACAGAGCTCTTTGAGGAAACGACGACGACGACCTCCGCCTTTGCGCTTATTGAAAACGCAGACACTACAACCAGCAGGTGCAGCGTCAGGTAACAGCGGAACACGAAGGATAATCTCACCTTGCTGCCCTCGGCTAGAAGACGAAATCTACAACAGCGGTAATCACATGAAATGTCGAACCGTAGAGTGTTACGCCCGCCGGTACATTGATCAGATAACCATTCGAGTAATCGCTGAGTCGCACCTGATCATACTGTAGCTTGAAATCCGTATTTCGCCTGAAATCCCAACGCAACCCCATACTGATCGTGCTCTGCGACCTTTTTGATCGCTCAATAGCAGCAGCCGACGGTGTCGGTGTATAGGTAATGAATGATCCCTGACTGTTCTGGCTATACAGAAGATAAGGGGTGAATTTTTCGATCCGATAACCGCCACTGACATACATTGCACCAATTTTGGTCGTGGATTTGCGCTGAATCCACTCGGAAATCACGAACCACTCTCCCGGGTCGTAACTGGCTCCGACCGACAGATCGCTGTATTTGCCCCATGTCCCGGTTATACCTGTCTGCAGATTTTTTGTGGCTTCCCTGCGCTCCTGGTAGGAAAAATGGAACAAAGCCTGTCCATATTCGAGCGTGTCGAACACCCCCCACAGATCCTTCGATGTCGATTCGCTTCCAGGACGCTCATGCGTACTCGTGCCGTAGATAGCTTTGATCGAATTGCTGATTTCCCCGATCTCCGATCGATACAAGACATCGACCCCGTCGCTGCTAAAGATCGACAACTGGTGATAAAGATCCACCGGCGGTGTAACCCAAACATAGCTGTAACCAACATCATGATTCTCGGAATCAATAAAGGTCGGCAAAGCAACACGCCCCACCCTTACATAGACATTTGGAGTAAAAGAATATTTCAGATTCAACCATTCGACTTCCGGCTTGTAGGTTCCGTCGCTTCGGTATTCAGAATCCACCTGGAATATCCCGGAGACTTGGGGTGTGAAATTGCCGGTCACGTGTGCAGCCGCCCGTGTGCTATTTGATTCGGTCCACGCATTACTGCGCCCGGCACCTTTGGGCATGGCGGTGTCAATCACATAGTCACCGGATTTGAGATCGGTCCGGGAAACTCCCAACGTACCAAAGCCCCCGAATTTGAATACCGCCTGGTCGGAAATGACCGAAGGCAAGGATACCGACTGCTGGGCGACAGGTGCGGGGATTGCTTTCTGTTCCGCTTCTGCAAAAGCAATGCTTGTCGCAAGCAACAATGGTATGGCGAGTTGATATCTTGTTGACATAGAGTCCACCCTGATACACAGATTCATGTGTTTTCACTCATATCGGATCCGAACAAGCGGAATGTAGCGCCCATGCGGATATTTAGCCACAGCGATGTGGTTTTTACTATTCAACGCCACAATGATATTGTGGCTATTATGGGGTGGCTTGAAATTATATCTGCGTGATATTGTCCGACTGCCGCTTCTAATTCACAAAGGGAAACAACATGGACAATATGGAAGAGACCGGAGTGCATCCGACAGTACTGGTACGCCCCACCGTGGTGGTGGTTGATGATGCCGAGGAGATGCTGATGATCATGGAATCAATTCTCTCCAAAGAGTACTTGGTCAAGACTTTCAGCGATGCCAAAGAAGCGATCGAATATGCTTTTGCCAACCCGCCAGACCTGTTCCTGATGGATGTGATGATGCCGGATATCGACGGCTTTGAAACCTGCCGCCGCCTCAAAGCCAATCCCAATCTCAGGGATATCCCGGTGATATTCCTCACATCCAAGAACGAAGATGAATACGAGGAAAAAGGATTTTCACTCGGTGCGTCGGACTTCATTCACAAACCAATCAACGCCCCCATCGTGATTGCCCGTGTAAAGACCCATCTCAAGATAAAATTCGTGATGGATTACATGCGCAACGAAAATCTCCGCCTGAAGGAAAATGCGAAGCACGCCTCTGCCGAACTCACCGAACTGACCCGGGTCCTG
The DNA here is from genome assembly GCA_043744345.1 of Sideroxydans sp. Classification (GTDB taxonomy): domain Bacteria; phylum Pseudomonadota; class Gammaproteobacteria; order Burkholderiales; family Gallionellaceae; genus Sideroxyarcus. Next base: position 15,080 of record JAYTUW010000114.1, on the reverse strand, counting down.
TGGAGCAGCTTGTCTGCCAAGTCCTGAGTTTTCCCGCCGGAGCCCGACCCGCGTCGGTGCTCCACCGCACTTCACTGCAGCATGAACGTCTCATACTCCAGCAGGTCGAGCTTGCGCGACAGCAGCTGCATGCCTGTCAGCACAGTGATCAAGAGCGACAAGGCGAAACCATATCCATAAAAGCTCGCCCCCATGTACAGGCTCAACGCCGTCAGAATGATGTTCGAGGACAAGAACAGCACGCACAAAAAGACCACAATCTGGCGCTTGTCCAGGTAGAAGAACACGTTCAGGATGCCGAGCAAAACCACCTGCAGACCGGCCGCAACCACATCCACATACAACAGCGGCAGATACAGCGTCGAAATGCCCAGCCAATTGAGCAGCCTTTCGCCCAGCACGAACACCAGCAACACCGCCAGCGCCTGTATCTTGAATATCTCGAACAATCCCTGCCGCACGGTAAACAGCATGTTGTCGCGCATGTTTTCGATATGGTCGAGTGAACCACCCTCACGCACGGCATCGTAGAACTTCTCGTAATACTCCACAAAGTCGGTTTCAATGCGCACCAGAAACACCGCCATACCCGGGATAATCGCCAGATACGCCATGAAAATCGGAAAATCGTAGATCAGCGAAGCGCGCAACGGACCGATAATGTGCTGGCTGGTATCCGGGTAGTACCAGAACATCAGCTTGTCCGCCCACACCGCCAAGTTGTACAGGAAGCCGGACCATATCAGGCTGATGTACATCGCGCCGGGACGCATGAAATCAAAGGCGAGCGTCTTCTCATCCAGCGGAAAAGTGCGCAGCGTCAGCATCACCATGCCGACCAGCAGCACAAAATGCCCGATCACAAAACCGAGCAACAGACCTTCCATGCCCTGCGAGCGCAACAGCAAGGCACCCAGCACGGTAACGGCATAACCTACCGCGAACAACACAACGATCTCCTTGTATTGCTTCATGCCGGACAGGAAAATCGTGGCGACCCAGATCGCGCACAGGATCACAAAACCTGAAAGCATGAGCAGACGATACGTCACACTCATGCCCGGGAAAAACAAGAACACCGCCAACAGACCGGCCACACCGCTGACGCTAGTCACGACCAGCAACATCCCGTTGAAATTCGGCAACACCTGCTTATCCAGCTTCTTGAAAAGACTGTCAGCGATGAAACGCGTAAATCCGAGCTGGATGAAACCCGTCAGGATCAATGAACTGAGGATAAGATAAGTTACCGACACCTGAAACTGCACGATGGAGGCATGCGGGTACACCACCCCCAGACTCAGGAAGCCCACGAACAGAATCCCCACGATGGACAGCACCCACGGCCCCGAACTGATGATGCCGGCATAGGCGTAGGCCTGGATCAGGCCGTAGTAGCTATCCTTCTCCAGCAGCTTGCGCAGTTCAAAACCTATGCCTGCCATGATCCTAGAAACCGTAGTTGAACGAAGTGCAGTGTGCGTTCCTCGCGGCGTAGGGCAAGGCGCGACGACGAGGAATGGTCGTCCCATTCCGAGGAGGAGTAACGCCGCCATGCGCAGCGGGGGACGTGCAATGCGCTTCGTAGCGACTCACCCAATGGGTGCGCGTGGATAAATCGCGAATAATAATTCTGTTCATTTGCTTGCGGCCTCAATGGAGCGGTCAACTGCGGTTTTTAGGATAATGCCTTCTCATAGATGTGACGATAGCTGGCGAACATTTTTTCCTGCGTGTAGTTGGCTTCAACACGCTTGATACCCGCTTCGCTTGCCGCGTTCCACACGGTGGTGTCGGTGAGCAGTTCCAGGGCCGCCTCCGCCAGCGCCTGCGGGTCGGCGATGCCCACGATGCGCCCGGCCGCGCCGAACGTCTTGTCTTGCTCGTCCAGCCCGTAGATCAACTGTCGGCACGATCCGACATCCGTGCTCACCGCAGGCACCCCGGCGGCGAAGCCTTCCAGCAACACCAGCGGCAATCCCTCGCTGATCGAGCTAAGCACCACCAGACCGACCTTGGGCAACAACTCCGTCATCTGCTGGAAGCCGAGGAATTTGATGTTGCCCCCCAACCCCAGACCGTCTACCAGGTCTTTGCACTCATCCACGTAATCCGGATCCTCGTCTTCCGGACCGGCGATCCAGCCCTCGGCATGCGGCATGCGGTTGGCCACGGTGCGCATCGCACGAATGTAAGTCTTGATGTCCTTGATCGGCACCACCCGTCCGATCAGGCACAGGATGGGCGGGGGCGAAGCCGGGCGCAGCGCGCGTAGCGGTGCAAAGCGCTGCACGTTGACGCCGTTGGGAATATTGCAGGTGCGCTGTGCCGGTGCCCCGTCTTCAACCTGGCGCAGGCGGTTGGCTTCGAACAGGGACACAATATGGTCGGAACTGTCGTAACAGCGCGTGCCGAGTTGCTGGAAAAAGCGGATCCAGAGCTGCCGGAAATAACTGATCTCGGTCGGATCGCGCTGGAACACGTTGCGGTTGTCCTTCACCCACTGCGCCTGGAACAGGTCGATCTTGCGTTCCTTGGTATAGATTCCGTGTTCGGACAGGATCAGCGGGCAGCCGTTCTTTTCCTTGAGCAGCGCACCCAGCAAACCGGCATAGCCGGTTGAAACCGTGTGATAGGCACGCACCGGGATGAAGTTGCGCGCGATTTCGGCCAGCATCCACACCGGCGCATGCATGGAACGCACCGTCCAGAAATAGTCCACGAACGAGGGGTCGCTGCAATATTTCTGGTATTTCTCCTTCACGAAGGCCCAGGATTCCTCGCTGTATAGAAACGTATCCAATCCGGCACCGCCACTGGGCGACATCTCCGGAATGAGTTTGCGGAATGTCTCCAGTCCGTCCGGATTCGCCTCCGGAAGCCGGAAGCAATCGTGCAGATGCCGGATATTGCCGAAGACCTCCGGATCGCCGTGTTTTGCGCGTACCTGGGGCACGGCCTGCTTGTTGTAAAGATAATGAGTCTCCAGATGCACCACATTGTCCGGTAGCGCATATTTGGGCTCGCCATAGTCTTCGGGCTGACTGCCGATGAAGACCAGGGCAAACTTGTACTGGGGAAAACCGCGGATGATCTGGTTGACCCAGCTCGACACCCCGCCCGAGACATAGGGAAAAGTACCTTCCAGCAACAATCCGATGTCGGCACTTTCGGCGCGCGGGAAATTCATATCCGGTTCTCTTTCACCAGCTGGTTTCCGGCAGGAACCTGCCGCTTCACCCAGAACTGGATCGCGTTCTTCATGATAGGCGTCAGTTGATATACCGACAGTTGCGCCAGCAAGTTCTGAACCGTCGCGAAATCGCGCCGGTTGAAGGCGATCTCGACGATATAGGGCAAAGCGCGCGACTCCGGCAGTCCGTACGACATCGCCAACTCCAGGATCAGCCTGGCCTCCTCGTACGATTTGGATTCCAGCAGGATACGGCCCTTGAGAAACAACAGTCCGGTGTCCTGATTTGCCAGCTTGAGGGCCGAATCCGCGTAGTACAACGCCTGGTTCAACGCGTGGATGCGCAGGTCGCCCTGTGCCAGACCGGCATAGACCATTTCCCAATACAGCTCGGCCAGATGCCGCAATCCCACCAGCCGCAACTCCCGGCTCTCCGCGGTCCGGAGATTAACCAGCTCGCGATGGATCTGCGCGGTAATCTTTTTCTCGCGGCTGTCCAGCAATCCGTAAGCCACCAGCCGGATATCGTCGGAAGCATCACCCAGCATGTCCTGCAACAACGGGCTGGATACCCGCGCCGGGATACCCTGCAGCGCCAGCAAAGACTGCAGGCGCTGCTGGGTCGGAATTGAGGAATGAGCCAAACGCGACTTGATCCCGCCCTGACTAAAACGGATCTCTGATTCGCGCAGGGACAGCACAAATTCCGGCATCACCAGATTGGTGAACGGTTGGCTCACCCTGGCACGGCGGCGGTATCCCGCAATGAACATGGCGACGAATACACCGGGCAATCCCAGCACGGGAATGAAGAAAGCAAAGTTGAAGAACAACAGCGTGATCAGCCAGCGCGGCTGGCGGTAGGTCCCGGACAGGAAATACCAGCAGGCCACTGCCAGCAGCAGGCTGGCCAGCGCATGCTGAAACAGATACATGAGCAAGGTGCCGTCGCTGCTTCCACTCTTCCAGGCCGTGGTCACGCCGGTCAACTCCAGCATCAGCGCCAGTGCGATGAACACGAACTTAATCATGAGGAATCTCAAACAGTCGCTGCAGCGACCCCATCGGATCGCTCTCTTCAAGGCTGATGCGGATCGAGGTCAGTCGCCATTCCTCCGTATCCACCCCGATGGATTCCTTCAGAATCGTCTCCAGGCGCAACAGATAGCCTTCCACTGCGGAATCATTGGCCAGCGGCATCAGATTGGCCAACAACACACGGCTGCCGACTTTGACCTGCCATGGAATATCCAGACCGCGCCGGATGTTCGTAAGCTGGGCGATGGCCTGTCTGCCCTTTTCGTCGTTCTCGAACGACAGGACGACAACGTGGCTATTGATGCGATTGCTACGCTGCAGCTGCAACAGACGCGAAAATTCGGCGGCGAAATCGGCAGGTGCCTGTGGAAAGACCTCGAAGAACCGGCGCGACCCTTCGGCTTCGTTCACGCAATCCGCGTAATAACCCAGCATCACCGAGAGCATCTGCAGATTTTCCTCATTGATGGCAAGGAACGGCATGCGGTCTATCGCCAGCACGCCCAGCACCTTCTTGTCGCTGGTCAGGATGGGTGCGATTACCAGGAATGGCGAAGGCAGTTGCACATCTGCCAACCCATCTATCAGCAGGTGCGACAAAGTGCGCTGTTGCAGTGCGTAGACCAGCAATGGATCATCCGAACGCAACCCGGGGGGAGAACCAATCTCGCTGGCCCGCGCATAGCTGCCATCCTCCGAAGCGACGAATATCGCTGAAGATTCCAACTGGCAGTACTGGGTCAGCAACTGCAACAGAGAAAGCGAAGCCGGCAGGCGCGCATCGTCCCGGACGGAAGTCAGCTGGCGCAGCCCGCCCAGCGCGTCGCGCAGCGTCACCGGCTTGGTCAGTATCTCCTGCTCCATCCGGTCGTGCGACAAGCGCAGCAGCAAATGGCGCAATGTAATCCGGCTCAGCCGCTCGTCGAGGTAATGTTTGGTTTCCTCCGCCCGGCGCAGTCGTGCGGACCAGGCCGCGCTGAATTCACCGCACACCATGGACAGGATCAGCCCGCCCAGAAAGAATTGTTCCGGAAAACTCTCGTGGGTATCTGCCAGGTAATCCATCAGCTTCCAGGCGGCAATCAGGATGAGCGAAGAGACGAACCCCGGTGCCACGCCATAGCGCAGCGCGACCAGCACGGGCGCGAACCATATCCAGGCGAATTCGCCCATGATCTGGAACGGATCTTCCTTGCTGAAAAATACCCCGATGGCGATGGCGAACAGCGAGATAACCACAGTCTCCAGCCACATCAGCCGGTTTACGCGCACCGGCGCCAGTGCAAGATGCAGCCGTGCAAAGAAATCGCTGTAAAGACTTCGTAGACTCACTTGTTGATCACTGGAGGGGAGCGTCGGATAACATGTCCTTGATCAGCTTCTGCGCGACCGCACTCAGCGCATCGCGGCTCCAGCCGCTCTTGCTGCCGGCCGCACTCCACACCACCCGGTCGCCGTCCTTGAGGTCGATGATCTGAAGCGTCATGCCGACCGCCGGCTCACCATCGATGCCGACCTTGTAATGCCATTCATCCACCGCACCCGTCACCGCGTAGCGCACACCCTGCTCGCGAGCCCAGGTCAACGCGTCGTTGACCACCTTGCGCTCGGCGGGCTCGAACAGACTGTCCTGGTTGAGCATGGCCGGATAGCGGCGCAGACCGGCAATGCCGCGTGCACGCAACAGCACTTCGGCGATCGTCTCGGCACGCAAGCCCGCCTGCGGCACATCGGTATGATTCACGATCGGCAGCAAAGCCCATTTTGCATTACGTTCCAGCGGTTTTGAATCGGTCTCATGGTCCAGCACGGCGCAGGCACTCAGTACCGTTACGAGAAGCAGGATGCCAAGTCTGGATATCTTCATGTGTCGCTCCAAAATATGTTCCGTCCGAATGTCAGAAAAAATACCGGTAGTTCAATTTGAGTTCACGACTCAGTACATTGAGGACGTTGGTCGCCCCGCGCTCCTGCATCATGGAAACTGAGAGCTGATCGTGACCGGCTACCGGACCTGCCAAGCCGAAGGCTGCATTATAGCCTTGCCCGCTCAAATCATTATGCGTGGCACACATATCCAGTGACGGACGCCATGCCTTGCTGTAGCCATTCCGGTAGCTGTCCCCCGCGTCCGCGCATATCCCGTAGATATTCACCTTGCCGGGCAATACCAGGCTGGCACCGGCGACGCTCTGGAAACCGGCATGGATACCGGTCAAACGCACCTTGAGGTCAGGGTACCCGATACGGACATGATGCCCCAGCTCCCACGAATACTGGCTCCCGCTGCCCAGAAACTCGCCCGATTGGGTGTAATAGCGCGCCCATGCCGGTTGAATATGCAGATACTCGCGCTTGCTGAAATGGTAGAGCACCCCGATGCTGGCCTGGTCGCGCATGCCAAACACCCTCAATTCATTGGTTTCGGTGGCCGCCGCGTTGGACTCCAGAACCACCTGCAGGTCGGTACGAGGAGCAACCGTCATGGCATGGGTCACATGCGCCTCGGTGGTGTTCGTGAATTCACCCCTGCGCCGCAAGGCGATTTCGGTCTCCCCCAACCCGCTGCGCTTTTTTAGCATGACACCCGCAACCTTTTCAGCCGCGGGGAGCTTGCCAAAAGCGGATGCAGTCGTGTCCGACTGGCGTGTATTCCAGAACTCGGCTGCCACTCGCATGTGCGAATCAAACGGTATTTCGACACGCGTGCGTTGCGCGCGGCTGCGCAGTGAGCCGACCTTCTCGTCCCGTAATTCGAACTCCACATGCCCCGCGGCGGCCATCGCATCCTCGCTCAGGCGTGTATGCGCCTCATCATTCGCCGGATCGTCCCGCAAGCCCTCGAAAACGATGGATTGGGCCAGGCCTTCCTTTCCAACCGCGTTCGCCACATCGTGACGCACCAGCATGGGCATTGCATCTGCCTGTCCGGTCAGCAGGACATCGAGATGTTCCGTATCGTTTTCCACCAGACCGGACGCCGTATCGGCCCACAGCGGGCGGTTCAGCATCTGGCCGTAGCGCCGCCACAGCCACGCTTTCGCGTTGGAAGACTGCTCCCTGGAAAACGCCCATCCCAGCACCAGCTCGTTGGTCATGCGGTCGGTTGTAGCGGAATGTTCGAGCAGGCGGTCCTGGCGCAGGATGGAGCGCACCTGTTCCAGGCCGGGGTCCCCGGGATGGTTGAGCATCGCAAGCCGGGCCGCTGCCAGCATGTCCTGGGTATAAGGCAATTGCACCGGCTTGCCGGTCAGTTTGTCGCGCAACTGCAACCAGGCCACGCGGCGCACACGCGCGGCAAGGTCGGTCTGGCGATCTTGCTCCAGCGCATCGGCATAGTTCACCAGCCACAGAAAATCTTGCCCGTCCTGTTCCAGCTGGCGTGTGTAATAGGCCACCGATCGGGAAGGCTGGTCCAGCACCTGATACGCGGCTGCCAATGCCCCCCAGTACGCCGGGTCCCGGTTGTCCCCGCGCGCCACAATTTGGTCGGTGAATTCGCGCAGCGCCGACAGATCGTGGCCATCGATCAGGAACCAAAGCATGGCAATGCTGCTTTCGACACTGACCGGAGCCACCCCGGCGGCATAGCGGAAATCCGCGCGCGCCGCCTTGAATTCACCGCGCGCCTGCAGATATTGCGCCCGGATTATGTAGAAACGCGAATTGCCGGACACATTCAATTTCCGGTCTTTAGCCGCCATTTCGAAGAGACGCCCGAGCACCTGCATATCTCCCCGGGCAGAGTAGATTTCCAGCGCCTGCAACAGCATCTCGCGATCACCGAAGCGGCGGTAGGCGAATTCCGCCAGCGCCGCCCGCTCTTCCTCGCGCGTGTCACCCAGCAGATAGATCAGGCGGCCGAAATCCTCCCGCGCCAGTTTGCCGGCCTGGGACAACCGCAAGTAACTGGTCTTGGCATCCTTGTCCAACTGCAATTGCCAGGCCAATGCGGCCAGCAACTTCCAGTAGTCCATATCCTGTTCGTCCACCTTGGCGCGATTGGTCTGCAGCAGATCGTAGGCCTTGCGGTACTCGCCCTTGCGCAAATACAGATTGGCGATCTTCAGCAACCAGTCTGTTTGTAAACCGTTGGATTTGATCAGACGAAAATACAGATCGCTTGCATGCTTGTCGTCCCCGTTGCGTTCTGCGAGGCGTGCCGCAATCTCCAATTGCAACACCTGCCGGTCGATCGCATAGCGGTCCTCGAAGAACCTGATTCCCTCGCGCTGGCGTCCGGTCTGCTCGAACAGGTCGGCGATGTTGCGCCACTGTGACTCATCCAGCTTTTGCCGCTCCGCCACCCGCTTCCAGGCATCCAGCAACACGCCATACTCGTTCAGCGAAGGCGCCAGCCGCAATACCGCCAGCAATGCTTCTTTGGTTTCATGGTAGCGCAACACCCAGCGCCATTCGCGCAGGGCCAGTTCCGGCTTGCCGGTCCACTCTGCCGTTTGTGCCAGACGCAAATGCCAGATCATTTCGTTGGGAACCTGACGCACGGCTGCCTCGGCCACGCGGAATGCCTGGGGCAGATTGCCGTTCTCGATGAACACCTGATATCCAAGCTCGTAGTTCTTGCTGGTATAAGGACGCATCCTGTCGGCGGCGGCTTGCGGCACATCGGCTGCCGCGTCCGCGTTCGATATCCCGATCAGGCCCAGGTCGATGCGCTCGATCCATGCCAACACCGGTGCCAGCCAGGAAACGCGCAACAGCTTCTTGGCATAGCGCACCGCCCGCGGATGGTCGTTGGCCGCCCGTGCGATCTGGATCAGCGCATACAGTGTCTCGGGATCGTTCTCGAGCTTGCCCGTGTGATCGTCCATCGCCTGCATCGCCTCATCGAACAGACTGCCCGCCATCAGCGCGCGGATACCCGCCAGCAGGTATTCGCGCTGCTTCTCCACATGGTGCTCTTTGTGTCGCGCGATGAAGTACAGATGTGCAGCCAGCTCGTAGTCGCCGTCATCCAGCGCGCCAACCGCGGTTTCGGCGAACCACTCCGTCGGCATCATCGCGGCGGAGTCCGACAGCTTGCGGTACAGCAAGACGGATAGCCCGTGCTCGTGCAGCTGGTCCGCCTGCCCGGCCAGATAGGCCGTGACGGGGATATCCCATTCCTTCACGGCCAGATTCCGGAACGCGGCGATGCGCAACGATTTAAGATCGGCCCGTATTGTGGAATTCGGCTTGGCATCCCAATACTGGCTGGTCAGGAACTTGTACTCGGTCAACACCCCTTTCAAGTGCCACACCGGGTCCGGACTCTTGATCACCGGCGCGATGAGCCCCGGAACCTCTTGTGTTTCCTTCAGGTGTATCTTGTGCTCGGCCAGCAGGATGCGCAGTTCCATATTGCCAGGATCCGCCGTCAGCAGATTGCTCAGGTAGTTCACCGTGAGGATGTCGCCCAGATTCTGCTGCGAAGCCTGCCGCAACAACTCCTGCTTGGGAAATATCAACACCAGCGGAATCATCACCACAAAAGCGAAACCGGCCAACGTCCAGTTGGACATCAGGCGCGGACGATCCTGCCCCTGCTTACCGCGGGCAGTGAATTCGTAGCTGGTCGATGACATGTGTCTTGATTGAGAAATGGCTTACGCCGTTTGTTCTCGAATTTGCGCCGAGCAACTTCCCTTCGGCGCGCACCGAGCAATGCACATTCATGTTCAGGGCAAACTTCAACGGGACCTGCCCGTTCAGTGCCAGCTCCAGTGTACGCTCCTTGTTCGTGGCCGCAGCGTTCAGGCGCGACACGCGTGCATTGGCGTAGACCAGATAAGGCACATTCGCTGCTGCCTTGCGGAATCGGATATTCGCCTCGTTGTCGGCAACATGCAGATACTGGCTGTTGCCACGCCGGTTGAATCCGGCCAGTGCCCCGCCCGCCTCGACTTGCGGCTGCCCCAGCGCCAACGGCGCGCGCAATTCATGCAAGTTGCCGGAACCGCGCACCCTCCAGCCGTCCGGCGTCTTCGCCACCACCATGCTGTTGAAATCCTGCACTTTGCGCACATAGTCCGAGATGTGCACCGGCGTGGTTTCCTGGGCCGATGCCCACTTGAAGACCTTGTCCAGCGCCTTGAGCGAAGCCGGCTTGCTGGCCGCATAGGTGTGGAAATAGATATCCACCGGTTTCAGGCGATAGGTCGCGTCGGTCAGCTCGAACGTCTCGATGACGCGCTCAAAGCCGTAGAACGGCCCGGTCCAGTTGTTGGTGTAGACATTCTCGTTCTGGTTGGGTGCATACACCTGGAAGTATTTTCCCTTCGGCACACCCAGCGGCGCCACCAGCGTCAGCGTGGGAAAGCTGCGCGTGATCATGGTCTCGCCGCCGTTCATGCCCGTTACACCGCTGCGCCCGGCCAGCTCCAGCGCATCCGCCCCCACGTTGCAGTCGCCGGTCCACAAAAAGGTCTTCACCTTCTTGCCGGGAGGAGCAAGCCTGGATTCGATATAGGCGATAGAGCCGGGAATCTCCTTGCGCAGGTCGAACGTGTAGTTGGGCAGATCGAGGTGGTAGCCTTCACCACCGGAACTGCCGGCCACCTTGCGCCACTGAAAAGGGTGCGACAACGAATGGCTGGCGATCTCGACCTGCGGTAGCGCAAAGATGTCGCGCGCGATCTTCTCCAGCGCTGCGGATTTATCGGGATACAGCCCGTTTCCGGCGATCTCTCCCTGGATGACCGAGATGGTCGCGGGCAGCGGATATTTCTTCAGGATCTGTTCCAGCATCACTTCGCCCGCGTAAGGTGCGCCGGGAAATTCCCCCCTGTTTGCGAAGCCGTCACCATCCATATGCACCATCAGCATGCGCCTGCCGCTTTCGGTGGTCGCATCCGGCACAGGCATATCCGGCAATCTCAGCGCGCGGCGCATGAACTCCACCGGATCGATCACCCAGCGCAAGTTCTTGCCGCTCTCTTTGGACGGGTCCGTGCCCAACGTTCCCGGCAACTCAACCAGCACGTGCGGGTTGAGCGCGTATCCGCCCCATGCAGTCAAAGCGATCACATCCTGCTTCACGCCTTTGTCGTTCGCCAGCGTGAGCAGCGGCTTGCCGCCCTGCACCTGCAAGGGAAAGAAGGCGGAACGGTCGAACACCGGTTGCGACTCGAAGCCGACCGGCGACTCGCTCCGGACAATACTCAGACGTGACCGATCTGCAGGCATGGCCGAGTAATCAAGGCCGAGCTGCTTGGCGCCACCGTTGCTTAACAGGAATCCAGCCTCACCCAGCACGACCACCGGCACCCCGGATTCTATTTGCTTCCTGAGCCAGTCGGCCAGCGCCGCCCCCTCTCTGCCCACCGCCTGATCCAGCCACACCACGATACCGGCATAGCGCCCGCCCAGCGGATAACCCGGCAGCGCACGGCGCGCATCCAGATACTCGGCGGTGTAACCCAGGTAGTTCAGCGGCAGGGTGCCGTAATGCAAGGCACTGGTATTGATCAGGTCGTATTCGGTGTCGGCGGTGTTGTGGAGCATGAGCACCTTGCGCGGCATCACCTCGATCTCGCCCACGCCCAGCATGTTCAACTCCGGATCAGTCACCCAGGGAATGAATCCAAGGTCGCGGATCTTTGCCGCTGTCGCGCGCGCCAGATCGCGCTGCCCGGGCGGCACATAGTCGATGGCCAGCACCGGCAACTTGTACTCCTGCTTCACACGATTGAGCTGCCCCAGCAGCCACTCGCGATCATTGGCTGGCACCGGCTGGTATTTCTTCCTTGCCGCATTCCACCCCTGGAACAGCGATTCGGCGGCAACCGCAAACACCTCGTCATGCACCTGCGGCAAGATCTCGAAGCCGCGGTTGAAGATCAGCCGGGCTTGCGGATAGCGCTTCTTCAGTTCACGGATCACCGCCACCATGCCGGCTTCCTGGGCGGCTCTGGCTTCATCGGTCTTGGCGTACAACTGGTAAGAGTCCAGCGTATCCACAAAAAATCCGCGATAGCCCGCATCCCACAAAGGCTTGATCACCTGTTCGGCGAAGAACACGGGCCATTCCGGGCGCGACTGGTCCAGCACCGCACTGCCCCAATCCTTGTTCTCGCCCAGTTTCCACGCGGCCGGGATCGACTTCAGGTACTCCCGATCAGGAGATACTTCCCCCAGCGAGACGTAGGCAAACAACGTGGTCCGCTTGGTCGCATACACCTTGGGATCCGGCACATGCTTTGGCTCAACCACCACCACATCAAAGGCGCGCAACTCGTCCCACGGCAGCTTGTCCCCATAGAACATGGCGATGCTGGTCTGTGAAGCGGACGCCAGGGAAGACGCCAACAACAACACATGGAACAGCCCCAACCGGAAATAGACTTCAATGGATTTCAAACGCAGCACACTGGTTTTTCTTTTGTCTGTGACGTTGATCTTTGCCCGCTTATTCTGTCGTGTTCGCACAACTTGCCATGACCCGCCTGCAGGATCCTTGGGGCCGATAAATAATTGACTATTGTAGTCAGCAATGACCATGCCAGCAATTAATAATTGGGAAAAACCTTTCTTGAATAGTTGGTTAGCACAAATTCAAGGTTGGAGTGAAAATGGCTTGACCCATTGCGGACACCAGAATGACTGATACCCGACTTGATTACCCGACTTGATTACCCGGCAGGGTGACCAATAGCAGCGGTGCAAAAAAGGGTTGCTTCCGGAATTGTTCCTCGCAATCGCGTTGACCCTGCCTGGCGATGGAGGTATCTTGCTCCCCCACTTTGTAACCAGCACCCATTGTCCAAGCAATGCCCACCGAAACGATTCCGCCCAAGCCCCTTAATCAACTGCATCGCTGGCGTGTAATGGAAGCAGTGTGGTCTGGCGATGTCCGTACCCGCCACGTTTGCGCGGAGAACGCCGAAAATAAAATCGGCGTCTCCACCAGCTCAATCCGCGAATTCGACCCGGTCGCCATGAGTGTCAAAACACGCAGCGGCAAGATTTACTTCCTGGCCGGTCAACCTGAAGCTTCCCGCCTGGCCGAGGCCGCCTGGCGCAAATGGCGCGGAGAAAACGAAATCCTTGCGGAACATGACGTAACCGGCGAATACCTGAAGAACGGCTCGAATCCCACGCAGGCACCAACCCGTACACCAACCATCACATTCAAAAAGATCGGCTTCCGGTACGACGACACGATAACCAACTGAGGCTCCGTCGCACAAAACCCGCCCTGGAAGCAACTCCGGCCGCACCACGCAAAGTCATCCGATGGCAAGACCAACTGGACGCAGGACAGTTACCCCTTCAACTTCGCAAACGCCGCCGCCATCGCGCCGCCCATTGCAGGTTGGGCGGGTGAGCGGTTGGCAGGCTTGCCACCGGCCGGTTTACCCTGCGGGCGATTGTCACGCTGACCGGAAGCAACCGGCTTGGCACCACCCACCTGCGCTGCCGAGTCGGTAAGACGCATGGTCAACGCAATGCGCTTACGCTTTTCATCCACCTCCAGCACTTTCACTTTCACCACCTGCCCCGCCTTCACCACAGTGTGCGGGTCTTTGACGAAATTGTTGGAGAGCGCGGAGATATGCACCAGTCCATCCTGATGCACGCCGATGTCCACGAACGCGCCGAACGCGGCCACGTTGGTGACCACGCCTTCCAGGATCATGTCCGGCTTCAGGTCGCGCAGTTCTTCCACGCCGTCCTTGAACGTCGCCGTGGTGAACTCGGGGCGCGGGTCGCGGCCGGGTTTTTCCAGTTCCTTGAGGATGTCGGTGATGGTCGGGATGCCGAATTGCTCGTTGGCGTACTTGGCCGGGCTCAGCCCTTTCAGCAGGCTGCCATTGCCGATCACACCCTTGATCTCCTGCTTGATGTCTTCAAGGATGCGTTTCACCAGCGGATACGATTCGGGGTGGACGGCTGAAGCATCCAATGGATCGTTGCCGCCCATGATGCGCAAAAAGCCCGCCGCCTGTTCGAAAGTCTTGTCGCCCAAGCGCGGCACTTCGCGCAGTTCGGCGCGGGTGTTGAATTTACCCTTGAGGTCGCGGTGGCTCACGATGGCCTGCGCCACGCTGCTGGAAAGGCCTGAAACCCTTGCCAGGAGCGGCGCCGACGCCGTATTCACATCCACGCCCACCGCATTAACGCAATCTTCCACCACCGCATCCAGCGAACGCGCCAACTGGAACTGGCTCACGTCGTGCTGGTATTGGCCCACGCCAATCGACTTGGGATCGATCTTCACCAGCTCGGCCAGCGGGTCTTGCAGACGGCGCGCGATGGACACCGCACCGCGCAGCGACACATCCAGCTCCGGCAATTCTCGCGAAGCGAATTCGGAAGCGGAATACACCGACGCGCCTGCTTCGGACACGACGATGCTAGTGAGTTTTGCTGGGAGCGCCGACGTCCCGTCTGCACTGATCTTAGAAGAAATGCCGTCATTCCGGCGCAGGCCGGAATCCAGTTGATCAACAACTTCCCCCGCCAGGGGGACAACACCCTTGGTTTTGTCTGCTTCGCAGCCCGTCATATTCGCTGGATTCCGGCCTTCGCCGGAATGACGGCCTGATTGAGCATCTGCACTCCCGCACAACCTGATCAAATCCTGCGCCAACTTATCCGTCTCCCGCGATGCCGTCCCATTCCCGATCGCTATCAACGTCACCCTGTGTTTCTTCGCCAACTGCACCAGCGTGTGCAGCGCCCCATCCCAATCGTTGCGCGGCTGGTGCGGATAGACGGTGGCGGTATCCACCACCTTGCCGGTCTCGTCCACCACCGCCACTTTCACGCCGGTGCGGATGCCGGGGTCCAGCCCCATGGTCACGCGCGGCCCGGCGGGTGCGGCCAGCAGCAGCGCCTTGAGGTTGCG
>JAYTUW010000113.1:0-37608 GCA_043744345.1 Sideroxydans sp. | reverse complement strand
TCGGCATGGGTATCGCTGCGCTCAACCCATCCTACGCATTCATATTCCTATGACAGACCAATTTGTAACACGCCACAACGGCCCCAGCGCAACCGACGTGCAGGCTATGCTGAAAACGATCAATGCGCCGTCGCTCGATGCGCTGATCGACCAGACCGTGCCCGCCGCCATCCGTTTGAAGAAGCCGCTGAACCTGCCATCAGGCATGAGCGAACACGCGTTCCTCAGCCACCTGCGCGGCATTGCGGCGAAGAACAAGTTGTTCAAGAGTTATATCGGGCTGGGGTATTACGACACCGTGGTGCCGCCGGTGATTCAGCGCAACGTGCTGGAGAACCCGGGCTGGTACACGGCCTATACGCCTTACCAGGCCGAGATCGCGCAGGGTCGCCTGGAGGCCCTGCTGAATTTCCAGACCATGATCATGGATCTGACCGGCATGGAGATCGCCAATGCCTCGCTGCTGGACGAAGCCACTGCCGCCGCCGAGGCGATGACCATGCTGCACGGCCTGCGTTCGCGTGAGGATGCAGCTGCGGGCAAGAACAGCTTCTTCGTGTCCAACGAATGTTTCCCGCAAACCATCGAATTGCTGAAGACGCGCGCCAAACCGCTCGGCATTGAGCTGGTGATCGGCGACTTCAAGACGCTCACGCTCAACGACAAACTGTACGGAGCCTTGCTGCAATATCCGACTGCCGACGGCACGGTGCATGACTACGCCGATTTCGTCGCGCGTGCCAAAGCCAACGGCATGACCATCGCGGTCGCCGCCGACATCCTGAGTCTGGTGCTGCTCACGCCGCCCGGCGAATGGGGCGCGGACGTGGTACTGGGTTCCACGCAGCGCTTCGGCGTGCCGATGGGCTACGGCGGCCCGCACGCCGCTTACTTCGCCTGCCGCGATGCGCACAAGCGCTCGATGCCGGGCCGCATCATCGGCGTATCTATCGATGCTGACGGCAACCCTGCATTGCGCATGGCGCTACAGACACGCGAGCAACATATCCGCCGCGAAAAAGCCACCTCCAACATCTGTACGGCGCAGGCATTGCTGGCGATCATGGCCAGCATGTACGCGGTGTATCACGGTGCGCAAGGCCTGCACGGCATCGCCGCGCAGGTGCACCGTTCCACCGCGCTGCTGGCCGGTGAGTTGAAGAAGCTCGGTTACAAAGTGGCCGAAGGCGTGTTCTTCGACACCATCAAGCTCATGCACACCGACAACGCGAAGGTGCGTGCACTGGCCGAAGCGGCGCAGATCAATTTCCGCTATGCGGCCGACGGCGTGGGCATCTCGCTCGACCAGACCACTACGGTCGACGACCTCAACGCCATCCTCGCCGTGTTCGCAGCCAAGGTCGGCAAGACCGCGCCGGTGCTCACTACGGCGCAGCTCGCCACCCAGCCGCTACTGTTCAAACCGCGTCAGTCGGCCATCCTGAGCCATCCGGTGTTCAGCCGCTATCACTCCGAAACCGAGATGATGCGTTACATCAAGCGTTTGGAAAATAAAGACCTGTCGCTCACGCACTCCATGATCTCGCTGGGCTCCTGCACCATGAAGCTCAACGCAGCTTCCGAGATGCTGGGTCTGACCTGGCCTGAATTCGCCAACCTGCATCCCTTCGTGCCGCTGGAACAGGCCGCTGGTTATCAGGAACTGATCGCCGGTCTGGACGCAGACCTGTCCGAGATCACCGGCTTCGCGCAGATGAGCTTCCAGCCCAACAGCGGCGCCTCCGGTGAATACGCCGGTCTGCTGGTGATCCAGGCTTATCACCGTTCGCGCGGCGAAGCGCAGCGCAACGTGGTGCTGATTCCCTCTTCCGCGCACGGCACCAACCCCGCCAGCGCGGCGATGTGCGGCATGCATATCGTGGTGGTGAAGTGCGACGCCAAGGGCAACATCGATGTGGAAGATCTGCGCACCAAGGCGGAAGAACACAAGACCGATCTGTCGTGCCTGATGGTGACCTACCCCAGCACGCACGGCGTGTACGAGGAAAGCATCAAGGACATCACTGCCATCATCCACGCCAACGGCGGCCAGGTGTACATGGACGGCGCCAACATGAACGCGCAAGTTGGCCTCACCAGCCCCGGCAACATCGGCGCGGACGTGTGTCACCTCAACCTGCACAAGACCTTCGCGATTCCGCACGGCGGCGGCGGACCGGGTGTGGGCCCGATCGGTGTGGCAGCGCATCTCGCACCGTTCCTGCCCTCGCATCCAGTGGTAAAAGTCGGCGGCGCGCAGGGCATCCATGCGGTATCGGCAGCACCCTACGGCAGCGCGCTGATCCTGATGATCTCTTATGGTTACATCAAGATGATGGGCGGCACGGGGCTCACCGAAGCGACGAAGATGGCGATCCTGAATGCCAACTACATCAAGGAATCGCTGAAAAACAGCTACGCCACCTTGTACAGCGGCAGCAACGGCCGCTGCGCGCACGAGATGATCCTCGACTGCCGCGAGTGGAAGAAGGAAGGTGTGGAAGTGACCGATATCGCCAAGCGCCTGATGGACTTCGGTTTCCATGCGCCGACCACTTCCTTCCCGGTGGTGGATACGCTGATGGTGGAACCCACCGAAAGTGAATCCAAAGCCGAACTGGACCGTTTCTGCGAGGCGATGATCGTTATCCGCAAAGAGATCGAGCAAGTCATCTCCGGCAAGGTGGACAAAAAGGACAATATCCTCAAGCACGCGCCGCACACCGCGAAATCGGTCTGCGCCAACGAGTGGGCGCGTCCCTACTCGCGCGAACAGGCTGCCTACCCCCTGCAGTGGTTACGCGATAATAAATTTTGGCCTGCCGTGGCACGGGTGGATAATGTGTACGGCGACAAGAATCTGGTTTGCGCCTGTCCAACTGTAACAAGTTAAGATAAACATCCACCGCGTCATTCCGGCGAAAGCCGGAATCCAGCAGGTTTAATAATGATGCCTTTGGCTTTGTCCCCGCGTTGCGGAGTTATTATTGAATAACTGGATTCCGGCATGCGCCGGAATGACGAAAACTCTAGGAGACACTCATGGCCAAAGACAATAAAGACAAACCCGCCACAAAACTCGGCGGTGCACCCGTCACGCTATTCGGTACTTTCCCGGCCGTTGGCCAGCAGGCTCCCGACTTTGAGCTGGTCGACAAGGATCTGAAAGACGTTTCGCTGAAAAGCTTTGCAGGCAAGCGCAAGGTGCTGAACATCGTGCCCAGCCTGGATACCGCCGTGTGCGCCACGTCCACCCGCAAGTTCAACGAAGCCGCAAGCAAATTGAACAACACCGCAGTGCTGGTGATCTCGGCCGACCTGCCGTTCGCCATGAGCCGTTTTTGCGTGGCGGAAGGTCTGGAGAATGTCACCACACTGTCGCTGATGCGCGGCCGCGACTTCATGCGCAACTACGGCGTAAAGATCGCCGACGGCGCGCTGGCCGGTGTGACTGCACGCGCCGTGCTGGTGCTGGACGACAAGGACCGCATCGTGCACGCCGAACTGGTGGACGACATCACGCATGAGCCGAACTACGATGCGGCGCTGGCTGCGTTGAACAAGAGCGAACAAGTCGTTTCACCCTGATCTTTGCATCACCCAAAACTAAAACGCCACGGGGTTATCCGTGGCGTTTTAGTTTATGGCTGCCGTTTACTGGTAATTGACCACCAGCTTGGGACCGCGTCCGCCGGCATCTTCGCTGCTGTAGAACCTGAAGGCATCCAGCGAGATCATGTACGGCCAGGTAACCATATCATCCAGTCCGAGCGTGAACCCGTTGTTTGCCCATGAGTTGCTGTACCAGTTGCGCACAGCGGTCGTCACATCGACGTTATACGACTGGTTGATGGACGAGGGTGGCGCAAGATTGACGGTTGCGGCAGCCGGATAGTGTGTGTAGCCACCCGAATTGTCCCAGGTCGCTGTATTGCCGGACCAGCCGGGGCTGGCCAAGGTGTGCACATGCCAATTGCGCGGCACGTAGCCGACACCAGGCAAATAAGTCTGCAACTGCAAAGTTGCGCTCGTGATGGTCTTGCCGGTTGGAATGGAGGCTAGACTGAACCGGATCAGCGCCTGTGAGCAGTTCAAATGCTGGATATTCATCGCAGCGACCGGGTTATACGTCAAATACCAGTTGCAGCCGACGGTGATGGTCCCCGGGTGCATATTGCCATTCGGGTCGGGATAGCCATTGGTATACACCGACGATTGGACTCCCGGCAGAAGCGAGCTGATGCCGATGGTATTGTCGGTAACTGCCGCGCCTGAGAGCGTGGCCGCTGCAGCAACCGGCGCCGTTCCGGGAATGGTTATCGCCGTCGTGCCCGCTGTCACCGGCGGGTTGCCGGCCGGAAGCACCGGGGTTGCGGTAATGGTTGCCGTTCCTGCAGCCACCCCGTTCACCAACCCTGCTGTCGTATTGGAGCCGGTAATCACGGTTGCCACCGAGTTGTTGCTTGTCGACCATATCAGCAACTTCGTAATATCCTGCTTGATGCCGGTGTTATAGGTCCCAATCGCGGTTAGCTGCAATGAGCCCCCCGCGCCAACAGTCGCCGTTGCTGGTGTAATGGCTATTGTGTTCAGTACAGGCGGGGAAATGGTCAGCGTGGCCGGTAGCGACGTCACTGTGACCGAGTTTGTACCAACCGAGGCCGTCATGGTACAGGTGCCCATTGCATTGGCCATAATCAACCCTGTCGACGAATCGTAGGTCGCGGCATTGACCGGGTTGCACGAAGTCAGGGCGAACGTGGAGGAAAATGGTGTCTGGCCCGTCCCGTTGGACATAGATCCGCTAACCCAAGTGGCAGGGCTCCAGCCGATACCGGTATAGATGGTTTGCGGCGTGATTGACAACGCAGTGACGGTGACGGTGTTGATCGCGGTGCGACTCTTGCCTGCAGTAGCCCCCATATCGGCAGAAATGAGCACGCTGCTGTTGCTGGTGGGACCTGCCGTCAGCAACCCAGAGCTGTTGATGGTCGCGACGGTTGCATCGCCGGACGTCCACGTTACAGTGGATGTGACGTCCGAGAAAGTGCCGTCAGAATAGGTCGCCGTCGCGGTCAGTTGCTTGGTGGAGCCCGGCGTGACACGCACATAATCTGGCGTCACCTGGAGCGAAACGACCTGTTTGACCACGGTGGATGTCACGGTGATGTTCACATTCGCAGATTTGCCGCTAGCCGTCGCAGTCAGCGTAGTCGACCCCGCCGCAAGCGTCGTCAACACACCGGTATTTGCGCCCACTGTGGCGATGCCTGTTGCGCTGGAAGTCCAAGTGGCCGTCGTCGTGAGGTCTTGCACCGAGTTGTCCGAATTGGTTCCCGTGGCGGTGTACCCCTGAGTCGCACCTTTGCCCAGCGTAAGTGTTGCGGGTGTGATGGCAATGGACTGCAAGGTGACGGTTGCGCCGCCGCTGCCCGAACTCCCTCCGCTTGAACCGCCTCCGCCGCATGCCGTGAGTCCAACCAGCAGCCACAGAATCGTTATCGTGCGTGCAATCATTTCGCTCTCCCCGGATTATTTGATGTGTACACGAATCTTCGCTGGACTGAGCCGGTTTGCAAATAGTCCATTTGGACTGATTGGCAGGGCGACAGACTGGGGTATCCCCATGGCATACCGTCTGAAACCGGCACATCCCCTGTAACTGTTACAATCCTGCCCTGTCATTATCTCTATCCATTTTGGGGCAACATGAAGACTCTCATCTGCGGTTCAATGGCTTACGACACCATCATGGTGTTCAAGGACCAGTTCAAGAAACACATCCTTCCCGAACAGATCCACATCCTGAATGTCGCTTTTCTCGTCCCCGAGATGCGCCGCGAATATGGCGGCTGCGCGGGAAACATCGCCTATAACCTGCAACTGCTGGGCGGCCACCCGCTGATCATGGCGACGGTGGGCGACGATTTCGGGCCTTATACACAGCGCCTGGAAAACATCGGTCTGGCGCAGACGCATATCCGCCATGTACCGGGCAACTTCACGGGTCAGGCATTCATCACCACCGACCTCGACGACAACCAGATCACGGCGTTCCATCCGGGCGCCATGGGCATGTCTCACCTCAACCACATCAATGAGGCGAAGGACGTCACACTGGGCATCGTTTCGCCGGATGGCCGCGACGGCATGATCAGCCATGCGCTCGAGTTCGCCGAAGCCAAAATTCCTTTCGTGTTCGACCCGGGACAAGGCATGCCGATGTTCTCCGGCAAGGAATTGCTGGAATTCGTGGAGCAGGCGAACTACGTCACCGTAAACGACTACGAAGCCAAGATGCTGCAGGACAAGACCGGCAAGACGCTGGCAGAGATCGCGCAGCGCGTCACCGCGCTGATCGTGACGCTCGGCGGCGACGGTTCGCTCATCTATACCGGCGGCAAGCAGATCGCCATCCCGACACCGAAGCCGAAGGCCATCGTCGACCCGACCGGTTGCGGTGATGCCTATCGCGCCGGTTTGCTGTATGGTATCCAGGCCGGATGGGACTGGGAGACCACGGGACGACTCGCTTCCCTGATGGGTTCGCTCAAGATCGCCAGCCGCGGCGGACAGAACCACAAATACACCCGCGCCGAGCTGGCGGAGTTGTACAAGCAGCATTTCGGCACCCGCATCACGTTGTAGCTTCGATCACTGTCATGCCCGGTCACCAGGCATGACAGACCAAGGAGGCAACATGAGAATCCCGCGCATGACCGTCATCACCCTGGGCGTGTCCGATCTCGCCCGTTCTACCGCTTTCTACCGGGAAATTTTCACCACCCCACCCCTCACCGAAAACGAGGGCGTCACCTTCTTCCAATTGCCCGGCGTATGGCTCTCGCTGTATCCGCTGGACAAGTTGGCTGAAGACATCGGGGAAGTGTTGCAGCTTCCCGCGCCGGGTGCGTTCCGCGGCTTTACGCTCGCCTACAACGCCCGTAGCAAGGAAGAGATCGCCAGCATCTTCGCCCGTGTCGCGCAAGCGGGTGCCCGTATCGCCAAGGTGCCGCAAGACACTTTCTGGGGCGGCTACAGCGGCTACTTCTCCGACCCGGACGGCCACTACTGGGAAGTCGCCTGGGGTCCGATGTTCGATTTCTCGGAACAGGGTGAACTGCGATTCAAGGCGTGATGCGGGAATTGTTCTGCCAACTCTCGACCGTCATCAGCGAAACAACCCGGCGCCCGTTCGAAGTAAGCAATGCCGTCCCGGTCGGGGGCGGCAGCATCAATGATGCTTACCGCATCGAATCCGGCGACGGTACCCGCTATTTCCTCAAACTAAACGATGCACAACATCTGGCGATGTTCGTTACCGAACGCGCCGGGCTCGAGACCATCGCCGCAACAAATACCCTGCGCGTGCCACGGCCAGTTGCTCATGGAATCAGCGGAAAACACTCCTTTCTGGTGCTGGAACATCTGGATTTGAGTTCGAGCGGTTCCGCCGAACTGCTTGGCGAGCAACTGGCTGCGCTGCATCGCTGCACCTCAGTTCAATTCGGCTTTTCTCACAGCAATTTCATTGGTACCTCTTTGCAGCGGAATGCATGGAACAAGACCTGGATCGAATTCTGGCGCGAACACCGCCTGGGTTTTCAACTGCGGCTTGCAACGGAGAATGGCTTCGGCAGGCTGCTGCAGGAACCGGGCGAGAAATTGCTCGAGGTCTTGCCGTCTTTCTTCGAGGGCTACTCGCCCCAGCCCTCGTTGCTGCATGGCGACCTGTGGAGCGGCAACCACGCTTATCTTGACGATGGCACTCCGGCTGTCTTCGATCCCACCGTCTATTACGGCGACCGCGAGTGCGACATCGCGATGACGGAACTCTTCGGCGGCTATCCTTCCGATTTCTATGCCGCTTATCGCGCCGCATGGCAACTGGATGCCGGCTATGCCGTCCGCCGCGACGTGTACAACCTTTACCATATCCTCAATCACGCCAATCTGTTTGGCGGAGGATACGTCCAACAAGCCGGAGGAATCATGCTGCAACTTCTTTCCGAGGCTAACTGACACGCAGTGCGATCGTGTGATGCGCTGGAAAAAAGCGTCACACATTTCAGTCTGACATATCTTCTGCCGCAACGGCCCCTGTTGCGATTTCCGGAGCGCCTCTAAACGCCGCCCTTGCTTCCGCTTCGTCAGCCTGACCGCGAAGCGGAATCCCCGTGCCGCGGGGCATCGGCCTTGCGACTACTCTGAGGAACGGGCACAATCCTCTCACTTGGTTCGATTTTGGAGTCATGTCCGGATCGACACTGTTTTCTTACGCCGGATCAATCATCGCACTTAAGGCTGTTTCATCATGAAAGTCCCCGCCAGACATCCGGTCACGCCAAACCCGCCCCTGCTGCAAGGATCGGCATCTTCTCCCGATAGGTTGCCATGAACAAGTCCGTGCTGGATCTGGTGTACGGGGAAGAAGCCCTGTATCCGAAAGAACTGGAGCTGCATCACCCGCGCATTCTGGCGAAGATCGTCGTGCTGTGGCACACACCCCAGATGGAGGAATTCTTTCTGGAGTTGCTGGTGAATACGCGTAGTGACCGTCACGGGTTCTCGCACGAAGTGGCGAGTGAATTGTTCTACCTGAGTGAAGTATTCGAGGGTACACGCAATCTGCCCAAGGACTTCGACGACAATCCGTTGGCACAGCTGAGCAACAAGCAGGGGAAATCAGGCCTCTTTGAACATTCCCCGCAGGACTTCATTAACATGCGTGCGCCGAGTGATGACAGTCCCTGGGCCAGGATCAGCGCTGCCGCGCGCCACGAGATCGAAATCCTGGGCTACCCGTGCACTGCCAACGGTTTTTTGAAAGCCACGGGGGCCAAGGACCTCAAGGCGATCGGTCTTTTCCTGCACTGCCACATCAATATTGACACCTGTGACGAGCGCGGTTGGACACCGCTTTTTTTCTCGGCATTCAACGGCAACCTCGAACTCAGCAAACTTTTTCTCGAATTCAGCGCCAATGTGAACATGAAAGACCACGCGGGATTCACGCCGCTGCACTGGGCCGCGTACAACGGCCATACCAACATCATCAAACATTTTGTCACCCACAATGCGGGGATTAACACCCGTAGCCTGCGCGACTGGACACCACTGATGATGGCGGCCTCGAACGGGCATTTGCCCGCATGCGCTGCATTGCTTGCATGCGGAGCCGAGACCAGTGTGGTTACCAGCCATGGCTGGACAGCCTTGCAACTGGCCACCCTCAATCACCACTTATCCGTGATCAAACTGTTCCTGTCCTTGCTGAAAGAGCATGTGAAGTTCCTCAAGCCCACAACCGGACCGGATCAAACGGATCTTCCGAACGCAGTCTGAACAAGACACAGCGCCGTTTCCATTCATAAGCCCGCACTTCCCCGGCTTTTCAACCCTGCGCTTCCAATGCCCATGCGGTTTTCTGCAACAATCCAAATATATCGTTTGCTATTCATCGCGATATAACGCATAGTGCCAGCCAGCGATTTTCAAGTCTGTCGTTGTTGTCTGGTTCTGTACCCGCTTCTCAGCGGTATTTCTCCCTTCATCACTTTTCCGTCTTGACCATCGCCCTAGTGTGGGGCTTAGTCCTCTTTAGTTAGTTTTTCAGGAGAATCAAAATGGCAACAGGTACAGTTAAGTGGTTCAACGATTCCAAGGGCTTCGGCTTCATCACACCGTCCAACGGCGGCGATGACCTTTTCGCTCACTTTTCCGCAATCCAGAGTTCGGGTTTCAAGACCCTGACCGAAGGTCAGCAAGTCAGTTTCGACATCACTGCCGGCCCCAAGGGTCAGCAAGCATCGAACATCCGCGCAGCGGAATAAATGGACAGGCAGGCATGGCGTCTTGCCCTGCTGTCAGTCCTGTTCATGAGCCCGGCAACTGCCGGGCTTTTTGTTTCTGAATTACCCGGGAGTATTGGTCATGGCCAAAGAAGAACTGCTTGAAATGAACGGCGTGGTGGACGAGATTCTGCCCGACTCGCGTTTTCGCGTAACGCTGGATAACGGGCACAAGCTCATTGCCTATAGCGCTGGCAAGATGCAAAAACACCACATCCGCATTGTTGCTGGCGACAAGGTTTCGCTGGAATTGTCCCCCTACGACCTGACCAAAGGACGTATCACGTTCCGTCACATCGAGGGCCGCAGCCCGGTCGCTCCGCAACAAAAGCGCAGGTTCTGACCCGGTCGCGCTATTGCTTCCGCTCTGATTCCGGATTTATTGACAAAGATTTGACATTGCCGACACGTCTAAATGACGTGTCGGCAATGACCGTGTTTTTCCCTTCGTCGCATCCTGCCGGATTGACGGCCTGATATACTTTCTGCTCTTGCCAGTCCAGAAGTAATCCATGAGCCCCATCCCCATTTTGATGTACCACAACATCGGTCGCCCTCCCCGGGAGGCGAGGCTGCGCAATCTGTACGTGCGCACCGGGGCCTTTGCGCGACAAATGTCCATCCTGCGTTTGCTTGGAATCAAAGGGCTTTCGATGACTGCAGCGATGCCCTATCTGCGCGGGGAAAAGCAGGGGCGCGTAGCTGCCATTACTTTTGACGACGGTTATCTGGACACGCTTGAGAATGCGCTGCCGATCCTTAGGGATAACGGCTTCCGCGCCACCTGTTATGTGACCAGTTCGCGTCGCAGCCTCTATAACGAATGGGATGCCAGCAACCTGAATGTGCGCAAGCCGCTGATGAGCGACAATCAGATACTGGCATGGCATGGTGCAGGGATGGAAGTCGGCGCCCATTCGCGCACCCACCCGCATCTTACCTCCTGCTCCGATACCGAATTGCATGAGCAGATATCCGGGAGCAAATCCGATCTGGAAAATCTAACCGGAACTACTGTCTCGCAGTTTTGCTATCCCTTCGGCGATGTTGATGGTCGCGTTGCGACGGCAGTCCGCAATGCCGGATTCGAGGCGGCGACCCTAACCCGGCGGGGGCGTGTGCAGCCCGGAGACGATCCGTTCATGTTGCGCCGGATACTGGTGAGTGGGAGCACGCTGCCCCATCTTTTCATCATGAAGCTCTTGACTGCCTACGAGGACAAACGGGGATGAAACTCCTGTTCGTCGGCACCAGCCGTACCGGCGGGGGCGCAGAAAGCCACTTCGTTACGCTGGCCAAGGCCATGTGCGAAGACGGGCACGAGGTCGCTGCGCTCGTTTTCGCGGACTCCCCCATCCATCACGGGTTGGCTGGCAGCCCGGTGCATCTCTATACCGGCAGGTTCCGCAATGCGTTTGACCTGCGCGGCATGTTCGCAGTGTGGCGGGCAATAAGCGATTTCCATCCGGACTGGCTGGTCGGCAGCTTCAGCAAGGAGTACTGGCCGCTGGCATTGATTGCACATCTGCGTGGCGTGAAACTCGCCCTGTTCAAGCACATGAACTTTCCAATGCGCTTCGCCACGCATCATTTCATTCCCAGGTTGGCCCGCTGTTTCATCGTGATATCAGAATTCATGCGCAGGAGTTTCATCGAGCGCGGCATTGCGCCGGAGCGCATCCAGATGCTGCATAACCCGCTTTGTCTGGACCGGTTCCAGCCCGACCAGCGATTACGCGAAACGTATCGCAGCAAACTCGGATTCGCCGACGAAGATATCGTGGTCGGCTTCGTCGGTGCCATGCATCCTGAAAAGGGGATGTTCCATCTATGTGACGCATTGACCTTGGCGATGCGGGAATCGCCCAACCTCAAAGCGATCTGGATCGGAGAGGGATTCGCGGAACAAGCGCTGCGCGCGCACATTCGGAAAAGCGGCTTCGAAATACGCCACACCTTCTTTTCCTGGTCGTCAGATGTGCGCCCCTATTATGGGGCCATGGACATTCTGGCCGTGCCGACCCTCGTCACCGAGACCTTCGGTCGCGTCTCCATCGAAGCACAGGCGTGCGGTGTGCCGGTACTATGCAGTGATCTTGGCGGACTCCCCGAGACATTGGCCCCCAACATCACCGGGAAGTTGCTTCCGGTCGGCGACGTTGCCGCCTGGCGGGATGCCATTATGGAACTGGTCAACAACCCCGAACTCCACGGACATCTGCAAAGTCAGGGACGGGATTGGGTAGAACAGAATTTCAGCGCGCCCTCGATCGCGAAGGAGTTCACTTCGCTGCTTATGCAACACAATTAGCGCCGGGGATACACCCCGCGCTACCAGTTCTTTTCGACCGGGGTCCGGCAGTCCACCTGAAACAACTGGCGGTCTTCAAGCCGGATGGCCGTCATGGGACCACCCCACAGGCAGCCTGTGTCCAGCGCGATGATGTTGGGCGTGACTTTCAGTCCCAACGCGGACCAGTGCCCGAAAATAACTGTCGTATTCCGACTCTTGCGTTCCGGCAAGTCGAACCAAGGGGCATAGCCTTCGGGGATCTTCTCCAGCTCGCCCTTGAATTTGAATTCCATCTCGCCCTGCGGGGTGCACACACGCAGCCGGGTGAAAGCGTTCACGATCACGCGCAGCCTTTTGTACCCTTCCAACCCGTCGTCCCAGCCGTGCGGCGTATTGCCGTACATGCGCGACAGAAAGGTCGCGTAGTCGTCCCCGCGCAGCGCATCCTCCACCTCGTGCGCCAATTTGCCTGCTTTTTTGACACTCCACTGCGGCAGCAAACCGGCATGCACCAGCACATGTTCGCCTTCGGCATACATCAGCCTCTGCTGTCTCAACCAGGTCAGGAGCTCTTTGCGGTCGGGTGCGGCCAGCACTTCGTCCAGCGTGTCACTGCGATGCGGCTCGGAGATGCCTTCGGACACGGCCAGCAGATGCAGGTCGTGGTTGCCCAGCACGGTGATGGCCCGGTCGCCCAGCGACTTGACGAAACGCAATACCTGCAAGGAATCCGGCCCCCGGTTGACCAGGTCTCCCACCAACCAAAGTCTGTCCTGAGCGGGATCGAAACGAATCTTCTCAAGCAAGTGCCTGAGCTCCGTGAAACACCCCTGTATATCGCCTACCGCATAAGTCGCCATGCCTGTTCCTGTTTGGAGCCTGTACAATGCCAACCGCACACAGACTCAACAGTAACAGAATTTATTCTTCCGGATGAATCCGATATTGCCTGCCATCTGATCATGTCGACCACCCACCAAATCGCTCCGCAGAGGGCTGCCTGATGCGCGCGGAATTCGCCCGATTCCTGCTGGTGGGTGCCACCAACACCCTGTTCAGCTATCTGCTCTATCTGCTGCTGCTCAAGTTCCTGCCCTATCTTGCCGCTTATACCCTGTCGTATTGCGCGGGCATCGTGCTTTCGTATTTCCTGAATGTACTTTTCGTTTTCAGAAAAAATGTCAGCATCGCCAGTTTCCTGAAATTTCCTGTCGTCTACGCCATCCAGTACTCGCTGGGAGCGCTGGTCCTCTGGCTGCTGGTTGGTGCCGGAATCAGTCCGAATCTGGCGATGCTGGGAGTCATCGTTGTCACCATCCCCGTGACCTTCATCGCAAGCCGTTTCATACTCAAAAGGTAAGGCATGCCAACCCGTCAAAATTCGATATTCTGGTTACTCGCCCTCGGCGCGCTCAGTTTCCTGCCCACCTTGTTCTTTTATCTGGTTGGCGAGGAAGGTATCTATGTCATCACCTCCATGGAGATGCGGCATGGAAATGTCTGGATGCAGCAGATCATGTACGGGGTCGACAATGGCAGGCCGCCGCTGCTGAACTGGTTCACCCTGCCGCTTACCGGTCTGGTCGGCTGGTCGCACGCGATAGAAGTCCTGCGGTTTTTCTCTGTCGCTGCGACGCTGGGAACGATCGCGTGGCTGTACTGGTTGAGCCGGAAGCTTTTTAACGACAGATCGTTTGCCCTGTTTGCCGCGCTGACCAGTCTTTGTCTTGCAGACCTGCTCCTGTACCGCGGCTGGTTGAGCTATCTGGATCCTGTCTTCGCTTTCTTCACTTTCGGCTCCATCGCGACGCTGTGGGTAGCCTGTCTTGAAAGACGGCGCGGCTGGCTGTTGCTGTCCGTCGCGCTAGTCAGTTGCGCGCTGATCACCAAGGCCTTCACCGCTTACGTTTTTTACGGTACCGCAGGATTGGTACTCCTGTTCTGGCAGCGCGAGACGCGGGGATTCCTGTTGTCTCCCCGCACACTGGCCGTATTTGCGCTTGTCGCAGTCGTGCCGATACTCTGGTTCGCATCGATTCCGCACAGCGAGAACAGCGAGATCATGCTGGACGAGATCATGCGCAAGCTGTCCGCGCATGATCTCGCCGGATACGTCGGCCATCTTGCAGAATTTCCGCTGGAAGTGATGCTCCGACTTTCACCCGCCGTGGCGCTGGCAATCTATTTGCTGTTGCGCAAGCGGGTGTCCGAACGCGAGCTTGAGCCGGCACACTTTCGCAATGCGCTGCTGATTGCGGCTTTCGGATTCCTGCCTTATTGGTTATCACCGCAAAGCGGCATTCGCTACCTGCTGCCAATCTATCCACTCATCGCACTGGTTTGTGCGCGCATCATCTGGCGCTCCGGAGATGCCGGGCGTACGCTTGCCATACGCTGGTTTGTGGGAATGATTGCATTTAAATTCCTTTTTGTGCTGGTCTTGTTCCCGTACTACCAGACACATTACCGCGGAAAGAATTATGAGCAGGCCGCACATGCCATTATCAAGCGGACACAGGGATTCCCCCTGTACACCAACGATGTGCGCTCAGTGGGCCTGTCGATTGCAGGATATATCGATATCAAACGATTCCCGCAAGCACCACTGACATACCCTCCAGACACTTTCGATTCCGGATTTGTCCTGTCCATGGATCCGAAATCGAAACTGGGCGAGGTCATCGAGTCCTACTCGCTGGCGGCCGAGAAGGTATACCTGTTGTGTCGGGGCATGGCGTGTGCCGCGGTACCCAGGCGCGGTGATTAGACTTTTTGGGCGTTATCGCTCTGTTCGCAATTCCGATAAATGGCTTCGTACCCCATCGCTACATCCCGCCACCCATGCACATACAATGGCGGCTCAAGTTTACGGGCCAGTTGCCTGCGTAGCGCATTCACCCATTCTTCCACCGGCGCCTGCAAGGTTACGACCGCACCGCTTTCGGCACCCACCTGCGTCGCCGCGCCGCACACATCCGAGACCACCACGGATGCCTGTGCCGCCATCGCCTCGGTGATCACCATACCGTAAGGCTCGGCGCGTGCCGGATGCAGCAAAACATCAATCTGTTGCAGGTGTGACGTGTCGCTGCGCCAGCCGAGCAAACGGTAACCGCCGCGCCAACCCGCGAACAGATGCTGCACTTCATCCGGGTTTGATCCGACCACCCATAGTTCCAATTCCGGACGTTCGATGCGCAATTGCGCGACGATCTGCACAGCAAGCGGCAGGCCCTTGCGCTGCCATTCCTTGCCCACGAAACCGATGACACCGCCGTTGGCCGGGGCGGGCTGCCAAACGCGCGGCGGCATCGCCACCACGCCGGGGACGACCGGTTCTGTCAGCTTGTGCGCGTATTCCGGGTAGTAATGCGCGAGCTGCTGCTTGATGAAAGTGGAGTTGGGCACGATGAAACGGGCGGCATCGAGTTCGCGCCGTTCCAGATAAAACTGCATCGCGATACGCAGTGAGAGCTTCTTCCACCAGGGCTTGTCGCGCACGGTGGCAAAGGGCGGGCCGTGGAAAGTGGTGACATCGTGGGCGGCGAGGCGTTCGTTGCTGTGCACGACGAAGCCGGGATGCGGATTCTGCTCCTGCCAGTGCGCCACGTGTTTTCCGAAACGCAGCAGCGACAGCCAGCGCGGCTTGGGCGCGATCTCGCCCAATTCGTGAACGGTGATGCCCGTCGGCTTTTCCGCATGGCAGCGCTCACAGATAACAACCACTTCGTGACCGAGCTTGGCCAGTTCGAGTGTGATCTCCCAGACATAGCGCTCCATGCCACCCACAGGGCCATAGCGACGCACGACGTGCAGGATCTTCAATGCAAAATCTCCACCACAGAGACACAGAGACACAGAGAAAACCGTAAACGTGCGCAAATGCTTTTCTGCCACCCATTAGGTTGCACCAGCATATCCCCTCTGTGAACTCTGTGTCTCTGTGGTGAAATGGTTTTTACAATCATAAATACTGATCCACGCCCTTGCGCGCGCGGATGTGGGTTGCGCTTAGCACCTGCCGCAGGCGGCGCTTGTTCTCTTCCAGATGCGAGCGATCGTTCTCCTTGTGCCACAGGTGCAACACGGGCGCGGAGAAGCGCGCGCTTTTGTTGATCAGTCCTGAGCGGATCAAACGCACGACCAGGTCGGAGTCTTCCTGTCCCCAGCCGGTATAGCTCTCGTCCAGTCCGTTCACGCGCAACAGGTCGGCGCGGAATGCGGAAAGATTGCAGGTCTTGGCGCCCTGCCAGCGGCGCGGTGAGACCTTGCGAAAGGCCGAGTCCGGCAGGCGCAGCAGAGGCAAGAGGCGCGAGATATGCCCCTGGCGGCGCGCGCGCAACCAGTCGCCGAAGCCCCACTCATGCACGGGAATTTTTTCGGCCAGCACTTGTTGCGAGAATGTCTGCGACAGCAACAGGCGGTTACCAGACAGGAAACAGCCCGGCTCGCTCAATTTGCGCTGCTGCGCCACGAAGTCCACGGGCGGGATGCAATCACCGTCGGTGAAGATGATGTACTCCGCTTTCGCCGCTGCGAGCGCGCGGTTGCGGATGGCGGCGGCACGGAAGCCGTCGTCTTCCTGCCACACATGATGAACGGGAAACTTTGCCCGTGCCTGATACTGCTGTACGACCTGCGCGGTATCCGGTTTTGAACCGTCGTCGGCCACCAGCACCTCGAAGTCACGATCCGTCTGCGCCAGCAGTCCTTCCAGCACGGCGGCCAGCGCGTCGGGGCGGTTGTAGGTGGTGACGATGACGGCAATGCGCATCACGGCTTGCGGTTCAGCAACATCAGTTTGAGGTAGCGGTAATACGTACCTTCGGCATTGGACACGGCGAGCATGAAACCTTCGCGCCCGTCAAGAATGCCGCCGCGCAGAATGTAGGTGCGAAAGAAGGCCCACAGACCGCGCAGCACTGCGCCACTGAGCGAGGCCTGCCTGCCCCGCTTGTGCATCATCGCCGCGCCTGCGGTGGAATACTGGTTGACCTTGTGCAGCACTTCTTCCATATCGTCGAAAGCGTAATGCAACAGCAATCCTTGCAATTTGCCCGGCGCACCCTCGACGATCAGGCGCTCATGCACCAGATCGTCGCTGAAACGCGCCTTGCCGCGTCTGAACAGGCGCGGCAGAAGATCGGGATACCAGCCTGAATGGCGCATGAAACGCCCGCAGTAGTTGGACAAGCGCGGTACCAGATAGTAATCCGCCGCCTGTTGCCGCTGCAGGATGCCTTCGATTTCGGCACGCAGTTCGGGTGTCACGCGCTCGTCGGCATCCAATGACAATACCCAGTCTTTTGTGGCATAGCCCAGCACACGGTTCTTCTGCACGCCAAAACCCGGCCAGTCATGCGTGTGGACCTGGGCGCCCAGTTCCCTGCTGATGGCGACCGTGTCGTCCGTGCTGCCGGAATCGACCACGATGATCTCGTCTGCCCAGAGTACCGACTCCAGACAGGAACGGATGTTCGCCGCTTCGTTCTTGGTGATAAGGATGACGGACAAGCTATGCACGCGCACTCCCCCGTTGCAGACCCGCGAACATCGCGGCCGTCATGAAGGCAAAGAACAACCCATCCGCATGGTCCATCAGCGCCGAATTGAGCGAGCAGTTGGCTGCGTAGGCCAGCATCAGTCCCCGTGCCCCATCCTGCTCAAATGCGGTCGGCAACAACGGCGCGGTACGCCATTGGGCGTAAAACAAATACAGTAGCAACCCCAGTCCGAGCAAGCCGGTCTGCACCGACAGCATCAGGTATTCGTTGTGGGGATTGTTCGTCACGGTGACGTCCTTGCCTTGTATCTGTTGAAGATAAGCCGCCGGGAAACCGCCCGTCCCGATACCGAACCAGGGATGCTGGCGCACAATCTGCAGTGTGTTGGAATAGAAATCCAGCCGCTGCCCGGTAGAGGTAAATTGGCCATGGTCGGGCGTCCACGCCTGGTAATCCGAAATAACTTGTTCCATCCGTTCATGCATGCGCGAAGAGATGTGAAAGGTGGCGAACGTCCAAAGCGCGAATGCCAGCAAGACTATCACCGCCTGCCGCCAACCCCATGCCTTACCGAGCCTCCGCATGAAGCGCGCCAGGCTGGACCAGGCGAACCAGAACAACAGGATCAGGATAATCAGATAGCCCGTGCGGCCCTGCACCATGAACAACACATTTACGGTCCCCAGCAATGCAAAGGCAGCCCACACCGCGCGTTGCGGCAATGTTTGCGCCTCGCGACTTTCGAGCAATGCCAGGAACACGGCAAACCCCATCATGTTGTTCTGGGTGATGTGGCTAAAAAATATGACCGGATTGCCGGGCTCGGCGAATCCGCTCATCCAGGACATCACCGGGATCAGTTTCATCCCGACCAGATACGACAAGACCAATGTGATTCCCATCGCCAGAAGAAATGCGTAGCGTGCCCTGCGCCGGGTTTCCTCGCGATAGAGCAAGAAGATGAAGATCGGCACGAACAACAAGTCGATGTATTTGGCCAGCACCGAGAATGCTTCTGTCAGTGCTGTCGGGCCATAGAACATGGCAATCAGCAGTGCGCTGAACAGCATCCAGGACGCCCTTGCCACCGGATGCCAGGTCACGATGCGTGCGATGCCGCCCAGACTGGGCAACATGCCCAACAGAATCAGCGCCAGCAATACATTATCCAAGGCCACCGAGATCGGCACGGAAAAGCCGATCAGGATGTAGCACCACTGAATTGGAGCAAGCAGTTTCACTTTGTCGGTCATGTGCGGGTATCCGGTGTGTATTCGGGAACCCATTGCCGCATGCGGCTGCGCACCACATCGTCCGCGATGACTGCATCCGTCGACACCCACTCCAGCAGGGCTTCAAGTTCTGTATTGGCCACCGCCCGCGCCTGCGCGATGCGCAGCTTGGAATGCGGCGTGGGCAGCGTGTGCTCGCTGTCGGCCAGCACTTCTTCATAGAGTTTCTCACCCGGTCGCAAGCCGGTAAATTCGATTTTGATGTCGTCTTCGCTAAAACCGGAAAGGCGAATCAAGTCCTTCGCCAGATCGACGATCTTCACCGACTCGCCCATATCCAGCACAAAGATTTCGCCACCTTTGCCCATGTTGCCGGCTTGCATCACCAACTGGGCCGCTTCGGGGATAGACATGAAGAAGCGCGTGATCTCCGGATGGGTGACGGTGATCGGTCCGCCCTTGGCGATCTGCTCGCGGAACTTGGGGATGACGCTGCCGTTGCTGCCCAAAACATTGCCGAAGCGCACGATGACAAAGCGCGTACCCAGAAGTTGAAGATTGCCTTTCTCGTTTGTCCTTTCTCCCGCTTGCGGGAGAGAGTTAGAGAGAGGGGCTTCTTGCGGCTTCTGCAATCCCTGGCAGATGATCTCGGCCAGGCGTTTGGTGGTACCCATCACGTTGGTCGGGTTCACCGCCTTGTCGGTGGAGATCAGCACGAACTTTTCCACGCCATGGCGCTGCGCGCAGCGTGCCACGCGCCAGGTCCCGTACACGTTGTTGCGCACCGCCTGCCAGGTATTGAGGCGCTCCATCAGCGGCACGTGCTTGTAGGCGGCAGCATGGAATACCGTCCCCGGCTTGTATTCCCCGAATACTTGCTCCAGACGGGTATCGTCCCGCACGTCTCCGGCCAGATAGACGATGTCGAGCTGCGGGAAAGTCCTGTTCAGTTCCTGTTCGATGGTGTACAGCGCCAACTCGCCCGCGTCGTACAGCACCAGTTTTTGCGGGCCGAAACGCGCGATCTGGCGGCACAGTTCTGAACCGATGGAGCCGCCAGCACCGGTGACCATCACGACTTTGCCGGTCAATTGTTGATGCAAGCCCGCATCGTCCAGCTGGATCGGATCGCGACCGAGCAAATCGTCCAGCTCCACCGCCCGCAGTTGCGAAACGGCAACGCGCCCGCTCAGCAGGTCATCGAAGGCCGGCACGGTCAACGCTTTAATGTTGTTGCGGTTCGCCAGATCGATGGCTTGTTTGCGCTGCTGGTGGGTGGAGGACGGCATGGCGATGATGACTTGCATGACACCCAGACGCTGCGCCCAGTGCGGCAGGCTGTCCAGTTTGCCCAGCACCTTGATGCCGTTGAGCACACGCCCCTGCTTGTCGGAATCGTCGTCGAGAAATCCGACCTGATGCCAATCCCGGCTGCGCGCCAGATCCTTGGACAGGCCCACACCCGCCTCTCCCGCGCCCAGCACCAGAACGGGCTCACCTTCCAGTTTGATGTCCCCGAGCAATCCTTGCTCTTTCCATAGCCGGTAGATCAGCCGGTTGCCGCCCATCACCAGAAGCAACAATATCGGGTCGATGATCAGAACGGATCGCGGGAGCACTGCATTGACGCGGAACATCCACAATACCAGCGGTATCAAGGTGGCAGCCAGCAAGACTGCAAGCAAAATTCGGCGCAGGTCCGCCACGCTGGCGAAACGCCATATGCCGCGATACAGCCCCATATTCCAGAAGATGAGCGACTGCAGCGGGGCGACCCACAACAGGGTGCGCCACATCTCGTTCTGGAAATTGTGCGGCAAATCGAAATTGAAGCGCAGCAGATAAGCGCCTCCCCATGCCAACCCGGCCACAACCAGGTCGTGCAGCACGGCCATGACGGTATAGCGGCTGACCTTAAGCATTTTGCTCCCGTTCGAAACGCTTCCATGCCGCATCCAGCGGACGCATCAACGCTGCGTAGATTGCGGCCCATACCAGAAGTGCGCCCCAGGGAAACATGCGGCCCAAAGTAGCCAGCGCCGTCAAGCCGCTGGCCAACATCAGCGCGTATTCGAGCAATGCCATGTTTCTATGGCTCCAGCCCAGCTGGATCGCACGCTGGTAATAGTGCTCGCGGTGCGCTTCGGTGACCTTCACTCCGCGCAGGGTGCGCTTGGCCAGCGTTACGGTGGCATCCACGATGAAAGGCGAGAACACCAGCACCGGGAACCAGAAGCCCCAGGTGCCCTGTTGCCACCCCAGAAGGCCCATTGCCGCCACAAGAAAGCCGAGCGGGATGGAACCGGCGTCACCCATGAACAATCTGGCGGGAGGGAAATTGAAATAGAGGAATCCCAGCGCAGCTGCGGCAATGCATAGATTCAGCATGGCCAGTGTTTCGTTGTGGTTCATCCACGCACCCAGCGCGAACATGCCGAATCCGAACAACGCCATGCCGCCTGCCAGACCATCGGATCCATCCATGAAGTTATAAAGATTGGTCATCCAGACCGTCAGCAGCACCACTGCCAATGCAATCAAGACCCCCTGGCTGGCAAGCAGTCCCGCCCCCCCGACCAGGATGACTGCCGCGACGAACTGGACGGAAAAGCGGTAGCGCACCGACAAGCCGTGCATATCATCCAGCATCGAAACGATGAACAAAGCGATCAGCGGCAGCACCAGCCACCACGCCAGCAAAGCGTACTGCAGCGACCAACCGGCCAGAACGCCCGCCGTCAGTCCCACTCCGCCAATGCGCGGCACGGGTGTCGAGTGCAGCGACCGCTCGTTGGGAATATCCTGAACCCTGTTACCGAATCTGCTGCGGAGAATGAACGCGATCATCAACGCGGTGACCAGCACGGCAACAATAGGCGAGTAATAGCTCATAGATAGGCATTTCGGTTCCGCTCAGTTGTAGCCTGCAACCCCTGCTGCAAGCTCCATGGCGTGTTCAGTTATATTCGCGGGATTTTACCACTATCGACCGGCAGCCCACCTAGTTGCCGGGGTTGTAACAGGTCTCAAGGACCAAATCACCCTGATAGTGCCCCGCGGTACACCGCCAACACCCGGCCAACGATAATTTCCTGCGAAAACTCGTTCATCACCCGTTCACGCCCGCGTTGTCCCATCCTTCGGCGAAGCGCCGGGTCGGCCAGCAATTTTTCAAGCGCTACTGCCAGCGCCTTCGAATTGCGCGCCTCGACCAGGAGGCCGTTGTCGCCGTCCCTTACGACTTCGCGGCACCCGGGAACGTCGGTCGTCACGATGGCCCGCCCGCTGGAGGCGGCTTCCAGCAGGGACTTGGGCAGCCCCTCGCGGTATGACGGCAGGCAGACGATATTGGAACTCGCCAACACCTGCGGTATATCGTCGCGCCTGCCCCAGCATTCGACCACCCCTTGCCGTTGCCACTCGGCTAACTGCGTTTTAGAAACGCTGGCGGGATTTTCTCCGTCCGGATCGCCCACCAGGACAAATCTTGCGCTTGTGCCGCGTTGCCTGAGTTGCGTAGCCGCTTCCACGAATTCGCGCACGCCCTTGTCCCACAGCATGCGGGCCGTCAATACCACGATGGGCACACCCTCCGGCTCCGGAACTGGCGCGTACACAGCCGTATCCACACCCGCTCCCCGGACCAAATGGATATGCGGTTCCGCGATGCCGAGCCCGGCAATGATCGCCTGGTCATCCTTGTTCTCGACGATGATCTCGGTGCCGCGCAGCAGGATGCCGAAGATTTTTCTCACTACCGCCTGGATCAGTTTGGCGCGGCGGCTTTTGGAGATGAACAGCCAGCCCATGCCTGCCACCCAGTTGACCGCGTGCGGAACCCGCGTCAGATGCGCGGCCAGAGAGCCATACAACATCGGCTTCATCGCCACATGGTGTGCGATGTCGGGACGCTCGGCACGGTATATCCGGATGAGACGCAATACCGTGCCGAGTTCACGGAACACATTCGTCCCGCGCCGCGAGATCTCGAAATGCACCACTCTCGCACCATGCTCGCGGATCTTGTCGGCATGCCTGTTGGTACGCGTGACGACGACGACTTCGAAACCGGCATCTTTTGCACCGGCGATCTGCGGCAACCAGTGCGAGCAGACGAACCAGTCTTCGGTGGCGAAGTACAGCAGTTTTGGGTGGCTATTGCTCATCGATATCCGTCACCGGCATCAGAATTTTGCGCCAAAGAAACGGCGCACCGGCCCGTTCGCCCACAAGGCAGACGGTGTCGTGAGCGCATATCCCAGAGCCATGCGCATCCCCGCCAGTCTTTGTCCCGACCGGATCGTGGCGACGCCCAGTCTGATCCCGGATATGGCCAGGGTTCTGCGATTGAGTCTGCGCGACTTTGCACTCAGGCGCAGCTTCTCTGCCGCCCGTGAGTAAAGCTGCATCGCTTCGGATGCCACCAGCATCTGGTTCTTTGGCGACCTGGTCATGCTCGCCCGCAGTACTCTGAGTTGGCACAAATGCTCGGCTATCATTGCCATCCTGCCGTGCTGCACCAGCTCCAAAAACAGCGCGAAATCCTGTGCCCAGACGATCTCTGCAGGGTATCCGCCGACCGCCTGCGCCAGCTGTTTGCGATACATGACCGACGAATGCACGACCGGATTGGTCCATCCCAGAGAGTCATACAATTCGTCGGCGTCCACAGGCGGCTCGAATTCTCCAAATACCTTGCCGCTCTCGTCGATATATTGAGCCCAGGAAGCGACAAGTACCGTATCGGAATGTTGGTCCAGATAATCGACCTGCCGCATGAAACGGTCCGGAGCCGAGACATCGTCGGCGTCCAGGACTGCGATGTAACTTGCGTTGGCCCGGTCGAACGCATACCTCAAAGCGGGCGTCCGTCCGATGTTCTTCTCCAGCTCGAAGATCCTGATTCTGGGATCGGCATAACTCTGCAGGACGGATAGCGAGGCATCCGTCGAACCGTTCTCGACGGCGATCAACTCCCAATCCTGGAACGTCTGCCGAAGCAGGCTGACAATGGCCGCATCAAGATAGGGCGCACCGTTGTAGACCGTCATCAGGACAGAAACGCGTGGGGAATTCACAGTTGCAGTCCGCCCGGTCATTTGTTGCGGCCCCAGACTTTGTCACAGATCAGCAGAGTGGCGTCAATTTCCTGGTCAAGATCACCCTGCAGCACAAACCCTGTCTTCCGCAGTTTACCGGAATCAAAATCCAGATCGTCTGCCAGTTCATCCGCTCGCGGCTCGGGACGCTCCAGCGCCGGCAAATACCCCAGTGTCGCCTGACACCGCAGAGCGATGCGTTGAGTCATCTCCCACACCGACAGTGCATTATCTCCGCCGAGATTGAACAGCCCGTCACCGCACTTTTCCCGGTCCAATCCCAGCAAATGTCCGACGCCCCTCCCGACATCCTGCAGAGTGACGAAATCCCTCCGTTGCAAACCACTGGAGCGCAATACCATCTTCCTGTTCGTCACGGCCTGCCGGCATAGATCGTTCACCAGCAAGGTCCAGCGGTCGACATCCGAATGGGTGGGGGCGCCATAACCGTTGGACAGCCTCACCACGATGCCGGTGATTTTCTTCTGGTCGTGGGCGGCCAGTACATAATCTTCCGCGGCGTGATGCGTATAGGCATAAGGGTGGGTCGGTCGCGGGATCTTCTTTTCATCGATATGGCCGACCAGCGGTGCGGCATAGACATGGGCGGTGGAGAAATAGATGAATCGTTCCACGCTTGAGCCAATCGCGGCCTGCAATACATTGAATGTACCCACGGTATTGACGGTGATCGCCTTGCCCGGGTCCACGACGCAGTCGTTCTCATTCATTGCCGCCAGGTGGATGACACAATCCGCACCGGCCATGGCAGCCGATAGCGATTGTGCATCCTGCATATCCAGTGCGACGGTCTCGGCTTCGGGCAGCCAGTCCGGGGCGGCTTGTTTTTTGCGGCTGGCCAGACACACCGTCCATCCTGCGTTCTTTGCCAATTCGACCGCGACCCTTCCACCCACATAGCCGAAGCCGCCGGTGATCAATACGCGTTTCTTCATCACCGGTGCTTGATATCCCAATTGTAGGGAATGGACGGGTCGAATGGATCAAGGCGATCGATCTCGTCTGCGCGGTGCGTGATGGACGTGCAATTGGCCACGATCGCCATCTCTTCACCGACGCCCTTGAAACCGTTCCAGACCAGGGGAGGAACCGTGACCAGGCAGTAGTTGTCCGGGCCCATGAAGATCTCCTGCAATTCGCCACGAGTGGGGCTGTTGACGCGATCGTCGTAAAGCACGAACTTGATCTTGCCGTGCGGCACGGCATAGTTGAGGACCATCTCCTTGTGGATATGCCACCCCTTGATCGCACCCGGGTGGACGCAGGAAAAATAGATCTCGCCGAATCCCGAAAACCCGTCGGCATCGGCACGCAGCATATGCATAATCTTGCCGCGTTCATCCAGAATTTGTTTGAGCGGAGTGATTCTTACGCCTTCGATCATTTACGACTCCATGTATGCCAGAATTTGTTTGCTGGAGATTTCCAGGGCACTGCGACCCTCGATCACACCTTTATACCAGGCGACGGTCTCTCCGATCGCGCGTTCCACGTCCCACTTGGGTTGCCACTTCATCAATTGGTGGGCCTTGTCGCAATTCAGATGCAGCAGGTTCGCCTCATGCGGGGCGTTGACTTGGGGTGCGATCTCCAGGCGGCCGCTTCCCCATCCCGCAATGATCATTTCCGCCAGATCCTTCACGGTGCGGATCGATTCCGAGTTGGGGCCGAAATTCCATGCCCCGGAGTAGCGCTTGGGCTCCGCCAGCAGATTCGCGGCCGTCATCAGATATCCCGATAGCGGTTCCAGCACATGTTGCCAGGGCCGCGTGGAACCGGGATTTCGCAAGTAGATGGATTGGCCGCTCCGCAACGCCCGGATCGCATCCGGCACGATGCGGTCCGCAGCCCAGTCGCCGCCGCCGATCACGTTCCCCGCGCGAACCGTCGCGGCGCCAAAACCCGGCCGCGCGCTGAAGAACGAATCCTGATAGGAGGAGAACACCAGCTCCGCTGCCGCCTTGGATGCGCTGTAAGGATCATGCCCGCCCAACTCGTCGTTCTCGCGGTAGCCCCATATCCACTCGTTGTTGCGGTAACACTTGTCCGACGTCACATAGACCATCGCCTTGAGCGAATCGCATTCGCGGACGGCTTCCAGGATATTGACCGAACCCGCGACATTCGTGTCAAAGGTCAGCTTCGGCTCGACGTAGGAATAGCGCACCAGCGGTTGCGCCGCGAGGTGGAAAACGATCTCGGGCTGGAATCTGTCGAAGGCACTCTTGACCGCGGTCAGGTCCCGGATGTCACCGGTGACATGTTGAATGATGTTCTCTAGACCGAGCAGGTTGTAATGGTCATCGTTCCGCTCCGGCGGCAACGCGTAGCCGGAGACCTCGGCACCCAGCTGGTGCAGCCACAGGCACAACCACGAGCCCTTGAACCCGGTGTCGCCCGTGACCAGGATGC
The DNA here is from genome assembly GCA_043744345.1 of Sideroxydans sp. Classification (GTDB taxonomy): domain Bacteria; phylum Pseudomonadota; class Gammaproteobacteria; order Burkholderiales; family Gallionellaceae; genus Sideroxyarcus. The sequence goes on along the minus strand of JAYTUW010000113.1, from coordinate 11,196 downwards.
GACGGCCGCGAAACACTTCCAGAAATTGCCGGTTTACCATTTGATCCATGGTGCCTCACCTTTGGCCTCCAGGCCGTTCAGATATGAATAGTCGCGATAGGTATCCATGGGCTGCCAGAAGCCGTCGTGCTCGTACATCATCAGCTGACCGTCCGCGACCAGTTTTCGCATCGGCTCCTGCTCAAAGACCAGGTCTTCCCTGTCATCCAGGTAGTCGAAGACCTTCTTGCTGCACACGAAGAAGCCGCCGGAGATGCGACCTCCCGTGGCTTGCGGCTTCTCGTTGAATTCCGATACGCGCCCTTCGGGTGTCGTCATCAGTTCGCCGAAACGACCCGGCGGGCGAACCCCCGTCACGGTCAGCGCGCGACCGTGGGCCAGATGGAACTTGATCAGTTTTTCAATATCGATATCTCCCACGCCGTCACCGTAGGTCAACATGAAGTGCTCGTCATTTCCGATGTATTTCCTGATCTTTCTCACGCGAGCGCCCGTCATCGCGTCCTGCCCGGTATCGGCCAGTGTCACCCGCCAGTCGGCTTCCTCATGCTCGGTGTGATATTCAACGCCTTTGGCCGCGCCAAGCTGCAACGAGAAATCGCGCGTGTGCGCTTCATAATTCAGGAAGAAATCCTTGATGACCTGGCCCTTGTAACCCAGGCACAGGACGAACTCCTTGTGTCCCATGCAGGCATAGTATTTCATGATGTGCCAAAGGATAGGCAACTTGCCCACCGGGATCATGGGCTTGGGAAGATTCTCGTTCACGTCGCGGATGCGCGTTCCCTGACCGCCACAAAGAATAACTGTTTTCAATTACCACTCCTCTTTAATAGTGACTGATATAAATCCAGATACCTGGACACGGCAATTTCCGAGGTAAATTCCGTTTCGAACTTCCGGCGGGCATCTGCGCCCATTCCGCTGATGATATCCCTGTCGACAACAACGTCGGCCATCTTCCGGGCAAATGCCGAAGTGTTTCCCGGTTCAACCAGCCAGCCGGTCTTGCCGTCTTCCACCTGTTCTGGGGTGCCGGCGATCCTGCTCGCGATCACGGGTTTCCCCAGACTCATTGCCTCCAACACTACATTGGGAAAGTCCTCATTGGCAATGGAAGGGAATACCAGAACGTCCAACACCTGCATGAAATCATAGATGTTGCGTTCCGAACCCACAAAACGAACCCATTTCCCTATCCCCAGTCGGGCAACCGCGGCTTCCAATGCCGCCTGCTCCGGCCCGGTTCCCTCTATCAGAACCACCGGCATTCTATTGGATTGGACGATCGTCTCAAGCTCGGCGACCGCATTCAACAATACGGCGTGACCCTTGCGCCATTCCAGCAGGGCGATCGTGCCGAAAACCAGGTCTTCGTCTTTCAGATTCAGGCGGGCACGGGTTTGCCCGCGCGATTCGCTATTGGGCCGCACAGCGATCCCGTTGTGCAGCGTGGCCAGTTGTCGCGGTGCAAGGCCGAGCACCCCTTGCAGCGCCGCACTGGCCTTCAGTGATCCTGTCACAAAGACATCCACACTCCGCTTCACCAGTGCATCGAGCAGTATTTCCGGGGGCCAATACCTGAGCGGGCTGGACACCGCGATGTTGTTCACGGCCATCACCACCCTGTCTATGCCGGCGAGTCTGGCCGCGATCGCCGCGGCGAGGCAGGATGACTGCGCCGGATATCCTCCATTGTTGATATGCAGGATCTCGATATTCCGGCGTCGCCAGGCGAAGAACAGAACCGTCACATTCCAGATCAGGACCGCGTATCGCAACATCAGCAGGTAATTCAATACCAGGGCGAGCCGGTTCGCGAGCTTGCCTGACCTGGCGGCATATCTTGTCCAGACGTTCCCCGCCAGAACCGGGTAACACTCTGTGTTTATCTTCCCGTGGACACGCCTTTTCAGGCCCTCCTCGTATCTTTCGCTCTTCCGGTAACTGAAGAAAACGTCAAAATCCCGGTGTATCCGTTCGTCGTTCAGGAAATTGGCGACCATGTTCTCGCACCCCGCGAAGAAGTCGCAGTCGGAATGGTAATGGAGCCTGGGCAAGGAACGCCGGTTCATTTGCGCGCGTTCCGATACCAGTCGATGGTGCGTTTCAGGCCGCGCTCCAAAGACGTCTTTGGCTCCCAATCCAGCAGCCGCTTTGCTTTGGCCGTGTCCAGCCAGTATTCCATGGGCTCACCCACGCGATAGGGCAAAGCTCCCCGCTTCACGCTATCGGCACAGCCCATCAGCTCCTCGACATAGGTGACCAGACGGGAAATGACGATCGGCTCGCCGCTCCCGATGTTGATGATCTCCCCCTCGACCCCCGTCTGAAAACCGGCGCGCAACAAAGCCTGTATCAGATCGCTCACAAAAACGAAGTCCCGGGTCTGGGCGCCCAAAGTCATCTTGAATTGCTCCTCACGCAGCAACGCCTGGATCAGGGCCGGCAGGAACATGTCGTTGTTCTGCCCCGGCCCATAGGCGACGGACGGCCTCAGAACCACCACCGGCAGACCCGTGCTGCGAAACATGAGCTGCGCCAGATGGCTTGCACACTGCTTGGAGAACGAATACGCGCTGACCGGAGATTCCCGCATCGACTCCTCGAACGGCGCGACGTTGTGCCCGTACTCTTCGGCTGTGCCGGTAATGACGACCCGCTCCAATCCCGGGATCTCGCTTGCGGCATAGAGCAGGTTCAGCGTCCCGACCAGATTGGTTTCCAGCGTCTCGCCAAATGCCTCCTGAGAGACGACGCGCGCCCGCGTTCCGGCCAGATGAAAAATGTACTCGGGTTGCCATTCGCGGATGGATCGATCGACGAACTGTTTGTCGCGAATGTCGCCGACAAAGACGCGCTCCGCTTTGCCCCCGAAGGCGGCGCTCCGTGAAAACACGGCTATCCGGGCGGTCGAAGCTCCCAGTGCGTCGAGCAAATGACTCCCGACAAAACCGGAGGCACCTGTTACCAATACACGCTTGCCGCGATACATCTCAGAATGTGTTCCGTCTACCAACAAATCCATAGCGTTGAGCCCCCGGGCCTGATCCCATTTCCGGCCCTTGAAAATTCAATTGTCCAACTTGCGCATGTAGAACGTGATCTCATCCAGCGCGTACAGATGGCTGAGATAGAACTCGTATAGGTGAGGCCACCTGTTCGCGAAGCCCAGAACGATCTTCTTCGTCCAGCGGTTCTTCAGCGTCTCATTGAAAACCACCCGCTCGATCTTGAAACGGGCCAGCGAATACGAATAACGCGCGCATATCGGATTGGACGGGTCGAAATACGCGAAAGAATCGACCGTAAAGAAGTGCTTGTGCGTCGGATCGATATAGGCCCACACCGACCTGAAGTAAGGCACGATCACCTTGACCATGCACCCGGGTTTACCGATGCGGTGCAGTTCTTCCATCACCCGGATCACGTCATCCAGGTGTTCGAGCGTGTTGTCCAGATAGATCTCGTCGAACGACGTATCCTCCAGCGGATAGGGGAATTTGTTCAGGTCGTGGATCACGTCGGCCGCCGTGCGGCTGTTGAAATCGATGCCGATGGCGCCCGCCCGTTTCTTGTTGCCACACCCGAGGTCCAGGACCTTCAATTTGTTTTCCGTATTCATCTCACACTCCGACTTGAACTTGTTCCTTGATTCGTACAGCCTGCCGCATGTCTGCTCAGGCACTTTTCCCCGATACCCGCCTGAACACGCTTTCGATCTCCCCCCGACTGGTTCCTATCAGCCAGGGAAGCCACCAGATCAAGGCCGCAGCCATGCCCAAATAGATTGAAATCGCGATTGTAACTGGAACGATCAGGCCGGTGATGTTGACCGTTTCGATAGGCCACACTGCCACAGCCAGCATTTTGGCGATTCCGCCAATGGCGATCATTAACGGGATACCGACTACCTGAAACAGCCAGTCCAATTTCCAGCCTCCGGAACGCGCGATGACCCACGCCTGGATGTTCACCGACACGATGCCCAGCACGACCATCAAGCAGGCCATGCCGATGGCCCCCATATCCAGCCCGGGAAGCAGCATCCCCGTCGTCGGGGCCAGTATGTAGTAAGTCAGCGGGATGGACACCAGCATGGTGGATACGCTGACCAGCATGTAATTCCGCGTCTGCCCGCTGGCCAGCAACATGGTCCCGCCGATCTGCCCCATGGATTGATGTATCGGGTACAGCAGCATGATCGCCAATACCGGCCAGGCCTGCGAATACGCCGCGCCCAGCGTGACTGTCACGATTTGTTCCGACCAGGGCAGCAGCAGCCCGCTGACAATCGCACCCAGCATGACTAGTCCGCGGCTGACTCTTTGATAGAGCATCTCCACTCTGGCCAGGTTCTGCATCTCCCAGGCGTGGGCAATCTCTTTCCAGAACACGTTCAGTACCGATGTCGTCGCCAGCAGACTGACCGCCGCAAACTGGTTGGCGATCTGGAAATAGCCCTGTTGCGCCGAACCGCCAAATCGCTGCAACATCCATTTGTTCGAAAAATCGTAGGCAAAACCCACCAGCGCAAGCAGCAGCATGGGTTTGCAGTAGTCCCAGTAATCCCGAAACATCTCCCTGGCGGAACGTTCCGGCTCGGCAGGCATGTCGATATCCCGTTTCAGGAACTGGTATGCGAGCACGGTGGCGATCGAATAGAGCGTGATCAGGATGATCAACACCCGCTGCACCGACAGGTTCCCGAATGCGAGCAACAGCAGCACGACAGCCACATATGCCAATGCCACCGCCAGATTCAGCAACTGTACCTTGACCGTCTTGCGCATCGCTTCGCCGATCTGGGTGACGGCCTGCCAAAGTTGTTGCTGCATGAATACCGCCGCAAAAGCCAGCATGACGATCCCGCGCTCATGCCCCAGCCATATCTTCTCAAACAGGGCTGTCGGCAAGACCAGCCAGAGCACCAGCAGCGTAGCGCCGAACTGGAACGCCAGCCACATGAAATACACCAGATAGAAACGTCCACCCCGTGCGCGCTTGGACAAAAATGTGAAGAACGCACTCGAACTTCCCAGATCCAGCAAAGACCTGATGGCGATGAAACTGCCCATGAGGAACATCAAATCGCCGTAACCGGCCGGACTCAGCGCGCGCGCAATCAGTACCCCCGTGGCAAAGCTGATCAGTGCACGCAGGGCATTCGCACCGACCGAAATGGCGAACCTGAGCTTGACTGAGGCGGAGTGGAGCACGATGCGGGTTCCTGGGGCTACTGCGGACAGCGGAGATCGGAAACTCTTCTGAGCTCCTTGCTCCAGAGATCAATAGCTTCCGGAGATGTTCTCGCATACCGGTAACAAAACGATTGGATCGCCGTCTGTCGCCGCGGCTCGTTCCACCAAGCCTCTATATCTCCATGAACCGCTGCCACTGCCGCAGCGGCAGCTTCGGGCGTATCGAAAAGGATTCCGTTCTCCTGGAGCAAGTCAAAGTACGGCTGGGCTTCGGCCCTGAACCGGGTCGTCTCCGGGTTGCAAAACAGGATAGTCGGCTTGTTGACCGCCAGGGCTTCCGCGAACGTCGTGGAAAAATGATCGCACACATACAGGCGGCAATTGTCCAGACTGACCTGGAACGGCACTTGCCACGATTCGACCGCGATCCCGGGTACGCAATCCCGCAGGCGCTCCACCGGACTCCAGCCGTGATCGATGTAATGCGGGCGGAAGCGAACCTGTTGCACGACTTCCGCGGGAAGTGCCCGGGCGAATCGCTCATGCCATTGCAGGTACTCAGCGAAATGCGAGTTCCAGGTCGGTGCTTCCAGCAGGTGATAGCGCGGTGCCGTGGTCGCCACCCACAATATCCCCTGCTTGCGGTTGTCCGCCCCGACCGCATTTCTTCCCGCCAGTTTGGTCGCCGGCATGGGAATGACCTGTGCACGGCGATCCGTGCGCGTCCAACCCCACGAATAGTAATAGTCGACCAGCGCCGTCTCATGATCCTCGCTGGGCATGACTTTCAGGCTTCCGTAGTCACCACCGTGTTGCGTGCCCAGCAGCAGCGTTCCCTCGTCGGCCGCGCTGGCGGCCCAGAGTTTGAACAGTTCGTCGTAGTACCAGCCGTTGGCACTGAAGATCGCCTTGACCCGTTTGGGATAGCCGGCGCTCGCGTCCTTCTCAAGCGCCGCGTATCCCTCGATGAAACACTGGGGTACATCCTCGAACAGCATGGCCGCCAGGCATCTGCCGAAGTCACTGTCTTCGCTCTCAAGATCCCGCAATTGGTCGCGCTTTCCGGCGTCGCATGCGTACTGCACACTGGGCGTCATCTGTTTCCAGTCCGGCAAGACCCGCCCGAAATTCTTCAGTGTGAGCGCCAACGTATACCGGGAACTGAAATGGACATTGCGTAACAGGACCGTCCCGGAAACCATGGCGCACACGCCCGCATAGGCCCCGACCGCCAGGTTGATCGCCCTGCGCTTCCACGAAGCGCGGTGCATCTTTGCGTACAACGGATTGCACGGGATTTCGAACTGCTTGCGCGGGAACTGTCTGCCCAGCGCGGCCAATAGCTTGGTGTACACCTGAAGGTTGTAAGCATCCTCCGACACATGCGCGGCAAAATCCAGGGTGTCCACGGGCACCACAAAGGATGCATCGGACAATCCGATGGTGGTGCATTCCGGATAGCGGCCGAGCGCGTGCGTGAGGCAGAAGAACCGGTCATGTACGACCGCCAGATACAGTTGCAGCCACGGGCCAATCACTATTCGCCAGTAACGGTCACTGTGGTTTCTGTCATGCATCTTGTTGAGTGCCGCACCCAGCCGTGGCAGCAGCTGTTCGTAAAGGCGACCCACCCGTGCATGCGCCGCTTCCGCGGACCCCGGGCTTGCGTAAGGACTGTCCAGCAGGCTGCCGTTCAGCTCTGCATGGAACGCACGCCGTTCATGGAGCAGACACCAATCTCCGAGAAACACGAGCAGTCTGCCTGTATCCCAGAATCCCTCAAGTGCGGTAGTCGCCAGGAATGGCGCCTCCGGCTGGGCGGTGCTCATCGGCATCGGTGACACTTCAGGGATAACCTTTGCCGATGGTGATATAGCCGGGTGTCCCGCGGTCTTCCAGGACGTCGTTGGCCGTGAATGCGATGCCTGTGGCCGAAACCAGAGGGGCTTTCGCTTCCTGTTGCGCAGACCAGCCGTTGAATTCCCAATGCCCGGGGGATGACTCGCGCCAGAACTTCGGGTTGCGTTGCAGATCCTGAAGGAGCTGCATGGAGCGCGGCGTGACGCCCAGCCAATCGTGGAACAGTTGCGAATATTCCGCGGGTGCCTGTTCATGTTTCCGCACCAGCGCCAGGCCCTGTTCCCGTGTCAGGCGACCATGGCGGATCTCGCGGCTGGCATGGTCCGTCACCTTGGAGAACCCGTGCTTGCACAGCTTCAGCTGGTCGTGAAGATCCATGTAGTTGAAGCAATCAACGTAGTCATAGCAGTCGAAGGTCCGCGAGAACGCCGCGGTGCGGTAGCCGTATTCGCGGATCATCTGCTCGTGTTGCGCCTTCGGGTCCCAGCGCACATAGTTGCCGAGATAGATGCCGCGCACACCGATGGTCTTCAGGTCGCTGTCGTCCGGGTAACGGTATTGCCAGATATCCTCTTCCTTCAGCGTGTCGAAGATCGAAAGCAGGTCATCCGCCTCGTGCCCCATCAGGTCATGGTCCTTGCGATAGCGGCGTGTCATCTCCACTTCGTGCTCGTGCGAGAACATGCCGACCTGTTCCAGTCCCTGATGCGCGCCCCAGATGATGAGCGGTATCTTGTATCTGACGGCGGTCTGTACCGGAAACACCGTGTGCCCCGCCAGGATGGGCCAATAGATGCTGCCGAAGCGGCGCAAGGTGCTGCGCGTGATGTTTTTCACCGAGACGGGATTGACGTTCTGATACAGGATGTCGCAGTTGAAGCGGATGCGCAGGTTGGCCAGATTGCGGATGCCCAGCGGCGTGTTGAAATACTTGTTGTAGGTCACGAGCAGCGGGTTCATGCCCAACCGCTCCTTGACCAGGTGCACCATGTAGTAGGAATCCTGCCCGCCGGTCACCGGGATGATGCAGTCGTAGTTGTCACCTGCCCGGCTACGGTATGGCTTGACCAGACCTTCCAGCATTTGCCAGCGTGCCGCCCAGTCCAGCCGGTCCTTCTCCTCATGTATGCGGCAACCGGAACAGATGCCCTCGTCGTCCAGGGTCAGCCCCAGGGGATGTGCCGTGGTATACAGGCAGCGTTTGCAGAATTGAATATCAGACATCGGCAATGAGTGAATAAGTGGATTCATAGGTCGCAAGCCGCACTGGCATGCCCGTTAACACTTCTTTGTATTGCTGGATGGCATGCTCGCGATAGGACAGGAAATTGCCCACCGCGACCGCCGCGACACCGGTCGATTGCATGAGTTTGCGCATCTGGCCCTGTTCGCTGATCCCGCCGAACGCGATGATGGGCACATCTTTCAGGGGAAACTGCTCGACCAGTCTCTGCTCGAATCCGCCCGGCATCCCCTCGTGTTGCCAATCCGAGATCAGAACTTCGGAGATGACGCCCGAGCTCATCAATCCCAGCACCTCGTCTGCAAGCGCGGACGACTTGCGAGTCCGGTATTCCAGCCACTCCAGACCCGATTCCCCAAGCGACAAAGGCATTGACGCAATCAGAGCCTGTGCGCCAAGTTGTTCCGAAAGCCCCCTGACGGCAGGCAGGTCTTCACGCAGAAGCGCGTCAACAACAATCCGGTCTGCACCCGACTGCACCAGTTTGACGCCGTCCTCCACGGAGCGGATACCGCCCGCATAAATCAGGGGCGTCTCCAGCCCCATCGCGCCGAGCCGTGCCAGCAAGCCGAAATCCGGGCCGAGCTTCTTTGCTGAACGGTCGATGACTTGAACCAGTATCTCGTCTGCACCCCATCGGTCCAGGTTCTCCACCAGGCACTCGGGTTTGCCCAAAGGCAGGTAGCGACCGTAACCGAACGACTGGACTGCCCATCCGTTCTTGACTGTGACGACTCCGATCAGGCGTTTCTTAAGCATGGGTCAGACCCGAAATGATGTTCTTGAGCAGCGCCCTGCCGGCAGCCTGGCTTTTCTCGGGATGGAACTGGATACCCACGGAATTGCCGCGCCGTATCACAGCGGCAAAAGCTCCGGGATGGCGGGACAAGCCCACCTGGTATTCATTTGGTCCCTGATAGCAGAACGAGTGGTTGAAATAGAAAGCCTGTCCGTCGCTGGGCTGAAGCAGCGGGTCCGTGTTCACGCACTCCAGCGTGTTCCAGCCGATGTGCCACTTCGCCCCGGTCAACGGCACCACCTCTCCCGGAATGAGATCCAGACCGGCGGTGTACTGGAACTCGTGCGAGGCGCTGGTGAGTAGCTGCATACCCAGGCATATCCCGATGATGGGGCGTTGCGCCCTGGCCTGCTGCTGCAAATAGCTCACCAGTCCGCGCTGATGCAACGCCTGCATCGCGGCTGGAAAGGCACCTACGCCCGGCAGCACCAGAATGTCGGACGCATCCAGCACCTCGGGCACATCGCTCACGCGGACGCGGAAACCGAGATCGCGCAGGCTGTGGATCACCGAGGCGTGATTCCCCATCCCGTAATCGACGATACCCACCGTTATCTGGTTCATATGCCGACCCCGACTTTGAACTTGCGGCGGATCGAACCGTCCGCCTCGATGGTAAACAGTGTCTTGTTGGTGGAGGCTTTCACCTTTTCCCAGAAGGCTTCCACCGGGATGGCCAGATAGTCGCAATAGTCCCTGATGTATTTTTCATCCTGCGCGTCGTCGTATTGCTCGACCAGCCGGATTCCGGCTTCGCGGCTGATACGCCCCAATCTTATCTCCTCGTTCACATAATCGGTCACGCGCCCGAAGCCGAACTTGTAGTATTTGATGAGCTGGTTGATCGGGGTGAAGTCCTCGTCCAGTGCCGTTACCCCGTACAAATCGCCGGTCTTCTCGACACCGTCGGTGCGTATCTCTATCCCGTTGACGCAGGCGTATCCCGCGTTGTTCACCAGTGACCAGTCGCCCAGGAACCAACCCAGATAGACGATCTGCAGATCATGCTTCTCGAACTCTTCCGTGCCCGGATACACGTACGAGACCAGTTCCGACTTGTCGAATCCGCATTCGAGCATCCAGTCCAGGCCGCTGGAGAGTGTATTCATGTATCTCAGGCTGTTGCCGTCGTAGCCCGTGCGACCCAACGTCTTCATGTCGCCCAGCTGCAATCCCGGATTCTCGCCCCACAGGATCAGGTTGATCCCGTACTTGATCGCGATCTGCGGCACGGAAGCGAACAGCGCCATCTCGGTCGAACGGAAGGAATTGGTGAACTTGCGGAAGCCTTCCTGTTTCAGCTTCATCCAGGTTTGCGGTGCCGGAGCGCTGACCACGACATCGAAGCCCAGGTTGATGAGGTTGGAGAGATTGCTGACACCGCGCTCCGTGACCTGTTCCGGCGGATAGCTCAGACAGACCAGCAACGGGTTGATCCCCATCTTGTCGCGCAGGAACAGCGCCTGCCGGGTGCTGTCCTTTCCGCCGCTCACACCGATGATGCAGTCGTGGAACTGGCCTTTCCTGCGCGGGTGTCTGGCCAGGAGATCCTGCAGAATCTCGAAGCGCTCCTGCCAGTCGACTTGTTGCAACGCCTCGAAATAGGTGCAGGCAGGGCATATCCCGTCGGCCGAGAAGACGGTGTTAGGCCGCGTATCGGGTTGTAAACAGCGACTACAGTACTTCAATTCGCTCTCCCCTCATTTCAACCCAAATAGTTCATTAGCCCAGACTCCGTCATTCCGGCGAAGGCCGGAATCCAGATGATTAAAAATTTCCCACGCAAGTGGGGCGACACCAAGGTTTTGTCCGCTTCGCGTGCTGTTTTTTGTGCTGGATACCGGCTTTTGCCGGTATGACGGCCTAATGGACAATCTGGGTTCAACATGCCCGTCCATTGGCCGATCACGCCAACAGGTCCCAGGTCAGGGCTGCGCCGCGCTTTGTTGCACGCTTCACCGTCTTGCCCAGGATCACGTCCAGATATTTCGTGGGCAGTCCGAGCCCGGGGCGAATGGCCCGCACATTCTCGCGCGTCAGCACGGCGCCCGCTTGCAGATCCTGCACGATATACAGCGAGCGGCGGAACTGGA
>JAYTUW010000112.1:0-2889 GCA_043744345.1 Sideroxydans sp. | reverse complement strand
GCCCATGCCCGGAAACGCACGCCGGCAACATACTCACCGCGTGTGCCGGTCGGCGTCAGCGGCAAGGGGCGGCCATTGCAGGTCAGGATGTGGCGCGTATCGTTCATGTGATTCACCTTGATCTGCATGCGCTCCACTGAAGAATCCACATAGCGCGCGGTGCCGCCCGCACTGACTTCTTCACCCAGCACATGCCAGGGCTCGATGGCCTGGCGCAGTTCGATCTCGATACCGTGATACACCACCGTGCCAAAACGCGGGAAGCGGAACTCGATGAACGGGGTGAACCATTCGAATTCGAAAGCGTAGCCTGCGCCGCGCAGGTCGCGCACCACGTCGCGCATATCCTGTGCAACGAAATGCGGCAGCATGTAGCGGTCATGCAGTTCCGTTCCCCAGCGCGTGAGATTGCCCTGATACGGTGTCTTCCAGAAACGGGCGACCAGTGCGCGCAGCAGCAGCATCTGCAGCAGTGACATCTGCGCGTGGGGCGGCATCTCGAATCCACGAAACTCGACCAGCCCCAAGCGCCCGGTCGCACTGTCCGGCGAATACAGCTTGTCGATGCAGAACTCTGCCCGGTGCGTATTGCCCGACAAGTCGACCAGCAGATTGCGCAACAGTCTATCCACCAGCCACGGCTGCAGGCTCTCTTCACCGGACTTGAGGTGCTCGGTCATTTGCTGAAAGGCGATTTCCAGTTCGTAAAGGCTCTCATGCCGTGCCTCGTCCACGCGCGGTGCCTGACTGGTGGGGCCGATGAACATTCCCGAGAACAGATAGGACAAAGCGGGATGATGTTGCCAATACGTGATCAAACTCATCAGCACATCGGGACGGCGCAGGCAGGGTGAATCTGCCGGTGTGGCCGCGCCCAGCGTGATGTGGTTGCCGCCGCCGGTGCCGGTGTGGCGGCCGTCCAGCATGAATTTTTCCGCGCCCAGCCGGGTCTGCCGCGCTTCTTCGTAAAGCGTCTGGGTGTTCTCCACCAGCTGCTCCCAACTGCTCGCGGGATGGATGTTCACTTCGATCACGCCGGGATCGGGCGTGATCCGGAACTCTTTCACGCGCGGGTCGTTGGGGGGCGTGTAGCCTTCCAGGCGCAGCGGCAGCTTGAGGGCAGCCGCTGTCGTCTCGATCGCGTTCAGCAGCAGGATAAAGTCTTCCAGCAATGGCACGGGCGGCAAAAAGATGCACAGCACGCCATCACGCACCTGGGCGCACAGCGCCGTGTGAATGATTTCGCGCGGGTCGTATTGCGCGGCGGGCGACTTGGCTGCCTTCTTTGAAGTCTTCGCAGCCTTGGCCTCCGGGAGCGCGTCTGCCGCATCCATGGGGTCGCGGCCAAATTCCTGTTCCATGTCGGCGGGCATCACCCAGGGCAAGGAAGCCAGTGGCAAACGTAATCCCAGCGGTGAATCGCCGGGGATCAGGTACAAATGCTCGCGCCGCAACGGCCACGGACTGGAACGGAAGCCTGCGGCAACAATAGACTTGGCGGCACGCTGTGGCGTGGCGGGCGGCAGCGGCTTTAACGGCAGCACATAACCCTCCGGCTCACCCAGTCCGCGTTCCAGCAGTCCGGCCAGGCGCAGACGCTCGTCCGATTTTTTCAGGTCCGCAGACAGCGGATCGAAATTCTCCGGCCAGCGCTGCTCTGCTTCGATCACCTGCGACACATCTTCGTACGCGGTGATGACAAAGCCCGCGTCCAGTTTCAACTCCTGTGTCAGGCGCTGCATGAAATGCTGCGCATCCTGCGTCGTGTGTATACCACCGCCGTCAGATATTTCCAGCAACTTGCGATCATTCCACAGCGGCTTGCCATCGGTGCGCCAGTAGCATCCCAATGCCCAGCGTGGCAAGGGTTCACCGGGATACCACTTGCCCTGCCCGAAGTGCAGCATGGCACCCGGCGCAAAATGTCCCTGCAAGCGCGTCAGCAGATCGCCCGCCAGTTCGCGTTTCTTGTCGGACAGGGCCGTGATGTTCCACTCCGGGCCGTCCATGTCGTCTATGGAGACAAAGGTCGGTTCACCGCCCATGGTGAGACGCACATCATTTTTCTTGAGCTCGCCATCCACCTGATGACCGAGATCAAGGATGGCCTGCCACTGCGCTTCGGTGTAGGGCTGCGTCACGCGCGGGTCTTCGTGGATGCGGGTGACCTGCATGGAGAAATCAAAATGCGCTTCGCACACCTCTGTCCCGCCGATCACCGGCGCCGCGGAGGAAGGCATCGCGGTACACGCCAGCGGAATATGGCCCTCGCCCGCCAGCAACCCAGAGGTCGGATCGAGACCGACCCAGCCCGCGCCGGGTATGTACACCTCCGTCCAAGCGTGCAGATCGGTGAAGTCGTGCTCGGTACCGGAAGGGCCGTCGAGTGCTTTGACATCGGCCTTCAACTGGATCAGATAGCCCGATGCAAACCGCGTGGCGAGCCCCAGATGCCGCATCGCCTGCACCAACAGCCAGGCCGAGTCGCGACACGAGCCGCGTTTCAACTCCAGCGTTTCTTCCGGCGTCTGCACCCCCGCTTCCAGACGCACGATGTAACCCACATCATCCTTCACCCGCTGATTGATGCCCACCAGCATATCGATGGTGCGCATCTGCTTGCCCAATAGTTCTGCCTTCGTGCGCTTTATCCAGTCCGTCAGCAAAGGCATCGCCGGTTCCACTTCAAGATAAGGACCCAGTTCGCGCTTCAAACCATCCGGATATGCAAACGGAAAATTCTCGGCGTACTCGTCGATGAAAAAATCGAAAGGATTGATCACCGTCATGTCCGCCACCAGATCGACCGTGATCTTGAGCGACTCTGCCTTTTTCGGGAACACCAGGCGCGCCACCCAATTGCCGTAGGAATCCTGCTGCCAGTTGAGG
>JAYTUW010000111.1:0-2917 GCA_043744345.1 Sideroxydans sp. | reverse complement strand
TCTGACACCATGCCGACGAGGACGTCGGCGCTCCCAACCGCTTTACCCTCTTGGGTGATGCGTCGCATGCAGCTGTTTCAGCCGTTCCCGCGCCACATGCGTGTAGATTTGCGTCGTCGAAATATCCGAATGTCCCAATAACATCTGCACCACGCGCAGGTCGGCACCGTGGTTGAGCAAGTGCGTGGCAAAGGCGTGGCGTAATGTGTGCGGCGACAGCGGCTTGTGCAGGCCGCCCTGTTTTGCGTGCTTCTTGATGAGGTACCAGAACATCTGCCGCGTCATGCCTTCGCCGCGCTGGGTGACGAACAGCGCATCGGTGACCTTGCCCAGCAGTAGTGCGGGACGCGCATCAGCGAGATATTTTTTTACCCAATCCAGCGCTTCTTCGCCCAGCGGCACCAGGCGTTCCTTGCTGCCCTTGCCCATCACGCGCGTCACGCCCATGTCGAGGCTGACTTGCGCCACGCTTAAGCCCACCAATTCCGACACACGCAAACCGCTGGCGTACAGCACTTCCAGCATGGTGCGGTCGCGCATGCCCAGCGGCGTGTCGACGTCCGGCGCATTCAGCAGCAGTTCGACGTCTGCTTCGGTGAGGCTCTTGGGCAGGCTGCGCGGCAGCTTGGGGGTGGCGATTTGCAGGGTGGGGTCGGCGCTGACTTTGTTCTGTCGCAACAGGTAGCGGTACAGGCGTTTCAGGCTGGAAATGGCGCGCGAGGTTGAGGTGGCCTTGGCTTTTTCGCCGCTGACCAGATGCGCGAGAAAGCCCTGTATGTCGGCATGGGTGGTCGCCAGCAGGCCTTGGCCACCTTGCTTCTCCAGCCATTCTGCAAATTTGTTCAGGTCGCGGCGGTAGCTTTCGAGGGTGTTGCGGGAGAGGCCGTCTTCGAGCCAGAGGGCGTCGCTGAATTCGTCGAGGAGGTCGGTGTCGGTCATAAGAGTCCGTCATTCCGGCCTACGCCGGAATGACGGGTGATTTTTCATGCGCCAGCAACCAGCGCTTGATATCGAGCGAGTCGCCGTCCGCGTGTTGCATGAATCCGCCCAATCCCGTTTTCCCCACCACCCGGTGGCAGGGAATGACGACGGGAATGGGATTGCTGCCGCAGGCCTGCCCCACCGCCTGCGCGCTGGAACCGATCTTTTTCGCGAGCTCGCCGTAGGTCAGTGTCTGCCCCACCGGGATTTCCAGCATCGCCTGCCACACGTTGCACTGATGGTGCGTGCCGTCGAGCTCGAACGGCAGGTCGATCTCGTGTGTGGGGTCGGCCAGATAAGCTTCCAGCTCGGCAACGATCGCCTTTGCCATCGCGCCTTGCGGCGGTTGCACCTTGGTCTTGCCGGAAAGGAATTCGACACCCAGTAGATCCGTGTCGGAACAGCGGATGCCGAGTTTGCCGAAGGGGGCGGAAATGATGGCCTGGAATCTCATGTGTGCATGATAGCTGAAATGCAAAACGGGAGCCGAAGCTCCCGTTTTACTTGCTGCTTGCTGCCGCTGCTTAGACTGCTGCAGCTTTGCGTGCAGGCAATTTTTCTTTGATACGTGCCGACTTGCCGGAACGGTCGCGCAGGTAGTAGAGCTTGGCACGGCGTACATCGCCGCGACGCTTCACTTCGATGCTGGCAACGCTCGGGGAGTAGGTCTGGAACGTACGCTCCACGCCTTCACCGGAAGATACTTTACGCACGATGAAGCTGGAGTTCAGACTTTTGTTGCGCTTGGCGATGACCACGCCTTCAAAGGCCTGGGTACGCTTTTTGTCGCCTTCAACCACGTTCACGTTGACGATAACGGTGTCGCCGGGTGCAAAATTAGGGATCGTCTTGTTCAGACGTGCGATTTCTTCTTTTTCAAGAATTGCGATCAGATTCATTTTGTTTCCTTTTCTTTTACGGGAGCTTGTTCCTGCTGGTACTCTGCCAGTAGCCGAGCTTCCTGTTTAGTTAACTGACGCTTGGTCAGCAAATCCGGGCGACGTTCCGCAGTCCTGCCTAATGCCTGCTTCAATCGCCACTTCTCTATCTCGGCATGGTGTCCCGACATCAACACTTCCGGAACCGCCACACCGTTATAAACCTCGGGCCGCGTGTAGTGCGGACAATCCAGCAGACCCTGTACAAAGGAATCCTGCTGCGCCGATGCGTCGTCACCCAATACGCCGGGGATCTGCCGCACCACGCTATCCATCACCACCATCGCCGCCAACTCACCACCGGACAACACATAATCGCCGATGGAAAGCTCTTCATCCACCTGGCTCGCCAACAGGCGCTCATCCACGCCTTCGTAACGACTCGCCAGCAATATCAATCCTTCGTCCCGCGCCAGCAGTTCCATCACCACTTCATGGGTGAGCTGCCTGCCTTGCGGCGAGAGGTGGATCACACGACTCTTTGCCTTGCCGCTTTGCGCCTGCGCTGCTTTCGCTGCGCTGATCGCTTTTTCCAGCGGCTCCGCCAACATCACCATCCCGGGCCCGCCGCCGAAGGGACGGTCGTCGATGGTGCGGTAGTTATTTTCGGTGAAATCCCGCGGATTCCACGTCTGCAACTCAAATCTGCCCTGCTCTGCCGCCCGTCGCGTCACACCGTACTTGGTGAGCGCATCGAACATCTCGGGAAACAGCGTAATTACATCAAACCTCATTTGAGGTAATCCGTCTGCCAATCCACCAATATCGTCCGGCTTTTCAAATCCACTTTCTGGATTACGCTGGCAATGAAAGGCATTAATGTCTCGCCGGCCGCGCCTTTGACCGCCAGTACATCGTTGGCTCCGGTCTCCAGCAGAGAATCAACGATCCCGAACTTATCGCCAGCCAGATTCTCCACCGACATGCCGATCAGGTCAGACCAGTAGTATTCGCCTTCCGGCTGCTCCGGCAAGCTGTCGCGCGGAACCGCGATCAAC
>JAYTUW010000110.1:0-38950 GCA_043744345.1 Sideroxydans sp. | reverse complement strand
CCCCTTACTCCCCCTTTGTCAAAGGGGGAAACTGCTGGCGATGCCGCCAAGGGCGGCTCACGGTTTTATCAGCGCCTTTGAGGCGCTCACTCAATAAGGCTTTGCCGGAGGTCATTTAACTCGTGTTCAACTTGACTACCAGGGCTTCCAGTTCGGCAATCGGAGTCGGCTTGGCGTACAGATAGCCCTGATACGCCGGGCAACCGCGCAGGTCCAGGAACTCGCGCTGGTCTTCGGTCTCCACTCCTTCGGCGATCACCTCCATGCCCAAGCTCTGCGCCATGGAGATGATGGTCTGAACGATTGCCGCATTGTGCTGGTCGGTGGTGATGTTGCGCACGAAAGACTGGTCGATCTTGAGCTGGTCGAAGGGCAGGCGGCTCAGGTAGGACAGGGATGAGTATCCCGTGCCGAAGTCGTCCATGGAGAATTTCACGCCCAGTTTTTTGATTTCATTCATCTTGAGGATGCTGTCGTCGATGTTGTCGATGACCAGGCTTTCCGTCAGTTCGAGCTTCAATCTTTCCGGCTTGATACCGCTACGTTCCACGACATCGTGAATGATGGAGACAAACCCTTCCTCGCGGAACTGGATGGCGCTCACGTTCACGGCAATGCTGAGGTTGCTAAATTGCGGCATGTTTTGCCAGATTGCCAACTGTTTGCATGCCGTCTCGAGAACCCACAGCCCGATGGGCAGGATCAGCCCGGATTCTTCCGCCACCGGGATGAAATTCACGGGCGGTACGACGCCGAGTTGCGGATTGGTCCAGCGCAACAGCGCCTCCACCCCGATCGCCCGGCCCTTGTTGTCCACCTGCAGTTGGTAATGCAGCGAAATCTCGTCCTGCTCCAGCGCGATGCGCAGCGAGCTTTCCAGCTGGCCGCGCTTGTCCAGCACATCCTGCATGGAGGCGTCGAAGAAGCAAATGGAGTTGCGGCCTCTTGCCTTGGCTTGGTACATCGCGGTGTCGACATGGGCCTGTAGTTTTTCGTGGCTGTCTGCATGTCCCAGGAAAAGCACGATCCCGACACTGCAACTGGTGTAGTGCTCCGATTTGTCCAGCTGATAGGGGCGGCACAGCTCGCTGCGGATTTTTTCCGAGATCAGTTCGGACTGGATGGCGGCTTCGCTCTTGTTCGGGCTCAGGCCCGTCAGCACGATCATGAACTCGTCCCCGCCCATGCGTGCCACGGTGTCTTCTTCTCGTACACAAAGGCGCAAGCGATTGGACACTTCCACGAGCAACTGGTCTCCCTTGGAATGGCCGAAGGTGTCGTTCAGGCGCTTGAACTGATCCAGGTCGAGCGATATTAGTGCGCCGTAGCGCCAACTGCGTGCGCTGGAGGACATGGCCTGGCGGAAACGGTCCGCGAACAGTCGCCGGTTGGGCAGGTTGGTCAGCGCGTCGAAATTGGCCTGTTCCCAGATCAGCTCGTCCTGGCGTTTCTTTTCGGTGATGTCGGAGAATTGACCCACATACCGGAAAATGCTGCCGTTGGCGTGGCGGATGACGCTGATGCTGAGCCACTTTGCCTGCAGCTCGCCGCTCTTGAGCTTGTCCCAAACCTCGCCCTGCCAATGTCCGGTCTCCAGAATGGATGTCCACATCTGCTCGAAGAATGGGCGCTCATGCCTTCCGGATTGGAACATCCTGGGATTCCGGCCCCGCACTTCTTCAAGCGTATAGCCGGTGATCTTGGAAAAGGCGGGATTCACATCCAGGATAAGGTTATTTTCATCCGATACGACGATGGCGTCGTTGCTGGACTGGTAAACCGAAGACGCAAGCGTGAGCGCCTCGTCCTTCAGTTTGCGCTCTGAAATGTCTTCAAAGACCACCACGACCCCGTCCAGTTTGCCCTGCTGGAACATGGGATGGGATGAATAGTCGACCGGGAAGCTGCTGCCATCTTTGCGCCAAAGCACTTCGTCCACGCCAATGCGGGATTTCCCGTCGACCAGAGTCGCGTGCATCGGGCATCGTTCAGCCGGATAGTGCGAGCCGTCCGCGTAGGAATGATGCACGGTGTCGTGCATGGGTCTGTTGATCAGTTCTTCCGGCAGGTATCCCACCATCCGCGCTGCGGCCCTGTTCACGAAAATGGTGTTACCCAGCCTGTCCAGCCCCCAGATGCCGTTGCTGACTGACCCCAGCAGCAATTGCAGGCGCTTTTCGCTGGTCTCGGCCGTCAATTTAGCCCGGCGCACAGAGCGCAAATAGAACAGCGCTGCCCCGGTGAGCAGTATCGCAACACTGCCCAGAACCCAGAGCAACAGGAACATGCTCAGACGCTCGCGCTCCAGCATCGGCAAGTTGGGCATTTCGGCCCGGGAGAATATCTTCAAACCGTATTCCGGCAATTCGGCAGTCGCCATCACAAAGGGGGGCTCTCCGTTCCCGGCATGGTTCACCACGTTGCCGGGCAATCCCTGCCACGGAGTGGTCCTGAATTCGGGGAAATCCGTTCTCGCATACAGCGCCAGCTTTTCCTGAACACTCAGCGTCTTCACTGATGCGCCGGGAATAGACTTCATCAGCATGTCCGGGTCGCGGGCGATGATGATGACGCCGTAGGAATCGGCAACATAAGACTCGTATTTGCGGGTCAGGAACGAAAGAGAGGGCAGATTGATCTTGGAAATAATCGCGCCACTGAATTTGTTGCCGACCACAACAGGCGCGGCAAAGAACAGCCCGGGGACATGGGTGGTTCGCCCCATCGCGTATTGCATACCGCTTTTGCCATGGGCTGCATCGGTGAACCACTGCCGGTCGTAGAAGTTAGTGCCTATCGGCGTGGCGGGCATATCCCAATTGCTGGCCGATATGCAATCGCCTGCAGCGTTGACCACAAATATGGAATCGATGCCCAGGGACTTTTGAATCAGATTGAGTTGTTTGTTCAGATCCTGCAGAACCGGGTCGGCCGTCCAGCGGTGAACCAGCGCTGGTTTGGGGAGACGGCTGGCCGGTATGGCAGGGTCGAAGCGCGCGACCGCTTTCCAGATGCGCAACCCTTGCCGGAACGTGTCCGAAACCCCGGCGACAAAATGCAGGTTGCGGCGGAAACTCTCGGCGATATCCAGCGAAACATCCTGGGCGTGTTGCTGCTCTTTCTCAACCAGGGATTGGTATTCGCGGTTGAAGCAGTTACTTGCAATAAACCAGGCCAGCAAGCCCCACGTGATCAAGGTGAGCGCAAGCCACAAGACGATATGACGTTCCCTGAGATCCAAAATCCGCAACTTCATGCTCCAGTAAAAAGTTTGAGTGGGTTTGCGTCTGGTACGTTACAGGGCTGGGTAATTGATCGTGCCATGAATAAATGAGGAATTCATCGCCTGTTGTTCTGTTAACAAACTAGCCACATGCCGTTTGTTGTGATAATTGCCCGAGCAAAATACCAAGGTAAATATCCACAAGTTCTTGTAGGACATTCTAGTCGGTCAAGTCAGATAGTTCAATGTAAATGGTAACTTGGGTAGCTGTAGCGACGGATGGGGGCGAGGCTCAAGGTGCGGTGTCGCGGTTGGCGGAATGCCCGTGATAGGAGATCAAGGTTCGGTTGCCACCACTGTCGACCGTGAATCCGTCGAGGATACTGCCCTGGGCTTTCATCGCATTGCGCAAGGCAGAGAGTCTGTCCGTCTCGGCTTGCATCCTGAGTTGCAGCGACTTTGAGTCGCACTGGAACACGGCAGTATCGCCTTGCCAATCGCAGCGGCCTGTCACCGGCTCACTGCGCTGGTTGATACTTTGCTCGATGTCAGATTGCAGACGAGAGATGAACATTTGCGCCTGTTGCATCGCCTGCATCCGGGCTTGCATCTCGTATAACTGCCGATAGTTCATTTGCGGGTCCCGGGCACCTGTTGGCGGCTGAGCCAGCCAACCGGGGCCAGACTCGGGCTGAGCCGGTGAAGCGAACGGTGGCAAGGGAAGTGCGGCTGGTTGAGCCGGAGCACTGGAAACAGCTTCGGGCCTGGCACTGTTTTTCACTCCAACCATATCTGCCGAAGCTTTTGTTTTGCCGGGTGTCGCTTCGAGAAAGACCAACATCTTCTTCATTTCGGCGCTCCCGACCGGCGGACGTCCCCTTCCGGCCGGGTGGGAAGCCGGGACAACGGAAAGCAGCAACATCCCGTGCAGCAGCACGGAAAGTCCGAAACAGACGGTGAGGCGAGGGATCATTCTGCTGTCCAAATGCGGAAGAACTGGAGCATAAAAGAAAAGGGGCGCTGTTACACGCCCCTTTAGTCTATATAACGAAGATTGAATTGGCTATTACTGGAGCACCCCGTCAATAACTTTAGGTGCGCTCGTGACATTTGGCTTGGGGCCTACAGAATAAGTACCCAAAGCCGCGCTCACATCATGAGCATCTGTGTCGAGAGGAAGCGGCAACGAAACTGAGAGCGGCAAAGTCGCCCCACACCCTGTAGCAGATGCACCTGGCCCGACATCCTTCAACCTCACTTCAGCATCGAGCGCCTTGACGATCAGGGTCGTGGCTCCCAGTGTCATGATTGCTCCATCAGCAATCGGGAACGCAGGGACATAGCGCGTATTCTGGGAACACGACGCGGTCACGTTGGTAATCGGATCCACGCATGAGCCCGGGATGCCATTCAGATTGCCGAAACCATTAAACTGCAACTTGATGGTTTTTCCGCCCCACGTTCCATAAACCACTGACCCACCCACAGCATCGGTCGGTACGGTGTACTGGATGTTCTGTGGCGGATCAAATGCAACGTCAGTACCTGAATTGGCTCCATTCGTTCTTGTCAGCCACATGGTCTGGTTCCACTGATCAGCGCTGGTAGACCAAGTGTAATAAGCCGTTGGGGCACTGGGTTCACAAACCGACCCAGTCAAACACGCTGCGAAAGCAACGTCAAACAACCTGCCAGTTTGCACCCCATATTGATAATTGGGGTTGGCCGCGAAATAGGCCGGGTTGTTGATGATCATGGCCGTTGTGCCCTCTTTCAACCCGCCCGCGCCATAGTTGTAAGTAACCGTATTTGCACTAGGTGCCGAGCCCGACTGTGTTGTGGTGACAAATTTGAATGGTGAGCCGGAGGTGCCAGCCTGAGCCGCAGTCACGGAAGCTGCGTCCGGACAATTGCTAAGGCAATACAGCGTGGACGGTGCACCAGGTGAACCTGGGATAACGACAGATTGGCTGAAATAGCTAATAAGATCACTGCTTACGTGATCCACTCCTGTCGAAGGAATGTTCAGGTTACCGCCGAAAGAATCAGACCAGCCCGAAATGGGCATATTGCTGAATGCGCCAGCATTAACTATTGCCGGCGATACTGATGTAAGAATGCAACCGCTCGAACCGCATGACTGTAACCCAGTTACAGTGAAAGTACCTGTGTTGCTCCATACCATTTGCCATTTTCCCCATCCATTGCCTAACACTGGATTGGTAACTGCCGGTGTCGTCAACCCGGAAAGATTGCCATCGTACGTAAAGGGGATACCGTTCAAGTCAGTAAGGTGCGCATTCACGCTGGACCATTTTGTGAGTTTGCCACTGACCTTGGACAGATTGAATGTATCGGACGAATGAGCCGGGCGCTGATCGGTCACTACAAGGCCACTTACAGGGTTCGCATCAGCGACTAAATTGAGGTCTAGCCCTTGGAAGCCGATGCCCCAGTAGCTGGCATATCCGTAATACGAATTGCCACCTGATGCACCGGTAACTTGGAAACTGGGATTGGCCTGGTCTACGCGCGAACCATCCAGAACATTGTATGTGCCGTAGCGCCAAACTGATCGATCCGCATGCACGCGGGCTCGGTCGAAACATCTGTCGTTGGTGTTATCACTAAGGCGGAAATTGGATGTGTTGTAATTAAAGTCATATGTGACAGACGTTGGATTCGCTGCCGTCAAAGTACCGCTACCTGAAGTTGTGTTCGTAGCCTTCAGCGCAAGCTTGATGTTGGACGAATTAGTGCCTTTCTCCAGATACTTCAGCAGACCCGATGTCGAATCGATGAAACCCCTCATCGACTCTACGCCAGCTATTTTCCCAGAGTAGTCCAAGCGGAAGACTCCGTACGGCGGAACTTCAGTAGGTGAAGATGTTGCGGTCAGCTTGACATAGATATCCTGCGACTTGCCTTGTTCGGTCATCGACATCCAGACGTTGGCGATCATCGGGGCAGTGTTGCTGGCCCGAGTCACATCCACGATTGCAGTCATGTAGTTTACTGCCGCACTTGCGCCGGATGATCCGCTGGAAGAGCTGCTGGAACCGCCTTTTGATTGGCACTTGTTCAAGTCGATGAGTGCAACATAAGGACCGACATTTATCATGCCGCTGCCGCTCATGTTCATCGCGTTCATGATACACAGGACCATATTCACACCGCCGATAGCATCAGAAGTGGCATCCTGAACATATTCACTCTGCGGATCGGTAATGTAGGGGCCAGAAGTCGGAGGTGGGGGAGGGGCGGCAGACGATGTTGCACTGAGCAAGAGTGAGAAAGCTAGAGTCACAATTTGATGAAGTCTTATGGTTTTCATTTGTTTACTCCTCAAAGATCGTAAAGAAGCAAATTAGTTGGTATTGACGATGGATACCTTGGAGGGCGTGGCGACTCCGGTTGCGGTTCCGTTGGCAGGGGGGGCTGAACTGCTGCTTCCGCCACCGCAACCGGCCAATGTTCCAATAAGCAGGCTTGCCATTAACAACGATGCTAGCTTTTTCATGTCGCTACTCCTTGTTTGATTGTTGGCTGTTCGAATTTGCTGCTAGAAGCTCGAAATGCGGAAAATTCCCCCATTGGTTGATATTTGCACTCAATTATTATTCTGTGTTGCTCAAGCGGGGTTTGAACCGGCTCAGACTTATTAATCTGATTTTCGGCAGTGAACAGGGTTTCTTTAACTTATTTCGCTTATTACCCATGCCACTGAGTGATAAAAGTGCAGGGCGCGCTGTAGCCACCTAGTCGCAGTAAGCTACGCTTAGGGGTTCTTGATGGATATACGCGCAAATGCGTATGAGTTTCCGGAAGAATGGCGCGTTTGTTTTGAAGCTGAAGTTGACTGAGGGAATGTGGTGACGTGAAATCGGATTCCCCGTAAAACAAATCGGTAATTCATTTGTCGGTACGTTGTTTCCTTTTGAACTCCGGGGCGAAATCGAACCAGCACGCCCAGGAGTTTAGAATGCGACCACAACTATGGACAAGCTCCAGAGACGCTAAGAGCAAAGGTGCCGGGTCTGTTGTAGTTAGTAGCGACATAGGTGCACGTAAAGCTGCAGGTCTGTGTGAAAACGGTTTCTACGATGGTTGGTACCTTGTAGTCAGTACAATTGCCGGCCGCATCCGATATACGCGTTGTCTGTGTGGCAAAGCCGTTGTAATAGCCAATATCAGGAAATCCCCAGCTGCCGTCAGTCAGAGGCACTACAAAGTGGCTTGTGAGGTCATAAAAATGACTGCTTGAATAGTTATTTTCCGCGCTCACGACCCCTGAGTAATTGTCGACGGCAACTCCCGACAGCCCAACAATAAGTATTTGTGGGGAACCGGGCGGTATGTAAAATCCTTGATACGCTGTGGTGGTTCCAGTTGATGTGGGAGGCGTGTTATCCACTTTTATTAGTACAACGGGTGTTGTCGTTACTTGCCCAAGTACATCTGTAGCACGCAGCGCAATCCTGTATGGGCCATCCGGATATGGTGCTGTGGTTGTATCCAATTGGAACGATGGTGCCGTCAGATTAGTTGCGTTGGCAATCGAAGCATCATTAACCAGAAGCTCAACCTTGGTCAGCGCAACAGCACTGGCAATAGTTCCTGTCACTGTGATCGTTTTGCGTGCCCATGTATCGGCAAGTGGGCTATCAATACTCACAATGGGCGGATTGTTCGCTGTAATGGGAACGGTCGCTGCGGAGCTATTTGCTTGACCGTCGTTTACAACTAGTGTGGCGATATATATGCCAGCCAAGTCAGCGGTGAAAGTGGGCGCAACCGAGGTTGGGGCGGTCAGGATCGCTTTGCTATTTGGAGGTTGCGTTGTCAATGTCCAGCTATAGCTTAGAGGGTCATTGTTCACATCAGTACTGGAACTGCCATCAAGCCTGACAACGGTCCCGATGGCCACGGTTTGTGGCTTTCCAGCATTGGAGTCCGGGGCGGAGTTGCCCACGGCGGCATTGATAGTCACTGTGGCTTCACCGCTGTCCACCGACCCGTCATTCACGATCAAGGTGATGACATACACGCCAGCTACGTCTGCGGTGAAAGTTGGGGTTGCCGAGGTAGCGTTGGTCAGTACTGCTTGGCTTCCATCTGGCTTGGACTTTATCGCCCAGATGTAATGAAGCGCAACAGTGTTTGCTCCAGTGCTAGCACTACCGTCAAGCGTGACTTGCGTCCCCGCTGTTACATTCTTTGTAGCCCCAGCGTTAGAAACAGGTAATGTGATTGGGTTTGGGCTAGCGCCGCCACCGCACGCCGTTAGCATAACAACGGTCAAAATTAATGCGACGATGGTTTTGAAATTCAAGATTAATACTGGCATATTTCGCTCTACTTTTCGATTGTCGAGTATGAAGGGTGCTCGGATTTGAGGCCCGTAATTAAAATTATGACAACCGATTGTTTTGTGGACATGATGGTAATCGGCAATCGTCGCGTCGGTCTGGGGTGTTCTACCTGCTGCTGAAAAGAGTTAGAGTAAATCATGCACATATTCTGATGAGAATTTAGAGTCAGATTGACTAGAGCTACTTTAGGATCTGGTAGTGCTTGTATACTTCGGTGAAAGTGCGCTCGACTATACCCATGCTGGTTTGAACGTCAATATGCCATTTGGTCTAGATAGTGGGTTATACCTTACCAATCGTTGTCCAAATTTATGCTTACTTGGGTAAAGCACAGCGTATTTCGGAATATTTGGAAACAGCTAACAAGTTGGAACTGATTACTGTGCCAAGCTGACTGGCTTTTCAGAGTATTTAAGTGTGTTACAGCGGGAAGTGTCCGACAAGCTGACTGGGAACAATGGGCAGCAAGTCAAAGGTCATTACAAGCAATTCAACGGACAAGCTCAGAAGAGTCATGGTGCTGCCAATGCGGTTGCCAAGGATGCTTTCAAGCATTCCTGATTTCTTTTTGTGCCAAAAAAAACGACCACTCCGCAAAGTGGCCGTTTTTTGTTCGGTGAGAAAGGGTGGATTGCGCTAGGCGCAATCCACCTTCTGCTTACAGCAGCGGTACGATCATCAGCGCAACGATGTTGATGATCTTGATCAGCGGGTTCACGGCCGGGCCGGCAGTGTCCTTGTAGGGATCGCCAACGGTGTCGCCGGTCACGGCTGCCTTGTGTGCTTCGGAACCTTTGCCGCCAAAGTTGCCTTCTTCGATGTATTTCTTCGCGTTGTCCCATGCACCGCCACCGGTGGTCATGGAGATCGCAACGAAGATGCCGGTGACGATGGTGCCGACCAGCACGCCGCCCAGCGCTTGCGCACCGAGCGTCAGGCCGACGACGACGGGGACCGCAACTGGCAGCAACGAGGGAACGATCATTTCCTTGATGGCGGCTTTGGTCAGCATGTCCACGCAAGTGCCGTATTCCGGCTTGCCGGTGCCTTCCATGATGCCGGGGATGCTCTTGAACTGGCGGCGCACTTCAACCACCACGCTACCTGCGGCACGGCCAACCGCTTCCATGCCCATCGCAGCAAACAGGTAGGGCACCATACCGCCGATGAACAGGCCGATGATGACCATGTGGTTGGACAGGTCGAAGGAGGTGACCGCGCCCAGTTTTGCATCCAGTGCGTGGGTGTAGTCGGCGAACAGTACCAGTGCGGCCAGACCGGCAGAGCCGATGGCGTAGCCTTTGGTAACAGCCTTGGTTGTATTGCCCACAGCATCCAGTGCGTCGGTGATGACACGCACGTTTTCCGGCAGGTGCGACATCTCGGCGATACCGCCCGCGTTGTCGGTAATCGGGCCGTATGCGTCCAGCGCCACGATGATACCGGCCATGGAGAGCATGGAAGTTGCGGCGATGGCGATACCGTATAGTCCGGCCATGGCAAATGCAGCATAGATGGCGATACACACTGCGATTACCGGTGCTGCTGTGGACTTCATCGATACGCCCAGACCGGCAATGATGTTGGTGCCGTGGCCGGTGGTGGATGCTTCGGCGATGTGGCGTACCGGAGCAAACTCGGTTGCAGTGTAGTACTCGGTGATCCACACCAGTGCTGCGGTGAGGATGAGGCCGATGACGGCTGAACCATACAGGGCATTGACACTATATATACCGTTGTCCCCCATGAACATCTTGGTGATCGGGTAGAAGGCGATAAGTGCCAGCACGGCAGAAACTGCCAGACCGCGATACAGCGCGTTCATGATCTTGCCGCCGTCGCGAGCCTTGACGAAGAAGGTGCCGACGATGGAAGCGATGATGGAGAAGCCGCCCAGTACCAGCGGGTAGATCACAGCATTGGTCGAACCCGACATCAAGAGACCGCCGAGCAGCATGGTGGCGATGATGGTTACCGCGTAGGTTTCAAACAAGTCGGCCGCCATACCTGCACAGTCGCCGACGTTGTCGCCCACGTTATCGGCGATCACGGCCGGATTGCGCGGGTCATCCTCGGGAATGCCTGCTTCGACCTTGCCGACCAGGTCGGCACCGACGTCTGCACCTTTGGTGAAGATACCGCCGCCAAGACGGGCGAAGATGGAGATCAGCGAACCGCCGAATCCGAAGCCCACCAGGGCATGTGTCGCCTGTGCAGTGGTTGCACCCATGCTGGTCAGGAACATGAAATAGCCGGCCACGCCGAGCAGACCCAAACCCACCACCAGCATGCCGGTGATGGCGCCGCCCTTGAAGGAGACATTGAGAGCCGCATTCAGGCTTTCCTTGGCTGCTTCGGCAGTGCGTACGTTGGCGCGAACAGAAACGTTCATGCCTATGTAACCGGTCAAGCCGGAGAGAATAGCGCCGATGGCAAAGCCGACCGCGGTCTGCCAGCCCAGCGCGACGAGAATGACAACGAACAAGGCGGCACCGACCCAGGCAATTGCGGTGTACTGTCGATTCAGATAGGCGGTTGCGCCTTCCTGAATGGCCGCGGCGATCTTTTGCATCGTCTCGCTGCCGGTCGATTTGCCCAGTATCCACTTGCTAGAAAGCACGCCATACAGAATTGCTGCAATCGCACAAATTAGTGCAAAACCCAAGCCACCTGCCATGTTCTTCTCCTCTAGTGAAAACCGCCCCTTGCGGAGCGGTGTGTTGTTAACGACATTAAATCTTGAAAGTTGCCAACTTCTTTGTTACTGCTACATTTTTCAACTGCACATATTGGGGTAGCCCGTCCTTGTAGGGGGGGTAGTCCTCACCCTTGATGAGCGGGGTGAGATAGGTGCGGCATTTTTCGGTGATGCCGAAGCCATCCTTGGTGATGAAGTCGCGCGGCATGAATTTTTCCACGTTGGCGACCTTGGACAGGGGGGCAACGCCGACCTTCCATTTGTAGGGCTTGTCGGAAACGCGGTCAATGGTCGGCATCACGGCGTTTTGTCCCTTGATCGCCAGTTCGACGGCGGATTTGCCCAGAGCGTAAGCCTGTTCGACATCGGTCTTCGATGCGACATGGCGTGCGGCGCGTTGCAGGTAGTCGGCCACGGCCCAGTGGAATTTGTAGCCGAAAGCTTCTTTCACCATGTTGGCGACCACCGGCGCGGCACCGCCCAATTGGGCGTGACCGAAAGCATCGCGGGTGCCCTGTTCGGCAAGGAATTTGCCGTCGGGGTAGTGGCATCCTTCCGATACCACAACGCTGCAGTAGTTGTGTTTCTTGACCATTGAATTGACCTTGGCCAGGAATTTTTTCTGGTCAAACTCGATTTCGGGGAACAGGATGACGACCGGGATGCCTTGCTCTTCGACCAGTCCGCCCGCTGCGGCGATCCAGCCCGCATGGCGGCCCATGACTTCGAGCACGAAAACCTTGGTCGATGTTTTGGCCATGGAGCGCACGTCGAAACTGGCTTCCAGCGTGGATACGGCGATGTATTTGGCGACCGAGCCGAATCCTGGGCAGCAGTCGGTGATCGGCAGATCGTTATCGACAGTCTTCGGGACGTGGATGGCTTGAACGGGGTATCCCATCTTTTCAGATAGTTGGGATACTTTATAGCAGGTGTCGGCGGAGTCGCCGCCGCCGTTGTAGAAGAAGTAGCCGATATTGTGTGCTTTGAACACTTCGATCAGTCGCGCGTATTCGCGTTTGTTATCTTCCAGTGATTTAAGCTTGAAACGGCAGGAACCGAAGGCTCCGGAGGGTGTGTGGCGAAGGGCTGCAATGGCGCGGGCGGATTCTTTGGTGGTATCGATCAGGTCTTCGGTGAGGGCGCCGATGATGCCGTTGCGCCCCGCATATACCTTGCCGATCTTGTCTTTGTGTTTGCGGGCCGTTTCGATGACACCTGAGGCTGACGCATTAATCACGGCTGTGACGCCGCCCGATTGAGCATAAAACGCATTCTTCTTCGCCATGCACTTTCTCCCCGTTGTTCGATTATGAATGTTTGAATGATGCCCTGAAAACGGGCGGGGTTATCTTACGCGCTTTTCCGGGCATTGTGTGTCGGGGAAGGTGAGTCCTGTACAAGGAATGTCGTGTATCAATAACATTCCCGGACTGTCGACTTGGCGAGGACTCAAGTAGCATGGTACTGTTCGTAACGTGAATTCATAAATCGAAAAGGGGGAAGACACAAATGGCCATCGAATTATTCAATAATGGCAAACACCAATGTCTGATGTTTGACGACCTGGTGGACGATTCTGCAGGCGAGGCGGTCCAGGCGAATCAGTTCCTGATCGTGGACAACGGACAGGGCGCGCTGATTGATCCGGGTGGCAATATGACCTACAACGGTCTGCTGATGGAAATGCACAACTATTTCCCGCCAAAAAAGCTGAAATACATCCTTGCCTCCCATCCTGATCCGGACATCATTGCCTCGGTGAATAAATGGATGATCCACTCCGACTGTAAGGTCATGATTTCCAAGTTGTGGGTGCGTTTCGTGCCTCACTTCTGTAGCGGAGACAACTCGCTGGGGCGCGTGAACGGCATTCCGGACGAAGGAGCGAATTTGCCGCTGGGCAACTGCATTATCAAAGCAGTACCGGCGCACTTCATGCATTCGGAAGGTAATTTCCAGTTCTACGATCCGATCAGCAAAATTCTGTTCTCGGGCGACATGGGCGCTTCCATCGTCGGCCACACTGAAGCTGATACACCGGTGGATGACTTCAAGGAACACATCCAGCGCATGGAAGGGTTCCACAAGCGCTACATGATCTCCAACAAGATCTGCCGTTACTGGGTCAACATGGTGCGCCAGATGGACGTTGAGGCCATTGTGCCGCAACACGGCCGTGCTTTCGTGGGCAAGAAGATGGTGAACGAGTTCCTGAATTGGATCGAGGCCCTGCCTTGCGGTATCGACCTGCTGTCGCAGGATACCTATCGCGTTCTGCCGGACTGAGTAGATTCAGCTGTTAAATGAAAAGGGCACCATCCTGACGGATGGTGCCCTTTTGTTTAGACCTAATACCGGGAATGCAACGTGTGCTGTTGATTCCCGCTTGCGGGTTACAGCGCGTTCACACCCGCCTGGGCAATCTGCCCATCCTGGAATGAACGCACACCACTGATGCCGATGCCGCCAATGACCAAACCATCGCGAATCAGGGGCACTCCCCCGTCCGCCGGAATGACGCCGGGCAGCGCGAGATGAATCAGCCGCCCGCTCAATACCGCATCTTCGGATGATTTGGTGGGCCGCTGGAAAGCAACTGCGGCATGGGCTTTAGTGATGGCGGTCTCCACGCTACCGAATTGCGTATCGTGGCTGCGTTGCAGATAGAGCAGATGACCGCCATCGTCCACTACCGCGATGACGACCTTCCACTCGTTACCCAGTGCCTCGGCCTGGGCTGCTGCTGCGACGCGCTTTGCATCTTCCAGTGTGAGGATGGGTTTTGCGGCCATGCTTACTTGGACAAAGCCAGGAAGACTTGGTCACGTATGGCTTCCACGCTGCCAACACCGGGGATATGCACCATTTTGGGAGCTTTTGCATCGCCCGACTTGGCCCAGGCGGTGTAGTACTGAACCAGTGGCTGGGTCTGTTCGTGGTAGACGGTGAGGCGCTTGATGACTGTCTCTTCCACATCATCCGGGCGCTGTACCAGGTCTTCGCCGGTGACATCATCCTTTCCTGCCACCTTGGGGGGATTGAATACCACATGATAGGTGCGGCCGGATGCCGGATGTACGCGGCGACCGCTCATGCGCTGGACGACTTCCTGGTCAGCCACGTCGATCTCGACTACGAAGTCGATCTTGATCCCGGCATCCTTCATAGCCTGAGCCTGGGGGATGGTACGGGGAAAGCCGTCAAACAGGAATCCTTTGGTGCAATCTGCTTCCTTGATGCGCTCCTTGACCAGGTTGATGATGATGTCATCCGAGATCAGGCCGCCTGCATCCATCACCTTCTTGGCTGCCAGACCGAGCGGTGTGCCGGCCTTGATCGCTGCACGCAACATGTCGCCAGTGGATATTTGGGGAATGCCGAACTTTTCTTTGATGTAATTTGCTTGTGTACCTTTTCCTGCGCCTGGAGCGCCTAACAAAATCAGTTTCATTGATGTTTTCCCTTTCAATTAAATCCGCTATGTAATTCGGTGTATAGACGCCGAGCCACCTGCAAATCCTGTTCGGTGTCCACGCCGCTGGGTGGAGCCTGATCGGTCTTGGTTACGCCAATCTTGTACCCATGATACAACGCACGTAGCTGCTCTAGGGACTCTATTTGCTCAAGAAGAGTAGGGGTAAGCTTTCCGAAATCGCGCAAGAAGGCTGCGCGATATGCATAGATGCCGACATGTCGCAACACTTCGACATTTTTCGGTAACGGCGAGTTCTGTGCGAAAGCATCTCGTGGCCAAGGGATGGGCGCCCTGCTGAAGTACAAAGCGTTAGCGTTGATATCCAGCACAAGTTTGACGACATTCGGGTTGCGCATCGAAGCTTCGTCGTGAATCGGGTGGCAGGCCGTGGCGATGGCACATTCCGGGTGGTCGTGCAGATGTTGCGCCACGGCGCGGATAAGCGCGGGGGGGATCAGCGGTTCATCTCCCTGCACATTGACTACGATTGTGTCGTCCGCCCAGCCTTGTAGCGCGGAGACCTCCGCGATACGGTCGGTTCCGCTGACATGGTCGACACGCGTCATGCAGGCCTGAAAACCGTGTTCTTGGGCCGCTGAGACGATGGGGGCGTGGTCGGTGGCGATGATGATCTGCTGTGCGCCGCTTTGTGCGGCCTGTTCCGCGACGCGAATCACCATCGGTTTGCCCGCGATATCCAGCAGCGGCTTGCCGGGAAGGCGGGTCGAGGCGAAACGGGCGGGTATGACGACTTTGAAAGCCGCCATTTAAAGTGCCTCGGCCTCTTTCGTTGTGAGTTCGCGCGCCTCATCGGCCAGCATCACCGGGATGCCGTCCTTGATGGCGAATGCCAGGCGGTCAGCCTTGCAGATCAGCTCCTGCTCGGCTTTGCGGTAGATCAGGGGGGATTTGCACAGCGGGCAAACCAGAATGTCGAGAAGTTTGGCGTCCATTATGGTGTGACCTTTTTTTGAATGAGTTGGGTGAGATCCGGGCTGACCAGCGCATCCACACGCAGTGCCCAGCATTTTTCGGTTGCGAAGGACGCGCATTTTACCGCATCTTTTTCCGTCATGAGTATCGCATCCGCATCTTCGAACTCAATATCGTCTGCCGTGTAGTGATGATGGTCGGGGAACGGGTGCTGCTGTGCGTGCAGCCCGAGATGTTCGAGATGGGTAAAGAAGCGCCGCGGATGCCCGATGCCCGCGATGGCATGCAAGCGTTGCCCGGCGAATTCCGCGGCGGTGACAACAAGCCCGGGATTGAGCAAGTTATGGAAGCGGGTTCCCTCCAGCCGCATGACGAATTCCCCGTGACTGGCTTCGCCGCCATTGATGACCACCGCATCGACACTTTTCAGGCGCGACACAGCTTCGCGCAGGGGGCCCGCGGGCAGCAGCATGCCATTGCCAAACCGTCTGGCGCCGTCCACGACGGCAATCTCCGCGTCCCGTTGCAGGCGATAGTGTTGCAGACCGTCATCGCTCAGGATGATGTCGCATTCCGGGTGAGCCTGCAGCAAGGCCAGTGCCGTTGCCGGTCGATCGCGGCCTATCCATACAGGGCACAACGCGCGTTGCATCATGAGCAGGGGTTCGTCGCCGACGAGGTCGGCCGAGTCATCCAGGGAGACTGCGCGTGGTGTCTTGTTGCGTGTTTTCGCTTTGGTGTAGCCGCGGCTGACGATGCCAGGGTGCCAGCCGTTGTCGACAAGTTGTTGGGCCAGCCAAAGGGTCAGCGGAGTCTTGCCGGTGCCGCCGACACTGATGTTGCCGACGATGACAACCGGCACAGGCAGTTTGACCGATGCGAATATGCCTGCTCGATAGAAAAATCGCCGTGTGGCGGCCAGGAAACGGAATATCAGGCTGAGAGGGAACAGCAGCAGGTGGAGCGGCGAGAAACGATACCAGTGGTGTTGCAGCCGCTCCATGTCGGGGAGTTACTTGTTCTGCTGATTTTGGGTGGTGAAGGTGATGCGGCCAAAACCCGCGATTCGTGCCGCTTCCATAATGCTAATCACAGACTGGTGGGGGGCCTTGGCATCGGCGTTGATGATGATGGTCGGATCATCCTGACCGCCGGCGGCTTTGTGCAAGACTTCAGCAAAATCCGCCACGCCCTTGAATGCCGTGCGCACGCTGTTAACTGCATAGTGCTCGGAGGCATCGACAGCCACGTTGATCGGCTTGCCGGGTGGTGAAACGCCTTCTTCGCCAGAGGCTTGGGGCAGGTTGATCTGCAATTGGGCAAAATTGGAGTAGCTGGTGGTGACCATCAAAAAGATCAGGATCACCAGCAGTACGTCGATCATCGGGATCAGGTTGATCTCCGGTTCTTCACGTGTCTGCCCACGTTGAAAATTCATTTACGCTCACCGTGCAAAACTTCAACCAGTTTGATTGCTTGCTGTTCCATCTCGATGGTCAGCGTGTTTACTTGGGAGCGGAAATGGCGGTAGGCGATCATGCTGGGAACCGCAACGATCAGGCCAAAAGCGGTGTTATATAGTGCGACGGAGATGCCGTGCGCCAGTTCGGCGGGGGCAGCCCCACCGGCGTTTTGCGAACCGAAGATCTCGATCATGCCGATCACCGTGCCGAACAGGCCGAGCAGCGGGCTGATGGATGCGATAGTGCCCAGCGTGGTCAGGAAGCGCTCCAGGTCGTGAGCGGCGCTGCGACCGGCTTCCTCGATGGACTCCTTCATGACTTCGGGGGCGCTTTTGATATTCTTCAGGCCGGATGCAAAAACTTTGCCCAACGGCGAGCCTTCGCTTAGTTTCGTCAGCATTTGCTGGCTGACACCGCGCTGCTTGAGTTCCTGAACGACCTCTTCCAGCAGAGCAGGGGGCGCAATATTCTTGCTGCGCAGGAAAATGGCTCTTTCGGTGATAAGTGTGACAGCGACCAGGGATGCGATGATGAGTAACCAGATCGGCCAACCGGCCGCTTCAATGAGTGTGAACACGCAACGTCTCCAAAAATTGTGCTTAAATCCGAAGGCGGCACTGTACTGGTTAGGTCGTGTTTGAGCAAGGTGGTCACCCATTCCCGTAGCTAACTTGCGGCCGCGTAAGCGATTTGTATTCTTATGCACAAAAACTGTGGATAACTTTGTGCATGAAACGCCAAAATGGCGCTCGGAAGCCCGTTGTTATCGCCCTTTATCAAGAATCGCCCAAAAAACATACCGCAATAAAACAAATATAAATCAATGAGATACTGTAAGTTGAAATATGTTTGTAATGTCAACCCCGCGGAAAGTGGCGAATTTGCTGGGGTTGTGGATTGAAATGAATTGTCAATATGCCATTTGGCCTAGTTTGAAAGAAATATGCCTAGTAGTCGAGTTGCAGGATAGGGAATAGGAATGGATAAGAACCGGGTATTAAGCGTTCGCGAATTAAATCTTGCGGCAAAACAATTGATTGAAAGTGGACTGCCGCTGCTGTGGGTGCGCGGCGAGATTTCCAATTTCGTGAGCGCCGCTTCCGGGCATTGGTATTTTTCACTAAAAGACGAAATGGCGCAGGTGCGCTGCGTGATGTTTCGCCACAAAAGCCAGTATCTGGATTTCAAACCGGCAAACGGTATGCAAGTGGAGGTTCTTGCGCTCGCAACCTTGTACGAGGCGCGCGGTGACTTTCAATTGACACTGGAAAAGATGCGCCCAGCCGGCTTGGGCGCATTGTTTGAAGCATTCGAGCGGTTGAAAGGCAAGTTGGAAGGCGAGGGTCTGTTCGATGCCGAGCGCAAAAGGGATCTGCCGTTGCTTCCCCGTCAGATCGGTATCGTGACTTCGCCCCAGGCGGCGGCGTTGCGTGACGTGTTGCGTACCCTGGTGAACCGTATGCCCAATGTACCGGTGGTGCTGTATCCGACACCGGTGCAAGGCGAGGGATCCGGGAAGAAGATCGCCCAAGCGATCATGGCGGCCAGCCAGCGTGCCGAGTGCGACGTACTTATCGTGTGCCGAGGCGGGGGCAGTATCGAAGACTTGTGGGCGTTCAACGAAGAAGTCGTGGCGCGGGCTATCGCGGCCAGCCATATTCCCGTGGTGAGCGGGGTGGGGCACGAGACCGATTTCACCATCGCCGATTTTGTGGCCGATTTGCGTGCCGCCACGCCAACGGCGGCCGCTCAGGCCGTGGTTCCGGATCGGCAGGAATTGCGACAGCGGCTTGGCCAGTATCGCAAGCATCTGGTCCGCACGTTATCCCGCCGCTTTGAGCTGGGCATGCAGCAAGTGGATTTTTTGCAACGGCGGCTGGTGCATCCCGCGCAACGCATCCTGCAACAGACAGAGCGCCTGGGGGCGGCGCAATCGCGTATGCGATTGGCTCATGCCTACACGGCACAACACCAACAAGGACACCTGAATTCGCTATGGCAACGCCTGCGCGGAAAACGCCCTGAGGTCGTTCGGCTGCAGGAACAACAAACAAACCAAGCCCGGCGTTTGGGGGCAGCCGTGCGAAGCACACTGGATAAGCATGACGCACGGTTGATCGCCTTGCAGCAGCATTTGCAGCTTCTCGATCCGCAACAGGTCCTGGCACGCGGTTACAGCATGGTGCGCGATGCCCAGGGCAAGATCGTTGTGAGCAGTGATCTGATCGCCCCGGGAGACAAGCTGGACATCGCCTTTGCGCAGGGCGGAGCCAGGGTGGTCGTGCAGGAAAAGCGCGAGTCTTAGACGCTTTGGGTTAAAATCCGCGCCTGTTTTTCAGACCCAAGAACTACATCTATGACGAATGACATTTCCCGGCGCGGACTCTGGTTGTTATTGCTGGCAGTCGCGCTCATCTGGTTCGGCAACCTCGAATACCGCAAGCTGGTGAAGCCCGATGAGGGACGCTACGCCGAGATTCCGCGCGAGATGGTGATGACCGGCGACTGGACCACGCCACGCCTGAACGAGCTCAAATACTTCGAAAAGCCGCCGCTGCAATACTGGGCAACGGCAGTCGCGTACGAAGTGTTCGGCGAGCACCAATGGACCTCGCGCCTGTGGGCCGCGCTAACCGGATTCGCCGGAATTCTGCTGGCGTGGTTCGCCGGAACTCGTCTGTTCGGCCGTCAGGCCGGAATCTATGCAGCGTTGTTGCTTGGAAGCAGCTTTCTTTACACGGCCATGTCGCACATCAATACGCTGGATATGGGCGTGACCTTCTTTATCTCGCTCGGCATCTTCTCGCTGCTTATTGCACAGAAAGAAGAACAGGCATCGCAACGTCGCAACTGGATGCTGCTGGCTTGGGCCGGTCTGGCACTGGCCGTGCTGAGCAAAGGCCTGATGGGCGTGATTTTGCCTGGTGCCGCACTGTTCCTCTATTCCGTGTTCAATCGCGACATCACCATCTGGAAGCGCATGCACTGGTTCAGCGGGCTGCTGGTGTTCCTGCTGGTCGCCGCACCCTGGTTCATATTGGTGATCAAGGCCAACCCGGAATTCTTCCAGCGCTTCTTTATTTACGAACATTTCCAGCGTTTCACCACCAAAGTGCACGGCCGTTTCCAGCCCTGGTATTACTTTGTGCCTGTGTTGGTGCTGGGCATGCTGCCGTGGACCGTATTGATGTTCGATACGCTGTTGCGCACATGGAAGAACGGTGCGCGGGTGGTCAAGGTGTTCAGCCCCGAGCGCTTCCTGCTGGTGTGGGTGGTGTTCGTCTACCTGTTTTTCTCGATCTCGGATTCCAAGTTGCCATCCTATCTGCTGCCGGTGTTTCCGGCCCTGGCCCTGCTGATGGGCAAACAGATCGCCGACATGAGCGCCCGCCGTTTGTTCTGGCTCACTGTACCGATACTGGTCGTGGTCGGTATCCTGCTGGGATTGGCGCCGTTCACTGCGCGGACTGCGGATACGCCGCTGCAGCAGCAGATGTACGGCGACTATGCGGTATGGCTGGTGATTGCGGCGGCGATCTGGTTTGTCGGTGTTTGTGCAGCCTTGTGGTTGCTGCGTCGGGAGAACAAGCTGCAAGCGGTTATCGTGCTGGCCTTCTCTTCGCTGGTCGCGGCACAGATTGGCACCTCGGGACACAATACCGTCGCGCGTGAACGTTCCGCATACCACATTGCCGAGGCCATCCAGTCCTTCGTGAAGCCGGAAACACCGTTCTATTCCATCCTGTATTACGAACAGACGCTGCCGTTCTATATCAAGCACACCTTCATCCTGGTGAAATACCAGGATGAGATGGATTTCGGCATCCTGCAAGAACCGGAGCGTGCGATACCCGAACTGGACGGTTTTGCCGAGGCATGGAAGAAGGATAAACAAGCGCTGGCCATCGTGGAGACCTACAACTATCCGCAAGTGCAGGCATTGAATCTGCCGATGACGGAAATATTCCACGACCAGCAATATGTGGTGGTGATGAAACACAAGGAGTAACAAATGAATCTGGTCAGTTTTGGTTTGATCTTTACCGGCGTGATGCTTAATGCCGCCGCTCAGATATTGATGAAGGCGGGCACCAACGCCATCGGGCATTTCGAGTTCAGCGCGGCGAATGTCCTGCCCATCGGCTGGAAACTGGCGACCGAGTGGCACATCATCACCGCCCTGTTTTGCTACGGTATCAGCGTGGTGGTGTGGATACTCGCGCTGTCGCGGGTGCCGGTCAGCATCGCTTTCCCCATGCTTTCCATGGCCTATGTGGTCAATGCCATTGCGGCTTGGTATCTGCTGGGCGAGCCGTTCAACCCGACCAAACTGGTTGGTATGGGCGTGATCATCTTTGGCGTCGTCATTATTTCGAGAGCTTGAATATGTCTGAATTCCTTCCCTTCACCAAACCCTTTATCGACGAAGCTGCCATTGCCGCCGTTGGCGATGTGTTGCGGTCCGGCTGGATCACCAGCGGCCCCAAAGTTGCCGAGTTTGAAAAGCAGCTCTCGGCCTATTTCGGCGGGCGTCCGGTGCGCACTTTCAACTCCGGCACCTGCACCATGGAGATCGCCCTGCGCATTGCGGGCATCGGCCCTGGCGACGAAGTCATCACCACGCCTATCTCCTGGGTGGCGACCTCCAACGTGATTCTCGAAGTCGGCGCGACCCCCGTATTCGCGGATATCGACCCGGTCACACGCAACATCGACCTGGACAAGGTCGAGGCGGCCATCACGCCGCGAACCAAGGCCATTATCCCGGTCGATCTCTCCGGTCTGCCGGTGGACAGGGACAGGCTTTACGACATCGCCAAGCGCCACAATTTGCGCGTGGTGGAAGATGCGGCGCAGGCCATCAACTCAACCTGGAAAGGCAAGCGCATCGGCGCATTCGGCGATTTCGTCTCCTTCAGCTTTCAGGCCAACAAGAATCTCACTACCACCGAAGGCGGCTGTCTGGTGTTAAACAACGAAGACGAGGCGCGTCTCGCGGAAAAGTATCGCCTGCAAGGCGTGACGCGCAGTGGCTTCGACGGCATGGATGTGGATGTGCTGGGCGGCAAGTTCAACATGACCGACGTGGCCGCCGCCATCGGCCTGAACCAGTTGCCGCAACTGGAAGCCATCACCGAACGCCGCCATGCACTGGCCAAGCATTACTTCGCAACCTTCGGTGCGGATTTCGAGAAGCGGACGGGCGTGCAATTGCCCGTGCAGGATTTCACGACGACCAACTGGCACCTGTTCCAGATCGTGCTGCCAGAAGGGGTTATTCGTGCCGGGTTCATGGAAAAGATGAAAGCGCGCAACATCGGCTGCGGCGTGCATTACCCGCCCATCCACCTGTTTCAGATGTACCGTCAACGCGGCTTCAAGGAAGGCATGTTTCCCGTTGCCGAGAGCGTGGGCAAACGCATCGTGAGCCTGCCGATGTTCTGGAAAATGAGTGAGGCGGATGTGGAGCGTGTGGTGGGGGCTGTAAGGGAAGTGCTGACCAGCAGTTAACCCGGTCAGCGTGGGGGGGCAGTATTATTGCTTTGTCGCCCGCATCGTTTCCCTGCATTGCTGATAGTCTTCCGAGTCGGCGATGCTTTCCCTGCCGCTTTCGCCGACCATCTCCAACGATTCCAGCACCTTGAAACTGGCTTTTTCCATTTCAGCGATCGCCTCCAGGCCCAATTGGTAGTGCCCTTCGTGGTAATGGGTAACCGCCTCGACACCAAAGCGGTGGAACCGCTGATGCGGTTCTTCCATTTCGCGGAAGCCGTGCAGTTTGGCAAAGCAATGATGTCCTTCTCCCTCGTAATACCACTTTCCAAGACGACAATTCAGGTGGCTCGCGAACTCCTCAGGTTTCTTGATTGAGGTCCCGAAGAAGACTTTGTAGATCTCGAACTTGTAGACCAGATGGTCCACCTTGGCCACCTCGATGAACGAGCGCAAGGCTGTGGTGCCGATGGCATTCTTCATTTGTACCGTGATATGCATGAGGTCTTGCATGCTGCTGACTGCTTGTTGCCCGTCTTTGTGAAAACCCTCCGCCTGTTGCGGGCTGACTTCCACCAGCGCTTTGACTGCCGAAGTTTCTTTCTGGATCGCACCGACCAGTTGCCCGATCTCGCTGGTGGCGGTTGAAGTGCGCTCGGCAAGTTTTCGCACTTCGTCGGCAACCACGGCGAAACCGCGTCCTTGTTCCCCCGCGCGCGCGGCCTCGATAGCGGCGTTCAGCGCCAGCAGGTTGGTCTGGTCGGCGATTTCCTTGATGAGTTTGACGATGCCGCCGATCTGGCTGGTGCGTTCATTCAAGTCGTCGACACTGGCTGCCGTTTCGACCGTCTTCTGGGACATTTTTTGCAGGTTGTCGGAGATGCGCTCCACCGCGGCCAGGTTGGTGCTCAGGGCTCCGGTGGCTTTACCGATCTCCTCGTTCTCGTGCTTCATGGTTTGCGCCAGGTTGGCGAGCGTGGACTGGACTTCCCTGGCAGAGTCGCCATACGAGTTCATATGCTGAAACAACTGCCCGTGCATATTGCTGATTGCGGCAGTATTGTTGAACTCTGCAAGGACTGCTTCGTGCTGTTGTTGCAAGCTGAGGACGTTGTTTTCACGCTCGCTCAGCAATTGCTCAAATCCGTGGAGTTTTTCCTTTAGCGTTGCGACTTCCTGCTTATATCCGTTGCTGAACATGATGGGCTCCCCTTTTATATTGGAATCTGTTTGAGTTGCCGGATAAAGTCCCTTGATTCAGCGGGCTTTGTCCATGCAGCCTCGTTATCGGACTTATTCAAGGGCAAGGCAATATGCCAAAAGGCCTAGATAACTATCTAGATAATCAAGGCGTAACCTCTCCTTGGAGTGGTATCCCAAACGCAACGGCACTTATGGCGGATTTCGCTTACCCTGTGCTCTGCGGTAGAATGCCGCCCCTATGAATACCACCCAACTTTCAGTCGTCATTCCCGTTTATAACGAAGAGCAAGGCCTGCAAGCCCTGTTTGACCGGCTTTATCCCGCTCTGGACAAGCTCGGCATCGGTTACGAAGTCGTTTTTGTCAACGACGGCAGTCGCGACCGTTCCGCTGCCATCCTTCGCGAACAGTTCCAAAAACGACCGGATGTGACACGGGTCGTACTGTTTAACGGCAATTTCGGTCAGCACATGGCCATCATGGCCGGATTCGAACACTGCCACGGCCAGCGCATCGTGACGTTGGACGCGGACTTGCAAAACCCGCCGGAAGATACACACTTGCTGCTGGCGAAGATGGACGAGGGGCACGATTATGTCGGCTCCATCCGTCGCCAGCGCAACGACAGCTGGTGGCGCCATGTCGCCTCGCGCGCCATGAACGGCCTGCGCGAGAAGATCACCCGCATCAAGATGACCGATCAGGGGTGCATGTTCCGCGCCTACGACCGCAACATCATTGATGCCATCAACAGTTGCAAGGAAGTGAACACCTTTATTCCTGCCCTGGCATATAGCTTTGCGCGCAATCCGGCAGAAGTCGTGGTGGGCCATGAAGAGCGCGCGGCAGGCGAGTCAAAGTACTCGATGTATAGCCTGATCCGTCTCAATTTTGACCTGATGACCAGCTTCTCGCTGGTGCCGCTGCAGATGTTCTCCATGCTGGGAATGCTGATCTCGGTGCTTTCCGCCTTCTTCTTCGTGTTCCTGGTGATTCGGCGGCTGTGGATAGGCCCTGAGGCGGAAGGGTTATTTACCCTGTTTGCTTTGATGTTCTTCCTTATTGGCATCGCTTTGTTCGGCATCGGGCTGCTAGGCGAATACATCGGCCGTATCTACCAGCAAGTACGCCATAGGCCGCGCTATTTGGTAGAGGCGGTACTCGAAGGGCAAGAGTCGGCGGTCCGGAAATGAGTCGTGCAGTCGTCTTTGCTTATCATAATGTTGGCTATAGATGCCTGAGCGTGCTGTTGGCACATGGCGTGGATGTGGCGCTGGTGGTGACTCACCGCGACAATCCTAAAGAGACCATCTGGTTCGAAAACGTCCAGAAACTGGCCGAGCTGCACGGCATCCCGACCATCACGCCGGACAACCCGAACGTGCCGGAAGTGGTGGAACGAATCAGCGACTTGCAGCCGGACTTTTACTTCTCCTTCTATTATCGCGAGATGCTCAAAGCGCCGCTGCTGGCGATTCCCAAGCGGGGGGCACTGAACATGCACGGTTCACTGCTGCCCAAATATCGCGGGCGGGTGCCGGTGAATTGGGCGATAATTCGCGGCGAAACCGAGACGGGTGCGACGCTGCACTACATGACCGAGAAACCGGACAATGGCGACATCGTGGCGCAGCAGGCCGTGCCGATTCTGCCCAACGACACGGCGCATGAAGTGTTCCAGAAGGTGACTGTGGCGGCAGAGATGGCTCTGAATGGCGTCCTGCCGGAATTGCTGGCAGGAAAGGCCCCGGCGGTAAAACAGGATTTGAGCCAGGGCGCTTACTTTGGCGGCCGCAAAGCCGAAGACGGCATCATCAACTGGTCGCTGTCGGCAGTGGAGATACACAACCTGGTTCGCGCAGTGGCACCGCCGTATCCCGGGGCGATGGCGCAGGTGATGGGCAAACCGATGCGCATCCTGCAGACACTGGTGAGCAAAGGCTCCGTTGCCGGAAAAGTTGTGCCGGCCTTTTATGTCGAGGAAGGCAAAGCGTTTGCCATCTGCGGAAACGGCATTTTGCGCGTGGTGCGCTTCGAGCTGGACGGGGTGGAAATGAGCGCGGCAGAGTTTGCGGCGAAGTACGGCACTGATAAATTTGAATTCAATCGTTGAGGAAATAAAAATGAAGAAAGTCCTGATTCTGGGTGTGAACGGTTTCATCGGTCACCATCTGTCCAACCGCATTCTGGCCACCACAGACTGGGAAGTCTATGGCATGGACATGAGCACCGACCGCATCACCGACCTGATCGGCAAGCCGCGCTTCCACTTCTTCGAAGGCGACATCACCATCAATAAAGAGTGGGTCGAATATCACGTCAAGAAATGCGACGTGATTTTGCCGCTGGTGGCGATCGCCACACCGGCCACCTACGTGAAGCAGCCGCTGCGCGTGTTCGAGTTGGACTTCGAAGCCAACTTGCCCATCGTGCGTGCCTGCGTGAAGTACAACAAACACCTGGTATTCCCGTCCACTTCCGAAGTCTACGGCATGTGCCACGACGAGGAATTCGACCCGGAAAACTCCGAACTGATCTGCGGCCCGATCAACAAGCCGCGCTGGATCTACTCCACCTCCAAGCAGCTGATGGACCGCGTGATCTGGGGTTACGGTATGCAGGACAACCTGAATTTCACCCTGTTCCGTCCGTTCAACTGGATCGGTGCCGGTCTGGACTCGATCAATACACCGAAAGAAGGCAGTTCGCGCGTGGTGACCCAGTTCCTCGGCCACATCATCCGCGGCAACAACATCAGCCTGGTCGACGGCGGCCACCAGAAACGCGCCTTCACCTACATTGACGACGGCATCGACGCGCTGATGAAGATCATAGCCAACAAGGATGGTATCGCCACCGGCAAGATCTACAACATCGGCAATCCGACCAACAACTTCGCCATCCGCGACCTGGCCGACATGATGCTGAAGCTCGCTAAAGAATATGCCGAGTATCGTGATTCAGCCGCCAAGGTGAAGATTGTCGAGACGACTTCCGATGCCTACTACGGCAAGGGCTACCAGGACGTACAGAATCGCGTACCCAAGATCACCAACACCTGTGAAGAGCTGGGCTGGAAGCCGACCACGACAATGGCCGACACCCTGCGCAAGATTTTCGATGCGTACCGCAGTCAGATCGCCGAAGCGCGCGGGCTGGTCGATTAAGAAACAGGAATTGGGATTTGGGAATCAGGATTCAGGAAAACCTGATCAAATTCCAAATCCCCAATCCCGTATCCTGTATGAAAAAAATCGCACTAAAAATCGATGTGGACACTTTTCGCGGTACCCGCGAAGGTGTACCGCGGCTGGTGGAAGCGCTTCAGCGCCACCAAGCGCAAGCCAGCTTCTACTTTTCTCTTGGGCCGGACCATACCGGTCGTGCCATCAAGCGAGTGTTCCGTCCGGGGTTTCTCGGCAAGGTATCGCGTACTTCCGTGGTGGAGCATTACGGCATCAAGACCCTTCTGTACGGCACTTTGCTACCCGGGCCTGACATCGGACAAAAGTGCGCAGACATCATGCGCTCCGTGCGCGACGCTGGTTTCGAGGTCGGCATCCACTGTTATGACCATATCCGCTGGCAGGATTACGTGGCGGCAAAAGACGCAAAATGGACCAAGCGCGAGATGCAGCGTGCGGTGGAGCGTTTTACCGAAATATTTGGGGTGGCTCCCAAAGCCCACGCAGCCGCAGGCTGGCAGACCAATCGCTATGGCTTGCGTGAGACACAGCACCTGGGTTTTGAGTACAGTTCGGATACACGCGGTACACAGCCTTTCATCCCGACCTGGGAGGCCGAGATCATCGCCTGTCCGCAATTACCCACCACTTTGCCGACGCTCGATGAGCTGATTGGGATAGATGGCATCACGACAGAGAATGTCGCGCAACATCTGCTGGAAATCACCGGCAAACCTTCGGAAACCGGGCATGTCTATACTCTCCATGCAGAGTTGGAAGGGCAAAAATGGATGCCCATCTTCGAACAACTGTTGCAGGGTTGGACCCGGCAGGGCTACGAGCTGGTTTCAATGCATCAATACCTTCAGGGTTTTAAAGTGGCCGACCTTCCGCGGTCCGAGGTCAAACTCGGAACGGTCGAGGGGCGGAGTGGTATGCTGG
Organism: Sideroxydans sp.; assembly: GCA_043744345.1. GTDB lineage: Bacteria > Pseudomonadota > Gammaproteobacteria > Burkholderiales > Gallionellaceae > Sideroxyarcus. The sequence continues at coordinate 10,961 of JAYTUW010000110.1, read as the reverse complement.
CAGTGCAAAGTTCGAGCAGCTAAAGATTCCGTGAAGAATGCCGAAATCTCCTGTGTCGAGCGTCCGGGGAGAGAGTAATGCAAGAGCAGAATGTGACAGGGTTGGATGGATGGGTCGCTTTCCTGACCAAGGCGGAACTACCAGTGCTCAAGCAGACCGCACGCGATCTTGCCGTTTTGCATGAAGATCAGAACAAACTCAGCGCGCGCGGTGTCGCCCAGGCAATCTCCGTCGATCCGATGATGACCGTCAAGTTGCTACGCTATCTTCAGAATCACAAAAGCCGCAGCCAGACCAGTGAAGTTGCTCTGGTTGAACAGGCGCTCATCATGCTGGGCGTGGAAGCGTTCTTCAACAAGATCCCCTCAAACCCCACCGTACAGGAAATGCTCAACGGGCAAATGGATGCGCTCGTCCATCTTCTGCACAGGGTGCATCGTTCCCACCGCGCTTCGGCATATGCGTATGACTGGGCAGTGCGTCTGAGCGATTTGCATTACGAGGAGGTACGCATCGCCGCACTGCTGCATGACCTCGCAGAGACCCTGATGTGGTGCTTCGCCCCGCAGGATATGATGAAAATACGCACCATCCAGCAACGGGACAAGTCGCTGCGCAGCAAGGCTGTGCAGGAACAGGTACTTGGTTTTCCCGTTGCCGATCTGCAAAAGGCTCTGGTGCAGAAGTGGGGGCTTCCCGAGTTATTGCTGACTCTGATGGATGATGAGAATGCCCAAAAACCGCGAGTTCGCAATGTAACCCTGGCAGTCAACCTGGCGCGTCACTCCGCCAATGGCTGGGATGATGCCGCGCTTCCGGACGATTACAAAGACATAGGCGAATTGTTGCGCATGACACCGGAGCAGGTGCTGGTGATGCTGGGTGTTGAGGCCGGCATAGTCTGCGACATCAACAAGCCGCATGAGTAATCCCGCGCAGTTGATGCAGGTACCGAGGAAGCCGGCATTTTTCTGGGGTGCCTTCGCTGCTTGGGCTAAACCCAATTAACAACCCGCTAGCAGCGAATCACTTCTGCAACTTTCTGCATTACCTGCGCCTGCATGTCCCGGGCCAGACAATCAATCTCCACTACCTCCATGCCGCGAAGCCAGGTGAGCTGGCGCTTCGCCAGTTGTCGCGTGGCAGCGATGCCTTTTTCCAGCAGTTCGCTTTCGCTGATCTCACCTTCCAGAAACTCCCACGCCTGCCGGTAGCCCACGCAACGCATCGAAGTCATATCGCGGTGCAGCGGGTATTTGTCGCGCAAGCCGCGCAGTTCATCCAGAAATCCCTGTTTCAACATCTGTTCAAAACGAACAGCGATGCGTTGGTGCAGCACCGCACGGTCGGAGGGGATGAGTGCGATAGGCAGGATATGGAAGGGCAGTTCATCCTGCGCCTGCTGCTTGATGAGCTCAGACATCGGCCTGCCTGAGACCAGATAGATCTCCATAGCGCGCTGAACCCGCTGAGTGTCTGTGGAGTGGAGTCTGGCGGCCGTCTCCGGGTCAATCGCCGCCAATTGGGCATGCAAATGCCCGATACCGTGTTGCGCGATGATCTCATCCAGTTGGGCACGCACCTCCGGGTTGGCTTGCGGCAGCGGACTCAACCCCTCGCGCAGCGCCTTGAAATACAACATCGTGCCGCCGACCAATAACGGAATCTTGCCACGCGCAGTGATGTCGGCCATCAGTCGCAGCGCGTCATGACGGAAGGCCGCGGCAGAATAGGCTTCAGTCGGGGAGATGATGTCGATCAGGTGGTGCGGTGCACGGGCGAGGGTGGCGGCATCCGGCTTGGCGGTGCCGATGTCCATGTCGCGGAACACCAGCGCCGAATCGACGCTGATGAGTTCAACCGGCAGGTGTTGCACCAGCTCAACGGCCACACCCGTCTTGCCGCTGGCGGTGGGGCCCATGAGGAAGATCGCGGGCGACTTCATTTCCCGCGCATGAACATCGCATCCAACTCCTGCAATGTCACCTGAAACCAGGTCGGCCTTCCGTGATTGCACTGGTCGGCGCGTTCGGTCTGCTCCATCTCGCGCAGGATGGCGTTCATTTCGGGGATGCCGAGTTGCTGGTTGGCGCGCACGGCGGAATGGCAGGCCAGCGTGGCGAGCAGCTCATTGCGGCGTTCGGTGAGTGCGCGGCTGGCGCCGAAATCGCGCAGTTCGTGCAGTACTTCCTTGGCAGCCGCTTCGGCGTGGGATTGTTTGAGCATGGCCGGCATGGCGCGCACGGCCAGTGTGTTGGTGGAGAGGGGGGCGAGGTCGAAGCCGAGGCTTTGCAGCGCTTCCTGCTCTTCTTCTGCGGTGGCGATGTCGAGTGCTTCTGCGGCGAAGGTGACGGGGATGAGCAGCGGTTGGGTTGGCATTTGCTGGGCGTCGAAGGCGGTTTTCAGTTTTTCGTACACGATGCGTTCGTGCGCGGCGTGCATGTCCACGACGATCAAACCTTGCTGGTTCTGGGCGAGGATGTAGATGCCGGAGAGTTGGCCGAGGGCGAAGCCGAGGGGGTGTTCAGTCTGTAGGATGGGTTGAGCGTAGCGATACCCATCGTTTGCCTGCGATGAAGATTGATGGGTATCGCTGCGCTCAACCCATCCTACCTATTGGCTTAATGTGCTTCGCTATCGACCACTGCCTGATAAGCCGCCGCATCCAGCAGCGCGGCGACATCCGCCGCGTTGTCCGGCTTCATCTTGAAGATCCATGCGCCGTAGGGGTCGCTGTTGATCTTTTCCGGTGCGGAATCCAGATCGCCGTTGGGGGCCAGTACTTCGCCGGAAACGGGTGCGTACACGTCGGCGGCAGCTTTCACCGATTCCACCACGGCACACTCTTCCTTGGCTTGCAGCTTGCGGCCGGCAGCGGGTGCTTCGACGAACACCATGTCGCCCAGCAGTTCCTGCGCGTGCTGGGTGATACCGATGGTGATGCTGCCGTCGGCTTCGGTTTTGACCCACTCGTGGGAGGCGGTGTATTTCAGGTTGGATGGGTTGCTCATGATTTCTCCAGTAAATTAACGTTTATCTCGACACCTGCTCCTCCCCTGACAAGGGGAGGTTGGGAGGGGTTTAAACCAGACCTTTGCCGTTGCGGGCAAACGGATACTTCACTACTTTTGCGTTCAACAATTTGTCGCGGATCTCCACCTGCACGGTGTCGCCGAGCTGCACTGCGTTCGGTAAGCGTGCCAGCGCGATGGATTTTTCCAGCGTGGGCGAGAAGCTGCCGCTGGTGATCTCGCCGTTGCCGTGCGCGGTCTGCACTTTCTGGTGGCCGCGCAACACGCCGCGATCCAGCAACACCAGACCGGCCAGTTTCTTCGTCGGCGGATTGGCCAGCAGTGCGGCCTTGCCGATGAAATCGCGCTCGCTCTTCAGGTCAACCGTCCAGCCCAGGCCGGATTCCAGCGGGCCGACCGTCTCGTCCATGTCCTGCCCGTACAGGTTCATACCCGCTTCCAGCCGCAGCGTATCGCGCGCGCCCAGCCCGATGGGTTTGACGCCCGCCTTGTTCAGGTCATACCAGAATTTTTCGACCTGCTCTTTGGGTAGCATCACCTCGAAACCGTCTTCGCCGGTATAGCCGGTGCGCGCCACGAAATACTCGCCGCAATCCGCTGCCTGGAAATTGACCAACCCTTCCGTTGCGACACGGGTCTGCGGCAGCACTTCCCACACCTTGGTGCGGGCGTTCGGTCCTTGCACGGCAACCATCGCCAGATCGTCTCGCGAAGTAATAGTCAGTTTGGGCGCATGCGTGGCAGCCTGTTGTTTCATCCAGGCGATGTCCTTGTCGGCAGTACCCGCGTTCACCACGATGCGGAACCACTGCTCGGTCATGAAATAGATGATCAGGTCGTCGATCACGCCGCCGTCCGGGCGCAGCATGGCGGAGTAGAGCGCGCGGCCGGGCATGGCGAGTTTGTCGGCGTTGTTCGCCAGCAGATAGCGCAGGAAGGCACGCACGCCGTCGCCCTTGGCATCCACCACGCGCATGTGGCACACGTCGAACATGCCGACATCGTTGCGCACCTGGTGGTGTTCGTCGATTTGCGAACCGTAGTTCACCGGCATGTCCCAGCCGCCGAAATCCACCATCTTGGCACCCATGGCGCGGTGGGCTGCATTTAAAGGAGTCGTCTTTAGAGTCATATGTACTTTCGGCAAATAAAAAAGGCGCAGCACGAAAATCGTGCTGCGCCCCATCTGTCCTTGGTACCTGAGAGATTACGGATAATCCGCGTGCCCCTTCGGTGGTCGACTGCATTCCCTCACCCCAACCCTCTCCCGCGTGCGGGCGAGGGGGCAAAAGATTCGCTACGCGAACTTGATGCGACGACGCTCTCCAGATTTGCCTGTTCCGATTGGTTCATGAGCCTGAGCGGTTACGGGTGTTGCGCCTTCGGCGGTGCCTAGAGTCGGCACGCTCTCCCAATCGGTTTGAACGGCGGGTGGATTATACCGGAAGATTTAGTGCGGGTAGAAAAGGAACAACCGGTACCCGGATGGCTTGAGATCGGCGGTATCCAGATGCAACTTGATCTCCAGATCGCGGTTGGGCAGAACGCCTTGTTTCTCCGCGTCTTTTGCCTTGAGATAGTCTGCCGGATGGAACGAGCGGCGCACCACGGCCTTGTCCTGCAGGTCGGTGAGGGTGAGCTCCAAGCTGGGACATGCTTGTGTGTAGCTCGCGCGGTTATGCAGCAGCACGTCCAAGGTCACGATTCCGGGAAGATCGGCTTCGCTCTGGAGCTCGGACGATTCGATGACCATCAGATCGATGTTCTGCGGCAGGGTTACGGTGCAATTGAGCAAGGTGCAGTATTGCTCCAGCAGGGGCTTGAGTCCCGGCAGGCGGGTGCCGAGTTCAACACGGAACTGATACATCGCCTGTGCCAGCAGGGTCGCTGCGAGCAACAGTGCCAGCAGCACGCCGGTCCAGCTGGTTTTGCGCGGCGCTGTTTCATGCACTTCGTCGGTGAGTTCTTCCACAAACTGTACCTGTTGCGCCAGCGTGGTCGGTTCGGGTTCCAATTCGGGAATATTGGGGATGGGCGTCAGGTCGAATTCGCCCAGCTGGGGTTCGTCGATGGGCAGGCTGAGTTGCGGGCTGGGTTCGTCATCGTGCAGGTGCTTTTGCGCGTCAAAGACATGGTGGCAACGCCCGCAGCGCACCAGACCGTCATGCGCAGCCAGTTGCGCATCGGTCACCTTGAAGCGCGTCTTGCATTTTGGGCATTTCGTGACTTGGCTCATTTCTTCACGCCGGACAGACAACACCAACCATCTTCCAATACGGCGGGCGCGAGGTCAAACCATTGCGCATAGATGCGCATCACTTCTTCCGACTGCTCGGCGAGGATGCCGGAAAGGACGATGCGCCCGCCCTTTTTTGCGGCGCCTGCCAGCAACGGCGCCAGCGCCCGCAGGGGATTGGTGAGGATGTTGGCAACTACCACGTCATATTGCGCGAGCGCCAGCCCTTCCGGGAGGAAAAAATCGGCACGCACGTGGTTGGCCGTTGCATTGTCGCGGCTGGCGACCACGGCCTGTGCATCGACATCCACACCGACCGCGCTGCCTGCACCCAGTTTCAGGGCGGCGATGGCGAGGATGCCGGAACCGCAACCGTAATCCAGCACCGTTTCGCCGCCCCGGATGTTTTCATCCAGCCAGCGCAGGCACAAGCGGGTGGTGGGGTGGCTGCCGGTGCCGAAAGCCAAGCCGGGATCGAGCACGATGTTGATGGCGGCGGGGTCGGTCGGTTCATGCCAGGTAGGCACGATCCACAGGCGGTCGCTGATGCGGATGGGGTCGAACTGCGCCTGGGTGAGGCGCACCCAGTCGCTTTCTTCCAGCGTGGTGATCTGGTGTTCGGGAAGTGTGGAGATGCCGAGTTCGGTACAGCAGGCTTGCAGGATGTCCGCTACCGGTGTGTCGCTTTCGAACAGGGCGTTGACGAGATTGTGCTGCCAGACGGCGGAAGTGGGTTCGCCGGGTTCGCCGAAGATGGCCTGCTCGTCCGGTGTGTCGGCGTCCGCATCCAGCATGTCTACCGACAGTGCGCCGTGTGCCAGCAGCGCCTCACTCAGCGCTTCGGCGTATTTCGCTTCGGCGCGCACTGCCAGCGTGAGCCAGGACACGGTTAAAGGGTGTCCCGCGAAGCGACCGCACGTACCCCTCGCCCGTTGGGAGAGGGGGGACGGGGGGCGAGCAAGGGGTTTCGTGGAGCATGCTCCACGCCTTGCGAACGGTTTCGGCTATGCAGAAACGCGCCCAGCATGGGAGGGAAACGATCAAGGCGTTGACGATTCATGATTTGGGTGGCCTGCGCCATGATCGTTTACTTGCCTTTTTTCTCGGCCAGCTTGTGTTCCAGATAATGGATGCTGGTGCCGCCGCGAACGAAAGCAGCGTCATGCATCAATTCCTGATGCAACGGGATATTGGTGTTGATGCCTTCCACCACCATCTCGGACAAGGCTGTGCGCATGCGTGCGATAGCCTGGTCGCGCGTGTCGCCGTAAGCGATGATCTTGCCGATCATGGAATCGTAATGCGGCGGGATGAAGTAGTTGTTGTACACGTGCGAATCGACGCGGATGCCTGGGCCGCCGGGTACGTGCCAGTTGGTGATGCGTCCGGGCGACGGCACGAAGGTGTAGGGATGCTCGGCGTTCACGCGGCATTCAACGGCGTGGCCGCGGAACTGGATGTCCTTCTGCTTGAAGGGCAACTTCTCGCCCGCAGCGATGCGGATCTGCTGCTGCACGATGTCGATGCCGGTGATCATTTCTGTAACCGGATGTTCGACCTGCACGCGCGTATTCATCTCGATGAAGAAGAACTCGTCATTCTCGTACAGGAACTCGAACGTGCCCGCACCGCGATAGCCGATCTTGCGGCAGGCTTCGGCGCAGCGTTCGCCGATCTTGTCGCGCAATTTGGAGTTGAGGTGCGGAGCCGGTGCCTCTTCGATGATCTTCTGGTGGCGGCGTTGCATGGAGCAATCGCGCTCGCCCAGATACACGGCATTGCCATGCTGGTCGGCAAGTATCTGGATTTCGATGTGGCGCGGGTTTTCCAGGAACTTCTCCATGTACACCATGGGATTGTTGAAGGCAGCCTGCGCTTCGGTCTTGGTCATGGTCACCGCGTTAAGCAGTGCGGCTTCGGTATGCACCACGCGCATGCCGCGTCCGCCGCCGCCGCCCGAGGCCTTAATGATGACCGGGTAGCCGATGAACTTGGCGATACGCATGATCTCTGCCGGATCATCCGGCAATGCGCCTTCAACGCCGGGCACGCAGGGCACGCCCGCTTTCTTCATAGCGCTCTTGGCGGAGACTTTGTCGCCCATCAGGCGGATGGTCTCGGCGCGCGGGCCGATGAACACGAAGCCGGATTTCTCGCAGCGTTCGGAGAAGTCGGCATTCTCGGACAGGAAGCCGTAGCCGGGGTGGATTGCCTGCGCGTCGGTCACTTCCGCCGCGCTGATGATGGCGGGCACATGCAGGTAGCTCAGGCTGGACGATGCCGGGCCGATACAGACGGACTCGTCGGCCAGCTTCACATATTTGGCTTCAGCGTCGGCTTCGGAGTGCACGGCGACAGTCTTGATACCCATCTCGCGGCAGGCGCGCTGGATGCGCAACGCGATCTCGCCGCGGTTGGCGATGAGGATCTTTTCAAACATGACGGGTTTCTCCGGCGGAGCGGGAGGTCTGGGTTTGCGTTCGAATACGGCCATGATGTTTAACCGATGATGAACAGGGGTTGGCCGAATTCGACGGCTTGGCCGTTCTCGACGAGGATGGCCTTGATCACGCCGGTCTTGTCGGCTTCGATCTCATTCAGCAGCTTCATCGCCTCGATGATGCACAGGGTGTCGCCTTCCTTCACGTTCTGGCCGATATCCACGAAAGACTTGGCGCCGGGAGAGGGGGAACGGTAGAAGCTGCCGACCATGGGCGACTTGACGACATGACCTTCGGGAGCAGCGGGCGCGGCAGCCACAGCGGCGGCAGGTGCCGCAGCAGGCGCTGCCTGCGGGGCGGCGGCATAATATTGCTGCATGGGAGCGGCTACGGAGCTGTTACGCGAGATACGCACATGCTCTTCACCTTCGGTCAGTTCCAGCTCGGCGATGCCCGAGTTTTCAACCAGTTCGATCAGTGTCTTCAGTTTGCGCAGGTCCATTTTTAGCTCCTTACAGATTATTGTTGTAATGCGAATTGCAAAGCGAGTTCATAGCCGGTGGCGCCCAAGCCGCTGATGACGCCGACCGCTATGTCCGAAAAATACGATTCCTTGCGGAATGCCTCCCGGGCATGCACGTTGGAAAGGTGAACCTCAACGAACGGGATGGCGACCGCCGCCAGGGCATCGCGCAGGGCGACGCTGGTGTGGGTGTAGGCGGCCGGATTGATGATGATGAAGTCGGTGCCATCGGCACGAGCCTGTTGCACACGCTCGACCAGTGAGCCTTCGGTGTTGCTCTGATAAGAAGTCAGCTTTGCGCCCTTTGTCTGGGCTAATGCCGACAACTTGCTGTTAATTTCGTCCAACGTGACGCGACCATATACCTCCGGCTCGCGGGTGCCGAGCAGGTTCAGGTTGGGGCCGTGTAGGACGAGGATGTTCATCATGGGGTGCGGAGTTTGCCGAAAATAGGCCAGTTTGTCCACCGTTTCGGGGGAATTGCCAAAAAACGGCCTGTGTACAGTGAGTTAGATGCCGTGGAAGAAATAGGCGATCAAGACAATGCCCAGAGCGGCAACAACCAGGTTGGTGAACACCCCTGGATCAGTCCGGTAGCCTTCCGGAATCTCGATCGGCTTCAGGGTGCGCAAGAGTTGTTTGTACTGGACGGTGGAATAGATCGCCACGAACACCCCCAGCAATACGAAAACCAGCCCGGTCCAGAATGAAATACCGCGCTGCAGGGGGACATTGTGCTGCGGCATCAGGATGGAGACGAACAGGCCGAAGCGCTCGATCACGAAACCGAACGCCATCAGCGACAGGCTGGTGCGGTTCCAGGCCAGCAGGGTGCGCTCGGCGGCGAAAAAGACTCTGGGGTCATTCAGGTCGGACATGATTTCTCCTGGTTAACGCCGTAGGAGCCAGCTTGCTGGCGATTTTTTGACTCTATTATCGCCAGCAAGCTGGCTCCTACATATATCGAGCTACAGTCCTGCACTCTTCAGTGAGAGCAAGAATTGAGGCGCATCCTGGTAGCCGGTGACGCGGAAATCGGCCTGTTCCTTGCCGCTCTCGTCAAAGAATAGCGTTGCGGGCGGGCCAAAAAGCTGGAAGCGCTGCAACAGCGCTTTGTCGTCGGCGTTGTTGGCGGTCACGTCGGCTTGCAGCAGGATCGTATTTTTCAGCTTTGACTGCACGGCAGCGTCACTGAAAGTGAAACGCTCCATTTCCTTGCAGGACACACACCAGTCGGCATAAAAATCCAGCATCACGGTCTTGCCACCGGCCTGCGCGATACGTGCATCCAGTTCCGCACCGCTTTTCACACGTTCAAAATGCAGGGTGGCAGACGGCACTTCGGCAGTGGCACGACCGATGTTGCCCAACGGGCGCAGGATGTCGTGCGCGCCGGACAGGGCGCCGATGAGGTAGGCCACGCCCAGCAACAGGGCGAGTATGCCGACGCCTTTGCCGAACCGGGTGAAACCGTGGGCGGTATGCGGAAGCGGGTCCAGCGCGTGCAGGTAGATGGCCGAGAAGATCAGCAGTGCCGCCCACAACAGCATCTGGGCCGCCACGGGGATGACCGGCATGACGATCCAGATCGCCATGGCCAGCATCATCACGCCGAAGAAGCGTTTTACCGCCTCCATCCACGGACCGGCCTTGGGCAATATTGCTCCCGCCGAAGTGCCGATGATGAGCAGCGGCACGCCCATGCCCAGCGCGAGTACGAATAACGCCGTTCCGCCCAGCACCGCATCGTGGGTCTGGCTTATATATAGGAGTGCACCGGCCAGAGGAGCGGCCACGCACGGCCCCATGATGATGGCGGACAGCGCGCCCATGCCGAACACGCTGGAAAGGTGGCCGCCGTGCAGCTTGTTGCTGGTGTCGGACAGCTTGCTCTGCAGCGCGGTAGGCAACTGCAGTTCATACAGGCCGAACATGGCCAGCGACAGCACCACGAACAGCGCCGCGAAACTGCCCAGCACCCACGGGGTCTGCAGCGCGTTGGAAAGCAGATTGCCGGAATACCCTGCAGCGACTCCGGCAACTGCATAGGTGGCCGCCATGCCCAGCACATAAGCCAGCGACAGGATAAAGGCGTGCATGTGGGTGATCTTGTGTCCGCGCCCGACGATGATGCCGGACAGGATGGGGATCATCGGGAACACGCAGGGCGTAAGAGAGAGCAAAAGACCCGCGCCGAAAAAGAAGGTGATGATCAGCCAGAAGCTGCCTTGTTTGAACACTTTCGCGATCTGGGTATTCTCATTTTCGGGAGAGGCTGTGGCGGCGGGGGCGGGTGAGTTGCAGACAAATTGCGCCAATTCAACCACGATCTGTTTTTCGATGGGCGGATAGCACAAACCCTTGTCGCTGCAGCCTTGATAGCTTGCGTTCAGTGTCAGCGGCTGCGCCAAGTCTGCGTGTTCCAGCACGATCCTGGCCTGAAACGACTGGTGGTATACCTCGATCTGGCCAAAGTTGGGGTCGTTCTTGGTGTCGCCTTTGGGAAGCTCGACACGGGCAATTTTGGCTTTGTTGCCCGCGAGAGAAAAAATGAGCTTGTCACGGTACAAATAATAGCCGGGTGTCACCTTGAAATTGGCCAGCAACGCGTTCTTGTCGCAGACCTCGACGCTTAACCCGAATGCCTGTTCGGCAGGCAGGAAGGTTGGTTTTTTACTGCCGAAAGAAAGAAAATCGGCCTGTGCCAATGGCACAACACACAACAAAAC
>JAYTUW010000109.1:0-39322 GCA_043744345.1 Sideroxydans sp. | reverse complement strand
CACCAAGCCTGTTCCTTCCCCCTTGCAGGGGGAAGGTTAGGATGGGGGTAGAGTTTCGAGAATCCCGCATTTCTACCCCCTCCCTAGCCCTCCCCCTGCAAGGGGGGGGGGATGTGGCTCGCATTTGTGACACAGTAAGATTAATATTTCTTCGACAGCTTCATCTGCCCGTTGTCCTGCTCCACCCGAAACTGCTTGAGCACGTTCATGCCCAGCAGCGGCTGGCCCAGGTTGGGTTGGACCACGGCTTCGACATAGCGCAGTGTGAAATGCCCGATCTTGAGTTTGTCGATGGTGGTGAGACAGCCCTGTGAGGCACCGTTCGCCGTGTTCATCATGATCATCTGCTTGCACTTCAACCCCGAGATGGTAGCGATGGAGCTCGGCAAGGCGACGACAGTGGCGCCGGTATCGACGACGAAGTTCAGGAAATTGTCATTGATCGAACCGTTGATGTAGTAATGCCCGCCTTGTCCCTGACCCAGGATTAGTGGCTGGCTCTCCGCGGTGGGATTGTCGGCATCGACTTCTACTTTGGTGGTGGTGGAAGCCCAGGACGAAACAGACTGAACTTCCTTTGCGCAGGGTTTCTCCTGGTAGAGCATGACCCCTTCGGCATTTTTGCATTTGAAGATCGTGCCCGCTGAGGCATTTACACTGACACTGAGAAGGATGGCGACCGCAAGTCGCAAAAACACATTTTCCATATCCCCTCCCTGAGCGCAAAATCCAAGGGGGTATTGTCCCCGAAGCCGGGTATTTGCTTCTGCTTATTTTGTGATGCTACCGGTCCTGTTGTTCCAGTAGATGAGATTGGGCTGCACGACGACGATGCGGTCTTCCTGGTCAATTACGGATTCCATCTTTTGCGGACCGGGATCGTTGACCAGCACCAGAAGGAAAGTCTCTCCTCCCAGTGCGAACACGTCCTTGATGCCGAAGCTGCCGTAATACTCAAAAATGATGTGCTTATCCACATCGGGGGCAAGTGTGACGAGGTATTCGTCCGGCACACGCGGTTGCTCTGCGGGACGAACAGGTGGGACTGGTTTGGGAGCGACTACTGCAACGGGTGGAGTTAAAGGTGCACATGCTGAAGAGGGAGCCGGTGGCGTATGGGTACATGCAGAAAATGTAGCCATCAAGGGAAGAGTTAATAAAATCAGGATGCTATGTTCTATTCTCTCCAACTGGAACTCCTCTAAACCGTTACGGATGAACAGGCAGATGTACGACCAGAAACTTCGATTTCCACACCTATTGCGAGGTGAACTGTAACAGTACTTCATTCAGTCGGGAATATGCCAAAAGGTATAGAACCGCCTCTATACCTTTTCTGCAACATTATCCAAGGGGGAGCTCCAAGTTGCTGTATTAGATTGGAAAGGCTGAGGGGTGCCAGGACTCCGGCATGAATACGGTTTCTATTCTGCACCTATGTCTGTGGAAAGCTCCCTTCCCCCGTAGGCGGGGGAAGGGTTGGGGATGAGGGTCGTTGGTCACCTCAAGAACCGGCTCACCATGCTACCCCTCTGGTGAAACTACTCGCCATTCGACTAAGCGGAATAGCCGCTAAGTCGCTGGTTATCCCGCCTGCGGGAGAGGAGCTTCCCTAGTTATTTTCCGCCTGCGTAGCCTTCTGGAAGTAGGCGAGTGCCTGCTCCTGCTTGCCCAGTTTTTCGGCAAGCTGGCCGAGTGCGACATAGGCGGCAGCACTGGTCTGCAGACTGAGGCTGGCATCCAGGTAACTTTGCGCCTTGCCCCAGAGTTGTTGGTGCATGCACAACTTGCCCAGTGCCAGTAGCAACCCGGCGTCGTCGGTGTGCTGTTTCAGCCAGCGTTCGGCCTGCTCGATCTGCGCGACGTTGTTTTCGTTGTGACACTCGCCATACAGTGTGACGAGCTCGCTGTCCCATTGCGCGTTGAGGCTTTCTGTCAGCAGGTGCTGGGCGGATTTGCAATCGCCCAGTTTTCCGAACGCTTCGGCTGCCACCGCCGCGATCTTCTTGCGGCGCTTGTACTCGCCGGGAACGGATTTCCAGACAGCGCGCAGCGTGTCGATGTCCGACATCTGTCCGCGCAGTTTTTCCAGCCAGGCTTGCTGGCGCAGTTGCTCGGCCACGGTCTTGTCGATGGCTTTGCGTTTCTCAAGTTGCGCCGTCACGTCCAGCACGGCCTCCCAGTTGCGCGCCTGCTGCTGTGCTTTCAGTTCGAGAGTGAGCGCGCCGATGTGCTTGTGCATGCCCGAGTCGTTCAATTGCTTGAGCGAGCTGAGCGCCGATTGTGGCTGGCGCTGATCGAGTTGGAATTCGGTCTTGGCCATCAACCGCATGGTGGATTCGCCCACGGTCTTGCCTTCTGCATCGGCCAGATAGGTATCGCGCCGGGCGAATTCGCGCAACTCGTGCGCAGAACGGGCCGCGACGATTGAGTTAAGCCCGGAGTTCTCGCCCAGATTCATGGCACGCACGGCGGCTTTTTCCGCGGCGGCGAAACGGCCCTCGAAATAGGCCTTGAGGGCTTCCATCATGGCCAGTCGGCCTTTGCTGGTAGCACGCTCCTCGCGGAACGCGCGTACAAATTCCGGCAGTTGCAGGGTGGCGATCGCCAGGCGCAGCAGCATGTAAGCCAGCGCGAAGATGCCGAGCAGGACGAACGCGAACAGCGTCAGGGACATCTCCATACGGTACGGCGGATAGACGAACTGTACATAGCCGGGATTGCGCGCGGCCAGCATCACCGCGACCGCGGCAGCGAACAGTCCGAGCAGCCAGAACAGCCCTTTCATCGCGCGCTCCGTTCATGCGAGACGCGATAGTTGCGCACCGCTTCCAGGCTGCCGCTCAGGCTGGGCATCTCGATGACGACATTCGACGTGGTGAGCTTCTGCAAGGTACCGATCGCCTGCACGTTCTGCGCGGACTTCGCGTCAAAGTAGCGTTTGAGCCATTCCTGCGAAGCTTTCAGGTCGCGGCGGAAACTTACCTCGTCGCGCGTCAGCAGCGCCATGCGTGCGGATAGCAAGCGCAACTTCAGGTTTTCGCGCAGGAAGAAAGTCTGGGTGGGTGACAGCAGCGGCATCTCCTGCCGCTCGGTGTTCTCGATGCGTATCAGGTGTTTTGTCTCCATCCAGACCTCGCGCCAGAAACGCTTCCAGGCGTTTTCCGCCGCGTCGGCCGCGGCCGCCTGCTCATGCGCCTCGATGTGCGTGTCCTGCGCCAGCGGCAGGCTGTCCACCACGGCGATCACGCCATCCAGGCGCTGATTGATGGCGGCCACGTCAATGCCGGGCAGGGCGCGCAATTTGTCGATGTCCTGGTCGATGCGTTTCTTCAATGCCGCGAAAGCGGGACGCTGCAACCTGCTCTCCGCCTGCTGCATGGCGATCAGCGCGGCTTTGACGTTGCCGGAAAGTTGCAGTTGCTGACCCGCGATCAGCAGCATTTGCTCGACCTCGGCCAGCGCGGTCTGGTCGCGGCTGCTGGACATCTCGCGGTACAGCGATTCGATGGCAATGCGCTGGTTCTGCGTCTCGGCGTATTTGCTTTCCAACAGGCTGAGTTTGCCGCCGAGTTCGCGCACCAGTTCCTGGTTCTGTGTCACCAGCAGGCGGTTGCCCTTATTCTCGGCTTCCACTTCGGACAGGCGTTGCGCCACTTGCTGCTGGGTCTGGTTAAGCTGGGAATGTGCATCCAGCCATTGCCAGACGAACACCCCCACCAGCACCAGCAGGGTGAGTTGCGTGAGCGTCACGCGCGACAGCAGTTCGGCCAGGCGGTTGCCTTTTGGCGGCCGCGCCTGAGTTGTGGCGGGATCGGGTTGCTGTACTGGATCAGTCATCGTGTCATTTTCCGTTTGGTGTGTGCCCATGCTATCAAACCCGACAGCAGTCCGTCATCTCCGGATTCGGTGACGAACACCTGCTGCCAGCCCTGTTGCCCTGCCGCGTCACCGATGCGCCGGTGCGGTACGAATAGCGGCACATTCGCCAGCCTGGTCTTGCCCGCCGCCCCCAGCATTTCCGACAAATGGCCGAGCGCTTCGCTGCTGGTCACCGTGATCGCGTCCGGTGCGGCAGCGATCAGCGCACCGGCATCGAGCGCGGGTTTGCCGCGCAGATAGCAGGTGACGTATTCCACGCTCGCACCGCGAGCCTTGAGCGTGTCGCCCAGCAACTCGCGCCCGCCGTCGCCGCGAAAAATCATCACGCGCTTTCCCGCGATGTCCTGCAACTCCGGCAATGCCAGCAACCCTTCGCTGTCAAAGCGTTCCTTCGGCGCAATCACCTGTGCAACGCCCGCTTCTTGCAAGGCTTTGGCGCTGCCCTGTCCAACGGTGGCGATTCGCAAATTGGCGAATCGCGCCAAGACCACTCCCTCTCCCGCGCTGTCGCGCACCCCTCTCCCGCAAGCGGGAGAGGGGCTGGGGGAGAGGGCCGTTGTGATTGCAGCCAATCCGAAGCGCACCGCATTCGGACTAATAAAAATAACAAGGTCGGTCTGGGAAACGCGGGAAACCTGTTCGCGCAATATGCTGTCGTCGCGCACCGCCTCGATCTCCAGCAGGGGAAACAGCACAGGCTTGCCGCCCAGTTGCTCGATATGCTGCACCAGCCCGGCCGCCTGTTCACGCGGTCGCGTGACGACGATGGTGAGATCGGCTAAAGGGAGGTTGGCAGTCATTAATCCGGATTGTCCGTTAACGAATGAAGGGGGCGCCTGCGCACAAGAGCAAAATGGTGCGCAAGCGCACCCTACTTGAGACCGACTAGGCAGCAAAGCATCCAAGTTATTGGTTATCCCGCTTGCGGGAGAGGGAATCTGCGCTTTTACAAAGACAGCGCCGCGAGAATCTCGCCTGCACCCTGCTTGAGCAAGTCCTGCGCGACGATGTCGCCCAGCGCTTCCGGATGGGCGATGTCGCCCATATGTTCCGCACGCAGCAAGCGTGTGCCGTCCGGCGTGGCAACGAAGCCGCGCATGCGCAGCTTGCCGTTCTGCACTTCGGCGAAACCGCCCAGCGGCACCTGACAGCTACCAGCCAGCGCGCGACTCATGGCGCGTTCCGCTAGCACACAGGCGGCGGTGTCGGCATGGTGCAGCGGTGCCAGCACGGCCAACAGATCTGCGCGGTCGGCGCGCGTCTCGATGCCCAGTGCACCCTGCCCTACCGCGGGCAGGCTGTCCTCGCTGGAGATGACGGCGCGGATACGGTCGCCCAGCCCCAGACGCTTCAGTCCGGCGGCGGCCAGGATGATGGCGGAATACTGACCTTCGTCCAGTTTGCGCAGACGTGTCTGCACATTGCCGCGTAGCGGCTCGATCTTCAGGTGCGGGAAACGGGCGCGCAGCTGGCTTTCGCGGCGCAGGCTCGATGTGCCGACCACGCTACCTGCGGGCAACGCCTGCAGATTGTCGAATTTGTTGGAAACGAAAGCATCGCGCGGATCTTCGCGCTGACCGATACAGGCCAATGAAAAGCCGTCCGGCAGGTTCATCGGCACATCCTTGAGCGAGTGCACGGCGATGTCGGCACTGCCGTTCTCCAGTGCGGTTTCCAGTTCTTTCACGAACAAGCCTTTGCCGCCGATCTTGGACAGCGTCACGTCGAGAATCTGATCTCCCTGTGTGGTCATGCCCAAAATGCTGACTGATGTTTGCGGGTATAATGCGCGCAGCCTGTCTCGTATATGTTCAGCTTGCCACATGGCCAAAGCGCTCTCACGCGAAGCGATCACCAGACGGGCTGGGGGAGTAAGTGAAGCCTGACTCATCGGGGTTTCCTAACGTTAAATAATTTCGGTCTATGAACGGCACATTCTATCAGGTGCGCCGTGCTTTTGCGCCGATGACATAAGCACGATAACCAATGAACCTGATCTCTGCACCAGCCGATATCTCCAGCAAAGACCTGCCCCTGCGCGACGACTTGCGCCTGCTGGGCCGCATTCTCGGCGACACCCTGCGCGAGCAGGAAGGCGAGGAATATTTCCAGCTGGTGGAAAGCGTGCGCCGCGCCGCGGTGCGCTTCCGCAAGACTCAGGACGAGCGCGACGGCGCCATGCTGGAGAAGATGCTGGACGAACTGTCGCCCACCGACACGCTGGCCGTGGTGCGCGCTTTCAGCTATTTCTCGCAGCTCACCAACATCGCCGAAGACCTGCACCACAACCGCCGTCATCGCGCCCACCTCAAGTCGAACACCCCGCCCAAAGGTGGCTCCCTGCAACTGGCTCTGGACAGTCTCGAAGCAAAGAAGATCGACAAGCAGACACTGCAATCATTCCTGGACAGCGCGCTGATCTCTCCGGTGCTGACTGCCCACCCCACCGAAGTGCAGCGCAAGAGCATTCTCGATTGCCAACTCATCATCTCCAGCCTGCTCGCGAGCCGCGACCGCACCGACATGACGCCGGACGACCTGGCCGAGAACGAAGAAGCCCTGCACCGTTTCGTGCTGATCCTGTGGCAGACGCGCATGCTGCGCACCGCAAAGTTGAACGTGCGCGACGAGATCCGCAACGGTCTCGAATATTACCGCTACACCTTCCTGTCCGAGATTCCCAAGATCTATGCGGGTCTGGAAAAGCAACTGGAAGCGCGTTTCGACAAAGACATCAAAGTGCCGCCGCTGTTGCGTGTGGGCAGTTGGATAGGCGGCGACCGCGACGGCAATCCCTTTGTCACGCACGACGTGATGTCGGATGCCATGCAGTATCACTCCGCGCTGGCGTTCGAGCATTACCTGAGCGAGGCCCATCTGCTCGGCTCGCGCCTGAGCCTGACCGACCGTCTGGTCGAAATCACGCCCGAGATGCGCGCACTGTCCGATGCCTCACCGGACAAGGCCACCGCCCGCGAAGACGAGCCTTATCGCCGCGCGCTGATCTTTATCTACTCGCGCCTGTCGGCCACCGCAAAGCACTTGGGGCATGACCTCAACCATCCGCGGCCGCTTGACACCGCAGCCGCCCCCTATGCCACCGCGCAGGAGTTCATCGCCGATCTGGATGTGATGATCACCTCGCTGTTCAGCCACGGCGCTGTGTATCTGGCGCGCGGCCGTCTGGCCAACCTGCGCCGCGCGGTCGAACTTTTCGGTTTCTATCTCGCCCCGCTGGATATGCGCCAGCACAGCGGCGTCATCGAGCAGACCGTGAGTGAATTGTTTGCCCACAGCTCTGGAAAAGCCAATTATTCCGATCTCGACGAAGCCGCCAAACGCACAGTGCTATTGGAGACATTGCAGGCCGACAAGATTCTGCTGACCGATATCGGGCGCTATTCGGATATCCCGAAGAGCGAACTTCACATCATGCAGGCCGCAGCGGACATCCACCGCCGTTTCGGACGCGACGCGCTGCCCAACCACATCATCTCCAAGACCGATGCGGTCAGCGACATGTTGGAACTGGCCGTGATGTTGCAGCAGTTTGGCCTGCTGGAAGGCAGCGACACGCTGCACATCAACATCATCCCGCTCTTCGAGACCATCGAAGACCTGCGCGGCGGCGCGGCCATCATGGACGAACTGTTCTCGCTGCCCTGGTATCGCAAACTGCTGGCAAGCCGCAACGACACGCAGGAAGTCATGCTGGGCTATTCCGACAGCAACAAGGACGGCGGCTATCTCACTGCCAATTGGGAGCTATACAAGGCTGAAGTCGAACTGGTGAAGGTCTTCGAGAAGCACAGTATCGAACTGCGCCTGTTCCACGGCCGCGGCGGCACGGTGGGTCGCGGCGGCGGCCCCAGCTACGATGCAATACTGGCGCAACCGCCCGGCAGCGTGAACGGGCAGATCCGCATCACCGAACAGGGCGAAGTGATCGCCAGCAAATATTCCAATCCGGAAATCGGCCGCCGCAACCTTGAGACGCTGATTGCCGCGACCATGGAAGCGACATTACTGCACCATCACGGCGCGGACAGCACCATGCCGGAATACCACCGCATCATGGAGGCGCTGAGCCTGGACGCTTTTGCAGCCTATCGCAAACTGGTGTACGAAACACCGGGCTTCACCGATTACTTCTTCACTTCCACCCCCATCCGCGAGATCGCCGAGCTCAACATCGGCAGCCGCCCCTCGTCGCGCAAACCTTCCGACAAGATCGAGGACCTGCGCGCCATTCCCTGGGTGTTCAGCTGGGGCTTGAACCGCGTGATGTTGCCTGGCTGGTACGGTTTCGGTACAGCTGTAAAGAATTTCATCGAGCGCGAGGGCGAAGCGGGGCTGAAGCAATTGCAGGCGATGTACCAGAACTGGGCGTTCTTCCGCGGCCTGATGTCCAACATGGACATGGTGCTGTCCAAATCCGACATGGGTATCGCCTCGCGCTATGCCGAACTGGTGCTGGATGTGGAACTGCGCGAGCGCATCTTCGGCGCAATCAGCAGCGAATGGGAATCCACCATCGAGATGCTGTTTGCGGTGACTGGCAACACCACCCTGTTGCAGGACAACCCCGCCTTCGCACGCAGCCTGCTGACCCGCTCACCCTACATTGATCCGCTCAACCACCTGCAAGTCGCGCTGTTGCAGCGCCACCGTGCTGGCGACAACGACGAGAAAGTGAAGCGCGCGATCCACCTGACCATCAACGGCATCGCGACCGGATTGCGCAACAGCGGTTAGCAGTGACTGTTTTGCGGAACTGAAAGCCTCCCTTAACAAAAAAAGGGGGGCGTTAAACTCGGCGAGGTAGCACCGATCGCAAAATGCCCCTCAGTCGCTCATGGCACTCGGTTAAGCCGTACTCTCTCCCCCTCTTCAAAAGGAAGGAGTTCGCTCTTTGCTTTCAACCTGGATTATCTATTAGCCAACCAGCCCCCTCTCCCGCAAGCGGGAGAAGGGAGAATAGCGGGCTTTGGCTAATGGATAATCCGGGTTGAAAGTGCTTTGTGCTTAACCGAGTGACATGACACTCAGTCCTCCTTTAATAGAGGGGGAAGATTAAGAGGTGCAAGTCGCCAAGGGCGGCTCACGATTTTCCGGCCCCTTTGAGGGGCTCACCCAATAACCTCCGGCTTTGCCGAAGGTCATTTAACTCCCAAGCAACGCACTGTCTGCTCACTCCTTACAAAGTGGGAAGTGAATAAATTTCCAACTGATGATTTCGGATAAATTGAATATTAGAATTCGAGCAAAATAAAAGGGGGAGGCTTCGGTCGCCGTCCACTACGCTGACTGGCCGCGTGTGTGACTTTGTCTGACCGGAGTCTCCCCCAAGTTGCTGCACTACTCGCCATTGTTGATGTAATGGATCAGATTGGCTTCTTCTGGATGAGCTGCCGCAGCCCCTTATCTTTCTGCAGCAGTTCACTAACCTCGCACTGATCCACCCTCGCGGCATGGTAGCTGTTATGTCATTAGAACGCCGGTCTGCGCATTTGCTGCTGTATTTACCGGCGGCTGAGTTCCCCTCCTACCCTGTTCTCCTCTTACCCTGTTTCACTTCTCCGTGAAGTTCATTTGTTTTGTGAACCACCCGGCAAAATCCGCTTCTATTTTCAGTCGCGCTTTCCCTACTTGGCTGCTGCTGTTGCCGTCGGCGCTGCCGCTGCTACAGCAGGTGTTTCAAGCGTCCGATGGTCGGGCAGTCGCGACAGGAAATCAGCCGCGGCTTCCAGGTCGCTTTGCGACAGTTTGGAAATCGCTTTCACCATATCGGGATTGGAGTTGCCGCGCACACCCGTCATGATCAGTTTCATCTCGCGCAACAGGTAGCCGTAGTGCTGGGATGCCAGCACCGGGAAGGACTTCGCCGCATTGCCTTCGCCGTTCTTGCCGTGGCATTCGAAGCACTTGTTCTCCATGAATACCTTCTTGCCGCGTGCCGACATGTCTTCCGCTCCCTTGCCGTTCTCGCGTACCGAGGTCAGTGTGGACAAGTAGGCTGCGATGTCGCCGATCTCTTCCATGGAGATGGCGGGATCTTCAACAAAGGGCAACATCTTTGGGTTGCTGCGAATGCCTGCGCGGATCTCGGTGATCTGTTTGATGAGTACGCTGGCATGTTGTCCGGTCAGGCGGGGATACACACCTTCGCGAACTCCGGCCGCATCGGACTTGTGACATCCCTGGCAGCCGCGAAAGGATTCCTTGCCCTTCACCGGGTCTCCACCGCGACGCAGGACTTCGGTACGCTCGGGCGTCATCTCATCCCAGACGTAGCCTTTCTTGCCATACACCTTGGGTGCGTGTGTATTGGCAGCGTATGCCGCGGTTAGCTGCAACGGGAACAGCAGGACGATCACTAACGTAAGTAGTTTTTTCATCATTCAGCTTCCTTCAGGGTTGAAACGTATTCGGCTATCGCGGTGATCTCTTCCTCGTTCAGGCGCTTGGCTACTGTCTGCATCACCGCCTTGGGATCATTGTTGCGTGTTGCGTTCTTGAAATTCGTCAATTGGTTGATGACGTATGCCGGATTCTGTCCGTTCAGGCGCGGAAATTTGTCACTGCCGCTGCCGTCTTCGCCGTGGCAACCGCCGCATGCCGGAGCGCCGGTTCCAACAACGCCTTCTTCAAATATCTGTTTGCCTTTCGAGAGCAGATCGGCTTTGTCCGATTCGCTGGTCAGGCGCTTCTGTTTGCTGAAATACAATGCCAGTGGTTTGAATTCCTTTTCTTCCACCATCGGAATGATGGAACTCATGATCGGATTCTCGCGTTTGCCTTCCTTGAAATCAGCCAATTGGCGTGCGATGTATTTTGCATCCAGTCCGGCCAGTCTGGGATTTTCCGGAATGATACTGTTGCCGTCCGGATTGTGACAACCGCCGCAGAGTAACAGGCGCTCTTCCAGCGATCCCGGTGCTGGTGGCGGTGCTGCGGCTACTTCGGGTGCTGCCGGTGTTGCTGCTTGTTCTTGTGCAGGTGCTGCTGCAGGTGCTGCTGCAGGTGTTGTCGCTGTTGCACTGGCTGACTCAACTGCCGGCGCAGGTGCTGCGGCAGGCGAAAGAGTCTCGGCGTGGATGGCCGCCGACACAAACAGCATGCCGATCAACGCTCCCCATTTACGCATCTGACCGCTTGTGCGTTTATTTTTATGTTTCATGATGTTCCTCCTATGGATTCCGTGATTTCAGGATGCTTCGCGGAACCAAAAAAGGAAGGCCTTGCGGCCTTCCTATTATTTTTTTTATATTAGAACCACGATTACCAAGCCGCTTCCAGCAAGAAGGTGGTCAGGCTCTTGCCGTTGTTTGGAGTGACAGTGGTGTCGTTCGCACCGCCCGCGTTGTACGAAGAACCGCTGTAGATACTGTGGTTCAGGTGCAAGGCAACGTTCTGGAACAAGTCGTAGACAACGGTGAGTGTCATGGCATCGTCGGCATTCAATGTCGCTTTGCCGTTCTTTGCCTTACGGATCGCACCGCCCACATGCAGTGCATGCGGGATCACGCTGTAGTCGATACCGACAGTCGTCGCTGTCTTGGCTTCAGCAGTCGAACCGTTGTAGTAGTTGGCCGTCGTTGCGGATCCAGCCGGTGCGGACGCGTATTGCGCGTACAAGCTAGTGTCATTCCCGCCCAATTGCCCCTGGGCCTGGAAGTCAAGGATGGTGCCCTTGGTGTCAAACTTATTGGTTACCAATGCACCGCCCGGGTAGTTGGTTCCGCTCAGAGATGCCAGACCGATGTGCATCGCCCAGTCGGCGACTGTCGGTGTTGCTGCGACACGGATCCAGTTGGAGGACATCTGCACGCCGGTTCCGCCAGACATCGTGAAGTTGGGCGAATAACGGCTGAAGTTGATGTAACCGAACGACGTCTGCGCAACCAGAGCAACGCCTGTTGCAGCCGTATTACCGAGTCCTACGTATTGGGCGGCGGAAACTTCCTTGCGGTGCTCAGCCCAACGTACGCCGCGAACTGCGCCTGTGCTGGAGAGTTCATAACCGTATCCTGCACCCAGCGAGTCAGTCGCGTAAGGGATTGCCAAGAACTTGGCGGAGGCACCCGTATCGATCACGACCGGTATACGCAGACCAGCCACCAGGCCTGCTGCCATTGTGTTGCCTTCGAACATGAAACCCATCTTGACCTTTTCACCCTCGCCAACGCGACCGCCGAAGAACAGGCTCAGCTCATCAGGGATCTGCCATTGACCGCCATTGGTGGTCGTGCCGGATACGGTGTTGGGAGCATCAGAACCGCCGGACTTCTGGTAGCGGCCCTTGAACAGGATCGCCGCGTTCAGATTGTCGGGGATGGAGATGTCTTCACCCTTGATCTTGCCCTTGGCGCTCATCTGTGTGAAACCGCCGGCCTTGAATTCCTGACCGACCGGGTTCAACACGGGAAAGTGCTGGAAGTGGCATGCGCTGCATGCCTGAGAAGTTTGACGGGCAAACGCCGGAATAGCGGATGCTTCTGGTGCGAATGCTGCTGCTGCCAATACGCCTGCAATAGACAATGTAATTTTTTTCATGTTTCCCCCTAGTATTGTTTGAATTGATCAATCCCGAAATTCTTACCTTATGCGGCGGGATCCTGCACAAGTCAGGTCGCATACTAGTTATGGGTAAGTAAAAATTATGTGAGCCGAATGTAAAGGAAGCGTCAAAATCAGCATTCGTCAGTATTTGTAAACTTAGGTCAGAATGATTTACTCGGATTTATCCGCGGAGTTTGACGAGAGTTCGGGCCATTTGTCTGTATGACAAATGACTCAAGAACGCCCCTGTAGCCGGGACGCATGCTGTGTCAGGGAGGTTGTATATTCCGCACCGGAGCTCGGACATGCGAATGGAGAAGAGTGCGCGTGCTTCTGCAAGCAGCTTGAAGACCAAAATAAGAAGGGGAGTCCCCAATCCGCCATCCACTACGCTGACTTACCGCGTGTGAGACTTTGTCAGATTGGAGTCTCCCCCATATTTCCTGCACTACTCGCCCTTGTTGATGTAATGAGCCAGCCCGGCTTTTTGGGTGAACCGCTGCAGCCCCTTTTATTCTGCAGTGCTTCACAAACCTTGTGCTGGCCCACCCTCGCGGCATGGTAGCTTTTATGTCATTAGAACGCCGGTCTGCGCATTTGTTGCTGTTTTTACCGGCGGCTGAATCTCCCTCACCCTGATTGTCCACTTCCCTTGTATCGCAACCAATCAAGCAATCGCGTACAAGATGGTCAGGATACTAACAAGCCCTTTGTCAAGAGAGGGTTAACAGCACGTTAGAAATTCGTTAATTCAAAAATATTTTTGGAAATCATCGACTGCCCCTCCGTCGGGCAGGAATTTTCCAGTCACAACCTTTACGAGAACCTGAAACGCTGCCGTACGCACAATCACTCCATAAAATCTTCCGCACCAGCCGGAAGTTCGTGAGTGAGACCCTTGTGGCAGTCGATGCAGGTCTTGCCGGAACCCGGCTTCGTAGCTTGCATATGCTTTGCCTTTGCGCTCGGGTCCTGTATTTCGGCATTCATCCCCTCGTAGCTATGGCAGTTGCGGCATTCGCGCGAGTCTGCCGCCTTCATACGCGCCCATTCATGTTTCGCCAATTCCAGCCGGCGCGCCTCGAATTTTTCCTTGGTGTCTATGGTTCCCACCAGCTTGCTCCACACTTCCCCGCTCGCCTGTATCTTGCGTTTCATCTTATGCACCCAGTCCCTGGGGACATGGCAATCGGAACAGATCGCGCGCACGCCGGTGCGGTTGGAGTAATGCACGGATTTCTTGTACTCCTGGTACACGGTATCGCGCATCTCGTGACAGGAGATGCAGAACTCAAGTTTGTTGGTCGCTTCCATCGCGGTATTGAAGCCGCCCCAGAATATGATCCCGCTGACAAAGCCGATGGTCAGCAGTGCGATCAGCGAGTAGCTGGCAGATGGGCTACGCAGCGTAAGCCACATTTTTTTCAGTGTTTTGCTATTCATTTTGTAATTCTCTCCTTCAACCGTCCGGATTCTCTTAGGCCGTCATACCGGCGCAGGCCGGTATCCAGCAACAACACACGCCCGCGAAGCGGACAAAACCGTGATGCGGTCCCGCTAAAGCGAGGAATGTTCTTTTAACTGGATACCGGCCTGCGCCGGTATGACGCGCTTTTGCAATTGAGTATTGCTCCAAACAAACACGGGAAGCCAAAGCCTCCCGCGAATTTGGATCGGTTACATCCGACCGTTTTACTGCTGGCTTCCGTAATACTGAATAACGGCTTCAATCTGTGCATCGTCCAGCGACTCCAGCTTGGGCTGCATCTTCTTGGACATGGGGCGCTTGCCTTCCTTGAAGAATTTGATCTGCTGCCTGAGATAGGCCATCTTCTGCCCCGCCAGGATACCGGCATGATCACTGGGTACGCTGCCACCTTCAGAGTGACAGGTGTAGCACTTGGTGCTGTGTACTGCCTTGCCCTGTTTGGCCAGTTCCGCATCGAATGTCTGCGGAGTACGCACGAAAGTCTGTTCCACAAAGAATTCGCCCAGTTGCGACAGGTCGGCAGCGCTCAAACCGGCGGCGATCTTGCACATGTCGGACTTGTTGCCTTTCTTGCTGCCGGAGGGATATTCAACCTCGACGCAGGGGCGCTCTTTTTTCTGGTATTTCTTCAGACTGTTCACCAGATACTCTTCGGAATAGCTGGCGATGCTGGGAATCTTGGCTTCGGTGCTCACGCCGTCTTTGCCGTGGCAGGCAAAACAGGTTTCGGCGACTTTGGATGGCTCTGCAGCAGCTACTGTCTGCACAAGCGACATGCCCGTCAATGTGGCGGAAGCCACCAGTATGCAAACCATTTTTGATCTGTTCATATTGTTCTCCTTATTATTGTTGTTGGCGACCGGCAACGGTTATGCCGTTGCCGGATCGCTTCTTCTTTCAGACTCTGTTTACGCTACTTGGCAGCAGGTGCAGTTGCCGGAGCAGCGGCTGCGGCAGGCGCAGCAAGTGTCCGGTAATCGGGCAGACGCGACAGGAAATCAGACGCAGCTTCCAGGTCGTTTTGTGACAGTTTGGAAATCGCCTTCACCATGTCGGGGTTGGAGTTGCCGCGTACTCCCGTCTTGATAAGTCCCATCTCGCGCAGCAGGTAGCCGTAATGCTGGGAAGCCAGTACCGGGTAGGCTTTTGCAGCATTGCCTTCGCCATTCTTGCCATGGCATTCGAAGCACTTGTTGTCCGTGAACACCTTCTTGCCGCGTGCCGACATGTCTTCCGCACCCTTGCCGTTCTCGCGCACGGAGGTCAGTGTGGACAAGTAGGCCGCGATGTCGCCGATCTCTTCCATGGAGATGGCAGGATCTTCAACAAAGGGCAGCATCTTCGGGTTGCTGCGGATACCGGCACGAATCTCGGTGATCTGCTTGATCAGCACACTGGCGTGTTGTCCGGTCAGGCGCGGATAGACGCCTTCACGCACACCGGCCGCATCGGATTTGTGACATCCCTGGCAGCCGCGAAAGGATTCCTTGCCCTTCACCGGGTCTCCACCGCGACGCAGGACTTCGATGCGTTCGGGCGTCATCTCGTCCCACACGTAGCCTTTTTTGCCGTAGACCTTGGGCGCGTGAGCACTGGCAGCCTGTGCCACGGTCATCTGCAGCGGGAACAGCAGGACAAGCACTATCAGGAGTAAATTTTTCATTCTTCAGCTTCCTTCAAAGTAGAAACATACTCGGCTACGGCATTGATCTCTGCCTCATTCAGGCGTTTGGCAACGGCCCGCATCAAGCCTTTGGCATCGTTGGTGCGCGCTCCGCTCTTGAAATTCGTCAATTGGTTGACGACGTATGCCGGATTCTGGCCGTTCAGGCGCGGATATTGTTCGCTACCTGCACCATCCTCGCCGTGGCAGCCCATGCAGGCCGGAACGGCTGTGCCCAGCACCCCTTCTTCAAATATCTGTTTGCCCTTGGCGACCAGTTCCGGCTTGTCCGAGGTGCTGGTCAGGCGTTTCTGCTTGCTGAAATAGCCCGCAAGCGCCGGAAACTCTTTCTCATCCACCATCGGGATGATGGAACTCATAGTCGGGTTCTCGCGTTTTCCCGCCTTGAAGTCCGCCAGTTGGCGCGCGATGTATTTCACGTCCAAACCGGCCAGTCTGGGATTCTCCGGAATGATGCTGTTGCCGTCCGGATTGTGACAACCGCCGCAAAGTAGCAGGCGCTCTTCCAATGATCCGGGTGCGG
Organism: Sideroxydans sp.; assembly: GCA_043744345.1. Lineage (GTDB taxonomy): Bacteria > Pseudomonadota > Gammaproteobacteria > Burkholderiales > Gallionellaceae > Sideroxyarcus. The sequence goes on along the minus strand of JAYTUW010000109.1, from coordinate 23,182 downwards.
GCGCGGGTGCTTCCGCAACCGCAGGAGTTGCCGTTGCTGGCGCAGGCGCTTCTGCAACCGCAGGAGTTGCCGCAGCAGGCGCGGCTTCCTCGGCGTAAATGACCGGGGTCATGACCAACATGCCAATAAGCGCGGCACCAGTACCCAGGTACTTGCCGACACTGTAGTTTTTCAAGCCCATACTGTTCTCCTGATTTAGATACCGGGTCTGTGCGCAGTCTGTGCTGCCCTACATCCAGGTGTATCAGCGTTAACGGGTATTCCGATGGAATGTCGTTATTGCCACTTCGTTTGCCCGGTCAACGCCGGATGACCACGACAGGATCAACCCAACCAGAGCGACAAATTATTCAGTTTGTTGTGAAAATGAGGAGGCCGGAGCCTCCCCTGCATCACCGATGTCCGGATCGCACGGCAGATGTTTTTGACTGCGCTCTGCTCCTGCTCGCCCAGATGTTCTGCAGTTCCGTCTGAACTGCAGAACATCGGGAGCCGGACAATGACCCGCCTGTTGGCGGGTCAACTGCTTTTAGAACAATACTTCAAGCAACAAGGTGTCTGCGGTCTTGCCTGCAGCCACCGATCCGGCCACTTCGTTCCAGGCGCTGCCCGATTGTTGCGTGTGGGACAAGCTCAGGCCCACGTTTTGCGCCAGCTCATACGTTACGCCCAGCATCAAAGCGTTGTCGGCGTTGTTTGTCGCCGCACCGTTTTTCGCCATACGCACTGCCACCTGCACTGTTCCGTGCGGGATGACGCCGAATTCGGCTGACACGTTAAGGGAAGTCTTGGATTGGGTACCCGCTGTACTAACAAAAGTTGATGAGACGGGGTCCCAAACTTGGTAGGTATTGAACGGATTGACTGCGGTCGCAGTACCCGCCTTGGCCGTACCATAGGATGCATAGATGCCAACCGGCATGCCACTCAGGTCACCTTGCATCTGGGCATCGACAACAGTCGCTCTTGGTGAATTTGTAGCTCCAACACCACCAGTCACAACACTATCACCGCCGAAGTTCTGGATACCGAAGCCAGCTTCCCAGCCACCAATCGGCATGGTTGATGCCAAACGGATATACCTCAGGTTCAGATTGTTGGCGCCGTCAACCGCAGCGTTACCGGCCATTTCCCAGGCACCGACGTTGATAAAGCCCATGCTGTTGTTTGCCACCACGTGCACACCGGTTGCCGCGGTTGCAGTACCCAGGTATTGGGCTGCATAAGCCGCCTTGACGTGCTGGTCATCCGGACCGCCGTTACCCATCATCTTGTGGGTGGCTGCCGCGCCGGTGTTGAGCAATTCAAAGCTGTATGCTGCGCCTTGGCCGTTGCTGCTGTAGATCACCGGACCGATGCGCATGTCGCCCACGGGGAACAGCATCACCAACTTGGCCGCACCGACTACAGGCTCGGTAGGAGCTCCGCCGCCACCCAATCCAGCTTCAGCCAGGAAGCCGGCAAATTCGGAAATGCGGCCACCAAAGAACAGGGACAATTCGCCGCCGGTTCCCGGTACACCCCACTTTTTGACTGACGCCCCCTGATCCGCACCAGCAATTTTTTCATGCGACTGGCTCTGGAAATAGGTCGTGGTGAACACGCCCAAATTCAGGTTGTCCGGAATCGAAAGGTCTTCTCCCTTGAATTTGCCTTTGCCGCTAACTTGGGTAAAACCTGAGTTCTTGAAATCCTGTCCGTTGGCATTCAACAGCGGAAAGTGCTGGAAGTGGCAGGAATTACAGGCTTTGCCGGTTTGGCGGGCAAATACGGGAACTGCGGATGCTTCGGGTGCAAATGCCGTTGCTACCAACACGCTTGCGAGTGACAGTACGATCTTTTTCATTGCGTTTCTCCTCCAATTAATTAATGAGATGAAAATACCCATGCAAAATAATCCCCCTTTTAATCCACTAAAGCAATAGGGTTAAACAGCACCTTGCATAAGATGGGAATGATGCTAGCAACAGGTGGGTGAAGCGCTTGTCAACGGAACGTCAAGCAAAAGTGAATTTGTGTTTTTTGATACAGGAAATGAAGAAAACTAGCGATGCGTTGAAAAATAAGTGTTTTTCAACGCCAAGCGAAAGAAGGTTGCGCGGTGGATGCTCGCATAAGGGGGAGTTCGAGGGGGTGGGTGTAATGATCTGCCGAGTTCAAACAAAATCTGGCCGGATCAATAGTGGATTGGCTGGGAGTTTCATCAGAACCCGCGCAGCAGGCGTATCGAAGGCTTGCTTGCCGTTGATCGCCGTTTTCAGGTTCACTGGACCGAATTATCGTAATCCTGGCGGCTCTCCCGCCTGCGTTCTGAGAAATCAATTTCTGCCGTGGTGCCCTTGCCTTCTTCGCTGTCGAGAATGATGCGCCAGCCGTGGCGGTCGCAGATGCGCTTCACCAATGACAAACCGACGCCCGAACCTGCACTCGATGCGCCTTTGTAATAGCGCTCCGTTGCACGGGCCAACTCCTCGGGACGCATGCCCACGCCAGTATCGCGGACGATCAGTCGCTCTGCTTCCAGACGCAGCACAACTTCACCCGACTTGGTGTTGAACAGGGCATTGCGGATCAGGTTGCCGATCACAATCTCCAGCAGGGGACGCTCAACGATCAGGCACGGTTCGGCCTCCAACTCCACTTCCAGTTTGATCGGCCGCTCCCCGACCAGGTGGCGGTGCTTCTCGACGCTGGCAAGGGCCACCTCGGCCACGTGGCACGGCGATTCATCAGCCGAATCCATGTGTTCACGCGCCAGCAGCAGCAACGCGGAGGTGAGGTCTATCATGTCCTGGGCGGCGCGGCGTATGCGCATCAGCCGCTCTTTTTGCTTTTCCGTCAGGGTTTCATCCTGCTCCAGCACTTCGACCGTGCCCAGCATGATCGCGAGCGGCGTGCGCAACTCATGGCTCACGTCGGCGGTGAAATAGTTTTCGCGTTCGACAAAATTGCGCAGACGCCGCAGATAGCGGTCAAATGCCCGTGCCAGCTCTCCGACTTCATCATTGCTTGCCAGCTTGATCAGGGACAAGTCCATGTTGCCCGGCTCGGCCTTCCCGACCTGCTCGGCCAGGCGCGTGACGGACGAGGTGATTCGACTTGCCAATACCACCCCGCCCGCGGCTGAACTGAGGATCATGAACAAGGCGAACAGCACGACATACTTCAGAAACTCGGCTTCGTATTGATGCTGGCTGGAGGAGTCGTACAGCATGAAATAACGGGAATTGAACCTGTCGATCACCATCACACGATAATCGATGCCCATTATCGTCATGTTGTAACTGCCCGGCTTCAGGTCCCTGATCTCGGCCGGAACTTCCGCCCCGTTTATGACTGCGGAGAGTGCATACCCCTTGATGCTTTTCTCGTTCGGCGGCGCAAATCCGTCCGGACTGACGTGCTCTTCAAATTCTCCGGCCAGGATCTGGTCCATGAGACCGTGCCCGACTTGCTGTGTGGCAAGGAAAAAACCGCCAGAAAGAAAGATGCTGAGCCCCGCGCCGAATAGCGCGTAGTAGAACGCAACCCGGAACCGCAGGCTATTGATTCGGTGCATCCGGGCTGACCAGTTGATAGCCGAACCCGCGCATGGTGCGCAGCAGTTTCCGCGGGAAGGGCTTGTCAATGAGGTCTCTGAGCAGGTGCACGTGCGCCCGCAGTGAATCGCTGTCCGGACGGCCCTCTCCCCACACGACTTGTTCGATGTCGTCGCGATTGACCACCTGCGGCGAACGCGACATCAGTGTTTCAAGTATCTTGTACGGGATGGGTGGCAATTCGATTGCCTTGTCGCCGCGGCGTACCGAGCAGGTTGCCGGGTCGAGGCTGAGATCTTCGATCGTCATCTTTTTTTGCTTATGCGTGTGTTCGCCGCTGCGGCGCAGCAGTACACGCAACCGCAGTTCGATCTCGCGCAGTTCGGCGGGCTTGACCAGGTAGTCGTCCGCTCCCGCTTCCAGACCCGCGATCTTGTCATCCAGCGAGTCGCGCGCGGTGATCATCAGAACCGGTGTGTCCTTGCCGCCTTCGTCGCGCAGTTTGCGGCACAGCGTGATGCCGTCCATTCCCGGCAGGGTGAGGTCGAGCACGATGGCATCGTATTGGTTGACCAGCGCCAGGTGCATGCCGGTGATTCCGTCTCCCGCCGCATCCACCACATGTCCTTTTGTCTCCAGAAAGTCGAACATGTTGGAAGCGAGGTCGCGATTGTCTTCAATGATCAGTACACGCATGGTTTATTTCCTGTATTCCTTGACGATTCCCATTTGCCGACGACTGATCGGCAACCGTTCCTGCAATCCGTTCACAATCATCAGCCAGCCGCTTTCGCCTTCCTCGCCGCCTTTTTCAAACCCGGCGATGGCGGATCTGGCGACGAGACAGTTGCGGTGGATGCGCACAAAACGTGCAGCATATTCTTTTTCCAGCGCGGTAAGCGACTCTTCGATGAGGTATTCGCGTTCCGCCGTGCGCACGGTGACGTATTTTAATTCAGCCCGCAGATAAAGTACCTGCTCGATGGGGATAAGTAGCACCCTGCCCCGCTCGTGGGTGGAAAGGTTGCCGCGCGGCTCGGGGGTCAGCTCCTTGAGCACTTCGGTGCGGATGGGGACGCTGTCGCGCGCGCGCGACAGCGCCTCGAACAGGCGCCCCAGCCGGATGGGTTTGAGCAGGTAGTCGATGGCATGCTGCTCGAACGCCTGTATGGCGTAAGCGTCATAGGCAGTGGTAAAGATGATGACCGGCGGCGGCTCCATCTTGTTGAGGTGGCGCGCGAGCTCGATGCCGTCCATCTGCGGCATGCGGATATCCATCAGCACAACTTCGGCGGACGTCTGGGCCAGCTTGTCCAGCGCTTCCTGGCCATTGCCCGCCTCGCCCACCAGCTGCAGAGGAAACTGCAGCGAACAGTCTTGCAGCAATTCTTTGAGACGGTTCCGCGCGGGGGGTTCGTCATCCACGACAAAGACGGTCAGCGGCAGCGTGATGGTGTCGTTCATTTGGACTGTTCTTTCACGTAAGGGATGAGTATGTGAACCCGGTAATGATCGTCATCGCTTTCCACGTTGTATTGCGCTTCGACATCAAACAGCAGATCCAGCCGTTCGCGGATATTGGATAGCGCCATTTTGTGGCCGTCTAGCCGCGGCGCAGTTTTGGGCTGTACCGGATTGCTCACTTCCAGGTGCATCTCGTCACGCTCCAGATACAGACTGACATTGATGGTTCCACCCTCGGCCAGTGGCTCGATACCGTGGTAGACGGCATTCTCCAGCAGCGGCTGCAGGATCAGCGGTGGGATGAGGGCATCCGGCGGCATGTTTTGCGTATCCCAGTTCACTTTGAGGCGCTCACCCAGACGCAACGATTCGATGCCCAGATATTGCCGCGCCAGTTCCACTTCCTTGTTCAATTCGACCAGTTCTTGCGGCTCGTTCATCGCCATGCGGAACAGGTCCGACATGTCTTCCAGCGCGGTCTCCGCGCGTTTGGGGTCGCTGCGCACGATGCTCAGCACCGCGTTGATGGTGTTGAACAGGAAATGCGGCCGGATACGCGCCTGCAACGCCTGCAACCGCGCTTCCTGCTTCGCCGGGGTCAATGCCAGCGCGCGCAACCGGAAGTATGCCAGCAATACCAGGGTGACGGCGATGGCCGCCAGTGTATGCCGGATATAACGGAACAGCCCGACTTCGCCCAGCACAAAGAACAGGTCTCCGCCCAGTATGTCGATGAACAGCGTAACCGCCACAACCACGGCGGTGACTGCCAGTACGCCCTGCCAGTACGCCACCCTGAGCAGGATGGTGTTGAGCGTATACAACAAGAGCAGACTGCCCAGCAAAACTGGCTGCAGCATGGCCGATTCCTGCAGGAATTCGTTGCGCATCGCCGCAAACGAGGTGGACTGGGACAGTGCGCCAAGCAGGGCGATACCGTTCACCAGCAACACGATGCGCAGTACCGTGCCCAAATTGAGGAAGTTGGGCAACAGCTTGGGGCTAAGGTTTTGATTTATACTGCGCGTCTCCGGCATTTGGACCTTTCAAGTGCCGCTCATTCTGGACAAGACATGGCAACGATGCAAGACAATCAAACATGGTCGGGACGTTTTAACGAGCCTGTAGCTGAACTGGTGAAGCGTTATACGGCTTCGGTCGATTTCGACAAGCGCCTGGCACTTTTTGACATTCAGGGCTCTCTGGCGCATGCGCAAATGCTAACCGCCTGCGGGATCATCGGCGAGCAGGATCTGAAAGATATCCGGCGCGGCATGGCTCAAATCGAGAACGAAGTCGTCAGCGGCGACTTTGACTGGCAGCTGGATCTGGAAGACGTGCACCTGAATATCGAGAAGCGCCTCACCGCGCTGGTCGGCGATGCCGGCAAGCGCCTGCATACGGGGCGCTCGCGCAACGATCAGGTGGCGACCGACATCCGGCTTTATCTGCGCAGTTCCATCGACGATATCATTCTGCTGCTCAAGGCCCTGCAAAAATCCCTGCTCGATCTGGCTCATCCGCATACGCACACCGTGATGCCGGGTTTCACCCACCTGCAGGTGGCGCAACCGGTGAGTTTTGCCCATCACCTGATGGCCTATTTCGAGATGTGTCAGCGCGATGTGGAACGTTTCACCGATGCGCGCAAGCGCGTGAATCGTCTGCCGTTGGGCGCCGCCGCGCTGGCCGGAACCAGTTACCCGATCAAACGCGAGATGGTGGCCGAGCTGCTGGGCTTTGAGTCGGTCTGCCAGAACTCGCTGGATGCCGTGTCCGACCGCGACTTCGCCATCGAATTCACCGCCTGCTCCGCGCTGGTGATGACGCATCTGTCGCGATTGTCCGAGGAGTTGATCCTGTGGATGAGCCCGCGCTTCGGCTTCATCGACATCGCCGACCGCTTCTGCACCGGCTCTTCCATCATGCCGCAAAAGAAGAACCCGGACGTTCCGGAATTGGTACGCGGCAAAACCGGCCGTGTGAACGGGCATCTCGTTGCGCTGCTCACCTTGATGAAAGGTCAGCCGCTGGCCTATAACAAGGACAATCAGGAAGACAAGGAACCGCTGTTCGACACCGTGGACACCTTGACGCAGACACTGCGTATTTACGCAGATATGATGACCGGCATCACGGTCAAGCCGGAAGCCATGCGCCGTGCCGCATTGCAGGGCTACGCAACCGCGACCGATCTGGCCGATTATCTGGTGAAAAAGGGATTGCCGTTCCGCGATGCCCACGAGGCCGTGGCCTTGGCAGTGCGTTTTGCCGAACAGCGCGGCGTCGATCTGGCCGAACTCAAACTGGAAGAATTGCAGCAATTCTCCAGCCTCATCTCAAACGACATCTTTGCAGTACTCACGCTGGAAGGTTCGCTCGCCGCACGCAACCACACCGGCGGAACCGCACCACAGCAGGTGGAAGCGGCTATCGCACGGGCTCGCAAGCTGCTCTCCTGAACGATCCTCTAGGCCTGCGCAGGAATCGCAGGCAAAAAAACGGGCCACCTTGCGATGGCCCAGAATAGGAGGAGAGTATGAAAGATTGAGTTGGTTACAACTCAAAGCTCTAACAACTCGGGAGTGATTGTAGGTGCGCATCGCAGTGTTGCATATATGCCAAACGGCCTATATATCGGCCTATATCTTGCCCACAGAAATCTAGACCAAACCGGGCTGAAAGCCTTGTTCCTATTGGCTTAATCAGCAATCACCCCACCGCTGACCCGCTCTATCCCCGCTATATCTTTTCCAGAAAATATTTCGTTGTAGCCGTTTTTTTTCAATATATCCCTGACCGCCCCTGCCTGATCGTATCCATGCTCCAGCAAGAGCCAGCCTCTGGCAGCAAGATGCGACACCGCATCGCGGACGATGCGACGTATATCGTCCAGCCCGTCCGCCCCCGAAGCCAGCGCCGTTAAAGGCTCGAAGCGCACGTCGCCTTGCTTTAAATGTAAGTCGTCCGCAGCGATGTACGGCGGGTTGGAAACGATGAGATCGAAGCGTTGCCCGGAGAGGGCGGAGAACCAGTCGCTTTGCGCAAACGTGGCGTTGCGAATATTCAAGTGCTGCGCGTTTTCGCGCGCGACCTCCAGCGCGGCAGCGGAAGCCTCCACCGCCACCACCTCCACATCGGGCCGCGCATGCGCGATGGACAAGGCGATGGCCCCCGTGCCGGTGCCAAGATCAAGCACCCTGAACCCTCTCCCCCCGCCCCTCTCCCGCTCGCGGGAGCGGGTGGCCGACAGGCCGGGAGAGGGTAAACGCCCCAACCCCAACTCCACCAGCAACTCCGTCTCCGGGCGCGGGATCAGCGTCGCAGGCGTCACCTTGAAACTCAAACCGAAGAACTCGCGCACGCCCAGAATATGCGCCATCGGCTCACCCGCTAGGCGGCGCTGCAACACCGCGCGATAGGCCGCTTCTTCGGCTTCGCTCAATTCACGTTCGGGATGCGCCAGCAGATACGCGCGATTGACTTGCAGGACATGCTGCAGCAGGGATTGCACTTCGATGCGCGCAGTCGAAGCTTCGAGCGCGAGTGTTGCAGCGATGCGTTGTGCATCTTGTTGCAGAATGTTGCCGATGTCGCTCACGACATCAGCCTTCCTGGGACAGCGCCGCCAGTTGTTCAGCCTGATGCTCGGCCATCAGTGCATTGGTCAGCTCGCTGATGTCGCCGTCCATGATGTGGTCCATCTTGTACAGCGTGAGATTGATGCGGTGATCGGTAACGCGGCCTTGCGGAAAGTTGTAGGTACGGATGCGTTCGGAGCGGTCTCCGCTGCCGACAAGTGATTTGCGTTCGGCGGCAATCTTGCTGTGCGCAGCCTGTTCCTGTTTGTCCTTGATGCGCGCGGCTAGCACGCGCAGGGCTTGCGCCTTGTTCTGGTGTTGCGAGCGGCCGTCCTGGCACTCGACCACGGTGCCGGTGGGCAGGTGGGTGATGCGCACGGCGGAGTCGGTCTTGTTGATGTGCTGGCCGCCCGCGCCGCTGGCGCGGAAGGTGTCGATGCGCAGGTCGGCGGGATTGAGTTCGACTTCGCCGACTTCGTCGGCTTCCGGCAAGATGGCGACGGTGCAGGCGGAAGTGTGGATGCGGCCTTGTGTTTCGGTGGCGGGCACGCGCTGCACGCGGTGTGCGCCGGATTCAAACTTCAGCACGGAGTAAGCGCCCTGACCGAGGATGCGCGCAATAACTTCCTTGTACCCGCCCATTTCACCCAGGCTCTCCGAGATGATCTCGACTTGCCAGCGGCGGCGCTCGGCAAAGCGCATGTACATACGGAAGATGTCGCCCGCGAAGATGGCGGCCTCGTCGCCACCGGTGCCGGCGCGCACTTCGAGAAACACGTTGCGGTCGTCGTTGGGATCCTTGGGGAGAAGCATCTTTTGCAACTCGACTTCGAATTGTTCCAGACGCTCGCGCCCGGACTTGATCTCGGCATCTGCGAATTCGCGCATATCCGGGTCATTCGCCATCTCCTGTGCGGTGGTGATATCGGCTTCGCACGCCTGGTAGGCATGGTAGAGCTCAACCACCGGCTCGATCTCGGATCGTTCGCGATTGAGTTTGCGGAACGCATCCATATCGCGTGTAGCCTCCTCGCTGCTCAGCAAGCGGGTGACCTCGTCCAACCGTTCACTCAGTTGGGCGAGCTTGGATGAGATGCTCGGTTTCATTCGGGGGTGTGCAGGTGATAGATGCGGTGTACCGCTTCCAGCAGCGCTTCGCGTTCGTTGGCCTGGGCCTGGTTCAAGGTCTGCGTCGGGGCATGCAGGAATTTGTTGGTCAGCGCGGAACCGAATGCCTCCAGCACTTTTTCCGGTGACTCGCCCTTGGCCAGCAGCTTCAGCGCCTTTTCCATTTCGGCACGGCGCTGACGCTCGGCATGGTCGCGCAGGGTGCGTATGGTCGGCACCACGCCGCGCGATTCCATCCAGTGGATGAATTCGTTGACGCCGGATTCGATGATGACTTCCGCTTCCTTGACCGCACCCTGGCGCGCATCCAGCCCGTCGCGCACCACTTCGGCCAGGTCGTCCACGGTGTACAGGAACACATCGCTCAACTCAGCAACTTCTTTTTCCACATCGCGCGGGACGGCCAGGTCGACGATGAACAGCGGACGGTGTTTGCGCTGCTTCAGGGCGCGCTCGACCATGCCCTTGCCCAGAATCGGCAATGAGCTGGCGGTACAGGTGACGATGATGTCGTGCTGTGCCAGTTGATCCGGCAGCTCGGTCAGGGTGATGGCATGACCGTTGATGCGCCGCGCCAGCGTCTGGGCGCGTTCCAGCGTGCGGTTGGCGACGGTGATGTGTTTGGGATTGCGTGCGGCAAAATGCACGGCGTTGAGCTCGATCATCTCGCCCGCGCCGATGAACAGCACGCGCTGTTCAGCGATGCTGGGGTAGATGCGTTCCGCGAGTTTGACGGCGGCCGCGGCCATGGAAACCAGATTGGCCCCGATCTCGGTCTGCGTGCGCACGTCTTTGGCAACCGAGAATGTGCGCTGGAATAATTTGTGCAGCAGGAAACCCAGCGTGCCTGCCTGCTCGGCCTGGCGCACGGCCTGTTTCATCTGACCCAGAATCTGCGGTTCGCCCAGCACCATGGATTCCAGTCCGCTGGCCACGCGAAAGGCGTGCTTTACAGCCTGTTCCTGCGGCAGGCGATAGATATAGGGCTCGATATCGGGAGCGGGCAAATGGTGATAGGACGCCAGCCAATCCACGGCATGCACGGGATCATTCGTGCTGCAATAGATCTCGGTGCGGTTGCAGGTGGAAAGGATGGTCGCTTCTTTGGCCGCGCCGTTGTCCACCAAATCACGCAGTGCGGAATCCAGCGTGTCAACATTGAACGCGATCTGCTCGCGCACGGCGAGCGGCGCGGTCTGATGGTTTATGCCAAAGGTGAATAACTGCATGGGCAGGCACGACTATCCGGTTTCGCAAGGGAGCGGATTATAAGGGCTGGGCGGGCTGAACACCAGCCAACCCGGCCCTGACGGCTTGTCGGGATTACTTCTTGGGTTGTAGCGACGCCAAGGCCAGCTCCGCATCCTCACGCAAGCGGCTTTCGGGGTGCTTCTTCAGGAAATCCGCAAAAGCAGACTGCGCCCCAGCCGTGTCTCCCGAATCCTCCAGAGTCAGGGCTTTCTTGAAAGCCGCCAGCTCTTCGCTATCGATTGGCTGCGCCTTGGCTTCACCTTTCCAATAGACATCATCGGCATCCGCCTGGGCGCCGCGCACACCACCCACGGCCGTGGTGGTCTGGATCTTCTTCTTCGGGGTCAGCAGCTCGATTTTCCTGCGCAGGCGTTCCCACAGTGAACCATCCTGCTTTTCGTCGGCGCTGTATGCCGGCATCGCCAGCACCACACCCAACAATACGAACAATGCGATCAGTTTCTTCATGTGATTCTCCTGGTTTGGGGTTGCTTTCCGCCGCAACGCTTGTCCGACTTAAAGTGCATTCAATAGTTCCAACGCCAATGCACGATGGTCGTCCTTGACCGTCGAGTCAAGAGACTGGGCTTTGACGAATGCCGCTTTCGCCTTCTTGATCTCGTTGGTCGCCTTGTAGGCACGCGCCAGATTCACCCACAGCAGCGCATCCTGGGGGGCCAATTGTGTCGCCGCGACATAGGCTTTTTGCGCCTCCAGATGCTTGTCCTCGATCATGAATATGTTACCTCGACTGTTCATCGCCGCTGCATTTTTCGGATCGAGCTCCAATACTTTGTCGAAATATTTCATCGCCTCCTCGCGGTCCCCGGCTTTGGCCAGAATGATGCCCACCTGCAAATGCGCATCGGCATCCGCCGGGTCTTTCTTGATCGCATTGAGATAACGGCGTGTCTTGGTCTGCGAACTGATCTTGAGCACGGACATATGATCACTCGGGAACTTCTTCTCGATCTCGGCACGCGTGATATCGCGCTGTTTCAAATTCGAGTCCGGCAGGCTGGCCGGTTTAAAGGTTTCCCATGCGGTATGCACATCCAGCACCGTCAGCCCCTTGTCCTTCCACTTGTAATAGGCGGCAGCGCCTTTCTCCCATGCCTTGATGAACGCATTGCCAACCAGCGTTGTCTCCACCGGGATCCACAATTGATCCTCGTAGATCACATACATATGGTCATTGGTGTAGCCGTCCTCATCCGCCGCGATGCCGGTGGAGAACATCATGAGCATATGGCCCGGCACCTCAAGCACGCGGGTGCTGATACCCATGCTCTCCAACGAGGCGGAATAGAACGCCACCAGGTCATCGCAATCGCCGGATTTCCGTTCCAGCGTCTCGCGCGGAAACTGGATGTAATCGACGGTATTCACCTTGCCCGAACTGACCTGGTAGGGATTGGTCGGATCCTGGATATAGGTCATGCCATAGACACCCAGCAGGTCGAACACGGCGGCGGACAGCTGTGCCTCGTCCTTGGTCTCCTTGAACTGCGTCACCACCGAGCGCACAAAATTCATCACCGGCGTATCTTTGGGTGTGATGAAGGTCGCGAACCTTTCGCGCTCATCCCAGGTCAGGCGGTGCTTGTCATACACGTTGACGGTCGGATTCTTGCTGTAGGCGATGCGCTTGCCGTTCTCGAAATAGCTGGCTTCGATCATCGCTTGCACCGAGCTGTCTTCGGTCAGGGTCAGGATGCCGTTGTTGAAGACCGCCTTGAGCGCCACTTCCTCGCTCATGCCCGGCAACAACTTGTCCAGCTTGGTCTCGGTCGGGAAATCCATGAAGTCGCGCAGCTGGAACGTGACTTTGATCCGTTCCATGCTCTTGTTGGTGTTGTTGGTGAGTTTGATCTTGCCCACCCCCTCGCGCTCATAAGTCTTGTAGGAGTTGGAGAACACGTCGTGCAACTGCACCACGTCGATCTCCAGCGGGGGGCGGTTGAATATCTGGGTGGTCGCATCGACGGCGACTCGCTCAGACTCAGTCCCGTCGCTGCTGAAGGTGGAGATGTAATAGGTGTATTTTGTCTCGGGAAGCAGCGCGTCCTTGATGAATTCGGGTTGTGTGACCTCGCCGATCCTGTTGAAGGTCTCGCCGTCTTTCTGGTAGATCCGGTACGCGCTGAAATATTTTGCATCGGCCGCCGTCCAGTTCATCTTCACCTGCCAGGGCGTGGTCTGCACCTGTACCGTATCGACCGGTGGCGGAACGAACTTCAACGGAACTGCGCTCATGATCGCGCTGGTGGCACCTTCAAAACCGAAATTCGTCTCCGCGGCAACACGGTAGTAATAATGCACATCAGCATCCAGGTCCTGTTCAGTGAACTGGTTAGCGTCAACCGTGCCAACTTGCACGAAATTTCCGTTCTCGCTCTTGGCCCGGTACACGCGGTATTGCTTGATATAGGGTGCGCCCTGCCCCCAGTGCAGCTCGATGGAGTGGACTTTTCCCTGTGACGACAATTGTTGGGGTGCCTCCGGTTTATGCAAGGTTGCCAGCAGTTGCACGCGTTTGTTTCCCGTATCGGAGATCATGAGATTGCTACCGCCGGCATAAGCGATTGCAACCGCTTCGTCAAATGCACCCGTCCCCGCTCCCTTTGCACCGAAAGTCCGCAGCAGTTGGCCTTTTGGCGAAAACACCTTGACCTGGTTAGAGTCCAACACCAGCACCTCGTCGTTGGCTGCCATCAGCGAAAGCGGCTCTGACAACAGATTGCCTTCTTTGGTCTTGCCGAATTCCCCCAACGATTTGCCTGCGGATGAATAGCTCAGCACACTGTTGCGGGACGCATCCAGGATATAAAGATTGTCATGCTGGTCGAACACCATGGAAACGGGCGAACTCAGCTTGCCCGCGTTCTCCCCGTTCAGTGCGTTCAGGAACACGCCGTCCGCACGGAATATCTGCACATTGCGATTGGAGCGGTCTGCCACGAACACCAACCCGGAACCCGACACCGCAATTGCGCTCGGATTATTGAATTGACCTGCCCCGCTGCCTTCGCTGCCAAAACTCAGTACTACCTTGCCACTTTCATCCAGTTTGGCAACACGATACTTCTTCTTGTCCAGCACCCAGATCGCACCCGACTTGTCCACTGTCACGCCAGTGATCCTCATCTCTTCCGGCTTGATCTCCCCTACCACAGTGCCTTTTTTGATCTGCAGCAGCGTCTTCTTTTCCTTGCCTACCGCGTACACCGTCTCCTTGCCGTCCCAGGCAAGTTGATCGGCTTCCGCCTGCACGTTTTCCAGCCATTTCACTGAAGTCCTGCCCGCCGCTTTGGGCAACGGCGGCAGCGATTTTCCGGCCTCGACGACAAAGGCGTCGATCAGCGACTTTTTGACATCGCCAACATAGACCTGCTGCGCCTTATCCACCGCCATGCCGGACAGACTCTTGAATTGGGCCTTGCCTTCGCCCCCGGAGCCGAAGTTATAGGCCGGATTGGCTTCGAAATCGTACTTGAGGATACTGAAACTAGCCTCGTCCGCCACATAGATGCCGTCTTCCGCCACACTCATGGCTACCGGCTTGCCGGTCTTGGGAAGGGCGCGCAGGAAATTTCCGTTTGCCGCGTACACCTTGATCAGCTTGTCGTCCGCATCGCGCACATAGATGCGCCCCTCGCTATCCAGCGCGATGTCAGTTGGTTCGCCGAGCTTGAATGTCTTGTCCTTGCCATCTGCCGAGGCGGCACTCAACGGCAGGGTGGCCAAGAAGACGCCGTTTGCCCCGAACATCTGGATCCGTTCGTGACCGGTATCGGCGACATACACCACACCTTCGTGGACGGCGACACCCCGCGGCTCATCCAGCGCAACACTTCCCGCGAGATTACCGCCCGCCTTGCTACCGAAACTTCCCAGGTATTTGCCCCCGGTCAGGTCGTACATCACGATCTGGTCTGTCTTGCTATCCGCCACGTAGATTGTATCGGCGCTCACCGTCACCGCTTCCGGTTGCCTGAGCAGATCAGTGCTCCCGTTCTTGGCCGCCAGCGTCATCACGGACTTGCCGTCTTTGTCCACGACCTCGACCGAACCATCCTGTCTGGCGATGAACAGATGACCTCCGCCCACACCGAGGAGTTTGCGCAATTTTGGCACCGGCACTTCACTGCGAAAGTCAGCTTTGGAAAAGCCGCCCGCCGCGCCCGGCACAGCATCCTCAGCCCGGACGCCGGTGGCGATAAGCAGCAATGAAATTGCGATGATGATGTTATGCATGTCCTGACCCATTCTGAATGTTTGCTGCCTGCCGACATGGGGTGTACCCCGGTCGTTTGTTCTCGGTGCGATTATTTGTCTGCGCGGTTGAATACGCCATCCCAATCAGCGGCAGGCGGGTTCTGCATGAAGTACTCGCAGCGCTCAATGTATATTTTACTGGGTTTATCCCCAGAGGCGCTTTCCAGCACCGAATTAAACGCATTCCGGGCTTTCTCCCACTGCCGCGCTCGGTAGAGCAACAGTGCGGCCTCAAATTGCTTCGCTGTCGCCTCATTCAGTATGGACAAGCCTTCCAACGGCTCGAAGATGGTAACGGGTTGTTGCTTTCCCACCACGCGAATCTTGTCTATCTCTCTGTATCGGCAAAATTCGCGCGTTCTTTTGTAAGTATCTTCACCTACCAGGTAGGCGATCCCGTAATACTTTGCTGTTCCCTCCAGGCGTGCTGCCTGATTCACTGTGTCGCCAATTACGGTGTACTCCATCTTCTTTCCGGCAAGACCGACGTTGCCGGCCACCACCTCGCCGGACTGGATGCCGCCGCGGATCGTGAACGGCTCAACACCCGCTGCCAGCCACTTGGCATGCAGCGTTTTCATCCGCTCGTTGATGGCCTTGATGCAGTTGATCGACAGCAGGGCGTGATCAGGCTGTGTCAAAGGGGCCCCCCAATAGGCCATGATGCCGTCGCCTATGAATTTGTCGATGGTGCCATCATGTTTTTCGATCACTTGCACCATCGCACCCAGATATTCATTAAGCCGCGACACAACTTCCTGGGGCGGATGTGCCTCGCTGAAAGTGGTAAAGCCCTTGATGTCCGTGAACAATACTGTCACTTCTTTGGTGTCGCCTCCGATCCGCGCCGCTTCCGGGTCTTTCTCCAGCCGTGCCACCAGCTTGGGCGACAGGTAACTGGAAAACATGGAACGCATCGCGCGCGCATTGCGCTCCAGCACCAGATAACGGAATCCGCCCCCAACCAGCACGGCGATGATGGCCGACATGACCGGATAGATCATGTTGATCCAGTGGCCCGCGTTGAACATGTAGTACGTGAACCAGATATAGCCCGACAACAGCACTGCAGTCGCTGGGATCGCGCCGTAGATGCGCAAACGGGTCGTCAGCAGGTATGCAAGCGCGCCCATCAGCACAATGAACGCCATGTCGATAAGCGCCTCCATGCCGCCCTGTCGGATGTATCGCTCACTGATGATGTTGTCGGCGACTGTCGCGTGCAGCTCCACCCCGGGCGTATTCCCGTGAAAGGGGGTGACTCGCATATCGTAAATGCCCAAAGCCGTTGCTCCGAGAAACAAAATCTTTCCCTTCAACGCTTCAGCAGGAACGCGCCCGTGCATTACATCGGTAAACGAATAACGCGGATAAACGCCCGGTCCTCCCACATAGTTGATCCACATCCGGTGTTCAGCATCCACCGGAACACTGCGCTTGCCCAGCATGATGTCGAAATCACCCGCCACAAAGTCTTTCTCTCCCAAAGCGACCATCGCCCCCACGAGGCCCAGCGACGGGATCAACTCGCCATTCATCTCGACCAGCAACGGATTGCGCCGGATTACACCGTCGTCATCGGGCAATTGATTGATATGCCCAATTCCCATCGCGCCGCGCTCGATCTCCGGCAAACTACGGGTGATGTTCGTCGCCTTCCAGTCCTTGTCAAAATCGAAGGCCACCGCCAGCACTACATTTCCCGCTCGTTTTGTCGCTGCCGCAAATAGCCGGTCGTTCGCGACACCTTCCCTTTCGGGGAAAAAGGCGTCGAACATTACCGCCTTCGCTTTGGCCGCGGACAACCTGTCGAGCAGTTGAGCGTAGCGATCCCGGCTCCATGGAAAACGTCCCAGCTCCGCAATACTCTTGTCGTCGATCGCGATGATGGCGATATCCGGGTTGGGCCGGATGGGACCGCGCATATTTTTGAAGCGCAGGTCGTAAGTCTTGGCCTCGAAAGCTTCGAGGAAGGAGTTCTGCGAGTAATAGAGGAAAAGCACGCTAAAGATGGAAAGCGCGGCCAGCAAAATGGAAAGTGCCCTGGTGTTGCCCCGCGCCAGCATCTTTTTCCAGAAAGGCATTGCAGACATACCCGAATCTCCGTGACCAACGAACCGGATCACCCTTTGCATTCCGGTCTTGTCATGATGCCATAGCCGGACTCACATCAGGGGGCTGCAAATGAAAGAAGCCCAACCGTAACAGTTGGGCTTCTCTCTTGTACTGGTGGCTCGGGGCGGAATCGAACCACCGACACGCGGATTTTCAATCCGCTGCTCTACCAACTGAGCTACCGAGCCGTTTTGCGCCCTTCCCGTAACGGGTCGGGTAAAACGAAGGCGCGCATTGTAGCGGCAAGCCGCGCTACGGGCAATATAAAAAACAAACCCCGCACAAGGCGGGGTTCGTTTGGTGCTTCAAGTGCCTTGGGGGCAATTACATCATGCCGCCCATGCCACCCATACCGCCCATGTCTCCACCACCCATACCACCGGCTGGCTTGTCTTCCGGCAATTCCGCAACCATGCAAGCGGTCGTCAGCATCAGTCCGGCGATGGAAGCCGCGTTTTGCAGTGCAACGCGCGTTACCTTGGTCGGATCGACCACGCCCATGACCAGCATGTCGCCATACTCGCCTGTGGCTGCGTTGTAACCGAAGCTGCCCTTGCCTTCCAGCACTTTGTTTACTACAACGCTGGGCTCATCGCCTGCGTTCAAAGTGATGGCGCGGATTGGAGATTCCATTGCACGCAGAACGATGGTGATACCGGCGTCCTGGTCGTGGTTCACACCCTTGAGTCCGGCAACTGCGGCCTTGGCACGCAGCAGAGCTACGCCGCCTCCGGGCACGATGCCTTCTTCAACAGCAGCACGGGTGGCGTGCAATGCATCTTCCACGCGCGCCTTCTTTTCCTTCATTTCAACTTCGGTTGCAGCACCGACCTTGATCACTGCCACGCCGCCGGACAGCTTGGCCAGACGCTCTTGCAGTTTTTCCTTGTCATAGTCGCTGGTGGATTCTTCGGCCAGCTTCTTGATTTCGCCAACGCGACCCAGGATTGCTTCGTGCTTGCCCGCGCCGTCGATGATCGTGGTGTTTTCCTTGCCCACTTCGATACGCTTGGCTTGGCCCATTTCAGCCAGAGTGGCTTTTTCCAGAGTCAGGCCGACTTCTTCAGCGATCACTGTGCCGCCGGTCAGGACAGCGATGTCTTCCAGCATGGCCTTGCGACGATCACCGAAACCGGGCGCCTTGACTGCAACCGTCTTCAGGATGCCGCGGATGTTGTTCACCACCAGAGTAGCCAGCGCTTCGCCGTCCACGTCTTCGGCAATGATCAGCAGCGGACGACCGGCCTTGGCGACTTGTTCCAGCAGGGGCAGCAGATCGCGGATGTTGGAGATCTTCTTGTCGTGCAACAGGATGAAGGGATTCTCCATCGCGGCGATTTGCTTGTCGGCGTTGTTGATGAAGTAGGGCGACAGGTAACCGCGGTCGAATTGCATACCTTCCACGATGTCCAGTTCATCTTCCAGACCTTGACCATCTTCAATGGTGATGACGCCTTCCTTGCCGACCTTCTCCATCGCCGCAGCGATCTTCTCGCCGATCACGGTGTCGGAGTTGGCGGAGATGCTGCCCACTTGTGCGATTTCCTTGGTGGTGGTGCAAGGCTTGGAGATTTTCTTGAGTTCTGCAACGGCGGCGATAACTGCCTGGTCGATACCGCGCTTCAGATCCATCGGGTTCATGCCGGCGGCAACGAACTTCATGCCTTCCTGAACGATGGATTGAGCCAGCACGGTTGCGGTGGTTGTTCCGTCACCGGCCACATCGGAGGTCTTGGAAGCAACTTCCTTGACCATTTGCGCGCCCATGTTCTCAAACTTGTCCTTCAGTTCGATTTCCTTGGCAACGGATACACCGTCCTTGGTGATGGTGGGAGAACCGTAGGAACGGTCCAGCACCACGTTACGGCCCTTTGGGCCCAGCGTTACTTTGACCGCATCGGCCAGAATGTTGACACCCACGACCATCTTGGCACGTGCTGCATCATGGAATTTCACGTCTTTAGCTGCCATGTTTATTTCTCCTGAAATTTGTTTGGAACGGAAAGAATTTTTCGCCCGGCGAAAAATTACTTCTCGACTACGCCGATGATGTCGTCTTCACGCATGGTCAGCAGTTCCTGACCGTCGATCTTGAAGGCTTGACCGGAATATTTGCCGAACAGGACGCGATCACCGACCTTCACGTTCATAGGCAGCAGTTTGCCGTCGTCACCAACTTTGCCGTTGCCGATGGCAACGATTTCGCCCTGGTCGGGCTTTTCGGTAGCGGCATCGGGAATGATAATTCCGGATGCTGTCTTGGTTTCTGCTTCCATGCGCTTGACGATGACACGGTCGCTCAAGGGACGAATCTTCATGCTTTATCTCCTAAAAACAGTGGGTTGACTAATTGCGGAAGCGAAGGGTTAGCACTCTTCGCCTGCGACTGCTAATAATAGGGGTTGCACCGCCCGATTTCAAGGGCGGGGTGGAAATTTAAGTGGGGAACAGGATTCTAGTGGCGCAGCAGATCATCCAAGGCATCGGCCAGTTTGGGGTATTTGAACCGATATCCCGCGTCAGTCAGGTTTGCCGGCAGCACGCGCTGCCCTTCCAGCATGAGCGCGGCACGCTCTCCCATCGCCAGTCGCAACACGAAACCTGGGGCAACGAAGAACGCCGGGCGGTGCACTGCGCGCGCCAGCAGCCGGGTGAATTCGGCATTGGCCACCGGGTTTGGCGCTGTCATATTGAACGGGCCGGACATCTGCTCATCCTGCAACAGAAGCAACACCATCGCCACATAATCGTCGATATGCACCCAACTCATCCATTGCTTGCCGTTGCCCAGACGTGCGCCCATGCCCAGTTTGAAAGGGAGCAGCATTTTCCCGAGCAGGCCGCCGCTGTTGCTTAACACCAGGCCGGTGCGCAACAAACAGACGCGCACACCAGAAACTTTTGCGGCCAATGCGGCACTTTCCCAATCCCGGCACAAGTTCGCGGCAAAATCATTGCCCGCACCGGCGCTCTCGTACAATTCTTTATCGCCGCCATTGCCGTAGTAACCGACAGCCGAACCACTCAAAAATACTGCCGGTTTCTGTTTGGCGGCAGCGATACGCTGTACCAGCTTTTCGGTCAGTGCGATCCTGCTATCCCTTAGCCTCTGCTTGCGTCTGACCGACCACCAGGCATCCACGATCGGCTCTCCCGCAAGATTAATGACCGCTTCGAAGGTCTGCACGGGAAGCCACTCGTCCAGCGAGGCCAGTGGCTGCACGGTTGCTCCGCATTTGACAGCCACCGTTTCCGGATGTCGGCTCAACACGGTCAATTGATGCCCCTCCGCCAGCAGCGCCTTGCAAAGATGCCTTCCGATCAATCCTGTACCGCCTGTGATCAAGATACGCATGGCCGTCTCCTAGAATGATTTCGACGCTGACATCTTACGCCACAGGCAAACTCCGTTATGATTCCGCGCGCGCAAGTGGGATTTGCATATCTTGTCTGACTGAACACTATCCTTCCGTTCTGAAAACTCTTCCAGTCAGATCGAGGTCATGTGGTACTGAGGCAACCCAGACCGCGTAACGACTTTTCGACAGCTTCGTCGAGCGGGGTGTGTGACTCATGCCCGAGCACGCCAACCAGCCGGGCGTTATCCATGCGCAGCGGCTCACGCCACAGGTAGCGCATCTCGCGCATCTCTCGAAAAGTTGCCACAAAGGGCAACATCAACCCAAGCAGCCACCACGGGAAGGGCGTAATGCGCGGCAACGTGCCGGTATGACGCTGAACGACGCGGGCGATAGCCGCAGCCATCTGCGTGCCATTCGCATCCCAGTGCCCGGCCATGTGAAAGCTGGCAAAGGACTCCAACGCATCGCGGCGGTCAAGCAGCTCGACCATAGTCCGCGCGACATCCGGCAGATAGGCCCATTGGTGACCAACGCCGCGTTGCGACGGATTGGCCACCTTTGAAATCGGTCGGCCGGGTTTGATCAGCCCCTGCGAGAACCAGTTATTGCCCGGTTGCGGGCCGAAAAAGTCGCCCGCCCGGACAATGATGACGCGACCACCGCGCTGTGTGCTTTCATGGAGACGGCGCTCCATTTCGACCCGAATTGCCCCCTTGCGTGTCAGTGGGTTTTGCGGCGAATGTTCGGCAATGACTGGAAAAGCATTCGGGCCGAAGTTGTATAGGGTGCCAGGCAACACAATCGTTGCGCCTTCGGCTTGCGCGGCTGCAATAGTGTTATCGAGCATGGGCAGTACCAATTCACTCCAGCGACGATAGCCCGGTGGATTGACCGCATGCACGATCACCGCACAATCCTTGGCAGCCGTCATGACATCGTCTCTATTCATCGCGTCGCCGCGATACCACGTGATGCCATCCGCACTGGTAACAGCTTCCGCATTACCTCGTTTCAATGCGCGTACATCCCAGCCGGTATCCCGTAATTGACGCGCGACCTCGCCACCGATACCGCCGGTTGCTCCAAGTACCAGTGCTGATTTCCTGATTGCCATGCTGTTCTCCAAAGGTGAATAGATGGGCCATTGTGGCCGCATTGCAGTAAAAATAAAATTGGCGAAAACATCACAGTAGCTATACATTTATGCATGGCATCGAAAATCAGCTGGGAACTCTATCGATCCTTTCTTGGGGTACTCAAGGAAGGCTCCCTGTCGGGCGCGGCACGAGCGCTGGGCGTGGCACAGCCGACGATAGGCCGTCACATTGCAGCACTGGAAAAATCGTTCGGTCAGGCATTATTTACACGTTCGCAAGCGGGCTTTATCCCGACTGACGCGGCCTTGTCGTTGAAAAGCTATGCAGAAGCCATGGATAGCACTGCAGCTGCGCTGGAACGCACTGCAAAAAGCAGTATCGAAAATGCGGTGAGCGGCACAGTTCGCGTGACCGCCAGCGACGTGATCAGTGTTGAGGTTCTTCCATCGGTCATAGCCCGGCTGCGCGAGCTGCATCCCGATCTGAAAATCGAACTGGCGCCAAGCAATCGCGTGCAGGACTTGCTAAACCGGGAAGCGGACATCGCTGTTCGCATGGTGCGTCCTGAACAGACTCAGTTGATCGCACGCCAGGTCGGCATGATTGAGGTTGGATTACATGCCCACAAGGAATACCTGGCGCGCCATGGAATACCTGAAGAAATAGCCGACCTCCGAGGGCATACCGTTATCGGGTACGATCAAGAGAGTGCTTATATCCGCAGTCTGTCCAAATACCTGCACGGCTTGAAACGCGATGACTTCTCGCTGCGTACCGATAGCGATCTGGCTCAACTGGCATTGATTCGCGCGGGCGCCGGGATCGGCTTTTGTCAGGTTCCTATCGCAAAAAGAAATCCAGAGCTTGTGCGAATTCTCCCGCAGTACTTCTCGCTGATGCTGGAAACGTGGGTCACAATGCATGTAGACCTTCGCAACACCCCACGCTATCGCATTACGTTCAATGCATTGGTCGAGGGCTTGCAGCAACATGTTGGCCTGCCATAGCATGGGGGGAGTTGCTTAATATCCTTGTCAAAGATGGACGATGGTGCTGGTTCCTATCGCGCGCGGTGAAGGCGTGTGGCTGTATGACCCGGACGGCAAGCGTTATCTGGACACAGTGAGCTCTTGGTGGGTGAACCTGTTCGGGCATTTCAACCCGCGCAGCGACAGCTCACTACCAACGTCAGCGTGAACCCGAAATAGTCGCAAGGAGGTCATTTTCTACCACCACTGAACTCTTGAACTACCAAAACCGGATTTATGGAGAAAGGTATAGACGCTTCCGCAAAATATCTAGACCAAACGGCCTATATGAAACCCTCGGCAACGATGGTAGCGTGCGTCGCTTGAAATAACCGCCCC
>JAYTUW010000108.1:0-10340 GCA_043744345.1 Sideroxydans sp. | reverse complement strand
TGGTCGATGGACTGCGGATTGGCTTCGGCAGTGAAGCCTTGTAGCACCAGAAAGGCCTTGAGCTCGGAAGCGAATGCCAGCCCCCCGGCCATGCCGCGACTGGTGTAGTAGAACGGCTTCATGCCCAGGGGGTCGCGCGCCAGCAGGAGCATGCGCTCCCGTGCAAACCAGGCCGCCAATGCAAACATGCCGTTAAAGCGCTCCAGTGCCTTCGCACCCCATTGCGCCAGCGCGATGAGCACTACTTCGGTATCGCTGCGCGAGCGGAACACATGGCCCAGCGCTTCGAGCTCGCGCTTCAACGCCAGATAGTTGTAGAGCTCGCCATTGAAGATCAGAACCACCGAGCCATCCTGGGTTGCCATCGGCTGGTGGCCGGCTTTGCTTAGGTCGATGATGCTCAGCCGGCGATGGGCCAGAGCAATGCCTGTGGAGGCTTCGATGTGTTCGCCGTGATCATCAGGACCACGATGGGAAATCGCGACCGCCATGGCGCGCAACTGAGCGACATCGCGATGTTGATCGGGGCCTAGCGACCATCCGGCAATCCCGCACATCTGGCGTTTACCCGGTGTACCGGTAAAAGGCGCGGTTGGGTCCGCGCAAGGCCCGCCCCGTCAGGGCATAACCCGCCAGCCTCAATCCACTGGCGCAGACATTCTTGAACCGCTTCACAAATCCACCTTCCCTCCTGAGACCAATGTCGACCACACCCGCCAGTTCCAGATCGGAAATGGGTAGAAATCCGGCCTTGCTCAGCATTTCATCAAGATGGTCCATGTCGAAATAGTTCAGATGCTCCCAAGGATTCAAGGACATGTCGGGACTGAGACCTTTGTCGATGGTGCGACGCAAATTTTTGACGAAACGATGGCCGTAGTCCGGCACGCTTGCAAACAATACCGCTCCTGGAGCCGAGATTGAAGCGAGGAACTTGATCGTTTCAGCAGGATGCACCAAGTGCTCGAGAATATTGTCACAAACGATCAGATCGTAGGGGGCAAGGGTTCGCACTTCTTCGTTTGAGCGGACGACTGCGGCATTCGCATTTTCAGCGTACCTTGTTCTTATGCTGCTGGCGTCGAAACCCACAGAGATCACCCCTGCGGAAGCCATCAACCGAAGGGTCACCCCCAGACCGCAACCATAATCCAAACCACGCAACGGTTGACGCGATGGCGCCAATTCAAGCAGATCGGCGATATAGCGCATACGGTGCGCATATCCGCTTGAGGCCTCGTTGGCCACGAGGTTGTCCTCATGCCGTATGACTTCCTCATACACCTTTGTCAGAAAATCCTGATTGGGCGCCAGGTCGGCGTACAGGAATCCGCAGGACAAGCATCGCGAAACCGGAAAGCGTACTTCAGGCGCGATATCGAGGATGCGCGAATAGTCGCTCGAATAAGTCCAATTGGCCAAACAGAATTTCTGGGCCGACAAGTCGAAAACACGGGAGCGTTCACTGCTTCCGCAGCAAGAGCAAGAACGCAATTCAAATCGAGGGTCGGTCATTGCTGATGACTAACAGTTCTGTAGGTAAGTGGGGGTGACCATTCAGGATCCATCCGCTCAATATCACCAAACTTGCGTAACGTAAGTTCGGCGATTCGTTGCAACGGTGAGGTGGATGACAATTCGCTAAACAGGTCTGCGCCAGGCGAATTCGGCTTGCCCTTTTCCGGTTGAGCCGCGTGCCACAAATGCACGATAGGCAAGTATCCGTATGACCAGACGCGGTGAGTTTGCGCCCGCTCCCAAAATTCATTGTCTTCGCCGCCCCAGCCAACGAAAGATTCGTCATAGCCGCCGATCGCAAAGAATGCATCCTTAGCAATTGCCACACTACCGCCGGCCTCAAGATTTTGCACCACCGACTCGGAATGCGCATCGGGCGACAGCACTGCTGATTCGAAAAAACGCCTAGTCTCTGCTTGGTCAAGATAGAACACAAAGCGCTTGGCATTGATGACTTCGTATCCTTCCCTGAATCGCCGCCAAAGCTCGGCGACATAGCACTCCGGCACCAGCATGTCGTTGTCGTGAAAAACCAGCAATGCGCCCCGCGCAAGCCTGGCTCCGACGTTCAGGGTCCAGGAGCGGCAGTAAGGCATGTCAGCCTTGCGCAGAGGCGTGTGCACATACTTTACCCAGGACGGCAGGTGCGCTTGAATCTCGGGGACATTTGACTGCTCCACTACGATGCACTCGCAGACAGCACTTTTTTGCGCCGCAATCGAACGTAGTGTCGCCAATAGATGGGGCAAACGTACTACACCACGATGCCCAATAACAATGCTTACCTGCACAGGGGCACTATCAAGTTCGGGAGTCTCATCAAATTTAATGGGCCAAGCTTTTAGAGCCCGCCTCATCAATCGGCGTCCGAGTGACGGAAACACCTTCACCACGTGCAAGTCCGAAACCCACTGCCAGTCACAAGCAACGCCACACCGGTCTGGCGACGCGTACAAACGCTCGTTACGGTTACAGATACTAAGCCACGAGGCGTGCAATCGCCACTCATAGCGTGGCCAGTCCAGAGCGATCGCGCCTATCCTTTGTTTCAAGCCGTAGGCCATGGATCTATTGCCCTCTCGGCCGAAACCCAAGTGCGCGTTTGACGCGCGACAATGCGTCCCAGATAGGCCTGCGGCCAGGGAACATATCGCGCCTTGGAAAATGCCGGTGGGTTACCGCGGCCGGATTCGCCAGCGCGGCTCGGTAAAGATGCAAAGTTCTCATAAGCCAACGTTCTTCGACCGTATAACGATACCGCGCAAGGTGCACTCCCATGCTTGCGTAGCGTGTCAGTTCCGGCGTCATATTCGGCTCTGACTTCAGGTCCGAAATCATGCGTTCCCAGTCCCGCAGGATACGGTCTTGGTGTTTGTCACGCTGACCCGGATGGTACCTGTAGCGTGAAATCTTCCGGTCGATCTTTATTACTTCATAGCGCAACGCGATCCTGATCCAATAGTCTGCATCCGGGCAATAGCTGACCTCTGGTCTCCAGGGTCCGACGGCACGACCTGCATCAGCACGAAAAAAGGCCGAAGGCTGCGGAATATATGTTAGCCGACCAAGATATTCAGCCATCTCAAATGCTCCAAGCAAGTCAACCCCAACAAGCCGTGAATTCTCGTCAATGAGCTCGACATCTCCGAACGCCAAACCCGCGTTAGGATTTGCGTTCAGGGCTTCGACCGCAGATTCTATGGCACCCGGAAGGTAGGTGTCATCGGAGCTTTGGATAGCCAATATCGTGCCACGTGCTTCTCGCAGCCCCTTGTTAACTGCGTCCACCACCCCGTTGTCCGACTCAGACCAAAGCCGGATCTCGGGGCAATTCCGGTACCTAGTCAACACACTCAACGTTTCGTCGGTCGAAGCGCCATCCATCACAATCACCTCGAGCGGGCGGTAACGCTGGGACAGGATTGAATCGATGGTTTCACCGATAAATTTTCCCTGATTGAAACTAGGAATTATTATCGACACTAGAGGGCGTTCTGGCATTTTCATGTCTTGGAATAGACCTCCTTTGGGGTCGGCAATAGCAAGTTATTTAGCTGCGACCAGCAAGCGATCAACTAGACTCATTTTGATAGCCAATTGCCTCGAACCTTCGCCCCGGCCTTTGGATCGCCGCGCCACACAGCACTCACTACGCCGATCGCCCCCCCGCTAGAACGGGACGAAATGATCGAACCTGCGACGATCATCACCACGCTTGCGCAGTGCAATCAGGCCGGCACGATCGACTGCTGACTTAATCGCTACGGCTTGCCGGTCGGGCGAAAAATTGTCGCGCACGAGGGGAAACAGCATCTTTTGAACCACACGCTTGATCTGCTGCTTCCAAGTGTGAGTCTGTTGAATCGGGTCAAAATCAAGTATCTCGTAATCCCGGTTTGTTACGATGAAATGAGCCAAGCGACGCAAGCCGGGGTAACCAACGTCGTCCAGCACGACCACTCCACCTGGATCCAGCATCTGATCAATATAAAAAAAGTCCACCAACGTATGATCGAATGTATGCCAGCCATCAATAAAGCCGAACTGAATGCGTGTTCCGGCGGCCGCAAGGCGCGGCAGAACTCGCTGCGAGGTTTCTTCGTGAAACTCATATTGATTGGCCAAGCCTGCTTGCTCCAGATTAAACAACCCGGCACCTCGCCAAGTGCCGTCATGCTGCGCTGGATCCATACCGATCAACCGCCCATTTCCGTGGCGTTGCATTGCATCGAGGATGTAAAGACTCGATATGCCGAATGCAAGACCGACTTCACATGCGAGCTGCGGTTTGGTCATTTCGATGGCGCGTTGAAGCACTCCACCGGAGCCAAGTCCAATGTTGGAGTGGACTTTTACGGATTCCCCCGAGGGCAGGACCATCTGCCCTGACCCTTCAATTTCTTGAAGAACAGAATTCATGATTTACTTCTGTCTTGAAAATAGGTTCTACTTTATCCGTTCGCAAAAATCTACGCAATCATGAATTCCGATATTACAAAATTCTCCCCAATTCTTGCGGTCGGTGCGTTTTCGGCTTTTCTTGTCGCCGCGCTAGCCCCAAGATTGAGCCTGATTCTTGCCAACGTCGCTTATGCGGATGACTGGGGATTGGGATACAACGCGGTGCAAGCCCATTTGGCCTCCTACAGACCTATCTCTGCTGGTGAACTCTGGCTCATGCAATCTATTTTCGGTGAAGATTACCTGACGTTCAGATTGCCGAAGCTGCTGTCTGCCATTTGGTATGCACTGTCGCTAACGCTCCTTATGCATATCGCGCGGATACATCGCGTTCCACAAATTCTCTTCCTGCTGCTCGGGTTGGCCGCGCTGCTTCACCCGGCGTTCAATGAGCTGATCCTTTGGGGAGTTTTGTCATCAAGTGCGACGGGATCGATGCTCTGCGTAGCAGGTGCGGCCATCGTGTATGGGTCCGGATCGTTTCAGTATCGTGCTGCTGGAATTATCCTGATGTGCATAGGCGCCGCAGCGAGTCAGCTGGCAAGCACAATTGGCGCCTGCCTTTTGGTCACGGAACTGGCACACCGCGGCATTGCTGCATTGCTGTCGGACACGCGAAAGGAATTGGCCTGGCGCTTGGCCATGGTATTGATCCCGCCCACATGCGCACTTGTCGTTCTCATCGTTCTAAGGAACGTGCTTGGCTACGCGGATTTTGAATCCCGTACCGTCGGTCTTTCTTCCGCAAGCCCATCGGGCTATTTGCGAGACAAGCTCTATGTGATGAGCAATGCCATCGCCAATCTGTATCAGGCACCTCTAGGGATCGCATTGGGATCGAATATCGCATTGCGCGCGTTCTGGCCGATAGTTTTCACTTCGACACCGCTATTAGCCGTGCTTTTGATATTGAGCAGGGTAAGTCTGTACCGCGCCATTTGGATCGCGCTGAGCATTCCTTTGGTTCTTGCGATTGCATTGTCACCCTTGCTTGCCGCAACCGCGATGCCTACCGGCTACAGGATTCTCAATAGTCTTTTTCTTGTCTCATGCTTGGCCCTTTCCGTGGCGCTGGCGCCATTTTGGACGCGATTTCGATCCCGAATCCTGATAGCACTTTTGATAGCCTTTGTTGGGGGCTCTTTTGCCTGGACTTCGCTAGCCGATATCGAAATCAGAAGGATGGCTTGGAATCAAGATCTTGCATGGTTGGAGGATGCTAAGACTGCCCTACGGAGAACGGCGGCTCAACGCGTTCTTCTTTGTTCTCGGCAATTTCCAAGGCCTTTGAAATCTTCAAACCAGAAGGAGGGAATCATTGTTAGTTATGGGCACGCGGACGCCCTCACGTATTCCGTTTGGTATCCGCAGTTCTTGTCAGGGTTTCTAAACAGTCATGGCATCCCCGCAAGAATGCTGGAAACAGGCGACTCGCCACTTGGCGAGTGTGCGGCGATGTGCACACGATCAGGCAGCGGCCACTTTGGCCCTCACGCGCTTGTTCCAAAGGTTGGTAGCTCAACGGCTTTCATTTGTCCGGGGCCCCCCTTATTGGAACCCACTCGTTGATGCGCCCACCCCTTGACCGTACCTTTATTGCGCCGGAAATTCGGTTGCGAGGACAATCATGAACGTCAGAACTTGACTCGATAGCTTGCAGTCTTCCACGTTTCCTGAATTTGCTCCAGGTGCTTGTCGCAAAGCAGCTTCAGTGGATTTACGTCGGGCCATAAGTGATCATCGAGAATAATTACGCCGCCCTGCCGCAATACCGCACAGGAAAGGCCAAAGTCCACCGTTGGCCATAGACGCTCATGCGCCCCATCGATGTATATAAGATCAAATTTCCGTCCCATCTCAACAAGCTTGCGCAAACCTGACAGGCTGGTCTGCTCAATCAACTCCACCTGTATCTGTAAATCCTCATACAGCGCCTGCGCTTGCGCCTTTGTATTTTTGTCGATGTTGACCTGAATATTTTCGCCGTAGGGACCGTCCTTCCCTTCGATAAATCCAGATTCAAAATAAGGATCGATTGACACAAGAGATCCAAGTCGGCCCGCGCCCACCAACATCGATCCGATTAGCCCCATGGAGAGACCACGACATGATCCTATCTCTAGATAATCGATGCTTCCCAGATCGCTTGATACAGCATTTAGGGTTGTCTCGAAGCCTTGTACTATTTCTCGACGAAGCGCGTCACTGTAATAGTTGTAATCCGCACCATAGACTTTGATTGCTGCAGTTTCCACCTTGCTACGCGCTGATACCGCCTGCGGAGAGATATCTACGGCCAATTGCGATGCTTGCGCAATACGAGCCTGCAACTCTATGGCCAAAGGGGTTTCTTTTCTTTGCTGAAGGCGGCGACGGATTCTCCAATAGATTCCTCGATAGGCGCGAACAAGAAATTCCGGCGAGACCGCTTTTACAGCTTGACGAATCATCTTTTACTCCTTATCCGAGATGAAATTACTCATAGCCCTCGTTGCTTATGCATTGTCTATAACCGCGCAAGATTACTCACATCGTGCAACCAATAATCAATTAGCTTGATCTCATCTGCGGGGATGACCCCTTCATTGATTAACGCCTCATAACACCGATGCAGATTGTTGGAAACCTCTTGGATTCCCGGTAATAGTGATACATGTTCCAAGACATCTCGTATCTTGTCATTGGCCAAATAACCAGGTACTTCCTGCTCAAAATCCCGGAGCAAATTGTGTTCGTTCCGATTTTGAAACATTTCCGGGCCATGAAATACCAAGCCATTGCCCAACGCCCAAAGGCAGCGTTGCGCAACAAAGCTACGCCAGATGTCGGTCATACGGAAACTGACAAAACTGGGCAAATACATTAGCGGGTAAGCCTCGGGAAACCACCAGGTGCTTTGACTGTTGAACGGGCACCACGATCCGGCCGACAAATGCACGCTATCGTCCTCGCGAAATGTAATTTCTTGATCCATCAGCAGGCGCCATACCGCATCAACGTCGGGAGATCCGTTTGCAAGTCCTTGCTGGATTGGGGAGACAAAATCCGTCAATGCCCCAACTTTTTCTGCAGCCAACTCATGCCGAGCATTGACAAGCGGAAGTCCACGGGGCCAGACATGAGCATCGCTAAACCACCGATAGACATTGATCCAGCCTGATCCGATAAAAGTTCGTGCACGAAGTTTCAGTGACCGTATATGCCATGATTCCAGCGGCGCATTGTCGTCATCGGTATCGAATATGAACGAGGATTTCCGGGACATCGCCATCAGGTATCCGACGTTCTTCCGGGAGTAGTGATTCTCCGGAAGCCTGGACCCCAATTTGAAATCCAGGCCAAGCTGATCCTGCAGACTCACGAAATCGATTCCGTCGGGCCAATCGGCATGCGGGGTTTTCCGGTCGCCAATTACTATGATTCGCACCCCGAATTGCCGAGCTTTTGACAACATCGCCATAACTGACGGCGTTGGTGGCTGAATGCTGGTGATGACGATGTTGCCCATTTCACGCTCCGGTAACAAGTTTCACGGCGTCGTGATGCACGATGTTCGCCTCAGTCGCCGCTGTTGATTTTGTAGCATGCATCCAAGACAGTTTCGGACGGATTACCCCCTCCAGCGGCCAATGCCATCCCGCTACACCGAGCGGCTCATCATGAACACGGAAGGAAAGAATAGCGGACTCCGTGATCACCACCTCCGACCGGTCACGCACAATACTGACGTCCAGCGTATATTCACCGTCGTTTAGCAGTTGACCAGGAACAATGCATTCGAAATCATGCTGTCCGACCGGCAACCGCATACCGTTAAGTTGCGGATTGAAGAAGCTGCCCGAACTAAAGACACGATTCTGATTTTCATCATGGCAATGCAGGAAAACGCCAATTTCCATATCGGGCTGTCGAACCTCCAATGTCGTCTTGATGCCGAAGGTGGATGCAACAGACAGGGGAACATCGTCACCCTGATCTATCGGGGAAACCACCACGCATCGAATCCTCACGGCTGTATCAGGATGGCTGTCCTCAAGTTCGACCACCGTGGTATTGCCGGATATCTGATTTGACGCATACCGGCTGAGGACGTCGCCAATTTTTCCAAAAAACTGCGCTTGCCCAGCGCTGAGCAGCAGTCCTGTGCTACACAAGTTCCGCAGCGCCGTCAGATTGTGGCTGACGAACAAGACCGTTCTGCCACCGCGCGCAACATCGCCCATCATGCCCAGGCAACGCTTCTGAAATTCCGCATCTCCAACGGCCAATACCTCATCTATCAACAGAATATCCGCTTCAATATGCGCTGCCACAGAAAATGCCAGGCGCACATACATCCCACTGGAGTACCGTTTTACCGGTGTGTCGATAAATTTCTCGACCCCCGAAAAGGCGACGATCGCATCGAATTTCCGTTCAATTTCCGCTTTGCCCATACCTAGAATGGCGGCATTGAGATATATGTTCTCTCGCCCGCTCAACTCCGGATGGAATCCGGTACCCACCTCGAGAAGACTGGCCATGCGGCCACGAGCAGTCACTTTGCCGCGGGTGGGCGCAGTGATGCGGCTTAGTATTTTGAGCAGAGTGCTTTTCCCAGCACCGTTTCGGCCGACAATCCCGAGGACATCGCCAGGCTGAGCTTCGAAGCTGACGTCGCGTAATGCCCAAAACCGATTGGCGTCCGTTTCATTCCCGCCAACACGACGCAAACTCGTTAACGGATTTTTTATCGCTTGCGAAAGCAAGTCGTAGAAGGTGGTGTGCCGCTCTTGCGACACACCAATGGTGTATTCCTTCCACAGACAATCGACTTTTATTGCGGTCATCGGTACTTAGATAACGTCGGCAAAACGCCGCTCGACCTTCTCAAAATACATGACACCGACAATCAGCAGAGCGATGGTGATCGCGCAGGAGATGCCCAGCCCGGCCAGATCGAACGGTTTACCCAGAAACGCCGAACGAAAACCCTCAACCAGGCCGGTCATCGGGTTGAGGTACAGCAGCCACTGCCAGCGCTCCGGCACCAGCGTCACCGGGAAGATCACCGGCGTCACATACATCCAGATCTGCACCAAAAACGGCGTGAGGTGCGTGAAATCACGATAGGACACGGTGAGCGCCGAGAGCAGCGTACCCACCCCCAGCGCGGCAAACACCACCGCCAGCAGCAGCAGCGGCACTGCCAGCAGATTCCAGCTCCAGCCGACACCGTACCAGAGCATCATCAGCAGCAATATGCCGGTGGAGATCAGCAAATCAATCAGCCCCGCCCCCACCGAAGACAGTGGAATGATCAGGCGTGGAAAATAGACCTTGCTCACCAGGTTCGAAGAACCGATCAATGATTGACCCGATGTACTGATCGCGGCCGCAAAGAAAGTCCAGGGCAGCAGCGCGGCGTAGACGAATACCGGATAGGGGTAGCCGTCAGACGGCATTTTTGCCAGCTGGCCGAACACCACGCTGAAGATCACCATGGTCAGAAACGGGCGGATGATGGCCCACGCCGCGCCCAGCACGGTTTGCTTGTAGCGCACCTTGATGTCGCGCATGGTGAGCACCGACAACAACTCGCGATAAGCCCAGAGCTCGCGCCAATTCAGCATGCGCCAACCCCCGGGAGGATTGATTTCGGTCACATGCTGGTGGCCGAAGAACTGGTCTTGCAGCCGGTCATTCATGGGGCAGCGCTTTTCGCTGCAGGCGCCGCTCTGATTTCGTCTTCGCACATCAGCCGCACAACATCGTGCATCACCTGTTTGGCCTGCCACCCCAGCCGCTCGCGGGCTTTGGCCGGGTTCGCCTGGCTCACCCGCAATTCATTCGGCCGGGCGATGCCGGTGTCAAGCACCACA
>JAYTUW010000107.1:0-10460 GCA_043744345.1 Sideroxydans sp. | reverse complement strand
AACAAAGTTAAGCAATCTGCAATCGAGCAAGCACGATGCAGAATTGACACAGCGTAGCGATACCCATCAATGAATATAAAGATGATGGGTATCGCGTTGCTCAACCCATCCTACAGTCACTATTTACGACCATGTCAAAAAAAGATTATTACGAAGTCCTCGGCGTCAATCGCGACGCCTCGGAGGAAGACCTCAAGAAAGCTTATCGCAAACTGGCGATGAAGCATCACCCCGACCGCAATCCGGATAATCCGAAAGCAGAAGAACAGTTCAAGGAAGCCAAGGAAGCCTACGAGACTTTGTCCGACGGACAAAAGCGCGCGGCGTACGACCAATATGGTCACGCGGCATTTGAAGCTGGCGGCATGGGTGGCGGCAATCCCTTCGGGGCAGGCGGGGCAGGCGCTGCGGGTTTTGACTTCGGCGACATCTTCGGCGACATCTTCGGTGGCGGGCGCGGAGGCCGCAGTCAGGCACATCGCGGTGCCGACCTGCGTTACAACATGGAGATCTCGCTGGAAGAAGCCGCGCGTGGCGCAGAAAAACAGATCCGCATTCCCGTCATGGAAGAGTGCGAGACCTGCAGCGGTTCCGGTGCAAAACCCGGCACTTCGGCCACCACCTGCCAGACCTGCGCCGGTCACGGCCAGGTGCGCATGCAACAGGGCTTCTTCTCGGTACAGCAGACCTGCCCGCGCTGTCACGGCAGCGGCAAGCAGATCAGCTCTCCCTGCAAGGACTGCCAGGGTACGGGACGCCAGAAGAAGCAAAAGACATTGGAGATCAAGATCCCGGCCGGTATCGACAGTGGCATGCGCCTGCGCCACAGCGGTCACGGCGAAGCCGGTTCGCACGGTGCGCCGCACGGCGACCTGTACGTCGAGATCCACATCAAACAGCACAGCGTGTTCCAGCGCGACGGCGACGACCTGCATTGCGAAATGCCGATCAGCTTTGCCACCGCGGCACTGGGCGGCGAGATCGAAATCCCGACACTGGACAGCAAGGCCAGCATCAAGATCCCCGCCGAGACTCAAAGCGGCAAGATCTTCCGTCTGCGCGGCAAGGGCATCAAGGGCATGCGCACCCACACCCACGGCGACCTGCATTGCCATGTCGTGGTGGAGACGCCCGCCAACCTGACGGATCGCCAGAAGGAGTTGTTGCGCGAGTTTGAGACCATCAGCCAGAAAGATTCCGCACGCCACAGCCCCCGGGCGAAGTCGTGGATGGGCAAGGTGAAGGATTTCTTCGGGCAATAACTGCCAGTCGTTTAGTACGCTGTTTCAAATCCTTACGGAACACCGTTCGTTCCTTCGACGCGCTGATGTAACTACTAGCCATTCGACTAGGCTGTCAAAAAAACGCCAGCCAAGTCGCTGGTTATCAGGACGAACGGTTTCCCCAGGCACCGCAATCCTGTGCAACAACGCGGCGATTTGTTTTATGATTCGCCGCGTTGTTCATTCACTTGCACAAGGAGCCTCACCATGAGCACCACGCTTATCCTGCTCGCTGTCTGTATCGTCGCCATCCTCTACAGCGTCAGCCTCTACAACAACCTGGTCAGCCTCAAGCACGGCGTATCCAAAGCCTGGGCCAATATCGACGTGTTGCTCAAACAACGCCATGACGAGTTGCCCAAACTGGTCGAGGTATGCAAACAATACAAGCAGTTCGAACAGGAGACCCTGCAACGCGTCATCGCGGCCCGCTCACAGGTGCAAACCGCACGCGAAGGCCAGGACATCGCTGCATTGGGCAAGGCGGAAGGTGCGATGCGCGCCAGTCTCGGCGGATTGTTCGCCGTTGCCGAGGCCTACCCCGAACTGAAGACCAACCAGAACTTCATGCAACTGCAGACCCGTATCACCGGCCTGGAGAATGGCATCGCCGACCGGCGCGAGTTGTATAACGACTCAGTCAACATCTACAACGTGGGAATCGAGCAGTTCCCAGCCGTGCTCATCGCCAACATGTTCGCCTACACGCCCAAGCCGCTGCTGGAGTTTTCAGATACAGAAAAAGCCGACGTAGATATGAAGGCTTTGTTCAGCTGAGGATACCGATTCGTCCGTCGACGACTCTCACCCCCGTCGCGCGCTTCATGCTCAGAAAAACATGATTGATTCAATAACGATAAAGAGGAAAACACAATGAAAAGACTGCTCGCACTGTTCTGCACACTGGGCCTCGCCCATCCCGCCCTGGCGGCCAACATTTCCACCTTGGGCAATCTGGGTCAAGCCGAATTCAGGACGCTGTCGGAAGACCTGGGCGCAGCCCTGAGCTACAAACCCGTGACTCCGGCAGCACCGTTGGGTACCATCGGTTTCGATATGGGTGTTGAAGTGACCCAGACCGACACCTCCAAGAGCGCGCAGATTTGGAGCACTGCAACCAATGGCGGCAGCAGCGTCAGCAAGGTATATGTACCCAAACTGCACATCGCCAAGGGCCTGCCCTTCGGCATCGATGTCGCCGCCTTCTACTCCAAGATTCCCAGCACGAACATCTCGTTGACCGGTGCCGAATTGCGCTATGCCATTGTTCAAGGTGGCATCGCCACTCCGGCCATCGCGATCCGCGGTTCCTATACCAAGCTGGGCGGCGTTGATCAGTTGGCGCTGAACACCAAAGGACTGGATGTCTCCATCTCCAAGGGTTTCGCCTTCTTCACTCCCTATGCGGGCGTCGGACAGGTCTGGGTCGACAGCAAAGCCAATGTCACCAGCGGCCCCCTTAGCTTCTCTCCCTCTCAAAAATTCACCCAAAGCAAAGTATTCGTCGGCGCCAACCTGAACATGGGCATCACCAACCTGGCAGCCGAAGTGGACAAGACCGGCGGCATCCAGTCGGTCAGCGTAAAACTGGGCTTCCGCTTCTAGACTGCCACGGCGGGGCAAGTCGAGCATGCTGACCAAACTCCGCCGCGAATACACGCAGCTCATCACCTCCGGCGGACAGCTATTTCTGCTGTTCATCGGCATCAAGCTGGAGTCAACACTGGGCTGGGTGTGCTGCCTCGGCCTCATGGCGATCATCAGCCTGTTCGCCTGGTTTTCCACCCTGAAGCGCCTGCGCATTATCAGCGGCACTCCCACCTCGCGCATCGCCTCGGCGGCACAAGGTTATGTGGAGTTGGGCGGGCGCGGCAAACTCGGCAACCCGCCGCTCGTCAGCAAACTGCGTGTGCTGCCCTGCCTGTGGTACCGCTGGGAAGTGAAAGAGCGCACTTCAAAGAACGAGTGGCGCACCCTCGACAAGGGTGAAAGCACCGATCCGTTCATTCTGGATGACGGCACCGGCCTGTGTGTTGTAGATCCGGAACACGCCGAGATCATCACCCGGCATTGCGACCAGTGGAGCGAAGGCAGCTACCGGTACACGGAATGGAAGCTCATCCAGGAAGACTCGGTCTATATCATCGGCGAATTCAAGACCCGGGGCGGCAGTGAAGTTTCAGTCACGCACGATCAATTGGTCAAGGATGTGCTGGCGGAATGGAAGATGGACAACGCCGACCTGCTCAAACGATTCGACCTGGACAACAACGGCGTGCTCGATATGCGGGAATGGGCGCTGGCGCGTTCGGCCGCCAAGCGCGAAGCAGAAAAACGCCTGAACGAAATGCGCGTCATGCCCGACACCAACTTCATGCTCAAGCCCGCGGACGGCCGTCTCTTCCTGATCAGCAATCTCGACGAAGCGGACCTGAACGGACGTTACCGGCTGTGGACGTGGCTGCACCTCGTCATCCTGTTCGGCTCGCTGGCGGCGATAGGCTGGCTTGCCCGTTTCCCGCTAAACTGATTCACATCGCCGCATAGCGCTTCTTTGCCGCCACCGCATTCACGATGTAGCCGCGCGTTTCCTCGTACGGAAGCCGGGTGCGCAAAGTGTCGTAAACCTCGTCCGCCTGCATGGCATTGATCCGCTCCAGCGCGTCTTCCTGGCGCGCTTTGCCGCTCAACTTGCTGAAAGCCCGAAACACGTTGCCGGGGCCCGTATTGTAGGCAGCGATGGCGCAATATTCGCGCGACACGCGGTTGCGGATCTCCCGCAGCGGACTATCGTTGAGCAGCACCCCCAGATATGTTGCCCCCAGCTCGATGTTGTTGTCGGCATTGAACAGATAATCCCTGGTCGGCATCACATCTTCGCCCTTGGCCTTGCGGTAGGCCTCGCGCCCGCCGCTGGACGGCACCAACTGCATCATGCCGTATGCTGGCACGCTGGATACGGCATAGGGATTGAACGAGCTTTCGATCTTGATGATGGCGTAGATCAGGCTACGGCTAACCTGTGTTCCTTCGGAATGCCTGCGTACTGAATCGGCATATTCAAGGGCTCGTTTGTCGATGTGCGCGTTCACCATGTTCATGCGGACAAAGAGCACGTTCTTGCTCACGCCGTCGACGTCGATGGTGCGAATCTGCAATTGGTTGGTCACCAGATAATCGGCATAGCGGTCGATATCCTCGCGCGACAAAAGCACCACGTTGTTCTGGTCAACCACCAGTTCCTGCAGATACGGCTTGCCGCCAAGCTCGATCTCCTTGTCGGAGAACAGATCCACGGAGCCGGGATCGTCGGGCGTCAGCAGGGCAACCACCGCCGCATTGCGCAGCTTGTCTTTTGCCTTTTCTTCGTCCAGATGCTCGATCAGCACCGTGCCTGCGTCGTAATCCACCACCACGCGATTCTTGTAGTTCTCGGTGTACTTCACATAGCGCGTGCGGTTCGCCAGCACGCCGGACTCCTTCTTGCCCCACTTCGTGCCGCTTTCCTTCTGCACGTTACCCATCAGGCGGTCGTATTCGGACTTGACCTTTTTGATGTCCGTGACGATCAACTCGGGATTGTATTTGTACGAATTGGCGCGACGCTCGGCCATGCCCTTGAGTGCCTTTTCCGGATCCTTGGCCAAAGCCACCTGCAGCATCTGCTGCGTGGTACAGGCGGGTAAACAAAGTGCGCAGGCGGTGATCAGTATCAAACCGTTCTTGATCTTCATCCGAACTCCCTATTTTTTCTCCAGCGCCTCCCAGCGCGCCATCAACTCCAGCAATTCGTCTTCGATCTTGGCCGCACGCTCATGCAATTGTTTGGCGTGGGCCGGATTGTCGCGGAACAACGTGCCCGAGCCAAGCGCCGCGGTGATGTCTTCCTGCTCGCGTTCCAGCGCCTCGACACGCTTCGGCAACTCATCCAATTCCTTTTGCTCTTTGAAACTGCGCTTGCTGGCCGCCTTGGGTTTCTCTTCCACGGCCTTGGTTGCAAGCTTGGGTGAGGTTTCCGGCTTCTTCCGGCTCGCCTCGAATTTCTTCACGCGCACCCAGTCCTCATATCCGCCTACGTACTCCATCAGTTTGCCGTCGCCCTCGAAGGCGATCACCTGCGTCACCACGTTGTCCAGAAACGCGCGGTCATGGCTGACGATGAACAGGGTACCGTCGTATTGCATCAGCAGCTCTTCCAGCAACTCCAGCGTCTCGATATCGAGATCATTGGTCGGCTCGTCCAGCACCAGCACGTTGGATGGTCTGGTGAACAAACGCGCCAGCAGCAAACGGTTGCGCTCGCCACCGGAGCAGCTTTTCACCGGAGAGCGCGCACGCTCGGGCGGGAATAGGAAATCACTGAGATAACTGATGACATGTTTCTTCGCACCGCCGATCTCGATGAAATCCGAACCCTTGCTGATGGTGTCGGCCAGCGTGGCGTTATCGTCCAGCTGCGCGCGCAACTGGTCGAAGTAGGCCACACTCAATTTGGTGCCCAGCTTCACCGTGCCGGAATCCGGCTCCAATTCGCCCAGTATGATCTTGAGCAATGTGCTCTTGCCCGCTCCGTTGGGCCCGAGCAGACCGATCTTGTCACCGCGCTGGATACGGCAGGAGAAATCATTGACGATTTTGCGGTCGCCGTAAGATTTGCAGACATTTTCCAGTTCCGCCACGAGCTTGCCCGAGCGGTCGCCCACATCCAGATTCATTTCGACCTTGCCGACCTTGTCGCGCCGTGCCGCGCGTTCCAGACGCAACGATTCCAGGCGCAACACGCGGCCTTCGTTGCGCGTACGCCTTGCTTTTACACCCTGGCGAATCCACACCTCTTCCTGCGCCAGCACTTTGTCGAATTTGGCATTGACCACGGCCTCGTCCGCCAGCATGCGTTCCTTGATCTTCTGATAAGCATCAAAGTTGCCGGGGAAGCTCGCCAGCTTGCCGCGGTCCAGCTCGATGATGCGCGTGGCGACATTGTCCAGGAAGCGCCGGTCGTGGGTGACCAGCAGCACGCTGCCGTGAAAGTCCTTCAGCAAGCCTTCCAGCCACTCGATGGAAGCAAAATCCAGATGGTTGGTCGGTTCGTCGAGGATCAACACTTCCGGCTCGGCCACCAAAGCCTGTGCCAGTGCCACGCGCTTGCGCACACCGCCGGAGAGCGAACCTACCAGTGCCTCGGGATCGAGCTCCAGACGCTGGATGGCAGTCTCGATGCGCGCCTGCACTGCCCAGCCGTTCTGCGCTTCCAGGGCGGTCTGCAATGGCTGCAGGGCTTCCAGGAGCTTGTCGTAATCGGCATCCGGCTCGCCCAACTGGTGCGACAGATGGTGGTAGTCGGTGATGATCTGGTGCAATTCGCCCAGGCCGCGGGCCACTTCGTCGAACACTGTTGATTCGGGATCCAGCACGGGCTCCTGGCTCACGTAGCAAATGCGCGTGGTCGGTTGGCGCCACAGCGTGCCGTCGTCCAGATGGGCCTGTGCGGCCAGCACCTTGAGCAGGGTTGATTTGCCGCCGCCGTTGCGGCCGATCAGGCCGACGCGCTCCCCCTCGTCGAGTTGAAAGTCCACGTGATCCAGCAGGGCGACGTGACCGAAGGCGATGCTCGCCTTGTCCAGGGTGATATACGGCATTTAGTTCTTTTCTTCCTGCGGCAACGATGACTGATAGATAAGCGAGAATCCGACGGCAAAACAGCCCATCGCAAAATAGCCGAACGACGTGGTAAAAGTATCCAGAACCAGATGCGTGTTGTAGTCCTCAATCCCGGCGGCAAAGAAGTGGAACACGAACAGCAGACCGGCCAAGATATTCGCTGCCAGAACCACCTTGTGACCCAGCTTGTAACCGCTACCCCCCTCTTTTCCTTGCGGCGGCAAGCCGTGCATGAAGTACCAGATCAGAACGACAACCAGCAACAGCAGCAACGCACCAACCATGCGCCCCGGTACTCCCCCCTCTTGAACCGGAACACTCAACATCTGCAGCAATATATTCCCGGCAGCTGCCACCCACCCCATCGCCAGCGTCTGCAACATCAAAAACCATGCAACGAACACATTCACATTCGGATACTTCATCACTTGCCTTTCCCGGTTAATTGCTTCAAATCTTCTATGATCTCGGTCGAATGTCTTGAGGTCTCCACCTTTTCGTACACTTTGGCGACCTTGCCTTGCGGGTCAATCAGGAACGTGTAGCGTTTGGCGAACTTGAACAACCCCAGATTCATCAGCGAACCATACTTTGCCGCCACTTCGGTGGACTTGTCCGCCAGCAGCGGGAACGGCAAATGATATTTCTTGGCAAATTCGGCATGGCTGTCGCCATCGTCCACACTGATACCCACCACCTGCGCGCCCAACCCCGTCAACTTGTGCAGATCGTCGCGAAAAGCACAGGCCTCCTGCGTGCAACCCGGCGTGTCGTCCTTGGGATAGAAATACAGCACCAGCCACTGCCCCGAGAACTCTTTCAGGGTATGTTTCACCCCGTTCTGGTCGGGCAGATCGAAATCGGGCGCGGCTTCGCCCACCTTGGGTAATTCGCCCGCACGCGCCATCTGGGTCACCAACAATGCCAATGCAGCAACCAAACCGAACAGGATCAGCCATTTCATGGGGATCTCCTTGCGCAGAATCTGCGAGGACGAGATTTTACGTTAGAATGCGCACGAATCAGCGCCATTCACGCAAGTCCTCGTAGTTAAATGGATATAACCGGCCCCTCCTAAGGGTCAATTACAGGTTCGATTCCTGTCGGGGACACCAGCGAAAGCAGCAGGGAGGCAAGCCATTGTGCCGGGAATCATAACATTGCCGCTCTGGCAAGCTTATGCTTCCAAATCAGGGGCGGCAAAGATATGCTTCCACCCCTAAACCGAACATGTCTCCGCTGAATGCACGTTTAGCGTAAGCCACCATTCAGCAGGAATCAGTCCGCAGTTACGAATGATCACTACTCGGCCGTGGATAGGGGTAGGAAACTGCGAGCGCCGTTCCCCCCAAAAAAAATGAGCCATTCAAAATGCCTAACAGCACATGCGCATATAGCTTATGAAAAAGTGGAGGAAATTCCTGAATCGAGTCCAGATCGAGAGTACAAATTGCAAATCGAATACGGTTTCCAGTTCTTTCTGCCTCATCACAAACTTCCTAAAGCCTTCAAATATGCCTGCAGGAGATGAGGCTGAGCCAGTGACATGCCCTCATTCTTCAATATATAGTCCACCTGTCGTTGCGAAGGGTAGCGACCTTCCGCATGGATCATCTTCACAACCTCCTCCACCCGGCGACTCTGTTTTGTCTGGTGAATTTCAGAACGGGCTTTCACTGCAATTTTGTGGTGTTCCGACAGCAACGCACACAAATCTGGAAACCAATATCGCAAGCAATTTTGGCTCACTCCAAGGTTGGCAGCAATTATTTTTACAGACAGACTCTCCTTTGAGATCAGCAGGGTATTCAGAGAATCTTCCAATTCTTTCCGTCTCTGAAGTGACGGCCTAGGACAAACTTTTCGTTCTTTGAGCTTGCCTGACAGCGAACGAAACTCGGTTCCTACGGTAGTAAGCGGTGATTCTGCGAATACATCCGTTGGCATTACATTCACACCGTAGCAAAGGGTCAGAAATTGAGAAAAGGAAGGACGCTCTCCATTGTTTAGCCAACCTTTCAATCCCTGATTTTTAAACCCTACTGCCCGGCAGAAAACAGCTTGGTTGCCACCCGCCATAGCCTGAACCCGCTCACGAACAAAATCAAGGAAGCGGTCAGCGAATGGAGTAAAGTCTGGCTCCGACTGGCGCGCCACCATGCCTCCAATCGCGTCATTCACCCACAACTGAAATTGCGGTATTTCTTCACGGGGACGAATGCCCGCGAGTGATCGATGGCAGTACTCACAAATACTGGTATCCGGATATCGTGGCAAGTATGGCTGGGTCTTGCCGCAATTGGGGCAGCGATCTTCAAGAGAGCACTTGTGTTCCACGCATGATCGATAGACCTCGAAATACCACCTAAGAGGAAAAATCGTAGCCTGCCCCGAGAGGTGCTGCTGATGAAAACATGCAGGGCACCATTTCGGATGGCGAGCCAACAACCCTTGTCCATTGAAAGGAAAGAGACCACGCCACGGGAGCAGGGTCAAGTGGCGAAGATTCTGATGCGCTGTCAGCCGTCCAATAGCTGACGCGAACATCTCTGCGTAACGCCCAAGCCCATTCACCGTACCTGCGTCAACTCTGAAAAAATCCGCGTAACCAAGCTTCGAGATAGCATTATCCTCTGCGCCCAAAATTTCGCTGACCAACTTCCTCGGACTAACGCCATGCGCCACGCTGGTTCTTACCAGCAGGGACAGTAGGCTTTCCTGATGCGGCGTACCCACGCCTGACGGAGATAGTGAGAACAGTACGCTCCGGGGTGGGACGGGCGAAGGTTGGTAAACCAGCGCGTCGTCGAGATCCATGAATTGAATCACGCGTGCACACCAACTGGATCGCGTTTCGGATTGCGCTTGCCTGGACGCGGACGTTTTCTGGACAGATCATGATCGTTCTTCGCAAACAGAACACCATTGGTGAGCATATCCAGTAGGCGCTCGTCACCAACATCGGTCAGTTTAAGCTCCCCTAGGCATGCCTCCTCGATAATGGTCAGAAGACCCCTGTTTTTTAGAGCAAACCTCTCGGCAAAAGCGGCGTCGATGATGGAAACATTTTCCTGCAGCGCATATTCGAGGCATCGACTCAGCCAGTCCTTAAGAATACCGACGCATCCTGCGGACTTTTGGTAAAAATAGTCGGCTTGCACGTCGAGACGAGTTGGGATGTGCATTGACATTTTTTGTTCCAGAAAACCCAGTACCTTGCGAAAGCTGTCGCGATCTCTGCTTTGACGCATGTCATATCGAGGGTAATTCACTACCTGACTGCGGCGGGTCAGCTGACCGCTTTGATCGAGGATGTCCAATAGCTTATAAGTGCCCACCAAGAGAATCGTGACTCCCGTTTCGATGGTTAGAGATTTCAAACTTTCGAATAGACACTCCAATCGTTGCTTGTTACCAATGGCCTATCCCCAGTTTGAAA
Organism: Sideroxydans sp.; assembly: GCA_043744345.1. GTDB lineage: Bacteria > Pseudomonadota > Gammaproteobacteria > Burkholderiales > Gallionellaceae > Sideroxyarcus. The sequence goes on along the minus strand of JAYTUW010000107.1, from coordinate 77 downwards.
GACACCTAGATAAGGTGTTTTAATCAAACTGGAGGTGGCAAATGGTAAAGAGAAGGCAGTTCAGCAAGGAATTCAAG
>JAYTUW010000106.1:0-124482 GCA_043744345.1 Sideroxydans sp. | reverse complement strand
GCCTGGCTGACGAGATCGAAGCCACGCCGCCGCGCCCGCACCACAGCACGCTATTGGAGATTGCCAACCGCATTCGTCCCGGCTGTACTTTTCGCTACGCGCTGAATCGCGGCGGCTGGTACCGTCCCGGTGGAATCATTTCTGCAGACGGAAAGCGCATCGCAGAGAGCGTGGGTACCTGGGCCAAGATCGAACTGGCCGCGTGCGATGGGGATATGGGCGAACTGGTGGATCGTCATGCAGATGAGGGATTGGTGGTGACACGCCACACCGGACGCACTCACTATTTTGTTGCGGCTTACGGCCCGGCCCCGGCAGATTTTCTGCAACTGGAAGTGGAAGAGTTGCAGGAAGTGCTGGACCGCAAACTGATCGACACAGACAAGTTGCCCGAGGACCTGCAGGAACTCACCGAGCCCATCTCTCCCATCCTGCTTGATGCGCAAGCAGTCTCGGCACCGCGATACCATTTCCGCAGGCTGATCGACATGCGCCAAACGGTTGCCAGAGCAACCCCCGCGGATTCGCGCAATGCCGCGCTACCGCGCCTGCTCTCCGAATGGGCACACAGCAGCGCCGCGTCCCGCGGCCATTTCAGCGACCACTGGATCGTGGCACTGCGCGAGCATCAGGACCGTTATCGCAATCAGGCCGTTACCGCTTCGCTGGTGTCGCGCCACGCACGCGAACTCAAGCCGTTTCAATGGAATGTCGAACTTTCTGGGCCGGACATGCATGCGCAGTTGCAGGCATTCGACCGTGCCGCCGGATACACTTCGGCCTGGTATGCGCATTTGGTCGCCGGGACGATCACGCCGCCCAAAGTGGCTTACGCCGTGGCACGCGATCTGGAAGCTGGTTTCAGTTATTTGCCGGAGACCGAAGCGGCGCTGCTGAAGAGTTGGGTGGACTCGCCTTATTCAGTTTAGTTTTGGGGGGTATTCGTAATCTGTGGTTGATCTGGGCCAAGACACATTTATTTTGAGGTTTTGCCTGTGTGTTGATTTGTTAAGATCATGAATATTTTAGTTGAGAGTCGCCCCAAATTGATTTCACGCAAAAACCCCAATGTATTGCCGGTACCGCGCAAACCAGCCGTTGTCACTGCAAGCCTCGCCAGCGCTGTTATTTTGAGCCTGCTTGTTGCCGCATGCGGCGGGGGCGGGGCAACCTCTTCTTTGCCATCTCCAATTTCTCCGGCATCCAATGGAAGTGTCGGGATCTCTGCCACAGCCACCACCACGGCGCAGAGCCTGACTGTTGGAACGGCAATGGTCAGCTTCTCGCCCTTGACGCCCAGCGGCGGTGCAACTCCGTATACCTACAGTTACGGCGGCACTTTACCCTTGGGTTTGAGTCTTGGCGCCAGTACAGGTGCAGTGACGGGTACACCCACTGCCACTTACGCAACGGCGAATGCGCTCTTCTCGGTACAAGATGCCAACGGCGTCGTGGCCAACACCACCAGCAGCGTGAGTTTTACCGTTGGCGCGGCTTCCCCCACGATCACTACCACAGCCACCACCACAGCACAGAACCTGACTGTCGGCACACCGATGGCCAGCTTCTCGCCCTTGACGCCCAGCGGCGGCGCAGCACCGTATACCTACAGCGTCACATCCGGAAAGCTGCCTGTGGGTTTGAGCCTTGACACCGTCACCGGTGCGGTGACGGGAACACCTACTACCACTTACACAGCAGCGAATGTGGTTTTCTCGGTCAAGGATGCCAATAATGTGGCGGCAAGCACAACCAGCTCCGTGAGCTTTACCGTTGTCTCAGCCGTATCTGTACCCCCCGCCACGGGTTGGACCACCGTAAAGATGGGCGGCGGCGGGTATATCCCCGGCATCATCTACCACCCGACCGTGGACAATCTGCGCTACGCCCGAACCGACATGGACGGCGTGTACCGGTGGGACAACAGCATTTCCAAATGGACTGCGCTCACCGATGCTTTTGCTCCGGAGGATGGTGGCAATGAGGGTGCCGAGAGCATGGCCGTTGATCCATCGGATGCAAACAAGGTGTACATGACGACGAGCATGTCTGTCTCGTATGGAAACGGACGGTTCTATTACTCGTCCAATCAAGGCAACACCTGGAACTACGTGAATCTGCTTTTCCCGGTCGGGTCGAACAATCAGGGCCGGGGGATCGGCGAGCGGCTGGTGGTCGACCCCAATCTTCCCTCGACGATGTTTTATGCATCGCGCACCGCGGGGCTCTGGAAAAGCACCGACAGCGGTCTGAACTGGAGCCAGGTCACGACGCTGTCTTCGTATGTGATGTCGTCTACCGACATAAGTGGAATGGCTGTTACTGATCCTAATACAAAAGCTCACGGCGAAAATCTTTACGGGAATGGCGGTAGTCCCATCGGGGTGGAGTTCGTTGTGTTTGACACCACGGTCCTGACGACGGGCTTTACGCCCGCGGGGAGCGCTACCCAAACCATCTACGTGGGGGTCGCTCCCGATTACAAAGCCCTTGCGGTACCGGCACTTCCCTTCTACCTCTACAAATCGATCGATGGTGGAGCCACCTGGACGGGGATCGCGATTCCCAATGCGGTGTCGACTGCTATGACCAACGACACTGTTCCAGTTTCTGTTCTTCCTTATCTTCATATTCCACACATGGTTCGGGCCGCTGACGGAAAGTTCTACGTGCCTTTTACCAAGGGCTCGGGTCCTGGTAGCAGTGCGCCGTCGTGGTTATACAAGTTTGACGGCGGTACGACGACGTGGACGAAGCTGATCGACACCACCAGCGGCTACTATGGTGGGATTGGCGGCCTCTCGGTATATGGCAGCGGCACGTCGACGAAAATTGCTTTTGGCGTATCCGGCACATGGGGGGATGGGGCCTGGGTGCAGGTTGCGATGGCCTCCGCTGACGATGGCGCAACGTGGCACGAAATTGGAAGGTCCGGCGACACCAATGGAAGCCTGAATTACCACGACGTGAGCGGTTACTGGGGGTGGACCGACACTTTGCAGATCGATCCTTTCAACCCGGATCACGTGTCGTATGGGCTCGGTGGCGGGATCATGTCAAGCACCGACGCCTTTTCCGCGACAGGGTGGCTTCCTCACTGGACCTTCGACGTCAACGGCATCGAGGAAATGGTCAATCTGGGAATGACGGCACCGCCCCCCACGGCATCGTACGCTTTGCTTAGCGCGCACGGCGATACCGGCCTGTACGTCAATACCTCGCTGACGAGCTCGGCAAACAATCGGTCACCCGGTTTGGGGGGCGGCAACGGAACCGGCATCGACATGGCGTGGAATAACCCCGCCTACATTGCGGCCGTAGGAACCTACGGCTCAACATCAAATGGGGCGTACTCGACCAACTCGGGTATCTCATGGACAAACTTCCCGACTGTACCCCCGACCGCCTCGATTACCGGTGATCATTCCAAAGTAGCGGTGACCGCCGACGGTTCCAACGTGATCTGGTCGGTCGCGGGTCAAACTCCCTACTATACGACCGACAACGGAACTACTTGGACTACCACGAATCTTCCGCCCCCCTCCGCTGGATATAACGCCGCCTATCACCTTGCCGCAGACCGGAAAAACCCGATGAAGGTTTACGCCTACGATCATGGAGGGGAGTTTTGGAATTACCAAACTGGAAGATTCTACTATTCCACAGATGGGGGCCATCACTTCGCTGCCAGTTCCCAAATTTGGGACTCCTATAGTTTCAACAACACCGACTTGGCCGTTAATCCATTCGTCGAGGGCGATCTGTGGCTGGCCGACGCCAACAATCTGTGGCATTCCGTCGACTCCGGCGTCACCTGGACCAAGCTGACAGGAACATTGGTAGGAACAGGAAACACGACCCAGCACGGCGCCATGAAAGTCGCTTTGGGCGTACCCGCCGCGGGTTCATCCTACTCGGCAGCCGTCTACTTCGTGGGAAGACTGCTCACTGGTGGAGTCTACGTCTACGGCGTGTATCGGTCTGACGACGCGGGGGCGAATTGGACCCGGATCGACGATGACAATCACCGTTACGGTGGTGTTGGTGGCATCGCTGCCGATACCAAGGTTTATGGTCGGGTGTTCCTGGCTGGGCGGGGAATGGACTACAACTACTAAGTAGGATATTTAAGCGGGAGTTTCACGCCGCCCAAGGTGGTTTATGCCGTGGCGCGCGATCTGGAAGCCGGGTTCATATTTGCCGGAGACCGAAGCTGCCTTGCTGAAGAGTTGGGTGGCTGCACCTTATTCAGTCTGAAAAGCTTGAAACTCCGGACTTCAGGAAGTTGCCATATGAAACCGGACTGAATTTCGCCCGTCTGCCTTGGCCTGATACATGGCCAAATCTGCCCACTTGAGAATATGGTCGGGGTTTGAATTTCCGTTGAACAAGACAATGCCGATGCTGGCAGTCGCCTCATGGTAGATAATCATCTTCGTTGAGCCTTTCGAATTGGAGGCCAGCCAATAGGGACCCGCCAACGCGGTGCGGATCTTCTCGGCGATGTTGCTGCTTTGTGTGGTGCTTGCAGCTTCATCTTCGGCAAGTTGACTCAGTACCACCACAAACTCATCCCCGCCAAACCGGGCGACTGTATCCACTTCCCGCACATTGCCGGTCAGGCGGCGCGCGGCTTCCTCCAGCAACAGATCGCCCGCCCGGTGGCCGTGCGTATCATTGATCGGTTTGAAGTTATCCAGATCAACGAACATCACTGCGCCAAAGCACCCGTTGCGTTTGCAGAGGGAGAGTGCCTGCGCCAGCCGGTCATCCAGCAAACGCCGGTTGGGGAGTCCGGTCAACGTATCGTAGAACGCAAGATGATGTATTTGGTCTTCCATTTCCTTGCGTTCGGTAATGTCCTGTATCTGGGCAATATTGAACTGGTGTTTTCCTGAATTATCGCGCACTGCAGCCACGTGAAGCTGTGTCCAGATGTAATGGCCATCTTTGTGGATGTAGCGTTTTTCCCGCGCATAACTGTCGATTTCCCCTTTCGCGATCTGGCGAGTGAATTCCAGGTCCTTGGCGATATCGTCGGGCGCGGTGATCGTTTGAAACTTGAGGCGCAGAAGTTCCTCCTTGGGAAAACCCAGAATACTGCACAGCTTGGGGTTTACATCGAGATAGCGTCCGTTTGGATCAACCAATGCCTGTCCGATGGGGGCATATAGCATCGCCTGCCGAAATTGTCGTTCGCTTTGCACCAGCCTCTGTTCGGAGATCTTTTGCTTGTCATCGGCCTTTTGTGCAGAAAAATACAGGGCGGCATACAGTCCGGAAAATGCGCAAAAGACAACCAGGATGATCTGCGCCGTTTTGTTTTGAAGTCTTTCGGTGACAGCGGCGGCATCGGCATAACTTTCTATGATTCCGATCGTTTTGCCATTCAGGGTAACGGGCATATACGTTTCAAATACATCGACGTCGTACCGCTCTTCGTTTGTCGCGGTAAACGTTGTTCGATGCGAAAGTTTGCTCATTGTAGAGCCCTTAACGGCCTCTGCGAGCAACCCCGGATTGCTGCTGGTGCCACCAATTTCACTTTTTGCTGAAGAGTAGATTACGGTCCCGGACAGATCGAAGATCTTCAATTTGAGAATATCGTGTTCCTTGAGTTGGTTCAGCGAGGCTGCAAATAGCGCATCCAGATTCGGATTAGCCTTCTGCGTGCCGGGGTCCAGCGTTTTGCTGCTGGTGATATACGTGTTGATCTGGTTCTTCAGCGCGTATGAAAGGTGAACCAGTATCCGTTCGTTTTCTACCCCCGCGTTTTTTTCGAATTCGGACAGCTGATCCTGCCGGAACAGAAAAATAAGGATGGAGGCGGTCAACAGCATCGCCAACAGGCTTGTGATTGAAAGCCAGCGAACCAGTGAAAATTCGTTGGAAACGACATCCCCGCCGTAATCATGGTTGCCTAACTGTGCGGGATTTGTCATCAATGTGTGCGAGTGATTTGATTTATGGCGCTCATTTGATTCCCCCTGTTTGCACATGGTCATTCAGTCACCAGGCCAAGCTGTCCAAAATATTTTTGTTGTGCGAATCTGCGACGAACCTTAGCCAGCCGATTTGACTTTGTCTATATGCCAAACGGTCTAGATAGTTCCCCCTGATGCGCGCAGGGAGAATTGCAATTTTGGCCGCTGCGTCGTGTTGAAAATGCTCAATTGCGCCAAACTGGAAAGCTCGCCAGTTGTGCGGGAACGTCAGACTGAGAGCCGTTTTGTGTTCCCGGAAATTTGTTGTGAATGTCCACCTTGTCGGGTTTGCTACAAGGTTTGGAGGTGCAAATCCCATATAAATCAATTTGCTGCCTTTGGCACAGCAATTGCAGATAAGAGAGCGTCATTACTCGTGGGTGAATGCCATGCAAGCCAAGGATATCGCCGAGTTACTCAACGAACCGGCGTGCGAACACAACAAGAAGGAGAAGTCGGGCTGCGCGCGTCCCAAGCCGGGCGCGACGGCGGGCGGCTGTTCCTTTGACGGTGCGCAGATCGCCTTGTTGCCGATCGCCGATGTGGCGCATATCGTGCACGGCCCCATCGCTTGTGCGGGCAGTTCCTGGGAAGGACGCGGCACACGCTCTTCCGGTCCGACACTGTATCGCATCGGCATGACCACCGACCTCACCGAGCAGGATGTCATCATGGGACGCGGCGAGAAGCGCCTGTTCCATTCCATCAAACAGGCGGTGGACAGTTATGCCCCGAAAGCAGTCTTCGTTTACAACACCTGTGTGCCCGCACTGACCGGCGACGACATCGGCGCGGTGTGCAAAACCGCCGCCGAGAAATTCGGCGTGCCGTGCATCCCGGTGGACTGTGCCGGTTTCTACGGCACCAAGAATCTGGGCAACCGCATCGCGGGCGAGGCCATGTTCAAGTATGTGGTGGGCACGGCGGAACCGTTGCCGGTGATGCCGGAACAACAGCGTCCCGGCATCACCGTGCACGATGTGAACCTGATCGGCGAATACAACATCGCGGGCGAATTCTGGAACGTGGCGCCGCTGTTCGACGAACTCGGCTTGCGCATCCTATGCACGCTTTCCGGCGACGGCCGCTTCCGCGAAGTGCAGACCATGCACCGCGCCGAGGCCAACATGGTGGTGTGTGCCAAGGCGCTGCTCAATGTTGCGCGCAAACTGCAGACCGACTACAAGACACCTTATTTTGAGGGCAGCTTCTACGGCGTGACCGATACTTCGATGGCGTTCCGCGATTTCGCGAAGTTGCTCAACGACTCGTCGCTGACAGAGCGTACCGAAGCGCTCATCGCGCGCGAGGAAGCCAAGATCAATGCAGCGCTCGATCCCTGGCGCGAGAAACTGCGCGGCAAGCGCGTGCTGTTGTATACCGGCGGCGTGAAATCGTGGTCCATCGTTTCGGCCTTGCAAGACCTGGGGCTGGAAGTGGTCGCCACCGGCACCAACAAATCCACCGAGGAAGACAAGGCGCGCATCCGCGAGATCATGGGCGAGAAGACACGCATGATCACCGACGGCAGCCCCAAGGCGCTGCTCGGCGCAGTCAAGGAATACCAGGCCGACATCCTCATCGCGGGCGGACGCAATATGTACACCGCGTTGAAGGCGCGCATTCCGTTCCTCGACATCAACCAGGAACGTGAATTCGGCTACGAGGGATACAGCGGCATGATCGAGCTGGCGCGCCAGTTGGCGCTTACGTTGCAGAGTCCGGTGTGGGAATCGGTGCGCAAGCCTTCGCCGTGGGCGAAGGCGGGTGTGCCGGGTGTGGAGTTGGGGGCGTGATGATGACTCCCTATTTAACCCGTCATTCCGGCGCAGGCCGGAATCCAGCAAAAACAAACAGCCCGCAAAGCGGACAAAATCATTGTTGTCCCGCCATGCGGGAGTTTTTCATCAGCTGGATTCCGGCCTGCGCCGGAATGACGGCTGAGTGCGAAGGAGAACAACATGGCTGAAATCCTGAAACGCAACAAAGCACTCGCGGTGAACCCGCTCAAGGCCAGCCAGCCGGTCGGCGCATCGCTGGCCTTCCTCGGCATCAACCGCGCCATCCCGATGTTGCACGGCTCGCAGGGCTGTACCGCGTTCGGCAAGGTGTATTTCGTGCGCCACTTCCGCGAACCCATCCCGTTGCAAACCACGGCGATGGACCAGGTCTCCACCGTGATGAGCGCGGACGAAAACGTGATCCTCGGATTGGCAGCGATTTGCGAGAAGAGCAAGCCCGCACTCATCGGCCTGCCCACCACCAGCCTGTCCGAGACACAGGGCACCGACATTAAACGGCTGGTGAAAGAATTCTATGTTGCACATCCCGAGTTTGCGCATATCCCGGTGGTACCGGTGAATGCGCCCGATTTCACGGGATGTCTGGAGAGCGGTTACGCGCTGGCGGTGAAGGCAGTATTAGAAACATTGCTTCCCACGGTCGCTCCCTCCCCCGCAGGCGGGGGAGGGTTGGGGAGAGGGTTGGTCGGAAAACGCAAGCACCAAGTGAACATACTGGCCGGTTCGTTCCTTACACCCGGTGATGTCGAACACATCAAGGAGTTGATCGAGGCCTTCGGGCTGCGTCCGCTGGTGCTGCCGGATATCGGCGACTCGTTGGACGGGCATTTGACCGAGCACGAAAGCAGCCCGGTGACATTGGGTGGCACACCCGTATCCGACATCTCCAGCATGGGCGAGTCCATCGCCACACTGGTGCTGGGCAACTCGCTAAACGAAGCGGCCGATTTCCTGAAATCGCAAACCGGTGTGCCGGATCACCGCTTCGACTGCCTGATGGGGCTGGATGCCGTGGACGACTTTGTCGCGGCCCTCGCCGAAATCAGCGGCAAGCCGGTGCCGGAGAAGATAGAGCGCCAGCGCGCACAGTTGCAAGACGCGATGGTGGATAGCCACTTCATGCTGGGTTTTGCGCGTGTCGCCATCGCTGCCGATCCCGATCTTCTGTACGGACTCTCCAGACTGGTGACGGAGATGGGCTGCGAGGTGGTCGCTGCCGTTGCTCCGGCACGGGCAAACATTCTGCAGGAGGTCGCGGCGGCGCAGGTCGCTATCGGCGATCTGGAAGATATGGAAATCGCCGCCAAGCGCAACGGTGCGCAACTCATCATCAGCAACTCGCATGCAGCGGAAAGTTCGCGCCGTCTCGGCATACCTTTGCTGCGTGCCGGTTTCCCGCAATACGACTTGATCGGCGGCTACCAGCGCTTGTGGGTGGGTTACCGCGGCACGCGCCAGGCCCTGTTCGATCTGGCCAATATGGTCGTGCAACACGGACACCACGAAACGGAACCCTACGTTTCCATGTACTCACAGCGGACAGAAAACAATTCAGCGAACAAGCTCCCTCTCCCGCAGGCGGGAGAGGGTTGGGGTGAGGGACGTAGAGGTCTCACACAATGATGAGAATACCCAACGCCCCTCATCCCCATCCCTTCTCCCGCCTGCGGGAGAAGGGGGTAAATCTGGAGTTTCACCATGCGGCATCTGCGCCTCATCAAACGCACTGAGGAGACAGCCATGACAGTCAAGATCGCTTTTGCGACCAGCGACCGCCGCGCGGTCAATCAACACTTCGGTGCGGCCGAATCGTTCGCCGTCTATGAAGTGGGCGAGACCGAGACCCGCCTGATCGAAGTGGCCGAATTCATCGAGACCGCGATGGACGGGCACGAGGGCAAGCTCGCGGCCAAGGTCGAGCTGCTGGGTGATTGTGCGGCGGTGTATTGCAACGCGGTGGGCGCATCGGCCATCCAGCAACTGCTGGCCGGCGGCATCCAGCCCATGCGCGTGGACGAAGGCACGCTCATCGACGAATTGCTGTGCGGGCTACAAAGAAATCTGGTTAATGATCCGCCAGTGTGGCTGGCGAAACATCTGAAGAAACAGGCGGGCGGAAAAAGCTTTGCCGCGGACGAGGAGTGGCAGGAATGATAGAGACCACGGCACGCGTCGTTTCCGCCGACAACGGCACAGTAATGGTCGAGGCGTCCGCACAATCAGGCTGCGGCGGCTGTGGATCGCGCAGTGTGTGCGGAGTGTCCGGGTTGGGGAAATATTTTTCCGGTAACCGCAAGGCCATTGAAGTGAAGTGCGATTCAAACGTGCGCGCCGGGGACGAATTGCAGTTGAGCATGGACGAAGGCGACATGCTCAAAGCCGGATTGCTGGCTTACCTGTTGCCCAGCGTTCTGGCGCTGGTGGGTGCTGTTGTTGCCACGGCGTATGGAATGGGCGATGTCGGTGCGGTGCTGGGAGCGGCGACGGGTGTCGCGGTTGGATTATTGATAGGGCGAATCACAGGCTGGGTGCCGACTATGGTTGCCAAGCTCAAGCGTAATTATTAGCTTTTGCAGGGTGCGCTCGCGCACCATAGCGTGTGGTGTGCAAGCGCACCCTACGTGTTGAACTTACCCGATTAAAGTATTTTAACGAAGGAGAAACATCATGAATCAAGCAGTCGATGCAGACTTGTTGTCCACCGATTTCATCAAGGAGATGGTCAAGCAGATGCGCGCCATCGACAGCTATGGCACTTACGACGGCTGGCCTTCCGACCGCATCCTGGCGCCGTACGTGGTGACCAAGGAACAGCGCCGCGAAATCCCCGTGATCGGCGATCCGGACGAGATCATGCTGTCGCGCATCAAAGCGTTCTACAACGCCGTGTCGTCGCTCATCGAAAAGGAATGCGGCCTGATGGCGGTGCCCAGCATCAACATCACGCACGAAGGTTTCGGCCGCGCGATCATCACTGTGGGCAAACTGGTGGTGATGGACCGCACCCTGCGCGACGTGCACCGCTACGGTTACGAGAGCCTGTCCAAGATGAAGGACGAAGGCGACAAGCTGTTGTCCGTCGCATTGGGACTGATCGGCAAGTATCCGGAAGTGGCTGGACTATAAATCGGGATACAGGAGACGGGATACAGGATACGGGGAGAGCGGGCGGGTTTGCTGTATCCCGTATCCTGAATCCTGTATCCCGATTCTCCGAAGGAGAAAAGAATGACCGAAGAAGAACTGAAAGCACTCGACAAGGAAGTGAAGAAGCTCAAGCGCATCTCCAGCGAATGGGCATCGCAGTTGCACGATCTGGTCGAGGATAAGTTGCCTGCCGGGTACAAGGAGATTCCCGGCATCGCGCAATCCACGTATGACGCGTGCCAGGCATGGGAAGTGGCGAGCGCGAAATTGGCAGCAGCACAGAAGGAAGTGCAGGGATAGTTCCCCACTTTGAAAAAGGGGGGGCTAGGGGGGATTTGAGCATTGCATGAAAGCAAAATCCCCCTTGATGCCCCTTCTGCAAAGGGGGAAGCAAGTAATCACAGATACATTTGTAATAATCGAGGAAGAGTTATGGCAAACATCACCGGAATCACCCGAGGCGGCACGCCTTACGAACCCACATTCGTCACCGCGCTGAATGCGGCCAATTGCATCGGCTGCGGCCGCTGCTACAAGGTCTGTCCGCGCAAGGTGTTCGAGCTGGTCGAACGCAGCGAGGATGACGAGAACTACGACGAGGACGAAGACAACAGCATGGTGATGACACTCGCCAACATGTTGGACTGTATCGGTTGCGGTTCCTGTTCGCGCGTCTGTCCAAAACAGTGCCATACACATACCGCGTTGGCAGCGGGAGCATAAAGATGGCAAAACCCGCGAGACACGTTTTCGTCTGCTCACAGAGTCGGCCCGCCGGACACCCGCGCGGCTCCTGCGGGCAGAAGGGCTGCGCCGAAGTGGTGGACGAGTTCATGAAGCAATGGCAACAGCGCCAGTGCTACACCGAAGTGATGGTGACGCCCAGCGGTTGCATCGGTCCGTGCAGTCTGGGGCCGAACGTGCTGGTCTATCCGGAAGGCATCATGTACGGCAATGTGAGCAAGGCCGATGTCGCCGAGATATTTGACGAACATCTGCTCGGCGGCAAGGTGGTTGAGCGCCTGAAAGCACCTGCGGACAAATGGTAGTACTCGCTTCACGGCAGTTGCCTGTTGAGCTGGAGACCTTGGCCAGGCGCATCGTGGCGGCTTTGCAAAAGGAAGCGGAGAACTTCACCGCAACCGGTGCGACACCGAAGATTGAGCTGGTTGCGGCGAAATTCACCCGCGTCATCGATCCGGGCAATCAGTTGCCCGGTTACGAGGGGGTATGGCGCAATGCACGCAATGACAGGTGCGGTACTCTGACCATCAATAGCGACAACAGCTTCTTTGCCGAGTACGATCTGTTTTGCCCGCATCCGCGCGATCCGCGCTGGTTCGTCGAAATGGTGACGGCATGGGGCAACGAGACTTCGTTGCGCTGCGAGGCGACATTGATACCGAGTCTGTGAGGTGAACGATGAGTAGATTTCAAATGGGTGACATGGTCTTTGCGGCCCAGGACCTGTACAACGAATCGATGGAAGAGACGGGCGAAAGCAGTATCCCGGGAGTGGAGCCTGATGCCCTGTTGGCTGCAGCGGGTACGCGCGGTGTGGTGGTGAATGTCGGCCATGCACAGGAGATGCCCAATGAGGAGATATATCTGGTGCGTTTCGAGACCGATGCCGAAGGCACACTGGCCGAGCCCATCGGATGTCTGACCGACGAGTTGACCGGATTGAGCTAGTGGTCTTATCAAAAATTCAGATGCCGTCATTCCAGCGTAGGCCGGAATCCAGTGTTTTTTAATAGACTGGACACCGGCCTCCGCCGGTGAGACGAGATCATGAAAGATTTACGTTGATGCACAAAGCCCGCGTTACCACCGTGCTGGCCTATCACACACGCAGCAAACATGCGCTGGACCGTTATGCCGCCGGACCCGGCACGCTGGACTGGGACGCGCAACCCAAGGCCTTCCGTGATTGGGACGGCGCACAGCGCAGCGCATTGCCGCGCGACATCGTCGTAACCGATATCCCCTGGGGCGAACTCGCTGCCCCGCGCCCATCCCTGCCGTTGAACGACACCACTCTCGGTTCGCTGTTGCGCCTGTGCGTCGGCCTCACCGCCTGGAAAGAATACGGCGGTGCGCGCTGGTCGCTGCGCGCGCACCCTTCGTCCGGCAATCTGCATCCCACCGAGACCTGGCTCATCACCTCCGGCGTGGCGGGGATGGAAGACGGCTTGTATCACTACCACAATCTTTACCACGGTCTGGAGCGGCGGGCATGGGGAGGTGACGCACAGACGACAGGCGCGTGGCTGGGTTTCAGTTCCATCCATTGGCGCGAGGCATGGAAATACGGAGAACGCGCCTTCCGCTATTGTCAGCTCGACATGGGCCATGTGCTGGCTGCCGTGAGTTACGCGGCAGCACTGCACGGCTGGAATGCCCGCCTGCTGGTGCGGGACTCGGCAGACATCGCTCACACATTGGGGACTGACCGCGCAGAGGATTTTGCAGGTGTGGAAGCCGAGGAAGCGGAAGTGATCGTCGCGCTGCACGCGGGCGACGCTGCCTTGCCGCAAGATTGGCAACACTGGCAAGGCAAGCCATCACTACTGGATGCGCGGCCGCTCTATCAGTGGCCGGTCATCGAAGAAGTCGCCCATGCCACACGCGGCAAGCCGCCAGCGGCAGAAGTCGTGGCGCAGCCGGAACCCGTCCGCGCAAATGACAACGACATCCGCGCCGCGCAAGTCATCCTGAAACGGCGCAGCGCGCAGGCCTTCGACGGCACATCGGAGATGCCGCAAACTTTGTTCAGGCAACTACTGTCCGGCCTGTTGCCCGGCGGATCGCCGGTATGGAATTTGTGGCCGCACACACCGCGCGTGCATCCGGTGATGCTGGTGCATCGTGTCGAGGGAATTGCGCCCGGCTTGTATGTGTTGCCGCGAGCCGAATCGGCCAAGCCAATGTTACATGCGGCATTTCGCGAAGCCTTTGCCTGGCAGCCCGCCGATGCGGAATTGCCGCTGTTTCAACTGGTCGCCGCCAAAGCGGGCAAGACCGCGCGCACCTTGTCCTGCCATCAGGACATCGCCTCGCAGTGCGCCGTCACTTTCATGATGGTGGCCGAGTTCGCTGCACCCCTCGCCGCCGACCCGGCCGTCTATCGCCACCTGCATTGGGAAGCGGGCATGCTGGGGCACATCATCACGCTGCAAGCCGAAGCCGCCGGATGGCGCGGCACGGGCATCGGCTGTTTCTTCGACGACGCGGTGCATGAAGTGCTCGGCTTGCAGGACGACCAGTTTCAGGTGATCTACCACTACGCAATCGGGATGGCGCTGGATGACGCTCGCATCTCCACATTGCCTGCCTATACATGAACCGAAAGGAATCAACATGAACGACAACCAACTCAAATGCTGGCTGCTGCAAGCCGGATTTAGGGTGTCCGAACCGCTGCAAACCGATATCGACCGGGCGATGCCAAATGGCTTCACGCCCCTGATGCATGCTGCGCGGGTGGGCGATATCGAAGCCGTGGTGGAGCTGTTGGCCCGCGGTGCCGATCCCGCGTTGACGAATGCGGATAGCAACGGCGCGTTGTGGTTCGCCTGTTTTGCCGACAGCGGGGAATGCGTCACCGCACTGGTCAAAGCCGGTGCGCCGCTCGACAACCAGAATGTGAACGGAGCCACTGCGCTCATCTACTGTGCCTCGGCGGGCAAGACGCTGCTGGTGCGGTTGCTGCTTGAAGCGGGTGCAGATACTGCGCTGACAACGCTGGATGATTTCACCGCGCTGGAGCTGGCATCGAACATGGCCTGTTTGAAATTACTGAAAACAGCAAGGAGCCCCGCCCATGCAAGAGAAACAGTTTGAGGTAAGCGCCGCCCGGCATCGGCTGCTGGGTAAACAGGTGCAACTCAGGTTTGCCGACGACTACGTGCTGCGACTCAGCCCGGCAGAAGCGTCCAGCCTTTCGTTCGCCCTGGCGGCAGTGCGCATCGGCGCCAGCCCGGAGCGGGAGATCTACATGAGCCCGATCGCGAGTGATGCTGCATTCGTAGGCTCGGTGCTCGAATCGGGCATGAGCATCGCCATGCCAAAAGGCACACTGGAACTGGACTGGGAGAGTGTGGGTAAACTGGCCGAAAAGCTGGCGCAAGCCATTTGATTCAGGGAGACAAACCCTGGACCATGCCGGGGAACTCTCCAAGGTTTGACCGATGCGGCAAACATGCAGAAAGAGCGGGCGCCGCGATCGTTCCCCACTTTAAAAAAGGGGGGCTAGGGGGGATTTGCAAGTGATGGTGTGATGCCGGAATTAATAATTTCCTTCCATCCCTATGAGGACTCACCCAGAAACCTCCGACTTTGCCGCTGGCCACTTAACTCAGTAGAATCCCGCTCCGCTTCAAAAGACCTATGGGAATAAAATGTTTCGAACAATGATAAGAATGTTTTTCAGGACGCTGCGCCTGGCGTTGATGCCCTTCATGCTGCTGTGGTCGTGGCTGGGAACGCCGAAAGGCATCGCACGCTCAGCCGAAGCGCAACAGAAGGTCAATCTGGAATGCGACAAGCTTGCGCTCTACCATTTCAAGACCTGCCCGTTCTGTATCAAAACGCGCCACGAAATGGCCAGACTGTCACTGCCTATCCAGCTGCTCGATGCTCAACACGATGCAGGGCATCGTGCCGATCTGGAGCAGGGCGGTGGCAAATACCAGACACCGTGCCTGAAGATCACCGATGCGCAGGGCAACGTCCAGTGGATGTACGAGTCCGGCGACATCATCAAATATTTGCAGCAACGCTTTGCCTGAAGGGTGAGTCTGTGAGGATTTATTCGAGTGCCCCCTCTTGACTGCTAGAGTCCTCATGGTAGCCACCTTGCCAGAAAACTTTCTTTCAAGCGAAGGTCTTGCTTGGAACAGTAAACGAGCTCGGATAAACACTTTTTTGATTTAGCCAAGTTGTTGTCAAGGTGCTCGATGTAAGACGGCTCGTCATCGTCTCGCATGAACTCTTTCAATGCCGCGTTGGCACGATCTGAAAAAAGGAAGGCGCCGCTATCGGCAAGTCGCCGGACTTTTGGGTAGGACGCATCCCAGAAATCACGGATTTTATTTTTGAACTCGTCCGGAAGCTCACGATATTCAATTTCTGCGTTGTAATGTTTTTCGAAGTAGTAAACGATGTCAGAAAGCGATTCGATTGCACCTTGATATGCATTAACACGCAACTCCCACCACTTGCGGTAGCGGTGATCTCTATTTGCCAGAAGCGATGAGAACAGGCCTGCAATGAGACCTACGGCACCAAGCTTGATGAGTTCAGCTGCGATTTCCATATGTGGCCTAACAGTTATTAATTTGACAGATTCGTCCAGACATATTGGGATAATACGAACACGAAATTTAGCAACTAACTTGTTGATGGCCTGAAGATTATCGAATCTACCAATTATTAACAAGGCCAATAGCGCGGACAGCATCCGTTAGAGTTTACTTAACGATGAGGAGCGGTCGTTCAAGGTGTCGGCACGACAGGCAGCTATGGCCGAAAAGCAGAAGTTGACCGGACTAGGGGAGGATGTGAACACAGAATGAATTTCAGCCCTGAATCTGCGCACCCTCCCCCCTTGAATTGCGCTTCTTAGGTCTGATTACAGGAACCCATCAAATCGAGCTGCTGCAACGTAGCCCAGTCTGCCTCCAGGCGCTTGCACAGCGCGTCGCTGGCAGGCACGAAAGGTAAACGAACATCTGCATCGCACCAGTTTTGATGTGAGAGCCACGCCTTGAGCGGCGCAGGATTGGGTTCGGAAAACAGATCACGAATAATCGGCTGCAACGCTGCCGAGATGCGACGCGCGGCTGCCAATTGCCCACTTCGCAGCAGGTCATAGATCCGAACGTGCCATTCGGGAAGGATATGCGCTGAGGCGGCAATCGTGCCATGCGCTCCCTGACAAAGAGCGGTGAAATTCTGATTATCGTCACCCGACAGGATTCGCAGCGGCGTCTCGTGTACCAGCCTCAGCATGCGTTCCACGCTGCCGCCACATTCCTTAATGCCCGCCACACGTGGATCACGTGCCAGTGCTTGCAGTGTTTCCAGTTCGACGTTTACGCCGGTGCGATAAGGGATGTTGTAGATGAGCACAGGCAAATCGGCCGCTTCGGCAAGGGCTTCGAAGTGTCGTTGCACCCCTTGCTGGGTCGGTCGCACATAGGTTGGCGACGTGATCAGCAAACCGTCAGGATGCAGTGCGGCCAAGCTGCGTGCTTGCACGACTGCTGTTTGAGTTGAGGCTTGAGACATGCCAAGCACGATAGGCAGACCGGGTGCTGCTTGACGCAAGGTGTGGAAAATTGCTTCCTGTTCACCTTGTTCAAGCAGTGCGCCTTCGCCTGTTGTTGCACCCGCCACGATACCGGCAATGCCATGCGCTTTCAGGTGACTTGTCAGGCGTGCCAGTGCTTTATGATCTATCTCATTGTTTCGGAATGGCGTAACGATGGGAACCCAGATACCTTCAAATTTCGTCTGCATAAAAACCTCATTAAGAACGGATTAATAAATTGACCGTTGGCTTTACACCGGTTTGAGGTTTGAAACAGAGGTATTAATACTGAGTCATTCCCATCCGGCATTCCGCCAGACGGGACGCGAAATCCCCGTCAGCGGAGAATTCGTTTCTTGGATTTCAACCCGAACATGCACAAGCCTGTCATTACCGGAGCGGCAATAACGGGGACGAAAAACATATGATTCTTCGAGTGCATGAGATATTCGTTAGAAGTTCAGGTTGAGCCGTGATTCTAGCCGAAAAGTGATGCGACGCAACAATCTCATTCAATGACACAGTTGGTATCAAGCCGTAACTTGTTTGATTCACCAAACCTGTCGTCTGAACCCGGCAAAACAAACTCCAGATTGCAGGGCGAAAAAATGGGGTGCGTTTCCGCACCCCATTCATGTTTTAACTTAAAAACAATCTCAAACTGGTTCCTTGTAGCTGGCCTCTGTCAACTTCGCCTGCGCTGCAGCCAATCGTGCAATGGGCACGCGCGGGCCGGAGCAGGAGACGTAGTTGAGGCCGATGTGGTGGCAGAAGTGGATGGAGCCGGGGTGGCCGCCGTGTTCGCCGCAGATGCCCATCTTCAGGTCAGGATTGGTTTCGCGGCCGCGGGTGATCGCCATCTTCATGATCTGGCCCACGCCTTTGATGTCCAGCACTTCGAACGGGTTGTCTTCCAGGATGCCGGTCTCGTTGTAGGCGGGCAGGAATTTATTCTCCGCATCTTCGCGGCTGAAAGAGAAGGTGGCCTGGGTGAGGTCGTTGGTGCCGAAGGAGAAGAACTCGGCAGTTTCCGCCATGCGTCCGGCACGCACGCAGGCGCGCACCACTTCCAGCATGGAACCGAACTTGAACTGCACGTCGATGCCGTGCGTCGCGTTCACTTCCGCATGGATGCGCTTAACGAAGCTGTGGATGCGCTTGAGCTCTTCCACCGTGGCCACTTGCGGCACCATGATCTCGGGATGGATCTCCAGCCCTTCCTTGGCACATAGCGCGGCGGCTTCAAGCACGGCGCGTATCTGCATGGAATAGATCTCGGGATAGGTGATGCCCAGACGCACACCGCGGTGTCCCAACATCGGGTTGACCTCGGCCAGTGCACGCACCTTTTTCAGCACGACTTCTTTCTTGGTGATCACGTCTTCTTCCAGATGCGATTCCTTGAAGTCGCCCAGTCCGCCCATGAGCTTGGTCAGGCCGTCGGCATATTGCTGGTAGAGCTTGGGGTTGAGCAGCTTGAGCGTTTCGGGCAATTCTTCCAGGCCTTTGATGGTGTCGCGCAACTGGTGCAGGTGGGCGATCTCCAGTTCGAGCTGGGCGGCGGTGGGCAGGAATTCATGCATGGGCGGGTCGAGCAGGCGCACCGTGACGGGCAGGCCTTTCATCGCCTTGAAGATGCCTTTGAAGTCAGCGCGCTGTATCGGCAGCAGGCGATCCAGTGCGGACTGGCGTTCTTCCTGCGTTTCGGCCAGGATCATCTCCTGCACGATGGGCAGGCGGTCAGTGCTGTTGAACATGCGTTCGGTGCGGCACAGGCCGATGCCCATGGCGCCGAATTCGCGCGCGCGGGCGGCGTCGTTGGGGGTGTCGGCATTCGCCATCACCTTGAGACGTGATATCTCGTCCGCCCAGGATAGCAGTACCACCAGTTCTTCCGAGAATTCCGGTTCCACCGTCGGCACTTCGCCCGCATACACGTGGCCGGTGCCGCCGTCGATGGTGACGACATCGCCTTCCTGCAGCGTGGTGTCGCCGATCTGCGCACTGCGCTGCACATCGTTGATGACGATCTGTTCGCAACCCGAGACACAGGGCTTGCCCATGCCGCGCGCCACTACGGCCGCGTGCGAGGTCTTGCCGCCACGGCTGGTCAGGATGCCCTGTGCCTGGAAGAAGCCGTGGATGTCCTCGGGCTTGGTCTCTTCGCGCACCAAAATGATTTTTTCCCCGGCGCGACCGCGCGCTTCGGCGGTGTCGGCGTCGAACACAATCTTGCCGGAAGCGGCACCGGGCGAGGCGGGCAGGCCCTGCGCCAACGATTTACCGTGGAAGTTCGGTGCCAGTTGCGGCACCAGCAGTTGCTCAAGAATGGCCGGTTCGATGCGCAGCAGGGCCCGCTCTTTGGTGATGAGTCCTTCGTTGAACAGTTCAACGGAAGTGCGCACCATGCCGCGCGCGTTCATTTTGCCGTTACGCGTTTGCAGGCAATACAAAATGCCTTTTTCGATGGTGAACTCGAAGTCCTGCACTTCATGATAATGCGATTCCAGCCGGTTGTGCAGCGTCATCAACTGGCGGTAAATCTCCGGCATTTCCTTTTCCATCTCGGCGATGGCCTTGGGCGTGCGGATGCCAGCGACCACATCCTCGCCCTGCGCATTGACGAGGTACTCGCCGTAGATCAGGTTCTCGCCGGTGCCGGGATTGCGCGTGAAGCCGACGCCCGTGCCGGAGTCGTTGCCCATGTTGCCGAACACCATGGTGCAGATATTCACCGCGGTGCCGCTGGCCTGATCCTTGGTGATCTTGAACTGTCTGCGGTAATCCACAGCGCGCTTGCCCATCCACGAGCCGAAGACCGCACCGATGGCTATCTCAAGTTGCTCGAACGGGTCCTGCGGGAAGGGTTTGCCGGTATGGCGTTCCACGATGGCGAGGAACTCTTTGGCCAATTCCTTGAGGTGATCGACGTTCAGGTCCAGATCCTGCGGCGCGCCATACTTGCGCTTGATGGCGGACATGTGTTCGTCGAAATGCTCGTCGCTGATGTCGAGTGCGATCTTGCCGAACAACTGGATGAAACGGCGATAGGTATCGTAGGCGAAACGCTCGTTGCCGGTCTGCTTGATCAGGCCTTTGAGCGAAGTCTCGTTGAGGCCGAGGTTGAGGATGGTGTCCATCATGCCCGGCATGGACATGGATGAACCGGAGCGCACCGAGACGAGCAGGGGATTGGTGCCGCTGCCGAAGCCTTTGCCGGTCTTCTTCTCCAGCGCCTGCATGTGCTGCTTGACCGAATCCATCAAACCCTCGGGGAGTTGGTTCTTTTCCAGATAGGCGTTGCAGGCATCGGTGGTGATGGTGAAGCCGGGCGGGACATTCAGGCCGATCTGCGTCATCTCGCACAGATTTGCGCCCTTGCCGCCGAGCAGCATCTTGTTTTTTCCGTCGCCGTTTTCGAAATCGTAAATGTATTGTTTGCTGCCGGTCATCGCGCCTCTCCTTAGCATGCTTTAAAAGAAACCAAAAAACTTCGTCCGAACTGCCACTTTTGATAAAGCCGAGTATCCCGCTGGTCTATTGTTACAGCCTGCACCGACCTCCATTGACGCATATCAAGGGTAATAATTAAAGGGGGTGGAATGAAATTGTTGAAGTGGACGAAAGGGTGGGTGTATTTGGTTTGCTGCCGTGATAGGGGGCTGGAAGCAGTCACTCAGTGAGGTACACCTCCGGCAATGCCGGGGGAGTCACCCAGGTTTGGCTGATGCTGCAATCAATCAGAAAGGGAGAGCGTCGCTGTTCTTCCCCACTTTGAAAAAGGGGGGCTAGGAAGGATTTGCAAGTGATGGGGTGATGCCGGAATTAAATGACCTCCGGCAAAGCCGGAGGCTTATTGAGTGAGGGCCTCAAAGGCGCTGATAAAACCGTGAGCCGCCCTTGGCGGCATCGCCAGCAGTTTCCCCCTTTGACAAAGGAGGAGTAAGGGGGATTTAGAATCGTGGCACATCATCCTCTCTCAAATCCCCCCTCGCCCCCCTTTACAAAGGGGGGGATATTCGCAGCTGTATATTTCTATCCGCCGCATGACCGCAGCATAAGTCAAACTTCTGGAGTCCCCCGGCATAGCCGGGGGGTTACCTCACTGAAAATTATCTAGCGTACCCACACCGTCTTTGTGTTCACAAACTCCAGCATGCCCTGCCGCGACAGTTCGCGACCGTAACCGGATGCCTTCACCCCCCCGAAGGGCAGTCGCGGATCAGATTTGACCATGCCGTTTATGAAAGTACATCCCGCCTCGATCTGCGATGCCAGCTGCTCGGCACGGACCGTATCCCGGCTCCAGATAGAAGCACCCAAGCCGAAGCGCGTGTCGTTGGCGATGCGCAATGTATCCGCCTCATCTGCGGCGCGAATGACGATCGCCACCGGGCCGAACAGTTCTTCGTGGTAGGCACAGGTTTTCGGGGTGACCCGGTCAAGAATGGAGGGACGGTAGAAGAAACCTTCCCCTGCGACCGGCTCGCATCCGGTCAAAGCCTCCGCGCCCTGCGCGATGGATTCGGTGACCTGGCGGTGCAAGGTGTCGCGCAGGTCGGCACGCGCCATCGGACCGAGCTGCGTGGCCTCGTCCATCGGGTCGCCCAGCCTGAGTGCCTCGACTCTGGTTTTGAAAAGTTGCAGGAACTCTTCCGCAATCTGCGGCACCAGGATGAAGCGCTTGGCGGCGATGCAGGATTGCCCGTTGTTCAGAAAACGTGAGGTCACTGCCGCCCCGACCGTCAACTCCATATCCGCATCGTGCAGCACGATGAAGGGATCGGATCCGCCCAGCTCCAGCACGCATTTCTTCAGATGCTGACCGGCCAGGGCGGCCACCTTGCGGCCCGTCGCTTCCGATCCGGTGAGCGTGACGGCATGCACAAGCGGACTGGCAATGACATCCGGCACCAGGTCAGTCTCGATCATCAGCGTGGTAAACATTCCTTCCGGCAAACCGCACTCGCGGAAGAGCGCTTCCAGCGCCAGCGCGCACTGCGGCGTGCCGGGCGCATGCTTGAGCAGTAGCGCATTGCCCGCCATCAGGGCCGGTACGGCGGCGCGGATAACCTGCCAGAACGGGAAGTTCCAGGGCATGATGGCCAGCACGGTACCAAGCGGCTGGTAGGCGATATAACTTCTTCCGGCATCCGACACCACCGGCTCGCTGCGCAGGAAGTCTTCCGCGTGCAAAGCATAGTAATCGCAGGCACCGGCACATTTTTCGACTTCGGCACGCGCCTCGCGCAGGGGTTTGCCCATTTCCAGCGTGATCAGGGTTGCGAAGCGGTCACGCTGCGCGTGCAGTTGTTGCGCCACAGCACTCAGGATACCGGCGCGCAAGGCCAGTCCTGTCTGTGCCCAGGCTTGCTGGGCGGTACGGGCGGATTGCAAAGTGAGTGACAGGCGGGCTGAGTCCCAGCTATCGAATGTCCGGACGACTTGATTGGTGGCAGGATTGCGGCTCAGATGGGGCATGAAATCTCTCCCGGACTATTTGCTGTCTGCGAGCCAGATGAACGTTCCCATACGTCCGGTCACTCCATCGCGGCGGTAGGAGAAGAATCTGTCCTTCTGCTGATAGGTGCAAAGTCCGCCGCCGTGGACGCGGGTGATGCCGAGTGCATTAAGGCGCTGGCGTGCCAGCAGGGCGATATCGGCGTGGTATTTGCCCTGATCGCCGTGCGCGATGAATGCGTCGGCAGCATTGGTGTCGTGCGCCATGAAGGCAGCGCGCACTTCTTCGCCCACTTCGAACGCTTGCGGCCCGATGGCCGGACCCAGCCAGGCCAGCAACTTGTCCGGAGTCACACCCATCTCTTTCACGGTCGCCTCGATCACGCCATCGCACAACCCGCGCCAACCAGCGTGCGCCGCACCCACTACCGTACCCGCTTCATCGCACAACAACACCGGCAGGCAATCCGCCGTCATCACAACGCACACCGAACCGCGTTGCCTTGCGATGCAGGCGTCCGCCACGACGCGACAGGCCGCCGCATCGGCATTCGCGACGACAGTACCGTGCACTTGTTCCAGCCATACCGGCTCGCTCGGCATGAGCGGGGCCAGCGACTGCCGGTTGCGGCTGACGCGCACGGGATCGTCGCCGACATGCAGACCGAGATTGAGGGAATCATATGGAGCGGCACTGACACCACCATGTCGCGTGGTCTGCAGTGCTTTGACATTGGCGGGGACCGGCCAATCGGGGACGATGCAATGTTCAGGCAACCCCATCGCTTGCCTCGTCGACCTGGTCCAGCAACTCCTCCATATCTTCCGGCAGCGGCACTTCCCACTCCATCACTTCGCCGGTGACCGGGTGCTCCAAGGCCAGCTTGGTGGCATGCAGCGCCTGGCGCGGAAAGCCGTTCAACAGTTCGCGCAGGGGCAGTACACATTTCTGCACGCCCTTCTGGTAGACGGTGTCGCCGACCAGCGGATGTCCGTAGTGCGTCAGGTGCACGCGGATCTGGTGGGTGCGCCCGGTCTCGAGACGGCAGCGCAGCAGGGTGCAACTGGGGAAATTGGCTTCAACGCTGAAATGGGTGATCGCATCCTTGCCGCCCTCGATCACGGCCATCTTCACGCGCTGCGAGGGATGGCGGCCGATGGGCAGGTCTATGGTGCCGCCATAGTCCACTTCTCCCCACACCAACGCCAAGTATTCGCGTTTCACGCTGCGCTTCTGCATCTGGCGCACTAGTGCAGTCTGCGCGACCAGCGTCTTGGCAACGACCATCAGCCCGCTGGTGTCCTTGTCCAGACGGTGCACGATGCCCGCGCGCGGCACATCGGCAAGTTCCGGTGCATGGTGCAGCAGGGCATTCAGCAGTGTGCCTTCCCAATTGCCGCTGCCCGGATGCACCACCAGCCCGACGGGCTTGTCGATAACCAGGATGGCGTCGTCTTCGTAGACGACATCAAGCGGGATATCCTCGGCTTGGTAGGGTTGTTCGGAGGGATGTATCTGCGGCGAGACGGTAATGGCTTCGCCACCCCACACCTTCTGTTTGACGGTGCCTGCCTTGCCGTTGACCGTGACCAGCCCCTGCGTCACCCAGTCCTGCAGGCGGCTGCGCGAGTATTCGGGTAGCAGTTTGACCAGGGCTTGGTCGAGGCGCAGCCCGCCGTCTTCCGTGGGCACCCGCAGTTCAAGCAGGTCGGCAGACTCTTCGTCTTTGCTATAATCGGGTAAATCATCTTCGGGTTCTATCATGCGCCATAGTTTAGCTGTTTTCCTCCTGTTCACGTTAGTTGCTTGCAGCTCCGATCCCGCCAAGGACGAAAAACTCACCGCCGAAGAGCTGTATGCCCAAGCCCAGGAATCGCTGCAGGATCACAGCTATGAAAAGGCAATCAAGCAGTTGGAGACTTTGCAGTCGCGCTTTCCCTATGGCCGCCACGCACAACAGTCGCAAATGGAGATTGCTTACGCCTATTTCAAACACAGCGAAGCGGCACCCGCGCTGGCCGCGGTGGACCGCTTCGTGAAGCAGTACCCGAACAGCCAGAATCTCGACTACATGCTCTATCTCAAGGGATTGATCAATTTCAACGAGAACATCAACAGCATGCTCGGCACCTGGTTCAAACAGGACGCCGCGGACCGGGATCCGGGTTCGATGCGCGATTCGTTTGACGCGTTCAAGGAACTGGTCACACGCTTCCCCTCAAGCAAGTATGCCGAAGATTCCAGGGTGCGCATGCAGTACCTGCTCAACACGCTGGCCAGTTCGGAGATCCACGCGGCAGCCTACTACCTGCGTCGCGGTGCCTACGTCGCCTCGCTTAACCGAGCCAAGGGTGTGCTCAGCAGTTATCCGCAGACCCCGCAAACAAGGGATGCCTTGCAGATCATGGTGCAGGCCTACGGTGCGATGGGGATGAAAGACCTGCAAAAAGACACGCAGCGCGTGCTCGATCTGAATGTCGCCAAGGATGGTCTGAAACCCGTCGTCAGAGAGATGCCCGAAACCGCCCCGTGGTGGAAGTTCTGGAGTTGATGTTGTGAAATACTGTGCCGCATGCGGTGCCCCGGTCGAAATGCGTTTGCCGCAGGACGACCACCGCGAGCGGCATGTCTGCACCGTTTGTCACACCATCCACTATCAAAACCCCAAGATTATCGCCGGTGCGATACCGGAATGGACGGACGGTCGCATCTTGCTCTGCCGCCGCGCCATCGAGCCGCGCCACGGGCTGTGGACCCTGCCCGCAGGCTTTATGGAGAACGGGGAGACGACCACCCAGGCCGCCGCACGCGAGACGCTGGAAGAAGCCAATGCGCGCATCGAGGTGCTGGGACTTTACGCAATGTACAACCTGCCCTACATCGACCAGGTGCAACTGTTGTTCCGCGCCAAACTGCTGGATCTGGATTTTTCGCCGGGCGTCGAGAGTCTGGAAGTGCAACTCTTCGCCGAGGACGAGATTCCCTGGGACACGCTGGCGTTCCGCCCGGTACGCTCCACGCTGGAAAATTTCTTTGCCGACCGCCGCCGCCGCGAATTCATCTTCCGCAACATCGACCTCGAAAAACCCGCACATCCGGTCCGCTAGCGGATTCCGGACAGATCGCCTCTTTCGGCTAACCGCGCGCCACTCTCCCAGCTGGACTGACCTATTTCTTGCCCATGGCCTGAAAGAAGCGCGGTGCAAGATCGGGCTTGTTCTCCACATTGCCAAACTGTGCCGACATCTGCTGGTCCAGCAGACTCAGCCTGTCTGCCAGCGCGGGGTGGGTCTTAAACATCAGCGCGAAACTGGAATCCCCCGGCTTGATAGCCTGCAAGGTCTGCAGCACGGCAGGTAGCCCGTAGGGGTCATAGCCGCCGCGAGCCGCAATCACCACGCCCATGCGGTCCGCTTCGAACTCATCGTTCTTGTCCAGACCGCGTGCGTACACTTCCGTGCCCGCGCTGACCAGTTTTGCCAGCCTGGGATCGGAACCGGTGTTCCTGAGCGCATCATTGGCCAGATCGGACAACAACTCGGTCTGGGCTCCCTTTTTCAGTGCTTGCAGATGGTGTTTGCGCAACACGTGCGATATCTCGTGGGCCAGTACCCCCGCCAGCTCGGCTTCGCTATTCATCTGTGCCAGCAGCCCCTTGGTGATGAACACATAACCGCCGGGTGCGGCAAAAGCGTTCACATCGTTGTCGTCCAGCACGCCGAACTGCCAGGGCAGATTGGGACGCTCCGTTTGCAAAGCGAGCCAGCGCCCGACGCGGTTCACATATTGCTGGATCGCCGGATTATCCAGCAAGGGTGCGGCACCCAGCAGGTTGCTGGCGATACCTTCGCCCAGTGTGATCTCCTGCGGCTCGTTGACATCGGCGTTGGCCTTCTGCACTTTCTTTACGGTTTCGGCCGCCTTCTTCCAGTCAACATTACCCAGATCGAAGGCTGCGGCAGGCAGCGTCATGCCCAGCAGACACGCCATCATGATTGTCTGTTTCGTTGTCATCATTGACCTCCGTTCGAATAGCCGACGCTTTGCGCGTTCAGTTTGCCGTCCGCCGCAAAGCGCCTGGCTTCCCCGCTGTCCACAGCGTAGCGTTTGGCTGACTGCAATGCCTGCGGATCGGGCTTGGCGTTCTTCAATTGCTCTTCGGACAGGCCGCGGATGCCGGTTGTCACGGTGCTGCCGCTCCGCCCGGTGGAGGCGACATTAAACAGGGCATTCAACCCGTTGTCGCCGCGCTTGCCTGGCCCGTTTGTTTCCAGCTGCAGACTCAGCATTTTTACCCAGCCGGTGGAAGCGGCCGATTTAACCTGCGTCCAGCCCGCTTGGCGCGCAAGCACTTCGACCCGGCTGCGCATGGGCAATACGGTCAGCGTCTGCGCGTCTGTGAACGGCTTGGCTTTGACTTCGGTAGTGCGCAGGGTACTTGCGTATCCGCTCGCCTGGGCTGACGTCACAATGCCGAGCAGCACTGCGAGCAACAATAGTTTCTTCATTCCTATTCCCCTCCTTTTTCAAGCGGCGCAAACAGTTCGACATTCTGCTCCCGCCCTTTCACTTTAAACGAACCTAACGATTTGAATTCGAACGCGCTCCCGCATGCTTCTTTCGTCTCGCGCGACACCAAAATGCGCGACACGCCTTTTGTCAGTCCTTCGATGCGGCTGCCCAGGTTTACCGTGTCGCCAATGGCAGTGTATTCGCGGCGCTGGTCGGAACCGATCAAACCCACCACTGCAGCTCCGGTATGGATGCCGATGCCAACGTCGAAATCCGCATCTTCCTCGCCCAACTCCTTCTTGAAACGCTGCAGTACTTCCGCCATCTCCAGAGCCGCCTCAACCGCGTGCCTCGCGTGATCGGGATCGTCCAGCGGCGCCCCCCAGAATGCCATGATGCAGTCGCCGATGAACTTGTCCAGCGAGCCGCCGTGGCGGAACACCACTTCGACCTGCAGGGTGAAGTAGCGGTTTAACAATTCAACAACCTGCTGCGGCGTGCGTTTTTCCGACAGCGTGGTGAAGCCGCGGATATCCGAGAACAGGATGGTGATCTGGCGGCTTTCGCCAGCACGACTCAGACCGCCGTGCGCCACCAGTTCGTGCACCACATGCGGATTGACGAAGCGGCTGAACATCTGCACGGTCTGTTCGCGCGTCTTGCGTTCGTGAAGATACTCGCGCAAGGCAAAAGCGAAATAACAGCCCCATGCCAGCAGCAACGGCGTCAGCACCGGCAGCAGGTAGAGCTGTGCCACCGCAAAGTAGCTTGCAAGCAGCGCCAGCAGGCTTGCCGAGAACAGCACCACGCCTGCTTTAACGGCGTTCATCCCGCGCAAGAAGGCGATATTCAAAAAAGCCAGCAACAGGAAGGTCAGGTACAGCGTAAAGTCACCGTGTGACCCGCGCATCATGCGCTGATTTTTCAGATCGTCGATGGCAGTCGCCAGCATTTCGGTGCCCGGATACAAGCTGTCGATCGGTGTCACGCGCATGTCATGCATGCTGGTCGCATCGGTGCCGATGATGACGATCTTGTCCTTCAATTCATCGGCGGCGCGGGTTGGGTGCTCACGGTTGAAGTCCTCGTACAGGTCAGCGTAAGAGATATGCTTAAACGAACCCGCCGCACCGCGCCAGGCCAATATGATGTCCGGCTGCTGCGGCACGGGATAACCCAGATCCATTGCGACGCGCGCGGGAAGAGACGGAATGAGCCAGCCGTGCGCATTGATATGGAGTGGGTAACGCCGTCCCACGCCGTCCGCATCTTCCTCGAAATTGATGGCGCCGACATGCCAATGCGCTGAATCAATGGCGAGCGGGGGCAAAATGGCAATATGTGCCATGTCATCCGCATGGTCGCTGCGCTGCAACCCCAGCAGGGGGGCAAGTTGCGCAGCCGGACCGCCCTGCTCGTCCGCAGCGGCATTTTGCCTTACCATGGGGAAATACACGTTGTTAAGACCGCGCAGCGCGCGATTGAATTCAAGATCGCTTTCCGGACGATATGTATCGCGCTCGCTGAACAGGACGTCGAACACAATGGCCTTGGGGCGTTGCTTCGCGATGCCGCGCACCAGCTCGCCATGCACCGCACGCGGCCACGGCCAACTGCCTGCAGTATCCTGCATGCGCGCCAGGCTGGGATCGTCGATGTCGACGATGATAATGTCCGTATCCGGTTTCAGGTTTTGCGCCTGCTTTTGCACGAACCAATCTGACAGGCGGTTCTCCAGCGGGAAAAGTGCATGCAGCCACATCAGCTCAAACAGCGACAGCATGATGAACAGTGCGCCGATGCGTAGCAATGCCTGGCGCGAATCCGGATTGTGAGAAATTTCCATGGTAGCGAATATTAATCTCTTTGCGCAGAATGCAACAACACGGATGCAATGAGTATTGCTTTCCATCTATAATCAAAATCTAATATTACATATTCAGCCCTACATGGCATTGCTGCGAATATCCTTACTATTAACGAGTCTGTTGCTGACAGGATGCGGCACGCTCAATCTCAGCGCATACACGCAGCAGAAAGACCCGTTTGAATCGTTCAACCGCGGCGTCTACAAGTTCAACGATGCGGTTGATCAGGCTGTGGTCAAGCCTATTGCCAAAGGTTACAGCTCGGTGATGCCCGAGCGCCTAAAAACCATGGTCAACAACTTCTTCTCCAATCTGGATGATGTGGTGGTGACGGCCAACGATCTGTTGCAGTTCAAATTCAACCAGGCTGCCAGCGACGGTTCGCGGGTGATCTTCAACTCCACTTTCGGGGTGTTCGGTCTGTTCAACATCACTGACCGCTTGGAAAAACACAACGAGGACTTCGGCCAGACACTGGGGTATTGGGGATTTCCCAGCGGCCCGTTTCTGATGTTGCCCATCCTGGGCCCCAGCTCGATCCGCGACGGTAGCGGACTCTACGCTGACAGTTATTTCAGTGTGATCAGCAACACCAAGGATGTTCCCATTCGCAACAGCGCATGGGCGGCAAAAGGGCTGAACACGCGCGCCGGTCTGCTGGAACAGGAAAAAGTGCTGGATGATGCGATCATCGACCGCTACAGCTTCATTCGCGATGCGTATCTGATGCGCAGACAAAATCTGGTGTATGACGGCAGCCCGCCGCGCCAGAAGTACGACGATGATGACGGGGAAGAATAAAAAAACGGCGGGGGATTCCCGCCGTTTTGTTTGATGCCCTATGTATTGATCACTGCGCTGAACGCAACGCGGCGATACGTTCATCCAGGGGAGGATGCGTCATGAACAGCCTGGAAAAACCGCCCTGGCTGGATATCGCCATCGCCGCCATGTTCTGCGGCATCGCCGCCTGCTCGTGGTTCTGTTTCAGGCGTTCCAGCGCACCGATCATCTTTTGACGTCCTGCCAGATTCGCACCACCTGCATCGGCACGGAACTCGCGCTGGCGCGAGAACCACATGACGACCATGCTGGCCAGAATGCCCAGCACGATCTGGGCCACGATCTCGGCGACATAGGCACCGATGCCGGGTCCGTTGCGTCCGTCATTCTTCAGCAACACGCGATCAACCAGGATGCCGAACAGTTTGGAGAAAAACACCACAAAGGTGTTCACCACACCCTGGATCAGCGCCAGCGTGACCATGTCGCCGTTGGCCACATGGCTGATCTCGTGGCCCAGTACGGCCTCTGCCTCGTCGCGGCTCATGCTGTGCAACAGGCCGGTACTCACCGCGACCAGTGCGGCATTGCGGTTCCAGCCCGTGGCAAACGCGTTCACATCGGGCGCGTCATAGATCGCCACTTCCGGCATGCCGATGCCAGCGGCTTGTGCCTGGCGCTTGACGGTCTCCACCAGCCAGCGCTCGGTCGGGTCTTGCGGGTTCTCGATGACTTGCGCTCCCACCGACCGCTTCGCCATCCATTTGGACATCAGCAGTGAAATGATGGAACCGGAGAAACCGATGACAGCCGACATCACCATCAGGGCGCTGAAGTTGATGCCGCCGCTTTGATCCAGCACTCGATCCACGCCCAGCAGTCGCAGGGTAATATTGATGACCAGCAAGACGGCGATATTGGTCAGGATGAACAAAAATATGCGTTTCATTGTTTCTCTCTCCAAAGATGCGAAGTTGTGCGGCGCGCAGTGTAGCACTCGTGCCGATGGCTGGCAGATGCGGGCGAACCCGGATATTTCAAGTCTGCCGATGAGATTCCGGACCGCGCGGATTTTGAAGACTGGTACGCTCAAAAGTTGCATACCCATGTTATTGAGAAGGTATCCTGTTGCATTCAAGCGCTGAGTTGACCATAGCTGACAATAACACTAGGATATAAACAACCAATCAAGGTGACTACTATGAACGACCGTTACACATTTACCGCCATCAGGCTGCATTGGCTGATCGCCCTGCTGATTTTCGTCGCCTTCCCGCTGGGGGTTTACATGCACGATCTGCCACTCTCGCCCGATAAATTGCGACTGTACAGTTACCACAAATGGATAGGCGTCACGATTTTCCTGCTGGCCGTTGTGCGTGTCTACTGGCGCGCCACCCACCGCCCGCCCGTCATGCCGGACAGCATGAAAAACTGGGAGAAATTCGCCGCGCACGCGGCACACTACGCCTTATATGTGCTGATCTTCATCATCCCCCTCAGCGGCTGGCTGATGAGTTCGGCAAAGGGCTTCCAGACGGTTTGGTTCGGCGTGCTGCCTCTCCCCGACCTGGTCGGCAAGAACAAGGAGTTGGGCGACTTGTTGATGGAAGTACACGAAGTACTCAACTTTCTGCTGCTTGGCACGGTGATCGCCCATGCCGGTGCGGCACTCAAACATCACTTCATCGAACACGACGATATCCTCGCGCGCATGATCCCGTTCCTCCGCAAAGGATCGTGAGTACATAAACGCGGCCATGTCTCAACTGTGAAACCGACAAGGAGAACTGCCATGCTTGGAATACTCGCCGTCCTGTTCGCCTTCCTGCTTGCCTTTCCTGCCGTGGCAGAAGTCGATTACACGATAGACCCCACTCACACCTGGCCGATGTTCGAAGTAAAGCACCTCGGTTTTTCCACACAGCACGGACGCTTCAACAAGACCCGCGGCAAAATCAAGCTGGATATCGCCGCGAAAAAAGGCAACGTCGAACTTGTCATCGACACCGCTTCGATCGATATGGGCTTTGAAAAATGGAACGACCACATGAAAGGGGAAGACTTCTTCAACGTTGAAACTTTCCCGACCATGCGCTTCACCTCAGACAAATTCACCTTCGAAGGCGAAACTCCTGTCGCCGCGACGGGAACGCTGACGCTGTTGGGTGAAAGCAGGCCGGTCACGCTCACCATCGGCGACTTCAAATGCGGGACGCATCCCATGACGCGCAGGCCGATGTGTGGTGCCAATGTATCAACCATGATCAAACGCTCGGATTTCGGCATGAAGAAATTCATCCCCGCCGTGGGCGACGAAGTGAAGATCCAGTCACCGGTTGAGGTGTACAAAGACACCCCGCTTGATACACCCAACAATTAGTATGCAGCCCCATTCCCGCGCAGTGCGACCGATCTTGGCGGTTGTGCTGCGGCGTTGACATTACCCACCTGCCTGAAAGCCCGCTTCCTATGGATCCAAAATCGTTTTTAGCCTCGTTCAAACCTCATCCCATGCAGACCTCGACAGCCGAGAAGCTCCGCAGCGGATTGGCCGGCGGGATATCCATCCTGCTGTTGACCCTGGTCTTGCAGTATCTGCCGCCAACCTTTTTCCCCCTGCTCATCGTCGCCTCGATGGCCGCCTCGGCGACGTTGCTGTATGCCACACCGCACAGCCCGTTATCCCAACCCTGGAACCTTGTAGGCGGCCACATCATCTCGGCCCTCGCCGGACTGGCTTGTAGCGCGCTCATACCCGAGCCGACGCTCGCCGCGGGAGCCGCAGTCGGCTTGGCAATACTGCTAATGCAACTCTTCAGCTGCCTGCACCCGCCCAGCGCAGCGACTGCGCTCATGATGGTGCTCGGCAATTCGCAACTCCATACCATGCAATGGGAATGGGCGTTGTACATCGTGGCCATCAATGCGGGAATCTCGTTGTTGTTGGCGCTGGTCATCAACAACGTTCTGCCCGGCAGGCGTTATCCCTCTCAGGCGCACCTGCCTCCCCCGCCGCCGAAGCCTGCCCCTTTCATTGAGCTCGAACCGGATGATCTCAAGTGGGCATTGACACAGATGGACAGCGCGATCGATGTGAGCGAGGAAGATCTCGCCGAGATATACAAGCTGGCATTGCTACAGGCACAGGTGCGGATCGACCGCCAGATGACGTGAGTTGATACGGGTCAGCAATTATTTGGAAGGCCCGACTGTTCCGACTTGCCAAAATGAGACAGGCTGTAGGGTTTTTCGAGAGACTGGTTCATCATTGGCAAAGCTGCATCTCAGGAATGACTAGACCACGAAGCGAGACAACCATGACCGATCTGCTCCAACAATTGAAATCCATGACCGCCATCGTCGCCGACACCGGCGATATCGAAGCCATCCGCAACCATCGACCCGAGGATGCAACCACCAATCCATCGCTTTTGCTCAAGGCAGCCAGCCTGCCCGAGTACTCACCGCTGATCGCCAATGCCCTAGCCTGGGCAAAGTCGCAAAGCAGTGACCGCGAACAGCAGGCTCATGATGCGATGGACAAACTGGCTGTGGCGGTGGGCGTGGAAGTGTTAAAGATCGTCCCCGGGCGCATCTCTACCGAAGTGGATGCCCGCCTTTCGTTCGACACCCAGGCCACACTTGCCAAAGCACGCAAACTGATCCGTTTGTATAACGAGCAGGGTGTCTCCAATGAGCGCGTGCTCATCAAGATCGCCTCGACCTGGGAAGGTATCCGTGCCGGCGGAATACTCGAACATGAAGGCATCCACTGCAACCTGACCCTGATGTTCGGTTTTGCACAGGCACGCTGCTGCGCCGAAGCTGGGGTCACTCTCATCTCCCCATTTGTAGGGCGTATCTTTGACTGGCAAAAAGCCAAAGAAGGCCGTGCCGAGATACCGGTTGAAGAGGACATGGGCGTGCTATCGGTACGCCGCATCTACCAGTACTACAAGGAACACGGCTACCCGACTACCGTCATGGGTGCATCGTTCCGCAACAGTGCAGAGATATTGGCGTTGGCCGGCTGTGACCGCCTGACCATCAGCCCGTCGTTATTGAAGGAACTGCAAAGCACGGAAGGAACGTTGCCGCGTCGGCTGCAATATTCCGGCGTCATCAAACCGCGTCCCGCTTCGCTGACCGAGGCCGAATTCCGCTGGGAGATGAATCAGGATGCGATGGCGACGGAAAAACTCGCCGAAGGCATTCGCGGTTTCACGACCGACCAGATCAAACTGGAAAAGATGCTGGCGGAAATGCTGTAACCGCCACTTGCGCAGCAAGGAAAAAGGGCAGACCGCGAGTCTGCCATTTTTTCTTGAAGCTGAAAATTACTTACCAGCCCGACTCTCGCTCGGGCGTTGCCGTGATCTTGTGTATGCTCAAGTCCGCTCCGTTGAATTCTTCTTCCTGATTGAGGCGGATGCCAATGGTCTTTTTGATCGAACCGTAGACCAGGAAACCGCCAGCCAGCGCAATAACGATGCCCAGCAACGTCCCCACGAGTTGCGCCATAAAGCTCACGCCACCCATTCCGCCCAATGCCTTGAGTCCGAATATCCCCGCTGCGATACCGCCCCATGCCCCGCACAATCCGTGCAACGGCCATACGCCGAGCACATCGTCGATTTTCCAGCGGTTCTGCGTCAGCGTGAACATCCACACGAACAAGCCGCCTGCCACTCCGCCGGTAACTAGTGCACCAAGAGGATGCATTAAATCGGAACCGGCACATACAGCCACCAGTCCGGCCAGCGGGCCATTGTGCACAAAACCGGGGTCGTTCTTCCCCGCCCACAGTGCGACCAATGTACCGCCCACCATGGCCATCAGCGAGTTCACTGCAACCAGACCACTGATGTTGTTGATAGTTTGCGCCGACATGACATTAAAGCCGAACCAGCCCACGGTGAGCACCCACGCACCCAGCGCGAGGAACGGGATACTGGACGGTGGGTGTGCCGAGATTCGACCTTCCTTGTTGTAACGCCCATGACGCGCGCCCAGCATCAATACGGCAGCCAACCCAATCCAGCCGCCAACCGCATGCACCACTACGGAACCGGCGAAGTCGTGGAATTCCGCACCAAAGCTGGCATTGAGCCAGTCTTGCACGCCGAAGCGATGGTTCCAGGCAATGCCTTCAAAGAAAGGATATACGAAACCTACCAGCACGAAGGTGGCGGCAAGCATGGGATTGAAACGTGCGCGTTCTGCGACGCCGCCGGAGACGATAGCGGGAATGGCGGCAGCAAACGTGAGCAGGAAGAAGAACTTGACCAGTTCGTAGCCATTCTTCTGTGCCAGCACTTCCGCCCCTGAGAAGAAGTTGACGCCGTACGCGATGCTGTACCCGATGAAAAAATAGGCCAGGGTTGAAATGGCGAAATCAGTGAGTATCTTCACCAGTGCATTGACCTGGTTCTTTTTGCGCACCGTACCGAGTTCCAGAAATGCAAATCCGGAGTGCATCGCAAGCACCATGATGGCGCCTAGTAGAATAAATAATGCATCAGTTCCGACCTTCAGGTTTTCCATGTTGTCTCCATTAATGTGCAATCCGGCGGAACGTATGCAAACCTTGTGCCAGCAACAACACGTGTTGATTTATTTAAACTTTTTAAATGAACAATCAAATTCACCAAAAATATATTCACTGCTTTGGTGCGTTTATTAGATTGACGCACCATAAACGAGCCTCACTTCGGTGCGGACCAGCCTCCATTTAGCACTTTTTCAAGCCAGAATAGACCGAGCACAGTTTTGCTTTCGTTGATCTTGCCTTGGCGTATCCAATCAATGGCTTCGACCGGTGACAATTCGAATACTTCAAGGAATTCACCGTCGTCCAACTTGCTACCCACATGCTTTAGACCGCGTGCCAAGAAATATTCCATGCGCTCATCGGCATAGCCTATGCAAGGCCAGGCGGTGGTCAGGTGAGTCCATTCGCTCGCCACATAGCCGGTCTCCTCCAGCAGCTCGCGCTGGGCGCAAAGCAGGATATCCTCGTTTTTGTCTATCTTGCCTGCGGGCAATTCTATGAATTCGCGATGCAACGGGTAGCGGAATTGCCGTTCCATCAGCAAGTTGCCGTTGTCGAGCAAGGCCAGGACGGCCACCGCTCCGGGATGGGTGATGTATTCACGCGTGCTGGTACTGCCGTCCGGCAACAACACATTATCCTTGCACACCGTGATGAAGTTGCCGTCGTACATCACTTTTCCGTCAATCTTCTTTTCTGTCAGATCCATTTTCATTCTCCACAAAAAAACACTCCCGCCGCAGCGGGAGTGCATGTTCATTGCAACGTCGGGGTCAATGCAGCAACGATTGTTGCACCGATACGTAACATACCGACATCAGCGTATTGGGCAGGATGCCCAGCACCAGCAATGCCAAGCCGTTGATCGAGATGAGCAGACTGCTGTCCGGCTGGATGTATATCTTTTCGTGGCTTTCCGGCGCATCAAAATACATCAGCTTGACGATGCGCAAGTAGTAGAAGGCGCCGATCAGCGAGAACAGGACCGCCATCACAACCAGCGGGATATGCCCGGCATTAACCGCCGCATTCAGAACCGACAACTTTGCATAGAAACCCACGGTGGGCGGCACGCCGGCCATGGAGAACATCAGAAGCAACATCATGAATGCCAGCCACGGGCTGCGCTGGCTGAGACCTTTGAAGTCGTTAAGCGTGTCAGCCTCGAAGCCTTCGCGCGACAGCAGCATAATCATGCCGAAGCCACCCAGACTCATGAGAACGTAAACGATGGCATAGAACATGGATGAACCATATCCATCCACGGTCCCGCTTAGCACCCCGATCAACATGAAACCCATGTGCGCAATGGTCGAATAAGCCAGCATGCGCTTGAGGTTGGTCTGCGCGATGGCGGTGATGTTACCCACGGCCATGGATAGCACCGCCAGGATCATGAGCATGCCCGCCCAGTGGATCATCAGCGGCTGCAAGGCCTCAACCAGGATGCGCATCACAAAGGCGAACGCCGCCAGTTTGGGGGCGGTACCGATGAACATGGTCATCGCGGTGGGCGCGCCGTGATACACGTCCGGCACCCACATATGGAATGGCACGGCACCCAGCTTGAAGGCCAGTCCCGCGACGATGAAGGCCAGTCCGAATATCAGCAGCTGCTTGTTCGCCGTGCCGTGCATGATGATCTGCGCGATGCGGTTCACATCCAGGGACCCGGTCGCACCATACAGCATGGACATGCCGTACAACAGGAAGCCGGAGGCCATCGCGCCGAGGATGAAGTATTTCATTGCCGATTCGGTCGCAACCGCGGAATCGCGCTGCAGCGCCACCATGGCATACAGGCTCAGGGAAAGAATCTCCAGACCAAGATACAGCACGATGAAATTGCTTGCGGAGATCATGACCATCATGCCCAGCGTGGCAAGCAGGGCCAAACCGAGGAATTCGCCGGTGAACAGGCCCCGCGCCAGCAAATAACTGCGCGAGTACACCAGCATCATTGACACAGCCAGATAGGTCAACAGCTTGAGCACATCCGACATCAGGTCATCCACGAACATATGATTGAAGAGATGCACGATGCCGCCCTGGTGTGTTGCCACGGTGATCAGGGAGCAGCCAAGCAAACTGATCTGCACCAGCAGGTAGGTCAGCGTCTTTGTACGATTGACGAGGAACAGATCCGCGATGAGGATCACGCTCACCATCACAAGCAGAAATATCTCTGCATAGATTGGGGACAGGGAAGCGAGAAGATTCATGTTTGCCTCAATTCGGGAATGTCGGAACGACTGGTACGGTTGGCATTACAACCGGGATTTTCGAAACATTCAGGTGCACCTGCAGATCGTTTACCGATGCATGCATGACATCGGCGAACGGCAAGGGATACAGCCCCATGCCCAGCAC
The DNA here is from genome assembly GCA_043744345.1 of Sideroxydans sp. Taxonomy (GTDB): domain Bacteria; phylum Pseudomonadota; class Gammaproteobacteria; order Burkholderiales; family Gallionellaceae; genus Sideroxyarcus. The sequence continues at coordinate 86,688 of JAYTUW010000106.1, read as the reverse complement.
AACGACAGCCAGTATGAAGAAGACAAGCACTTCACGCCCGCCAATATCGCGCAGATGGGCTACATGGTCGTTTGTAACCGCACCGAAGATCACGCGCTTGTACATCCACAGCGTGTATGCCGCACCGAAGATCAGGGTGGTGGCTGCCAGGAATGCATACCAGAAATTGGCTTTGACCGCGCCCATGATCACCATGAACTCGCCCACGAAACCGCTGGTGCCCGGCAAGCCGCTGTTGGCCATCGCGAACAACATGAAGAAGGCGGCGAACACGGGCATCTTGCCTGCCACGCCGCCGTAATCGACGATCTGGCGCGAGTGCACGCGGTCATACAGGACGCCGATGCACAGGAACAGAGCGCCCGCCACAAAGCCGTGGGAAATCATCTGCAGCAGCGCGCCTTCCATGCCGTAGGCGTTGAAGATAAAGAAACCGAGTGTGACGAAACCCATGTGCGAGATGGATGAGTAAGCCACCAGTTTCTTCATGTCTGCCTGGGTCAGCGCGACCAGGCCGATATATACCACCGCGATCAGGGACAGTGTGATCATCACCGGCGCCAGAGCATGGCTGGCATCCGGCACGATGGGCATGGAGAAGCGTATGAAACCGTACGCGCCCACTTTAAGCATGATCGCCGCCAAAACCACGGAACCGCCCGTGGGGGCCTCAACGTGGGCATCCGGCAACCAGGTATGCACCGGGAACATGGGAACTTTCACCGAGAACGCCATGAAGAAGGCAAAGAACACCAGTATCTGGACGCTGAGCGACGGGATGGCCATGCGGTGGTAGTCGAGGATCTCGAAGCTGCCGCCGGACTGGCGATACAGGTACAGCAAGGCCACCAGCATCAGCAGGGAGCCCAGCAGGGTATACAGGAAAAACTTGAGCGCCGCGTACACGCGGTTGGGCCCGCCCCATACACCGATGATGATGAACATCGGGATCAGCATCGCTTCCCAGAACACGTAGAACAGCATCGCATCCAAAGCGGCAAAAACCCCGTTAACCAAACCGGACATGATGAGAAATGCGGCCAGGTATTGCGCGACGCGTTTCTCGATTACTTTCCAGCCGGCGATGACCACCAGCGGTGTAAAAAAGCTGTTGAGCAGGATGAACAGTACCGAGATTCCGTCTACGCCAAGGTGGTAGTGGATGTTGTAGCGGATAATCCAGTCTGCCATCACCTCGAACTGCATGGCGCTGGTCATACGATCGAAGCCGGTGAACAACGGGATCGTTACCAAAAAACTCAGGATCGCGCCGACCAGAGCGATGATGCGCGCCAGCTTCGCGTTGCGGTCATTGCCGGTGGCGAGTACCAGCAAGCCGAACAGGATAGGCAGCCAGATGGCGACGCTTAACAGTGGGTATCCGAAAATCATGCTTGTTCCTTCAGCTCATTAAAACGTGAATCTGGCGTAACGTTCGACCGTACACCTCGCCCTTGGGGAGAGGGGGAACGGGGTGAGGGAAACGTTCATGGCTCAGACTATTCATGATTTGGAGTGGGCTCTGTGCCATGATCGTTATCAAGTAATACTTATTCGAACCATGTGCGCACTGTGAGCAGTGCAGACACGCCGATGATCATCCAAAACGCGTAGTGGTAGACGTAGCCGGTCTGGAAACCGCGCATCACACCGGAAAACATTCCAACCATCTTGGCCGAGCCGTTCACGAAGAAGCCGTCGATCAGTTTCACGTCGCCGAACTTCCACAGGAACCGGCTGGCGCCGCGCGCGCCGCCCGCGAAGAACCAGTCGTTGAAACGGTCGAAATAGTATTTCTGGTCGAGTAGCGTGTAGACGGCCGAAAACTTCTGTTTGATCGCTTCCGGGATGTCCGGACGCTTCATGTAAAAGAACCACGCACTCCCCGCACCTGCCAGCGCCAGCCAGAACGGGAGCGTCAGCAGCGAGTGCAGCGCCATCATGCCGGCTCCATGAAATTCTTCGCGCATCTCGGCCAGCGCATGATGCTCATGGCTGATGTAGATCGCATCCAGGAAATAGTCACCGAACAGCATGCTGTCGATGGTCAGAAAACCGATCAGCACTGAAGGGATGGCCAGCATGACCAGCGGCAACCAGACCACCCACGGGGTCTCGTGCGGCTTCTGTCCCGGTGCCAGACCGTGATGCTCTTCGTGCACTTGGGCGGCATGATCGTCATGGCCGTGAGCAGCATGGTCATCGGAATGGCCCGAATCCACCGAATGATGTGCTTTGCCAAAACGCTCCTCGCCATGAAACACGAGGAAGTACATGCGGAAGGAATAGAAGGCGGTAACAAAAACACCCGCCACCACGGCAAAGTAGGCAAAACCGGACCCGGGCAGGTTGGACATGCCTACGGCCTCGATGATGCTGTCCTTGGAATAGAAGCCTGAAAAGAACGGCGTGCCAATCAGTGCCAGCGAGCCGATCAACGAAGTAATCCAGGTAATCGGCATGTACTTGCGCAGTCCACCCATGTTGCGGATGTCCTGGTCATGATGCATGGCAATGATGACGGAACCCGCGGCAAGGAACAGCAACGCCTTGAAGAAGGCGTGCGTCATCAGGTGGAACACCGCCACCGAGTAGGCCGAAGCCCCCAGCGCCACGGTCATGTAGCCGAGCTGCGACAGGGTGGAATACGCCACCACGCGCTTGATGTCGTTCTGGATGATGCCGAGGAAGCCCATGAACAGCGCGGTGATCGCGCCGATGATCATGACGAAGGATAGCGCGGTCTCGGACAGTTCGAACAGCGGCGACATGCGTGCCACCATGAAAATACCGGCGGTCACCATGGTCGCGGCGTGGATCAGCGCGGAGATCGGGGTCGGGCCTTCCATCGAATCGGGCAGCCACACGTGCAACGGGAACTGAGCGCTCTTGCCCATCGCACCGATAAACAGCAGGATGCAAATCGCCGTCAGCAGGCCAACCGACATGCCGGGGATGGGTGCCATGTCATTGACATAACGGTGCGCATTGGCGAACACGGAAGCGTAGTCCAGCGTGCCAAACACCATCAGCACCAAACCGATTCCCAGCAGAAAGCCAAAGTCACCCACGCGGTTGACCAGGAATGCCTTCAGGTTGGCATAGATCGCCGTCGGACGCGTATACCAGAAACCGATCAGCAGATACGAGACCAGTCCCACCGCTTCCCAACCGAAGAACAGCTGCATGAAATTGTTGGCCATCACCAGCATCAGCATGGAGAAGGTGAACAGCGAGATGTAGCTGAAGAAGCGCTGGTAGCCGGGGTCCTCTTGCATGTAGCCGATGGTGTAAATATGCACCATGAGCGAAACGAAAGTTACCACCAGCATCATCATCACGGTCAGGCGGTCAACCAGAAATCCGATCTCGAAGCTGGTCGTCCCCGATGACATCCATTTGTACACCGAGCCATTGAAGATATGGCCCGCCATCACATCCTGGAAGATCGCCAGCGAGGCGAAGAATGACACCGCGACCAGCGCGATAGTGACGCGGTGCGACCAGGCGCGTCCCAGCACCTTGCCGAACAACCCGGCCGCAATGGCCCCGGCCAACGGCGCCAGGGGAACCAGCAAATACAGACTATGCATATCCATGCGCATCAACCTTTCAAACTGCCGAGATCGTCGACGTTGATGGTGCGCAAGTTACGGAACAGCACCACGAGAATCGCCAGACCGATCGCCGCTTCTGCCGCCGCGACCGTAAGAATGAAGAAAACGAACACCTGTCCTGCGGAGTCGTTAAGGTAATGGGAGAAAGCGATGAAGTTGGTATTCACCGCCAGCAACATGAGTTCGATGGCCATCAACAACACGATCAGATTCTTTCGGTTGAGGAAGATACCGACCACGCTGATGGCAAACAGCACAGCGCTCAATATCAGATAATGCGACAGACCCGGATTCAACATATTCTCCCCTTTGCCTTAATCTGCGGCGTTGCTGTTGCCGGATGCGCCCGCGCCATCCGCCGCTCCGGTTTTGTAGCCGGACGGCACCTGCACGACACGAAGACGATCCGCCTTCTTGACACTGATCTGGCCAGTGATGTCCTGCCTCTTGGCATCGCGGCGCTTGCGCAGGGTCAGGGCAATCGCCGCCACCATCGCTATCAGCAACAACACGGCGGCCAACTCGAACGGGTAGACATAATCGGTGTAGATCAGGCGTCCCAATTCCTTGGTATTGCTGTAGTCCGCAGCATGTCTGACCGGGTTCATTCCCGAGGAAGTTTCGCTGGCACCCAGCACCCACACCATTTGCACCACAATCAGGCCCGCCAGCAACAGCCCCACCGGCAGCCAGCGCCAGAATCCCGCGCGCATCTGCTCGATATTGATATCCAGCATCATCACCACAAACAGGAACAGCACCATGACCGCTCCCACATACACCAGCACCAGTGTAATCGCGAGAAACTCGGCTTCCAGCAACAGCCAGATGCCCGCACTGCTCACAAAGGCCAGCACCAGGAAAAGCACGGCATGCAGCGGGTTGCGCGCGGTGATCACGCGCAGTGCCGCCAGTACGGTGAGCGTGGCGAAAAAGTAGAACAAAAGCGTTTCATTCATGGGACTTCCTTTTCTTACCGGTACTTCGCATCGGCGGCTCTATCCATGGCGATCTGCACTTCATGCTTCTCGCCGTTAGCCAACAGCATGGACTTGGTGTAATACAGGTCGCCGCGATTCTCGCCGTGGTATTCGTACACGCGCGTCTCGACAATCGCATCCACCGGGCAGGATTCTTCACAGAAGCCGCAGAAGATGCACTTGGTCAGGTCGATGTCATATTGCGTGGTGCGGCGCGAACCGTCAGCGCGCTCTGCAACTTCGATCTTGATCGCCAGCGCCGGGCACACTGCCTCGCACAGTTTGCAGCCGATGCAACGTTCTTCTCCATTGGGGTAACGGCGCTGCGCATGCAAGCCGCGAAACCGGACACTCTGCGGCGTTTTTTCCTCGGGATACTCGACGGTCACATGGCGCGCGAAAAAATATCGCCCAGTTACCGTCATTCCTTTGAGGAATTCGAGCAACATGAAACTTTTGAAGAAATTGATGAGGTTTTTCATATTTTCATCCTCGACCGCTTACCACAACCAATACGGCGTCTGCATCCACGCGGCGACCACCACAACCCAAAACAGCGTGAGCGGAATGAACACTTTCCAGCCCAGACGCATCAATTGGTCGTAGCGATAGCGCGGAAAAGTCGCGCGGAACCACAGGAACAGGAACATAAAGATGAGCATTTTGCCCACCATCCAGAACAAGCCGGGAACGAGGTCGGTCCATACGCCCAGCAAGCCCCATCCGTGGAATGGATTGAGCCAGCCGCCGAGGAACAGCACGGTCGTCATCGCCGTGATCAGAATCATGTTGGCATATTCGGCCAGGAAGAATATCGCGAAGCCCATACCCGAGTATTCAACGTGGAAACCCGCCACGATCTCGGATTCGCCTTCGGCCAGATCGAACGGGGCGCGATTGGTCTCGGCGACCCCCGCGATGAAATACACCACGAACATTGGGAACAGCGGGATGAAGTACCAACCGAACAGGCCGTGACCTCCGCCCTGTCCGCGCACGATGTCGCCCAGATTCATGCTCTGGGCAGCCAGCAACACGCACACCAATGCAAAGCCCATCGCCAGCTCATACGAAACGATCTGTGCCGCGGAGCGCATGGCTCCGAGAAAAGCGTATTTGGAGTTGGATGCCCAACCGGCAATGATGATGCCGTAAACACCGAGCGAGGTCATCGTCAGCAGATACAGCAAACCGGCATTCACATTTGCCAGAATAAGTTCATCGCCGAACGGAACCACAGCCCAAGCCGCCAGTGCAGTCGCAAGTGACAGCGCCGGTGCCATCACAAAAAGCACTTTGTTGGCGCCGGTCGGGATGATGATTTCCTTGCACAGCAACTTGACGCCATCCGCGATCGGCTGCATCAGCCCCCACCAGCCAACGCGGTTTGGACCCGGACGCACCTGCATGAATCCCAATACCTTGCGTTCCGCCAGTGTGTAGTAAGCCACCCCGCCCATGAGCGGGGCAATGATGGCCACGATCTTCAATACCGTCCAGATCGTCGGCCAAGCCGGGCCCATGATGCGCCACATCAAGTCCCAGAGTCCGAACAGATTCCAGAACCATTCGAAAAATTGCAGGATCTGGCCTTCCATCATGCACGCTCCACTGTGATCGCTCCAAACATCGCACCCAATACGGCAGTTGCAGCGTGACCGGTTGCCACACGCACCACGCCCTTGGGCAACTTATCATCTGCCGCCGCAATCAGATGCACGCTGCCCTGCCCCTGGCTGACTTTTACTGTTGCGCCGGCCTGTACGCCCAGCTTCTTCAGCTCGTCGCCATGCAGCCATACACGCGGTATCGCGGCATCGGCTGTTGCCTGCAACGGCGCAGAACGGCGCACTATGGCGTCTGTCGCGTAGATAGGCACTTCGCTCACACGCTGCAGACCTGAGGAAACCGGCGCCGCTTTTACCTCCACGCCACCGATTGCATTGTTCAGGCTGGCGGCGATATCCACGCCCTTCAGTGCTTCGTCGCGCACGGCTTCCGATGTGTCCTGGTCGAATGCGTCGACCTTCAGCAGGTTTCCCAGCACGCGCAACACCTTCCAGGCCGGACGCGCTTCACCAAGCGGCTTGACCGCGCCCTTGAAGCTTTGCACGCGGCCTTCGATGCTGACGAAGGTGCCAGATGTTTCCGTGAAAGGTGCAATGGGCAACATCACATCGGCGTACTCCTCTGCCTGGTGCTTGTACGCGCTCATCGCGATCACCAAATCGGCAGCCTGCAGAGCTGCCGTTGCTTGTTGCGGATTGGCACAATCCAGTTCGGCTTCAGCATTCAGCAGCACGTAGGCTTTGCGCGGGGTTGCCAGCATGGCCGCGGCGTTCAGCCCCCTGCTGCCTGGCGTAGCCTGTGCCAGATGCCCGCCGACGCTGTTCGCGGCTTCGCCGAGAAAGCCGAACTTGCCGTTGCTGATCGCGGCTATCTGCTGTGCAAGGGCTTGCAGCTGTGCCGCTTGCGGATGTTGTTGGGCAAAATTGCCAAGCAATACAACGACACGTTCACCGCCTGCCAAGCTCTTCGCGATAGCGGCCGCTTCGCCGTTGCCACCCTGCCCCTGTTTTTCGGCTGTCAGCGCCTTCGACACTTGGGTCAGCATCTCTACCAGTGCATCCGGCGTAACGATGGCCTTGTTGGCCACATTCATCAACAAGTCGTCATCCACGGAATGGATGATATTCGCTTGTGCCTTCTTTTTGACCGACTGGCGTATGCGAGCCGCAAGAAGCGGGTGATCCTTGCGCAGAAAACTGCCCACGATGAGGAAACGATCCGCCTTTCCGATGTCGGCGATAGACATGCCAAGCCAAGGTATTCCCTGTTGCTTGCTGTCTCCGCCGAAGTCGGACTGGCGCAGACGAAAATCGACATTCTGGCTGCCGATCCCGCGCATGAGTTTTTGCAGCAGATACAGTTCTTCCAGCGTTGAGTTCGCCGTCGCCAATGCACCGATCTGTTCGGCACCGGCACCGTTGGCAATGTGGCGCAAACCGTTCGCCGCGTATTCCAGTGCGGCCTGCCACTCAACCTCCTGCCATTTGCCGTCCAGTTTAACCATGGGCTTGGTCAGCCGGTCGGCTGCATTCAGACCTTCGTACGCAAAGCGATCCTTGTCAGACAACCAGCATTCATTGACATCGTCATTTTCGATGGGCAGAACGCGCAGCACACGGTTGTTCTTGGTTTGAACCGCAAGACCGGACCCCAGACTGTCATGCGCGCTCACCGAGCGGCGGCGCGACAATTCCCAGGACCGGGCCTTGTAACGGAACGGCTTGCTGGTCAGCGCACCGACCGGGCACAGGTCGATCATGTTGCCGGAAAGCTCGGAGTTCACGGTGCCGGAAACAAAAGACATGATCTCGGCATGCTCACCGCGGAACGCCTGGCCCAGCTCCATCTGTCCGGCGATCTCCTGTCCAAAGCGCACGCAACGGGTGCAGTTGATACAGCGACTCATCTCTTCCGCCGATACCAGCGGACCGATGTCCTTGCTCAGCACCATGCGTTTTTCTTCGTTGTAGCGGGAATGCCCTTGTCCGTAGCCGACCGACATGTCCTGCAGCATGCACTCGCCGCCCTGGTCACAGATCGGGCAATCCAGCGGGTGGTTCACCAGCAGGAATTCCATCACGCCTTTTTGCGCCTTCACGGCTTGCTCGGAATGCGTGAATACCTTCATGCCCTCCGCCACCGGCGTGGCGCAGGCCGGCAATGGCTTGGGAGCCTTCTCAACTTGCACCAAGCACATGCGGCAATTCGCAGCGATAGAGAGTTTCTTGTGATAGCAGAAATGCGGGATGGTGATTCCGGCCTGATGCGCGGCCTCGATCACGGTCGCGCCGTTTTCGGTTTGTATCTGCTTACCGTCGATTTCGATATTGATCATTACTCACCTATCCCGTTCAGCATCACACCAGACAGCGCTTGTGCTCGATGTGGTATTCGAATTCCTTGCGGTAGTGCTTGAGCATGCCCTGCACCGGCCATGCCGCCGCATCCCCCAGCGCGCAGATAGTGCGGCCGGCAATGTTGTTGCACAGGTCAAGCAACAGATCCAGGTCCTCCGGTCTGCCCTCTCCGTGTTCGATACGATGAATGATTCGGTATAGCCATCCCGTTCCCTCGCGGCAGGGAGTGCACTGACCGCAGGATTCCTCATGATAGAAATAGGACAAGCGTTCCAGCGCCTTCACCATGCAGGTCGTCTCATCCATCACGATGATGGCACCGGAGCCCAGGTAGGACCCAGCCTTCTGCAGGGAGTCAAAATCCATGTTGACACCCATCATGATCTCGCCCGGCAACACCGGCATCGACGAACCGCCGGGTATCACGGCCTTCAACTTGTTCCCGTTACGCACCCCGCCCGCCATCTCCAGCAGCTTGGCAAACGGCGTGCCGAGCGGCACTTCGAAGTTGCCGGGCTTGTTCACATGACCGGAAATGGAGAACAGTTTGACGCCGCCGCTGTTGGTCACACCCAGATCGGCGAACTTCTTGCCGCCTTCGCGGATGATGTAGGGGATACTGGCGAAAGTCTCGGTGTTGTTGATGGTGGTCGGCTTGCCGTACAGGCCGAAGCTGGCCGGGAAAGGCGGTTTGAAACGCGGCTGCCCTTTTTTGCCCTCGATGGATTCAAGCAGCGCGGTCTCTTCACCGCATACATAGGCACCGTAGCCCATGTGGTTGTGCAAATCGAACTCGAAATCGAAACCGAGGATGTTCTTGCCCAGATAACCCGCCTTGCGCGCTTCTTCGCAGGCTGCTTCCATACGCTCGTAAGCTTCGAATATCTCGCCGTGCAGATAGTTATAGCCGGTCTTCACGCCCATGCAGTAGGCACCGATGGCCATGCCCTCGATCAGCTGGTGCGGGTTATAGCGCAGGATGTCACGGTCTTTGCAGGTACCCGGCTCGCCTTCGTCCGAGTTGCATACCAGGTATTTTGGTCCCTCGAAAGTGCGCGGCATGAAGCTCCACTTAAAGCCGGTCGGGAAGCCTGCGCCGCCGCGGCCGCGCAAACCAGACGCCTTTACTTCGGCGATGATGGCTTCCGGCGACGTCTTCTCGGACAATATTTTGCGCAATGCCTGATAACCGCCGACCTTGAGGTAGTTTTCCAGCGTCCACGGCTGGTCGAACTGCAGTGTAGTGAGGATGATGGGCGCGCTCATTGCTTATCCAGTTCTGCCAGGATCTGGTCTATTTTTTCGCCGGTCAGTCGACCGCACATTCTCTTGTTGTTGATGGTGAGCAGCGGTGCATCGATACAAGCGCCCATGCACTCACCTTCGCGCAGACCATACTTGCCGTCCGCAGTAACTTCGCCGAGACCGATGCCGAGGCGCTTGTTGATATGCGCCAGCGTGTCGCCGGAACCGCAAAGCTGGCAAGACAGGTTGGTACACACAGTCAGCGTGTACTTGCCCATCGGCTTCAGGTTATACATATGGTAGAAGCTCGCCACTTCATACACCGCCATCTGCGGCATGCCCAGATAGTCGGCGACATCCGTCATGTCTTCGGGTGCGACCCAGCCTTTTTCGTCCTGCACGAAACGCAATGCTGCCATCACGGCAGATTGGCGCTGGTCGGCAGGGTATTTCTTGAGCTCTTTGTCGATGAGCGTCGTAATCTGTTGGGATAGCATCAGCGGTCAATCTCCCCGAAAACGATGTCCTGCGTACCGATGATCGCCACCACGTCAGCGATCATATGTCCACGCGCCATCTCGTCCAGACTGGACAAATGCGAAAAACCGGGAGCGCGAATCTTCATGCGGTAAGGCTTGTTGGCGCCATCCGACACCAGATAAATGCCGAACTCACCCTTGGCGTGTTCGACAGCAGCATAGGCTTCACCTGCAGGCACATGGAAACCCTCTGTGAACAGCTTGAAGTGATGGATCAACTCTTCCATGTTCTGTTTCATGGATTCACGCTTCGGCGGGCCATACTTCAGGTCATCCGTCATGACCGGTCCCGGATTTACTCGCAACCAGTCTACGCATTGCTTGATGATGCGGTTCGACTGGCGCATCTCTTCCACGCGCACCAGATAACGGTCGTAGCAGTCACCTTCGACACCCACCGGGATATCGAAATCGATGCGATCATAAACTTCGTATGGCTGTTTTTTTCGCAGATCCCACACGACACCCGAACCACGCAGCATGGGGCCGGTAAAACCCAGCGCCATTGCGCGTTCCGGAGACACGACACCAATGCCCACCGTGCGCTGCTTGAAGATACGGTTGTCGGTCAACAACGTCTCGTATTCGTCAATGTAGCCGGGGAAGCGAGTAGCGAAGTCATCCAAATAGTCCAGCAGGGAGCCCTGACGATTCTCGTTCAGTATCTTCACGGCGGCCGCATTGTGGATCTTGCTCGCCTGATATTGCGGCATGGCATCCGGCAGATCGCGGTATACCCCGCCCGGACGATAATAGGCCGCATGCATGCGGGCGCCGGAAACCGCCTCGTAAGCATCCATCAACGCCTCGCGCTCGCGGAACGTGTAAAACATCGGCGACATCGCGCCAACGTCAAGTGCGGAAGCGCCCAGCCACAGCAGATGGTTCAGGACTCGGGTGATTTCGTCGAACATGACACGAATGTATTGTGCGCGCACCGGAACTTCGATACCCGCCAGCCTCTCGATCGCCATCACATAGGCATGCTCGTTCATCATCATGGACACGTAGTCCAAACGATCCATGTAAGGAACTGTTTGCAGGTAGGTCTTGTGCTCGGCCAGCTTCTCCGTTGCACGGTGCAGCAGCCCGATGTGCGGGTCGGCACGTTCGACCACTTCGCCGTCCAATTCCAGCACCAGACGCAACACGCCGTGCGCAGCAGGGTGCTGCGGGCCGAAGTTCATGGTGTAATTTTTTATTTCCGCCATAACGTTGCCTTCTTTATCCGGTTAGGAACGACCGTAATTCTCTTCGCGCATCGTGCGCGGCGTGATCTCGCGCGGCTCAACTGTCACCGGTTCGTACACCACGCGCTGCTGTGCCGCGTCGTAACGCATCTCAACCGTGCCGGAGAGCGGAAAATCCTTGCGGAACGGGTTTCCGACAAAACCATAGTCGGTGAGGATGCGGCGCAGATCGGGGTGACCGACAAAAATGATGCCGTAAAGATCAAAAGCCTCGCGCTCATACCAATTGGCGGAAGGCCAGATACCCGTCACCGAGTTAAGAACGGGCACCTCGTCATCGTCCGCGAAAACCCGCACGCGCAGACGCACGTTATGGGTGATCGAGAGCAGGTGGTAAACAGCGGCAAAACGTGAACCTTCGCGCGGCGCATCGGGCAGGTACTTGCCATCCTCGCAGAGTTCGCTGCCGTAGGCTGAATAGTCTATGCCGCATACATCGATCAACTCTTCAAAACGCAGGTCGGCATCGTCGCGCAAGCGGGTGAAGACACCGAGCATATCGGTCGCTTTCACCACCATGGTGACTTCACCCAGACGCTCTTCCAGACTGGCTACTTTGCCTGAAAATGCTTCGTTCAAATTAGAGGACAGTATGTTCAGGTCGGTAGCCATATCATCCTAGCGCGCAATAGTGTTGGTTCGTTTGATCTTGTTTTGCAACTGTATGATGCCGTAGAGCAGCGCCTCGGCAGTCGGGGGGCAACCGGGCACGTAGATATCCACCGGCACGATGCGATCGCACCCGCGAACTACAGAATAGGAATAGTGGTAATAACCGCCGCCGTTGGCACAGGACCCCATGGAAATCACGAAGCGCGGCTCGGCCATCTGGTCATAGACCTTGCGAAGAGCCGGAGCCATCTTGTTGCACAGCGTACCGGCCACGATCATCAGGTCGGATTGTCTCGGGCTCGGACGAAAAACTTCCGCCCCAAAACGCGACAGGTCGTAACGGGGAGCCACGGCATGCATCATTTCGACCGCGCAACAGGCGAGTCCAAAGGTCATCGGCCACAGCGAACCGGTACGCACATAATTGATGACTGTATCTGCAGAGGTTGTGACAAAGCCCTTGTTCAGAATTCCCTCTATTCCCATTCCAGGGCTCCTTTCATCCATTCGTAGACAAAGCCAACCACGAGGATGGCCAGGAAGATCATCATGGAAACAAAACCGAAGGTGCCGATTTCTTTGAGAACGACCGCCCAGGGAAAGAGGAATGCAATCTCAAGATCGAAAAGAATGAACAGGATGGCGACAAGATAGAAACGAACGTCGAATTTCATGCGCGCGTCTTCGAACGCCTCGAATCCGCATTCGTACGGAGAAAGTTTCTTTGCGTCAGGGCGATGCGGGCCGATCAACTTGCCCAGCGCCAATGGCAGAACGCCAATCACCAGCGCGATGCCAATGAACAACAAAACCGGAAAATAGTTTTCCAACATTTCTTGAGCTCCCCCTTCTCTGTAGGCACGACATAATAGCCGAGCACAAAGTGATACTCTAGTTTTTTTGACCTTGGGCTAAATATGCCCCGGTTCGTTCGATGTGGTGCGGGGCATGGGACTCGAACCCACACGTCCTTTCGGACACAGCCACCTCAAGGCTGCGCGTCTACCAATTCCGCCAACTCCGCTTGTTTCTAATTATTTTGGTATTTGTTGCGACTTGGAGTCGCTGGTTTCAGCTGCTGCCGGAGCAGGCGCAGCCTGCTGCTGCAACGTTTGCACATCCACCTTGTCCAGCACACTCTGCTCTTTGGCCGGACGTGAATATATATATGTCAAAGAGAGGCTGGTAATAAAAAATATCGTCGCAGCCACAGCGGTGCTGCGGCTCAGAAAGTTAGCCGAACCGCTGGAACCAAACAGGCTGCCGGCGGAACCGGAACCGAAAGCGGCTCCCATATCGGCACCCTTGCCATGCTGAATCAAAACCAGACCGATGAGCACCACCGCGGTTATTACATGCACTACCCAAACTATATTTTCCACAGACTACTCCGAAACGTATCAATCATCTTGTTACTGACCTGCCCGGCAGATCCCCAAAAACTCTTCGGCAACCAGTGCCGCGCCACCGATCAACCCGCCATCAATATCCGGCATTGCAAACAATTCAGGCGCATTCGCGGCCTTGACGCTACCACCGTACAAAATAACCAATCCTTGCGCGACTTGGACATCATGCCCTGCCACTCGCTTGCGAATGAATTCATGTACCGACTGGGCCTGCGCCGATGTTGCCGTCTTGCCCGTACCGATCGCCCATACAGGTTCGTATGCCACGACCGCTTTGCGCAAAGCCTGTACCCCAACCAATGCGATCACTGCATCCAATTGATCAGCCACGACGGCTTCCGTTGTGCCGCTCTCGCGCTGATCCAATGTTTCACCCACACATAGTAGGGGAATCAGCCCCGCCTGTTGCGCCGCTGCAAACTTCTCCGCCACCAGTTGGCTGCTTTCACCGTAGATACTGCGGCGTTCGGAATGTCCAACAATTGCATAGGTACATCCAAAGTCGGCAAGCATGGGCGCCGAGACTTCGCCGGTGAAAGCGCCCTTTTCAAGCTGGTGAACGTCCTGCGCACCCCACTTCACCGCGGTTGCCGACAATTCCTGCTTGAGTTGTGCCAGATAAGGGAAAGGGGCGCAAACAGCGATATCCACATGGGACAACAATGCCGCCCCGCTCTTAATGGCCGATACCAGTGCTGAGTTCTGGGCCAGCGAGCCATGCATTTTCCAGTTTCCAACCACAAGTTTGCGACGCATCGGTATTTACTTTCGCCTTAGTCCGAAGGCGGCGATAGTACCGATGAATGCATAAATGGTCAATCCGCCATTCCCGACGTCCGGTAGTTCGGGATATGCACGATGCAATTCCGACGCTGTCATGGCCACGCGAAAAGTCACATTGTGTGATAATTAAACGGTATTGACCGCACTTAAGATGCGCCTCGCTGACAAGCGGGAATAATTATCGCCAGGGAGAATATGGAATGAGCAAATTGAATCAACAAACAACCGGCCTTTGCTTGGCTGCACTGATGCTGGCAAGCGGTGTCGTCTTCGCGGGGGACATTTCCGGTGCGGGAGCGACCTTCCCCCAACCCATCTTCGCAAAATGGGCGGAGTCTTACAAGACACAGACCGGCATGGGAATGAATTACCAGGCTATTGGCTCGGGTAACGGCTTCCAGCAAATTCAGTCCAGCACTGTGGACTTCGGGGCCACTGATGCTCCATTGAGTCCGACAGAGCTTGATCTTGCCGGATTGATCCAGTTTCCGGTCATAATCGGCGGGGTAGTACCGGTGATCAACATCCCCGGTGTCGCTCCCGGTCAATTGAAGTTGGATGGCGAGATACTGGCCGACATCTACCTCGGCAAAATAAAGAAATGGAATGATCGACGCATCGCAGCTGACAACGCCGAGTTGGCCCTTCCTGACGAAATGATTAAAGTGTTGTATCGCTCAGACGCTTCGGGCACGTCCAATATATTTACCGGTTATCTCGCACAAATCAGCCCTGACTGGGCTCGCGATCCCGGAAAAGGAACAAACCCCCGCTGGCCGGTTGGCACGGGAGGAAAAGGCAATGAGGGGATCGCCTCCTACGTGCACCGGATCAAATACGCCATCGGTTACGTGGAATACGCCTTTGCATTTCAAAACAATCTGGTTTATACCCAGATGAAGAACCGCAACGGACAATTCGTCAAACCGGAAACCGCTGCTTTTAAGGCCGCCACTGCCAATGCAAAGTGGGACAAGAACAATGGATTTTTTGTGACAGTCACCAACGAACCGGGCAAGGATAGTTGGCCCATCACTGGCGTCACCTATGCGCTAATGCAAAAATCACCCGCCAAACCGGAAAATGCCAAGGAAGTGCTGAAATTTTTCGACTGGGTATTCATCAATGGCGACAAGATCGGAAGCGAACTGAATTACGTGCCCCTGCCTGCCAGCGTCCAGTCGGTGGTACGCGATTTCTGGAGGTCGGAAATCAAGGGCGCTGGCGGTGTACCACTGTGGAAATAAACCCGGCATTTGAAGCATAAAAAAGCAGGGGGGCGCATTGCGCCCCCCGCTTTTTTCATTTCAGCCCGGCAATACCCGGTGGCATCCGGCAAGTCGTGAAATCAACCGAAACGTCCGGTAATGTAATCCTCGGTCTCTTTTCGCTTTGGGTTGGTGAACACGCTGGTGGTGTCACCAAATTCGATCAGATTGCCGAGATACATATACGCGGTGTAATCGGAGACCCGAGCTGCCTGCTGCATGTTGTGCGTCACGATGAGGATAGTGACTTTCTCTTTCAATTCCGTGACCAGTTCTTCGATGCTGGCCGTGGCGATCGGGTCCAGAGCCGAGGTGGGCTCGTCAAACAGCACCAGCTCGGGATCGATAGCCAGCGCGCGGGCGATACACAGACGCTGCTGCTGTCCGCCCGACAGGTTGAAAGCCAGATCCTTCAAGCGGTCTTTAACTTCGTTCCATAAAGCAGCGCCGCGCAAAGCCTCTTCCACTTTGGCATCCAGGTCGCGCTTATTGCTCATGCCGCGTACGCGCAAACCGTAGGCGACATTTTCATAGATCGACTTGGGGAAGGGATTGGGCTTCTGGAACACCATACTGATCCGCATGCGCACCTCCATCGGATCTACCTGGCGCGAAATGATATTTGTATTATCCGGGTGCAGCATGATCTCGCCTTCGTAGCGATTGTTCGGATACAGGTCATGCATACGGTTGAAGCAACGCAAGAACGTCGATTTACCGCAACCGGACGGGCCAATCAGCGCTGTCACCTGTTTTTCTGCGATCGGCATGTTGATGGATTTCAGCGCCTGAACTTTTCCATAATAGAAATTCAGCTCCTTTACCTCGGCCTTGAGCGGAACGGCAGCTTTCATTTGTGCTTCAGATAGTTCCATGACTCTCACTCCTAACTCCTACCATTTGATATTTTTACGAATCTTGTAACGCAGGTAAATCGCCAGCGCATTCATGGCCAGCGTCATGACGATGATCACCACACCTGTTGCAGCGGCGTTAACAAGGAATGCCGCCTCGGGTCGCGATGTCCAGTTGAACATCTGGATGGGCAACACCGTGAACGGCGAGAACAGCCAGTCGAACATGCCCGCAGGTACCTCCCCGGGATCACCCGAGAACGGTACTGGCGGCAGGAACGCAATAAAGGTCAATGCGCCGATGGTGATGATGGGGGCGGTCTCGCCGATCGCACGGGCCATGCCGATGATTACCCCGGTCAAAATCCCCCCCTTGGAGTAGGGAATGACGTGATCGGACACCACCTGCCAGCGCGTTGCACCCAGCGCATAGGCCGCCTCGCGGATCTCGCGCGGAATGGTACGCAACGACTCTCGCGTAGCCACGATGACGATAGGCAAGATCAGCAGCGCCAAAGTCAGCCCGGCGGTCAGGATGCTCTGCCCCAGATTGAATTGATAGACGAACAATCCCAGCGCCAGCAAGCCGTAAATGATGGACGGCACACCCGCCAAATTGCTGACGTTGATCTCGATAATCGCGGTCAGCAGGTTCTTGGGAGCATATTCTTCCAGATAGACAGCGGCAGCCACCCCCATCGGAACGGCGACGAACGCAGTCACCGACAACACCAGCACAGAACCCACCCAGGCGGAGAGGATGCCGGCCTGCGCCGCGCGTCGCGACGGGAAGGAGGTGAAAAAGTCGTAATTCAGGCGTGCCATGCCGTCCATCAACAGATCGGTAAACAGACCCAGCAATGTCATCACCGCCACCATCATGCAGATCAGGCCAACCAGCGAAAACACATAGTCGTTGAACTTCAGGCGTTTGATTAGCGTACGCAGGCGCTTGATATCTTTTTGGTCTTCCATCTCAATAAACCTCGCGGAAGCGTTGGCGCACCATATGGCCGAGAATGTTGAACAGCAAAGTCATCAGAAACAACACCAGTCCGACAGCGAAGATACTCTGATAGCCGATCGAACCGTGCGGCAAGTCGCCCATGGCAACCTGAACGATATAGGCCGTGATCGTGGCCGCCGCCTGTGTCGGATCGAACGTGAAGTTCGGCTGTTGGCCCGCCGCGATGGCAACCACCATGGTTTCCCCAATGGCTCGCGACATCGCCAGGATGTAGGCTGCAATGATGCCGGAAATAGCGGCAGGAGAAATAACGCGAATAGCTGTTTGGAAGCGTGTCGCGCCCATTGCATAAGAACCCTCGCGCATCGCCATCGGCACCGCACGCATCGCGTCTTCCGACAGGGAGGCGATATACGGAATGATCATGATGCCGATCACGATGCCCGGGCTCAACATATTGAATCCGGGCAGCTCAGGCATGATGTGTTGCAACAAAGGTGTCACCACCAAAAGCGCAAAATAGCCGAACACCACGGTGGGCACACTGGCCAGCAATTCCAGGAACGGCTTGACCACCTCGCGCACTTTGTGCGGCGCGAACTCCGAAAGATAGATAGCAATGATGCTGCCAATAGGCACCGCCACCAGCAACGCGACAGCCGAAGTCACCAGCGTGCCGGTCACCAGCGGCAAAATGCCGTATTGCGGGTTTTCAAACAGCGGCGACCATTGGGTACTGGTCAGAAATTCGAAAATTGAAACATGATCGAAAAACGACAAGGATTCGTAGAACAAAATGGCAACGATCGCCAGTGTGATCGCCACAGCCGAGAAAGCCGCCAAAAACATGATGGCTTCGATCACTCTTTCACGCCGGTGCACCCACGGGTTCCGGGCGAACCGGTTGCTTACGATTGGAGATTCCATACTGAAGATTAGCCAGTTATTGATTTCAAGTTGCCATTTTAACAGGTGATTATTACAGTGGACCAACCACTTGTAACAATTCGCCGAATACACCCACGCAATCAAAAAGAAATGCCACCTGACCGGCAGCATTCCTTCTCGTTAAGAGCCACAAATCAGCTTTTTGCACTGCACTTTGTGTAAAGTGCTTTACCTTTGAATACCAACTCGGTGCTATTTGCAGCCCCCAAAGTCATGACCCATGTGCCAGCCTCATCTCGATACAGACCACGGTCGCCCTTGCTCAACTCGGACGAACCATCTTGGGTGCGCACGCGAACTGTCGATGTTTCGGGACTAAAACGTGCAGAGAACGATTTGCTATTATCGCAGGCATAAGCCACAAAAGTCTCAGGCGTCGTTTCAGCCACGGACTTGCCGTGATCAGTTGCACATCCGGCCGCCAACAGCGCAATCGTCGTTACAGCGGTCATTTTCAACAAAGACATTTGATTCTCCTAAAGTAATTGATTTGCGGGTTTAACTAACCGTACTTCATCCTAACGTTGATCCTAACGTTGAAATATGACAGGATGATGACGAAACAGTTAAGCCGACCCCAAAAAATAGCCGCAAAAAATGCGGGGTAAACCACACCCCGCATTTCCCGTCAACATCCAGTAACCGATTAGTGCTTGCCTTCGCGTGTCAGCAAATCTTTCATCTCTACACCCACTTCAGGAACACCACCAAAACCTGTTCCCATCTTGCGATCATTGAAGTTTTTCGTTGCCAGATTGTAATCTGCTACACCCAGGGGAACGTAGCCGACCTCTTTGCTCAATGCCGCAGCATTCTTGATGTAGTACTCAACGAATTCGCGCACTTCAGCCTTTTCAACCCCCTTGCTGCTCACATAGATAAACAAGGGACGAGCCAAGGGTTGGTAAGTACCCTGCATCACAGTCTCGACAGAAGGCAATACAGCCGGCTTGCCGTCTTTTTCGATGATGGCGACAGCCTTCATTTTTCCTGTATTTTCAGCGTAGTAAGCATAACCGAAGTAGCCCAGCGCATTTTCGTCGCGTGCCACACCCTGCACCAGCACGTTGTCATCCTCGGAAGCGGTAAAGTCGCCGCGACTGGATTTGGCTTTGCCAACGATGGCTTCGGTGAAATAGTCGAACGTACCGGAGTCAGCGCCCGGGCCGAACAGCTTCAACGGTGCATCAGGCCAGGCCGGATTGATCTGGTTCCAGCGCGTGATCTTGCCCTGTGCAGCCGGCTCCCACATCATTTTCAACTCAGCCACGGTCATCTTCTCGGCCCAAGTATTCTTGGGGTTGATCACAACAGTCATCGCATCGAAAGCAACCGGCAATTCGATGTACTTGATGCCATTATCAGCACAGATTTTCATCTCTGCTTTCAGGATGGGACGCGAAGCATCGGAAACATCGGTCTCGCCACGGCAGAACTTCTTGAAACCGCCGCCCGTGCCGGAGATACCGACCGTCACCTGGATCTTGTTCTTCTTGGACTTCTGGAAATCTTCAGCTACCGCCTCGGTGATCGGATAAACCGTGCTCGAACCATCCACGGTAACGGTGGGAGTTGCTGCCAATACAGAGTGAGACGCAACCAGCATCCCGCCCAGCAGGGCAGATGCGGCAATTGCCTTCAATTTAAAATTAGTCATGTTCTTTCCTCGATAGTGAATGGGCTTACAGTTAAAGCGGTATCACGACATCTGGTGATGGGAAGATATTAGACTTGTAATGTGACACAAATATTACAGAATGGTGAAAATGGGAGGCTGAGTTGTAACTTTATGTTTATTTGAATTTAATATTCAAACACGGCCTTAATCCGTCTATTGAGATAACCATCGAGCTATCTGCCGGGCATATAGCTCGGCAGATAATTCAATTTAGCCCGCCACTTCCTTAACCACCACCGCAATCCGCTCCGCCGACTGCTTGACCAATGTCCCGTCCTCGCCTTCCACCATCACCCTGAGCAAAGGTTCGGTCCCGGATGGACGCAACAACACCCGCCCTTTGCCATTCAACGCTCGCTCAACTTCCAGCACTGCCGCCTTGACTGCCGGTTTTTCCAGCAACTCGGCCGCCTTGCCCGTGACCTTCACATTGATGAGCACTTGTGGATACATGTGCAGGTCGCCTGCCGCCTGCGCCAAGGTCTGCTGCTTCATGCGCAAGGCGCACAACACTTGCAGTGCGGAGACGATGCCGTCGCCGGTGCTGTGTTTGTCCAGGCAGATGATGTGGCCGGAGTTCTCGCCGCCGAGTTGCCATTTCTTTTCCTGCAGCACTTCCATCACGTAGCGGTCGCCCACTTTGGCGCGTGCAAACGGAATACCCAGCTTCTGCATGGCGTGTTCAAAGGCAAGGTTGGTCATCAGTGTGCCGACCACGCCGCCGTGCATCGTGCCCAATCCCTGACGGTGCTTGGCAACGATATAGAGCAACTGGTCGCCATCGTAGAGTTTGCCCTCGGCATCCGCCATGATCAGGCGGTCGCCATCGCCGTCCAGGGCGATGCCGAGGTCCGCCTTGAACTCCACCACGGCCTTGCGCAGGTTGGCCGGTGCAGTTGCACCGTAACCGGCATTGATGTTCTTGCCGTCGGGATGCGCCCCGATGGCCACCACGTCCGCACCGAGCTCGTGGAAGACGTTGCGCGCGATGTGGTAGGCCGCACCGTGGGCGGTATCCACCACGATCTTCATGCCGCGCAGGTTCATGTCCGCGGGGAAGGTGCTCTTGCAGAATTCGATATAACGACCGACAGCATCGTCGATGCGCTTGGCCTTACCCAGACTGTCCGAGGGGTTGGTCTGCATCGGGTTATCCAGTTCGGCCTCGATGGCAGTCTCCACCGCATCCGGCAATTTCATGCCGCTGCCGGAGAAGAACTTGATGCCGTTGTCCTCGAACGGGTTGTGCGAAGCAGAGATGACCACACCCGCCTGCAAACGCAAAGCCCGCGTCAGATAGGCCACGGCCGGGGTCGGGATCGGGCCGGCGAGATAGACATCGATACCGGCCGCGATGAGACCCGCTTCCAGCGCCGATTCCAGCATGTAGCCGGAGATGCGCGTGTCCTTGCCGATCAGCACACCGGGACGCTCATCTTGCGAGTGCTCGCTTTTGGCCAGCACTTTGCCTGCGGCGTATCCCAGATTCATCACAAATTGCGGCGTAATGGGATGCACCCCCACACGTCCGCGCACACCATCAGTACCGAAGTATTTTCTGCTCATCTTTCGCTCCCGTTTACCGCATTCCAGATTTTCAAAGCATCCACTGTTTCACGTACATCATGCACTCGCACGATAGCCGCTCCGCGTTGCACTGCCAGCAAAGCCGCCGCCACACTGGCCACCATACGCTCGTTCACATCCCGCCCCGTGATCGCACCCAGCATGGATTTTCGCGACAGTCCGGCCAAGACCGGCACTCCCAAAGCACAAAAAGTCTCCAGTTGGCGCAGCAGGGCCAGATTATGCGCCAGCGTCTTGCCAAAACCAAAGCCCGGATCGAGTACGACGCGGTCGCGCGTGATGCCCGCCGCTTCTGCAGCGGCCATGCGCTGACGCAGGAACGCGCTCACCTCGGCAATAACATCCTGATATTGCGGTTGCTGTTGCATGGTTTGCGGCACGCCCTGCTTGTGCATCAGGCATACCGCCGCACCCGTCCCGGCGACGATTTCCAGCGCACCCGACTCTTGGAGGGAGTTCACATCGTTGACCATGCTTGCACCTGCCGCGATTGCGGCACGCATCACTTCCGGCTTCCAGGTGTCGACAGAGATGGGGGCGGAAATCCCGCGCAGGCCTTCGATCACCGGCAGTACGCGATCCAGCTCTTCCTGCTCGCTCACCTCTGCCGCGCCCGGGCGCGTGGACTCGCCGCCGATATCGAGGATATCCGCACCGTCCTCAATCAGTTGCACCGCATGGGCGATCGCAGCCGCGGTGGAGGTGTGATGCCCGCCATCTGAGAAAGAATCCGGGGTGACATTGACGATGCCCATCACGAGAGGACGGGCTAGTTCGAACTGGAATTTACCGCATTGCCACATAAGAAAACGGGGGCAGAGCCCCCGTGCAATTGATTAAGTTCAGATTAAACGCCTTCTGCTGGCTGATCGGTCACTGTTGCCGTTGGAGCCGCATCCTTCGGAGGTTCCGGAGTCTTGCTGCTCGGGGCAGGTTTGGGCGGGCGCGGCGGATTGCCCGCCATGATGTCATTGATCTGGTCGGCGTCGATGGTTTCCCATTCCAGCAGCGCTTTGGTCATGGCTTCGATCTTGTCGCGGTTCGCCTCGATCAGGCTGCGCGCCAGCGCATATTGCTGGTCGATGATGCGACGGATCTCGTTATCCACTTTTTGCATGGTTGCTTCGGAAATGTTCTTGTGCGAAGTCACCGAACGACCGAGGAATACCTCGCCCTCGTTTTCGGCATACACCATGGGGCCCAACGCATCTGACATACCCCATTGCGTCACCATCTTGCGTGTCATGTCGGTGGCACGCTCGAAGTCATTGGAAGCACCGGTGGTCATCTGTTGCATGAAAATCTCTTCCGCGATACGGCCACCGAACAGCACGGCGATAGTGGACAGGATGCGAATCTTGTCCATGCTGTAGCGATCTTCCGACGGCAGCTGCATGGTCAGTCCCAACGCGCGGCCGCGCGGAATGATGGTGACCTTGTGCACCGGATCTGTCTTGGGCATCAACTTCGCCACCAGCGCGTGGCCCGACTCGTGGTATGCCGTGTTCTTGCGTTCTTCTTCCGGCATGATCATGGACTTGCGCTCAGCGCCCATCATGATTTTGTCCTTGGCTGACTCGAAGTCGTCCATCTCGACGAAGCGCTTGCCGCGGCGTGCCGCGAACAGGGCTGCTTCGTTCACCAGATTGGCCAGATCGGCACCCGACATACCGGGTGTACCGCGCGCCAGGATATCGGCCTTCACATCCGGAGCCACCGGCACCTTGCGCATGTGCACCATGAGAATCTGTTCGCGGCCGCGAATATCCGGCAGCGGAACAACGACTTGGCGGTCGAAACGGCCCGGGCGCAACAACGCGGGATCAAGCACGTCGGGACGGTTGGTGGCGGCGATCACGATCACGCCGGAGGCACCCTCGAATCCGTCCATCTCCACCAGCAACGCATTTAGTGTCTGCTCGCGTTCGTCGTTACCGCCGCCCAGACCGGCGCCGCGCTGGCGGCCGACTGCGTCGATTTCGTCGATAAACACAATGCACGGAGATTGTTTTTTGGCCTGTTCGAACATGTCGCGCACACGCGCGGCACCGACACCGACGAACATCTCGACGAAATCGGAACCGGAAATGGAGAAGAACGGCACTTTTGCTTCGCCCGCGATAGCCTTGGCCAGCAGCGTCTTACCGGTACCGGGACTACCCACCATCAGCACGCCGCGCGGGATACGTCCGCCCAGATTCTGGAATTTGGTGGGATCGCGCAGAAAATCGACCAGCTCGGAGACTTCTTCCTTGGCTTCGTCGCAACCCGCCACGTCGGCGAACGTCACGCGTTCCTTGGCGTCATCCAGCATGCGCGCCTTGCTCTTGCCGAACGAAAACGCGCCGCCGCCCTTGCCGCCCTGCATCTGGCGCATGAAGAATATCCACACGCCGATCAGCAGCAGCATGGGGAACCAGGATACGAAGATGCTCATCAGGAAGGATTGTTCTTCTTCCGGTTTGGCCTCGATCTTCACACCGTTCTTCAGCAGGTCGGAGACCAGCCAGATGTCGCTGGGCGCATAAGTCGTTACACGTTTGCCGTCGGTTGTGACCGCCTTCAGGGTGCGCCCCTCGATGGTCACCTTTTCGATATGACCGGATTTCACCTCTTCGAGGAATTGCGAGTAGTCCAATGGCCCCTGCGACGACGATTGCTGGCGCGCGTTGAATTGGTTGAACACGGTCATCAGCACCAACGCCACAACCAGCCAGATTCCGACACTCTTGAAAAGATTATTCACACACGCTCCTTAATGAGCCGTAATACGAAGTTGAATTAGACACTGTCCCAAGCGATTACTCAAGCTTGCCGAGCCCCACCAGATACTGTTCGCTACTGCGGTCGCGCGAGGCTTTCGGCTTGCGCGTAACCACTTTTTCAAAATGGCTACGGGCCAATTTCAGGTATTCCTCGAAACCCACCCCCTGGAATATCTTGACCAGAAATGAACCGCCGGGTGCCAAGTGCTTGACCGCAAAGTCCAGAGCCAGTTCCGCCAGATACATCGAGCGTGCCTGATCTGCAGAACCCACGCCGCTGATATTGGGGGCCATATCCGAAATTACAAGGCCGATCTGGCGTCCATCGAGCTTTTCTTCAAGTTGCGCCAGCACGCTGTCTTCGCGAAAATCGCCCTGAATGAACTCCACGCGCGGCAGCGGATTCAACGGCAACAAGTCCAGCGCGATGATGCGTCCATGTTCGCCCAGTTTGCTTACCACCACCTGACACCAGCCGCCGGGCGTTGCCCCTAGGTCCACCACCACCATTCCGGGCTTGATCAAATGGTCCCGCTCGTCGATCTCCAGCAGCTTGTATGCGGCACGCGAGCGATAGCCATCCTTCTGGGCACGCTGCACATATGGGTCATTCACATGCTCGCGCATCCACTGTTTACTGGTTTTAGAAGCTTTCATCGTGTTCCGGTTCAAGCAAAAATAGTCGGGCGAAACGGGGGGCAAAGTGTTTGGGCACAGCGATTTTAGCTGTAACCTGATAGAATCCGCGCCTTAAATCAAGGATTAATATGTTGAATCTCTCAGTAGCACAGCGCCGCGACCTCAAAGCACGCGCTCACCCGCTCAATCCCGTCGTTATCATCGGCAATGCAGGGCTGACACCCGCTGTTCTGGATGAGATCGAACGCAGCCTGAAAAGCCATGACTTGCTGAAGATCCGCGTCATGAACGACGACAGGAAAGCGCGCGAAACCATGTTGCAGGAAATATGCGAAGTATTGAATGCCGGCCCGGTACAGCACATCGGCAAGATTCTGATCGTGTACCGTCCGCTGGCAATCCCGATCGCCAAAGCCCCCAAGCGCCGCTCCGGCAAGTCTCTCACCAAGAAACAGATTGGCAGCAAGGGACCGGGCAAATAACGAACTGGCAGGGTGGGCAAAACTCGAAGTATCCGTCCACCCAGCAAAATCCTAGATGTACTGAACTTCCACCACCTCGTATTCGCGCACCCCGCCCGGCGCCTGCACCTCAGCGATGTCCCCCACCACCTTGCCTATCAGCGCGCGCGCGATGGGTGATTTGATGGAAATCTTGCGGTGTTTGATGTCGGCTTCGTCTTCGCCCACGATCTGATAGGTCACCACATCGCCGTTGTTTGTATCTTCCAGCGCCACGGTGGAACCGAACACGCAACGCCCGTCCGCATTCAGCGTCTTGGGGTCGATGACCTGTGCGCTACCCAGCTTGAACTCCAGCTCGACGATTCGGCCCTCGACAAATGACTGGCGCTCCTTGGCCGCTTCGTATTCGGCATTCTCGGACAAGTCGCCCTGCGCGCGCGCCTCTGAAATGGCGGTAATGACGGAAGGCCTTTCCACCGTCTTCAGGCGGTGCAACTCGCTGCGCAATAACTCGGCGCCGTTCACAGTCAATGGAACTTTACTCATACAGCCTTCCCCTTAATTATTTTGCCAAGCGACGGTGCAGTGACTGCACGTCGTAGACTTGCAACTCGGCCAGATGTTGCATGCCCAGACAAGCAGCACGCGCACCGGCAAGCGTAGTGTAGTACGTCACACGGCCCTGCAGCGCGGCATGACGGATGGAATAGGAATCGCGCATCACTGACGGCCTGCTGTCCACCGTGTTCACGATGAGACTGACATCGCCGTTCTTGATCATATCCACGATGTGCGGACGGCCTTCCGCGACCTTGTTCACGATGGTCACTTCGATACCCGCCGCAGCGATGGTCGAGCCGGTTCCGCGCGTCGCGAGAATGGTGAATCCCAGCAACTTCAGGGCGCGGGCGACTTCCACCGTTCCGGTCTTATCCTCTTCGCGCACACTGATGAACACCTTGCCGCTCTTCGGCAATTTCACGCTGGCGGCCAACTGCGATTTGACGAAGGCTTCGGCGAAAGTCTCGCCCACCCCCATCACTTCGCCGGTCGACTTCATCTCCGGTCCGAGGATGGTATCCACGCCCGGGAACTTGATGAACGGGAACACCGCTTCTTTGACCGAGTAATACGGCGGAATGACTTCTTTAGTAAAGCCTTGCGAAGCCAAAGTTTGTCCGGCCATGCAGCGCGCGGCGAGCTTTGCCAGCGACACCCCGGTCGCTTTCGACACAAAAGGCACGGTACGCGACGCGCGCGGATTCACTTCCAGCACATAGACCGTCTCGCCCTGGATGGCGAACTGCACGTTCATCAGGCCGACCACATTCAGCGATTTTGCCATCGCGACTGTCTGGCGGCGCAGTTCATCCTGAAGTTTGACCGACAACGAATACGGCGGCAGCGAACAAGCCGAGTCGCCGGAATGCACGCCCGCCTGCTCGATGTGTTCCATGATGCCGCCGATGATGACTTGCTTGCCATCAGACACCGCGTCAACATCCACTTCGATCGCGTCATTCAGGAAGCGATCAAGCAGAATGGGCATACGCTCGGGATAGGTCTTGGACATCTCCTCGGCATCGCGCATGTAGCGCTCGAGGTCGGATTGCGCATGGATGATCTCCATGGCACGTCCGCCCAGTACGTTGGATGGGCGCATCACCAGCGGATAACCGATCTCGGCTGCCCCGGCGACCGCATCGGCCACGTTGCTGGCGGTACGGTTCGGCGGTTGCTTCAAACCCAGTTCGCGCAGCATGGCCTGGAAGCGCGCGCGGTCCTCGGCCATGTCGATCATGTCCGGCGTAGTGCCAATGATGGGCACGCCGTTCTTGGCCAGACCTTGTGCCAATTTGAGCGGGGTTTGGCCGCCGTACTGCACGATCACGCCGATGGGTTTTTCGACAGCCACCACTTCAAGCACGTCTTCCAGCGTCAGCGGTTCGAAGTACAGCCGGTCGGAAGTGTCGTAGTCGGTGGAAACAGTCTCCGGGTTGCAGTTGACCATAATGGTCTCATACCCGTCCTCGCGCATTGCCAGTGCCGCATGCACGCAGCAATAGTCGAACTCGATGCCCTGGCCGATGCGGTTCGGTCCACCGCCCAGCACCATGATCTTCTTGTTGTCGGTCGGCTGCGATTCGCACTCTTCCTCGTAGGTCGAGTACATGTAGGCGGTGTTGGTGGAAAACTCGGCGGCACAGGTGTCCACGCGCTTGAACACCGGACGCACACCCAGTGCATGCCGATAGGCGCGCACCGATTCATCGTCGATCCCCAGCAGGGCTGCAATGCGCGCATCGGCGAAACCGCTGCGCTTCAATGTGCGCAAATGATCCGCACTCAGGCTTTCCAGCGTGTGGCCGGTCAGTGTCTTCTCTTGACGGATGATGTCTTCGATCTGCACCAGGAACCACGGATCGATCTTGCTGATGTCGAATACTTCGCCAACGCTCATGCCGAGACGGAAGGCATCACCCACCGCCCATATACGGTCCGGACCGGGTGTGCCCATCTCCGACACGATGGCCTCGCGGTCGGTATATTTGGTATCCAGCCCATGCACGCCCACTTCCAGTCCACGCAGGGCTTTCTGGAACGACTCCTGGAAAGTGCGACCGATCGCCATCACCTCGCCCACCGATTTCATCTGCGTGGTCAGGCGGTCGTTGGCTTGCGGGAATTTTTCGAAGGCGAAACGCGGGATCTTGGTCACCACGTAGTCGATGGTCGGCTCGAACGAAGCCGGAGTCGCGCCGCCGGTGATGTCGTTCTTGAGTTCATCCAGCGTGTAACCCACGGCCAGCTTGGCCGCCACCTTCGCAATGGGGAAACCGGTAGCCTTGGAAGCCAGTGCCGAGGAACGCGATACGCGCGGATTCATTTCAATCACCACCATGCGCCCGTCAACCGGATTGATGGAGAACTGCACGTTGGAACCGCCCGTCTCTACGCCAATTTCGCGCAGCACCGCCAGCGAGGCGTCGCGCAGAATCTGGTATTCCTTGTCAGTCAGCGTCTGTGCGGGTGCGACGGTGATGGAGTCGCCAGTATGCACGCCCATCGGATCCAGGTTTTCGATGGAACAGATGATGATGCAGTTGTCGTTGCGGTCGCGCACGACTTCCATCTCGTATTCTTTCCAACCGAGCAGCGATTCCTCGATCAGCAGCTCGCGTGTGGGCGAAGCTTCCAGGCCTCGCTCGCAGATCTCGACGAACTCTTCGCGGTTGTAGGCAATACCGCCACCGCTGCCACCCATGGTGAAGGACGGGCGAATGATGGTCGGGAAGCCCAGCGCCTGTTGCACCTGCAACGCTTCTTCCATACTGTGCGCGATGGTGGAGCGTGCCGAGGCCAGTCCGATGCGTGTCATCGCCTGTTTGAATTTCTCGCGGTCTTCCGCCATGTCGATAGCGTCGCGCGAGGCGCCGATCATTTCGACTTTGTATTTTTCCAGCACGCCGTGCTTGGCCAAATCCAGCGCGCAGTTCAGCGCGGTCTGTCCGCCCATGGTCGGCAGGATCGCATCCGGACGTTCCTTGGCGATGATCTTTTCGACGATCTTCCAGGTAATCGGCTCGATATAGGTCGCATCCGCCATATTCGGGTCGGTCATGATGGTGGCCGGATTCGAGTTCACCAGAATGACTCGGTAGCCTTCTTCGCGCAGCGCCTTGCAGGCCTGTGCGCCGGAATAGTCGAACTCGCACGCTTGCCCGATGACGATGGGACCGGCGCCGATGATCAGAATGCTCTTAATGTCAGTACGTTTTGCCATTTACTTGCCCATCATCGCAATGAAGCGATCAAACAGTGTGTCCACATCGTGCGGACCGGGACTCGCCTCGGGGTGCCCCTGGAAGCAGAACGCGGGTTTATCGGTCAACTCGAAACCTTGCAGCGTGCCGTCGAACAGCGAAATGTGCGTGACGCGCGCATTCTTGGGCAGCGTCGCGGAATCCACGGCAAAACCGTGGTTCTGGCTGGTGATCATCACGCGCTTGGTCTGCGTATCCTGCACCGGATGGTTCGCGCCGCGATGGCCAAACTTCATCTTCACGGTCTTGGCACCCACGGCCAGCCCCATGATCTGGTGCCCCAGACAGATGCCATACAGGGGAATACCGACTTCGAGGAATTTCTGCGCCGCCGCGATCGCGTAATCGCAGGGCTCGGGATCGCCGGGGCCATTGGACAGGAACACGCCATCCGGCTTTAACGCCAATACATCGGCAGCGCCAGTCTTGGCCGGAACCACGGTGATGCGGCAGCCGCGCTCAGCCAGCATGCGCAGGATGTTGCGCTTCACGCCAAAATCGTAGGCCACCACATGAAACTTCACTCCGGTGCTGTCGCGATAGCCCTCGCCCAACTCCCAAACGCGCTGCTTCCATTCGTAAGGTTTGTCGCAGGTAACCACCTGCGCCAGATCCATACCAGCCAAACCGGCAAATCCACGGGCTGCAGCCAGTGCCGCTTCCACATCGTCGCCGGAGGCGACACAACCGTTCTGAGCGCCTTTGGTTCGCAGGATGCGCGTCAGCTTGCGCGTATCGATGCCTGCAATTGCAACCACGTTGTTAGCCTTGAGGTATTCAGGCAGAGATTGAGTAGCGCGGAAGTTGCTGACCGTCATTGACAGGTCCCGGATAATCAGGCCGCTGGCAAACACCTGGCGCGATTCCACATCCTCGGGATTGCAGCCGACATTGCCGATGTGCGGGTAAGTCAGCGTGACGATCTGTTTGCAATAGGACGGGTCGGTAAGGATCTCCTGATAGCCGGTCATGGAGGTGTTGAAGACCACTTCGCCGACGCTGCTACCCTCCGCCCCGATCGAAATGCCGCGAAATACCGTTCCATCGGCTAAAACAAGGATGGCTGGTTTGGTTTGCGACACAGGGTGCTCCTTCAAGCTGGACATAAAGAAGCGGGAAGAACGTTGCGCTCATCCCGCTTTTGGATTGCCGAGCATTATAGCCGAATGGGGCATGTACTTCAACGCGTTGCATTCCAAATGATCGCTCATTGCCCGAGTAACGTTATTGGCTACAATGCCCCCATGAGATTCGACGTCGACCTGCATCGCTACACCATCAAGCTCCCCGACCGGCTGGCGGGCGACAAACCACTGGAGATGAGCGTGGTCGACACCGGGGGGCGCGATGCCGTGCAGACAATGGTATTCATCCACGGTTTTGGCGGACGGGCGGCCTATTGGGAACACCAATTGGAGCATTTTCAGGCGGATTACCGCGTGATTGCACTGGATATGCGCGGCCACGGCTATACCGACGCCCCCACCGAAGCCGACGGCGCACGCTACGATGTGCCGGAGCTGGTCGACGACGTCGAAGCCGCGCTGGAAGTCCTGCAAGTCCCGCCCCGTTTCATTCTGGTCTGTCATTCCTTCGGCGGCGCGGTTTCCTCCTATTTCCTGAAGAAGCATCCCGAACGCGTCTCCGCCGTGGTCATCATCTCGTCGGCGGCCCGTTTCCGTCTGCGCTGGGCGGGACGCATGGTGTTGAGGATCCCGCCCGCCATCCTGACCCGCATCCGCAACATGCTGCCTTACGTCGGATTCAACGCGGCGCGCATCTATCCTCCCGCCCATGTGGTGTACCTGCAGAACAAAAACGGCCTGGCGGTCTGGGACGGCACCGACTATCTGCGCGACATCAAGATTCCCAGCATGGTGATCTTGGGCCAGCGCGACATCCTGTTCTCGCAGACCTCCTATAAAGAGGTCGCCACACTGATCCCGGACGTGGAAGAGGTGGTGATCCCGGTATCGGCCCACCAGGTGATGGTGGAAAGACCCGACGCGGTGAACCGCAGTATCGAGCGCTTCCTGCACGCGCAGATGGACCCGCTGCAACTGGTGGAAAACAGGACGCGCAAGAAGACCCAGCGCCGTGCCGCCCTCAAGGCGCTGGAAGCGGAACGTCCCTGGCTCAAGTTCTACGACACGCGCACGCCCTATCGCATCAAGCCGCCGACGGTCGCCCTGCCGCGCCTGCTGGAAGCCACGGCCAGACGTTTCGCCAAAACTCCTGCCGTGGAGTATTTCGGCGGCAAGCTGGATTGGCGCAGCATCGACCGTCTGGCCAACCGTTTCGCGCACGGCCTGCTGGCGCTGCGCATCAAACCCGGCGAACCGGTGATGCTGGCACTGCCCAACACGCCGAACTGGATCATTGCCTATTACGGCATATTGAAGATGGGCGGCGTGGCGGTGCTGACCGATGCCGCGACCGACAAGGAGACACTCTTCAGCCGCATCGCCGACACCAAAGCGGTGATGCTAGTCACCTCTTCCGACCGCTATCAGAGCCTGCGCAGCGACCTGCAGACCGACGAACGCAACACAACCCTGCGCCGGGTGGTGTTCGCCTCGCGCATGGATCACATGGGTTGGCGCGAGAAAACCAGGTTCGCACTCCTGCACAACCTGCAGGACGGCCACTGGCTGCCCTGGTTCGCACGCGACACGCGTTACGGCAGGTTGCACCGCCGCTACGTCAAGTTCCAGCATGTACTGGCGCGCGGTCGCAACCAGCCGCCCGAGATCACCCTGTCAGTGGATGCCGTGGCGGCCATCGTGTATTCGTTCGCACGCAGCGGCCCCTCGCTGCCCATCCCCCTCACACATCGCAACCTGGCCTCGAATGCGCTGCAACTGCGCCACTGGCTGCCCGAATCGCGCCCCGGCGCGGAACGCTTCCTCGCGCAGCAACCGCTGTCGCTGGCTTACGGCCTCACCGGCCTGCTGCATCTGGGCGTGTATCTGGGCGCGACGCTGATCCTGATGCCGGAGACCAACATCCCGCTGCTGCTCAAAACCATCAAAAAACAGCAGCCGACTTACTTCCCCACCACCCCGCCCATCATCCAGCAACTGGCGCACACACCCGGCGTGCGCAAGTTCGGGCTGGCCTCCATCCGCGTCTGCGCCGTGGGTGGCGCACCGCTGCCGCTGGAGATACGCGAGATGTTCGAGAAGATCACGCGCGGCCGACTGGTCGAAGCCTACGGGCTCGCCGAAGCGTCGCCTGCCGTGATCGCCATGCCGCTGGCCGGACGCCTCCAGAGCGGCGTGGTCGGCCTGCCCCTGCCCGACACCGAGGCGAAAATCGTCGATCTGGACAGCGGCGCCGCTCAGGAAGCGGAACAAGTGGGTGAGCTTTGGGTGCGCGGACCGCAGGTGTTCGCCGGTTACGGGGGGGGCAGCGAACGCAGTACCGCCGCGACCGCAAAGGTGTTGCACGCCGGCTGGCTCGCCACCGGCGACATCGCCAGCATGGACGAGAACGGCTTCTTCACCATCATTGAGCGCAAGGAGAACATGGTACTGCGCAACGGGATGCGCATCTTCCCGCGCCAGATCGAAGACGCGCTATACGAACACCCGGCGATCTCGCAGGCGCGCGTACAGCGCGAAAAAGACGCACAGGGCACGGTGCGACTGCACGCTCTGGTAAGATTGCACCGCAATCTGTCGACAACCGAAGACGAGCTGATGAAATACTGCGCGAAACGCCTGCACCCGGGCTCACTCCCCGACAGCATCAGCTTCGAATCCGCCGAAGAACCAACCTGACCCTCTTTCCAACCTCCTCAACCTCCAGCACATCATGTTAGAAGTCATCGTATTGGCCATCGCCCTCAGCATGGACGCCTTCGCCGTCTCCATCGGCCTGGGCTCAAAAGGCAACACCAAAGGACTGGGCCTCAAGGCCGGACTCTATTTCGGCGCGTTCCAGGCGCTGATGCCCTTCATCGGCTATCTGGGCGGCAAGGGCGTACTCGGCTGGGTCGAGGCGTACTCGCACTGGATCGCCTTCGGCCTGCTGGCACTGATCGGCGGCAAGATGATCTATGAAGGATTGAGCGATGAGATCGAGGAGGACATCGAAGCCCTCACCCACAAGACCATGCTGCTGCTCGCCGTCGCCACCAGCATCGATGCCATGGCCGCCGGTTTCAGCCTGACGCTGCTGGAAGTCAATGCATACCTGGCCTGCGCCATCATCGGCGTGACGACTTTTGCTTTCAGTTGGGTCGGCGTGTGCATCGGAGAGAAGAGCGGCACTTGGCTGGAGAGCAAGGCGGAAGTGTTTGGCGGGGTGGTGCTGGTGTTGATCGGGGTCAAGATGCTGGTGGCGTAAGCATCGCGATCCGTTCGTGCTGATAACCAGCGACTTGCCCGCTTGCGGGCTTAGTCGAAGGGGATGGGCGAAGCCCGCTGGTTTTCGCTTGTTATTTACTTCCCTGATCAGCTGAGCCAGCCAAAGCGTTGCCGCATTGTTTGCAATAATTTGCATTTGACTCGCTGGTGGTGGCGCATTTCAGACAGGTTTTTCCATTTTCGAAAGCGGTGAAAGCTTCGGTCAACGAGGAAGACTGGTTCAGCACGGCCATCACCAGCCACACGGCGGCGGCAAGAATGGCAGCGATGAACAGCCAGTTGTAGATGTGATGGAAAGATGCATCCATGAACGGCTTCAGCAGCAGGAGCAGTACCGAGTATGCGGCCGCAGCGAAGATCAGACTCACGATGGGGAGTATGAGGTGCTGCATGAACGACCAGCGTCCCGTTTGCTGCCTCAGGACGATCGTCGCGCGCTGCCCCAACAACCAGAACGAAACAAGACTCGATGTGTACCCCAGAAAACGCACCAGATGCGAAGCGGAAAGTTTTCCGCTGAACACGGTCGTCTTCTCGAATAGATCCATATTTCCCAAAGCAGCAGCCAGTATCAGTGAAACCACGATGACTGCCACGTACCTGCCCGACCAATTCCATGAATTGTCCATGATCAACCCTTAAAATTTATTATTACCGGATACCGGCTATTTCAGCGCAAGCACGTCCTGCATGTCGTACAGACCCGCCTTGTTCGCCTTGAGGAAGCGTGCAGCACGCAGCGCGCCGATCGCAAACGTCGCGCGACTGCTGGCTTTGTGGGTGATCTCGATGCGTTCGCCGATGCCCGCAAACAGCACGGTGTGGTCGCCGACGATGTCGCCGCCGCGCACGGTGGCGAAACCAATCGTTGAGGGATCGCGTTCGCCGGTGATGCCTTCGCGGCCATAGACCGCGCATTTCTCCAGATCGCGTCCGAGTGTCTTGGCGATGACTTCGCCCAACCCGAGAGCAGTACCGGAAGGTGCATCCACCTTGTGGCGGTGATGCGCTTCGATGATTTCGATGTCGTAGCCTTTATCCAGCACGCGCGAGGCGGTTTCCAGCAGTTTGAATATCAGGTTCACGCCCACGCTCATGTTTGGCGCGAACATGATGCCGATGTCCTGCGCGGCCGCGCCCAGTTGCGCCTTTTCTTGCGCGCTGAAGCCGGTGGTGCCGATCACCATGTTTACCCCGAGCTTGCGGCAGACTTCAAGGTGACGCAGGGTGCCTTCGGGACGGGTGAAGTCGATGAGCACGTCCGCGCCCTTGAGCGCGGTTTCCATATCGGCGGTGATCTTCACGCCGTCGGCGACCACGTTGCACAGCAGCGGGCTGCCCGCGTGTTCCAGCGCGGCGTGCAGCACGAGGTCGTCGGCCTGTGCCACGCAGTCGAGCAGCACCTTGCCCATGCGTCCGCCGCTACCGGCAATGGCAATCTTGATCTTCTCCATTACTTGACCTCCTGCGTGGAGTGTCCGGATGCCGTGAGCGGCGTCGCATCGTCGATGCGTTTCAGCACATCTTTGGTGAAATACAGCGTCAGGCGCTGGTTCTCCAGCAATTCGCCGTGGCTTTCCAGACGGTAGACGTAGTCCCAGCGGTTCGCATGGTAGGGATCGTTGATCAGCGGCGCGCCGAGTGCGGCTTTCACCTGGGATTGCGTCATGCCGACTTTGACCTTGGCACGCATGTCCGGCGTGATGAGATTGCCCTGCCGGATCTCGACCTTGTACGGGGTGAAAGTGGGCAGATAGGTGCTGCACGAAGCAAGCAGGACGGAAACTAGAACAGTCAGGATACGCATTTGGACTCGGTTTTCACAAAACAGGCGGCATGATACCTCAACCCACACCCTAAATCCCCCTCCCCAAGGGTGAGGGATTATTACTCCCTTCTCCCTCAGGGAGAAGGGCCGGGGATGAGGGGGGAATGAACCTCAGACGCCCAGCAGCTCGGCGGCGTGCTTGCGCGTGGTTTCAGTGATCTTGACCCCGCCCAGCATGCGGGCTATTTCTTCGATGCGTTCGGCCTGGTTCATCACACGGATACTGCTCAAGGTCTTGCCCGCGTGGGCGGCTTTGCTCACCTGCCACTGTGCATCGGCCTGCGCCGCCACTTGCGGCAGATGGGTGACGCACATGACCTGGTGGCGCTTGCCCAGTTGCTTGAGCAGGGAACCGACGATTTCGGCCACGCGCCCGCCGATGCCGCTGTCCACTTCGTCGAAGATCAGGGTGGGCACGCTGGCTGCGCGGCTGGCGGCGACCTGGATGGCCAGACTGATACGCGACAGTTCGCCGCCGGAGGCAACCTTGGCCAGACTGCGCATGGGCGTGCCGGGGTTGGCCGCGACCTGGAATTCCACCATTTCCAGCCCGTTGGCGTTGCCTTCATTCAGGGGCAACAGGGCAACGGAGAACTTGCCGCCCTGCATGGCCAGCGTCTGCATGGCGGCGGTGATCTCGGCCGACAAGGTCTCGGCGGCGCTGATGCGTGCTTCGCTCAGGTTCGCCGCCATGCGCAGATACTGGCCGCGGGCGGCTTCGTCCTGCTTGGCCAGTTCTGCCAGGTCGGCGTTGCCACCCAGCTCCTCCAGACGCGCCACGATCCCGGCCAGCGTTTCCGGCAACAGGTCTGGTGTCACACGGTATTTGCGCGCCGCTTCCACCACGTCCGCCATGCGCTGTTCCTGCTGCTTCAATTGTTGCGGGTCGGTATCCAACTTTTGCTGGTAGTGGCGCAGCGCATACACCGCTTCCTGCAGTTCGTTCTGGGCACTCTCCAGCATGGTCAATGTGCCCTGCAGCTCGGTATCGAATTCAAGTCCGGCACGCAGCCGGGTGGTCAGCGCATTCAGTTGGGCGAGACACGCGGAGTCGGATTCGCTCAGCACTTCCACTCCGAACTGCGCCGTTTCCAGCAGCCCGGCGGCATGCGAAAGGCGCGCGTGGTCGGCCTGCAGAGTCGTCCACTCTTCGTTGCCAAAATTCAGCGTCTCCAGTTCGCGGCGCTGGAACGACAGCAGTTCGCGTTCCGCGGCAACCTCGCCCGCGTTCTGTTCCAGTTGCAGCCGACGGCGGTGCAGTGTCTGCCAGGCCTTGAATGCGACCGAAACTTCTTCCGCCTGCTTGCCCAGGCCGGCATGGCTATCCAGCAACTCGCGCTGGGCTTCTGGCCGCAGCAGTGATTGGTGCGCGTGCTGGCCGTGGATGTCGATCAGTTGCTCGCCCGCCTCGCGCAGTTGCTGCAGCGTAGCACTGCGCCCGTTGATAAAGCCGCGCGAACGCCCCGCGGCATCCAGGGTGCGGCGCAGCAGGCACGCCCCTTCGTCGCCCTCCAGATCCTGTTCGCGCAACCAGACTTGCAGCGCTGCCAGTGACGAAATATCGAACTCGGCGCTGATATCTGCGCGCTCGCAGCCGGTGCGCACCATGCCCGCGTCGACTCGCTCCCCCAGCGCCAGGGACAGGGCGTCGATGAGAATGGACTTGCCCGCGCCGGTCTCGCCGGTGAGGGCGGTAAATCCGGATGTGAAGTCGAGTTCGAGGGTGTCGACGATGACGAAATCGCGAATGATGAGATTTTTAAGCATTTACAGAGTCTGGTTCCAGAGCAGTTTTTCGCGCAGGGTATTGTAGTAACTGTGCCCCGTCGGGTGCAGCAGGCAGACCGTTTCGATATAGCGCCTGATGGTCACCTTTTCGTGCCCGTGCAAGTCGAAGTGGGTATGCCCGTCGAACCTGACACGCGCATCCGAAGCTCGGTGCATCTCGATCTCGAGCACGGAATCGCTCTTCAGCACGATGGGGCGGTTGCTCAGGGTGTGCGGCGCGACCGGCACCAGGGCGATCAGGTCGAGGCCCGGATGCACGATGGGACCGCCCGCGGACAGCGCGTATGCGGTGGAGCCGGTGGGCGTGGACACAATCAGGCCGTCGGCACGCTGGTTGTACAGGTATTCGCCGTCGATGCGCACCTCGAATTCGAGCATGCTGCTGCTGTTGCCGCGATGGATGACCACATCGTTGAAGGCCAGGGAGTCGAACACGTGGGTCTTGTCGCGCTGCACTGAGGCATTCAACAGCATGCGTTTCTCGGTGACATATTCGCCGCGCAGCATGGCTGACAGGGTGCGTTGCACGGTGTCGATGGAAATATCGGTCAGAAATCCCAGGTGGCCCTGATTCACACCGACCAGCGGGATATTGTAGGGAGCAAGCGTGCGCGCGATGTTGAGCAGCGTCCCATCCCCGCCCATGACCACGGCCAGATCGACTTTGCCGCGCATCCCCCCCAATTCCAGCACTTCATATGGGGTTACCGGAAGATGCTCGGCGGTCAGATCGTCCACCACCACATTGAGCCCCATATTCGTCAGGAAAACGCCCAGTTTAAGCAAGGGCTCGGCGATCTCCAGCGATCTGTATTTGCCGATGAGGGCAATGGTTTGGAAGTGGGATTTCATGGTGCCGGATTAAACCACATCGGCGTGCCAATCGTCACCCTGAGGCTAGACTTCCTCCCGCACCCCGTACCACGCCGCATACAGCGCCGGCAGGAACAGGCATGTCAGCAGCGTCGCCACCACCAGCCCGCCCATGATGCTGACCGCCATCGGCCCCCAGAACACCTGCCGCGAGAGGGGGATCATGGCCAGAATGGCCGCGGCAGCCGTCAACACGATGGGACGGAAGCGGCGCACGGTGGAGCCGATGATCGCCTCCCATTGCGACTTTCCTGCTTCCTCATCCTGGCGTATCTGGTCCACCAGGATCACCGAGTTGCGCATGATCATGCCGGACAGCGCAATGACGCCCAGCATGGCGACGAAACCAAACGGAGCCTGGAACAGCAGCAGCGCCAATGTCACCCCGATCAGACCCAGCGGCGCGGTGAGCAACACCATCACCGTGCGGCTGATGTTCTGCAACTGCATCATCAGCAGGGTGATCACGCCCACCAGCATGAGCGGCACGACTGCCGCGATGGCACCTTCGCCTTTTGCCGATTCCGCGATGCTGCCACCCATCTCGATGCGGTAGCCCGGCGACAACTTGGCGCGCACGGCATCCAGTTGCTTGTTCAACCGGGAGGAAACGGTGGCCGGTTGCGTCCCTTCCAATGTGTCTGCGCGCACGATCATGGTGGGCAGGCGGTTGCGGCGCCAGATCACGCCCTCTTCCAGCACCGGTACCAACTTGGCCACCTGTGCCAACGACACTCGCCCGCCGCCCGGGATCGGGATCTCGATATCCGGCAGACGGTCCAGGGAACGCGATTCACCGCCGAACCCGCCGCGCCATACCACATCGATCAACTGGTCATCCTCGCGGTACTGGGTCAATGCGATGCCGTTCAGGCTCACCTGCATGACCTGGGCGATCTCTTCGCTGGAGATGCCCATCTGCCTCAGCTTGTCCTGATCGGCTTCGACGCGGACGCTTTTTACTTTTTCGTTCCAGTCAAAGTGGATGTTGGTCAGGCCGGGATCGGCACGCATCAAGTCCGCCACCGTGGCCGAGACCTCGCGCAGCTTGGTCAAATCATCCCCCATCACGCGGAACTGCACCGGATAGCCGATCGGCGGACCGTTCTCAAGGCGTCCCAGACGCACCCGGATGTCGGCGAAGTCCGGCGCAGTGAATCTTGCCTCCATGCGGCGCTTGAACTCCTCGCGCGCCTCCATGCTTTTGGTGACGACGACGATCTGGCCGAAGTTGTCCGCAGACAACTCCTGGTGCAGCGTCAGAATGAAACGCGGTGAACCGTTACCAATATAGGACGAAAAGTAATCCACTGCCGGATCGTCCTTGA
This sequence comes from Sideroxydans sp., assembly GCA_043744345.1. Classification (GTDB taxonomy): domain Bacteria; phylum Pseudomonadota; class Gammaproteobacteria; order Burkholderiales; family Gallionellaceae; genus Sideroxyarcus. The sequence goes on along the minus strand of JAYTUW010000106.1, from coordinate 47,146 downwards.
TCAGTTGCTCGATGCGCTGCACTTCTCGCGTGGTTCCCTTGACCGAAGCCCCCTGCGGCAACCACACATCCACCAGCAACTCCAGACGGTTCGACGGCGGAAAGAACTGCTGTTGCACGAACATGCTGAACGCCGCGATCGACAAGACGAACATCAGCGCCGTCGCGCCTATGACCTGCCAGCGCTTGCGCAGACACCAGGTCAGAATCACGCGAAAACGGCGGTAGAACGGCGTGTCATAGATATCTTCGCCGTGCTTCTGCGCCTTGGCGATGAGCGCTTTCGGGTCCAGCAGCATGTAACCGATGTAAGGCGTGAATACCACCGCCACCACCCAGGAAACCACCAGCGCGATGGTCACCACCTGGAAGATGGAGATGGTGTATTCACTGGCCGCCGATTTGGAAAATCCCACCGGCGTGAATGCGGCTGCCGTGATCAGGGTGCCGGTGAGCATCGGGAAGGCCGTCGACGTGAAGGCGAAGGTCGCCGCTTTGAAGCGGTCCCAGCCCTGCTCCATCTTCACCACCATCATCTCCACAGCGATGATGGCGTCATCCACCAGCAGGCCGAGGGCAATGATGAGTGCGCCCAGCGAGATGCGCTGCAAGTCGATGCCGAAAGTCTTCATCGCGAAGAAGGTGATCGCCAGCACCAGCGGAATGGACAGCGCCACCACGGCACCGGTGCGCATGCCCAGACTCAGAAAGGACACCGCCAGCACGATGATGACAGCCTCGGTCAGCGAACGCTCGAACAGGTTGATGGAGCCTTTCACCACTTCCGGCTGGTTGGAGACCCTGTGCACGTCGACACCCACCGGCAATTGGGTCGCGATGCGCTTCATTTCGCGATCGAGATTGGCGCCCAGTTTGATCACATCGCCGCCCTTGTCCATCACCACGCCCACGCCGATCGCGGGTTGACCGCCGAAACGCATCGAAGGATTGGCCGGATCGGACAGGCCGCGGCTCACCTTGGCGATATCGCCGAGGTAGAAATGCTGCCCGTTCACCCGCAAGTCGGTGTTGCGCACCTTCTCCACACTGTCGTAGCTTCCTGTCACCCGCATATGGATGCGGTTGCTGCCCGCCTCGATGAAGCCCCCGGGGGTGACGGCATTCTGCTTCTGCAGGGCCTCCACGATCTGCAACGGCGAAACACCCAGCGTGGCCAGACGATTGGGTTGCGCGTCTATATATATCTTCTCTTCCTGAACCCCGATCAGCTCCACCCGTTTCACATCGTTCACACGGCGCAGTTGCAGCGCGACCTGATCGGCATAACGCCTCAGTGCGGCAAGATCGTAACCGTCGCCGGTCAACGCGAAGATGTTGACCTGGACATCGCCGAACTCGTCATTCGGGAAAGGTCCGCGCACTCCGGCGGGCAGGGTATGGTGTATATCGTCAAGCTTCTTGCGCACCTGGCGCCAGGATTCTGGCACTTCGTCTTTGGGCGTGTAATCCTTGAGGGACAGAAAGATCAGCGATTCGCCCGGCTTGGAAACGGAACTGACGACATCTATCCAGGGCGTCTCCTGCAATTTCTTCTCGATGCGCTCGGTCAGTTCGCGCTCGACTTCCTGCGCGGTCGCACCCGGCCAGCGGGTACTCACCACCATGTCCTTGAATGTGAATTCCGGATCTTCGGCCCGACCCAGACTGAAAAAGGACAGAACGCCCGCCACAGACAACACGATGATGAGATAGACCACCATCTGCTGGTGTTCCAGCGCCCATTCGGAAAGGTTGGGCATCTTCATAGCGGTTTCCCGTTCTCGATGACCTGTATCTTCTCGCCCACCGACAGCTTGTGCACGCCCGCGCTGACGATACGCTCACCCGCGGCGATGCCGCTTGAGACCAGCACGCCGTCATCACGGTAGGCCGCGATCTCGACCGGACGCAAGGAGACGCTGTGATCGGCCGCGACTACCCACACCGCAGCCTTGTCGCCCTGCTGGAAGATGGCCGTCAGGGGAACCAGGAAGCCGTTGTTCTTCTGCGAGCCGTTCCTGGCAGATTCCTTGAGCCTGACGCGGGCAGTCATGCCCAGTGCGACCTTGGCATTCGCCGCATCGAAAGACACTCGTACCGGATAGGTGCGGCTTGCCGGGTCGGCGGCGGGAGATATCTCCCGCACATGTCCCGTCACCGTCGACTGCACATTGCTGTCGGTTGCATTCAATTCGATCTCGGCAGGCATCCCGACCTTGACCATCGAGAAGCGCGTTTCGGGCACGGAGAAGGTCACTTCGCGCTCGCCTTGCTGAGCGACGCGCAGCACCGGCTGGCCGGCACTCACCACCTGTCCCACTTCGGCGAAAGTCGCCGACACCACGCCATCACGATCCGAGACCAGGCTGGTGTAAGCAGCCTGGTTGCGCGCCAGGCCCGCCTGCGCGGCGGCTGCTTTCAGTGCCGTCTCTTTGGCATCCAATGCCGATTGGCTGACGAAACCTTTTTCGCGCAACTCGCGATAGCGACTCAACTCTTCTTCAGCCAGTACAAACTGGGCGTTGGCGGCACTCGCCTGCAGCCCGGTATCGGCCGCATCCAGCCGCGCCAGGACTTGCCCTTTCTTGACGAACGCCCCGGCATCCACCAGTCGCTCCACGATCTTGCCGCCGATGCGAAAACCCAGCACCGTTTCATAGCGCGCATGCACTTCGCCGCTGTAGACATTGCCGCTGTCGGAAGCCGCAGCGCCGACCACGATGGTCGAGGCGGGTCGTACCACGGCGGCAGGCGGCTCGGCAGGTTTGCCGCATGCCGCCAGCAGAAGCGGAAAAGACAAAATGAGGATGGCTTTTTTCATGTGTTCACTCCTTGACCAGCAGACCGTTCAACAGCAGGTCGATATTTGTACGCAGATAGAGTTCAGAATCCTTTTGCCCGTAGTCGCTGTATGGGGCAATCGAGTACTCCCAGATCGCCCGCATCAGGAGGGGCGCCACGATGGCATCGATGGCCGATTCGACATCGACCGGCCGGAACTCGCCTTTCTCGATACCCGACAGCAACACCTTGCCCAGCAACTCGTCTATGCCCTTGCCCACATTGTCGTAAAAATACCGGGCCACTTCGGGAAAATTACCGCTCTCGGAAATGATCAGTTTGAGGATCCCGGCCAGCTTGGTCATACCCACCACTTGCCACCAGAGGTTGAGCAAGGCGCGCAGCAACGTGGCAGTGTCGCCGCGATGCTGCGCCAGCATCGCTTCGGCCTGTTCCAGCACGGGCAAAATATCCTGCTGGATCACTGCCTTGAACAACTCTTCCTTGCTGGAGAAATACAGGTACAGGGTGCCTTTCGACACCCCGGCACGGGCCGCCACATCATCCAGCTTGGTCGCGGCAAAACCCCGCTCCACGAACACATCCAGCGCTGCCGCCATGATCTCAGCGGGACGCGCCTCTTTGCGTCTTTGCCGGATCGGTATCTCTGAATTTGCATTTTCAACCATGATCTTCTCTTTACTGACTGACTGGTCAGTAATATAACCAAGCCGGACCGAGTCTGTCAACAGTCCTGTTTTGGCGTGATGGTAGAATCAGCGCATGCTCAATGACCGCGCGCAAATACTGCTAAAAACCCTGGTGGAACGCTATATCAGCGACGGTCAGCCCGTGGGATCGCGCGCTTTGCAGCAGTTTTCCGGTCTTGAAGTCAGCCCGGCCACCATCCGCAACGTGATGGCCGACCTGGAAGCCATGGGGCTGGTCGCCAGTCCGCACACTTCCGCCGGGCGGGTGCCAACCGCGCTCGGTTACCGCCTGTTCATCGACACTTTGATGGTGGTTCAGCCGCTGTCCGAAGCACACGTTCACCAACTTGAGACCCAATTGCAGCCGAGCAGCCCGACACGCTTGCTGACGCAGGCCTCCAATGTGCTGTCCGACCTCACCCGCTTCGCCGGAGTGGTGGCCACCCCCAAGCGCGCCAGCATCACCGTGCGCCAGATTGAATTCCTGCGTCTTTCCGAGAAACGCGTATTGCTCATCATCGTGATGCCGGACGGCGAAGTGGAGAACCGGGTGCTGGTGACGCACAAGGATTACAGCCAACCCCAGCTCACCGAAGCCGGAAATTTCCTGAGCCAGCACTACGCCAACTTGGCTTTTGGCGACATCCACCAGCGCATGCAGAACGAGTTGCGCCAGTTGCAGCACGACATGACCGCCCTCATGAGCGCGGCGATGGCGGCCAGTGACGAGGCAATGGCGCGCAAGAGCGAGGACTATGTGATCAGCGGTGAGCGCAACTTGCTGAACATCAACGACATCACCACCAACATGAACCAGTTGCGCAACCTGTTCAATGTGTTCGAGCAGAAGACCGAGTTGCTGCAACTGCTGGATGCCGGGCGGCATGCGCCGGGCGTGCATATCTTCGTCGGCAACGAATCCGGCCTGACAGGGCTGGATGAGTTCAGCGTGGTGAGCGCGCCTTATACAGCCGACGGGCAGATCGTCGGCACACTCGCGGTGGTGGGGCCGAAACGCATGAACTACGAACGCGTGGTACCCATCGTGGATATCACCGCAAAACTGCTGAGCAATGCGCTGTCGCAACATTAAATTGCCAACCTCGTGACTTCTTTACTCCGCACACAAACCCTCACCCCAACCCTGTCCCGCTTGCGGGAGAGGGAGCTCAATTCCCCTCGCCCGCAAGCGGGAGAGGGGCTAGGGGTGAGGGTTGTTCAACCTCGCACATCATCCAAATAAATGACTTATCAGACCGAACCCGGCTTCACCCACGGCACACCCGAAAAGACCGGCATCCTGCTGGTCAATCTCGGCACGCCGGATGCCCCCACGCCGCAGGCGGTGCGCCGCTACCTGAAGGAATTCCTGGGGGACCCGCGTGTGGTGGAGATTCCGCGCGCGATCTGGTGGTTCATTCTCAACGGCATCATCCTCAATACCAGACCGAAGAAGTCCGCCGCCAAGTACGCCAGTATCTGGTTGAAGGAAGGCTCGCCGCTGCGGGTTTACACCGAAAGACAGGCCGCCCTGTTGCAGGGCTACCTGGGCGAACGCACCAAGGCACCATTCGTGGCCGAGTACGCCATGCGCTACGGCAACCCGTCCATCCCCGATGTGCTGCGCAAACTAAAAGAGCAGAACTGCCAGCGCATTTTGGTGGTACCGCTGTATCCCCAATATGCGGCCAGCACCACCGCAACAGTGAACGACATCGTGTTCGGCGAACTGCAGCAGATGCGCAACACACCCGCACTGCGCACCATCAAGCATTTCCATGACGATTCCGGCTACATCAAGGCATTGGCGGGCAACATCAACGACTTCTGGATGAAGCACGGCCGCCCGGAAAAACTGCTGATGAGTTTCCACGGCCTTCCCCAATATACGTTGGAAAAAGGCGACCCCTACCATTGCGAATGCCAGAAGACAGGGCGTCTTCTCGCACAGGAACTGGGCCTGAAACCGGAGCAATACGCAGTCAGCTTCCAGTCGCGCTTTGGCAAGGCCGCCTGGCTGCAACCCTACACCACGGCCACGCTCAAGGAATGGGGCAAACAGAAATCAAAGCGGGTGGATGTGGTCTGTCCGGGATTCGTCGCCGACTGTCTGGAGACGCTGGAAGAGATCGCGATGGAAGGCAAGGAAGACTTTCAGCATGCCGGGGGGGGCGAATACCGGTATATCCCCTGTCTCAACGACCGCGCCGACTGGATGCATGCGATGACCGATCTGGTAATGGACAACCTGCAGGGCTGGCTGACTTCGCCCGATGCGTCGAAATTGGAACAGGGCAGACTGCTTGCGCTCGCATCGGGAGCCAAACGGTAGTTCCGTCAGACGAGGCTGATCCTCTCGGCTTCCAACTGGATGATGTAGCGCTGGATGACGTTGGCTGCCCCCCTGCTCATATCCTCGAATTTAAGACCGATTCGGCTCACCCGTTCCCCGCTGCGGGTGGTCGCCGACAACCAGATGCCGCGCACCTGCAGGTTCGTCGGGACTTCACCGATCACGGGCAGTGTGATGCGGCATCTCTCCAAAACCGCGCCTTGCGAGAATAAATCCGGAAGGGCCCCCTTGAGGGATATCCCGACCCCGCCGACACTGATATCGACAATGGCCAACTCCATGACACCGTCCGCCACCGGAATCTTGCAAATCAGCGAATTGTTGCCCTGCGGGGTGCTCAATCTGAAATACTCCCTGCGCTGAACCCGCTCGATCACTGATGGAACCAGCATGGAGAACGCATCACCATCCTGCAACTCGACGATGTGCAGGTGCGAAGAATGCCAGCTCACTTTGACTCCGGTCTGGGTCACGAACGAGATATGTTTACTGTTGGTGATCCTGGCATTGAGCTCGGCGTCGGCGCTGATATCCATATAGACATGATTCCCTTCGGAACTGGTGCCCAGCACCGAAGTCACCAGCCCGGCACCCTCCGCCGTGTCCAAATTAACCGCAGTGCGGTGCTTGGCCAGCTCATCCAGCACGGACACGATCTCCTTGCGGTTGCGCAGTGCAAAGGGCGAGTCTTCGATTTGATGCGTCATGGTACTTTCCGGCCGATCAGTTGGGTGGGGCTACGTTAGTGAAATTCCCGGCTGGCGGGAACTGTCACGTCAAAACATTCAGACAAAGAATTTGTAGTTATTCCTGCCGCTCTCCTTGGCGACATACATCGCATCATCGGCATGCCGAATCATCATCTCGTCGTCCGTTGCATCATCTGGACAGATGCTGATGCCGATACTGAAAGTGATGACCAAATTTCTGTCGCCGATGTGGTGGGACTCTTTCATCACCTCGACGATCTTGACCGCGACTTTCTCTGCGTCCTCGCCCCCGCCGACTTCCGGCAACAGAATAAGGAACTCGTCCCCGCCCTGGCGGCAGAGGGTGTCCGATTCGCGCACACAGGATTTCAGGCGTTTGGCGACGGACTGCAGCAATAGATCGCCCGCCAGATGACCCATCGTGTCGTTCACCGTCTTGAACTTGTCCAGATCGAGGAACAGCAAAGCGGATTTCTTTTTGTTGCGTGTCCCGGTCACCAGCGCGTGTTTCAAACGATCCGCGAACAGCGCGCGGTTGGGCAGGTGCGTGAGCGAATCATAGTGCGCCAGATGTTCGATGTGCGCTTCGGCTTCCTTGCGCTTGGTGATATCCGAGAACAGGGCGACAAAATTGAGTATCTCACCCTGGGGATTCCTCACCGTGCCGATGGATAACCATTCGGGATATATCTCACCGCCTTTGCGCCGGTTCCAAATCTCGCCCTGCCAGGTACCGGTCTCGTTGATGGATCGCCACATCTCCTGATAGAACTTGGCATCCTGGCGGCCGGAGTTCAGGATATTCGGATTTTTCCCGATGACGTCTTCCTCAACGTATTCGGTGATCATGTAGAAAGCGGAATTCACGGCGATGATGTTGCGCTGCTTATCGGTGATCATGATGGCTTCACCGCTGTTATCGAACATCTTCACGAACAACTGCAGGCGCTCGTTGGCGCGTTCCAGCTTTTCGATCAGCAGGTTGAAGTTCTGCGCCATCCCCCCGATATCCGGATTGTTCACATCGACGTCAACGCGACGGGACAGATCCATGTCGTGCTGTATCTCTTCGATGGCACCATGCAACTGTTTAACGGGCCGGGTGATATTGCGCACGATGATCAGGCGCACGAAGAGCGAGATGATGATCAGCAGCAGCACTTGCATGACGATATGCGCAATCCACAGCCAGTCTTCAACCTCGGTCAGCTGTGACATATCCTCGGACAGATCGATGACCACGCTGGCCGCGCCGTTGACGCTCCCGGATTGGGTGATATGACACAGCAGGCAATTCGTGCCGCGGAAATTCTGCTTGGCGATAAAAGGAACGACTACGCGCAGGGTGGGATGTCCCTGCATGTCGGTCGTCTTGCGAAACAGCGTGCGGCCGGAACTCAGCACCTCGCGATCCATATCGTCGACCGCGGCCTCTTCAGGCAGTCCGGGACCAAACTGCTCAACGACGGGGCGTCCGCGGATGATGCGCAATTCGACGACACCCCGCGATTGGGACATCTTGCTCAGCAGCAGCTTGCGGTTCTCGGGATCGGATATCTGCCCGGTGAGCATCAGCATGTTCATGCCGTTGATGAGACCGTCGGCTGTTTCCTGGGCGCGGGATTCGGCTGCGCGCTCGATCTGCTGCTCGAAGCGGCCCAGCACCCACTCCATCAGGATGAAAAAAAGAATGATCAGCACACCCTGGATCAGGATATGGAGTTTTTCCTGCACGCCAGCAGCGCGCCACCCTCTTTGCAAGGCGTTCATCTTCCCCCCTCCGCTCGGGCCGTGCCCGGCGGACTTGTTATAACTTGATGAAATGCTCCCGGTAATATTTCATTTCGGCGATGGACTCGTAGATATCCGCCAGCGCTTCGTGCTTTCCATGTTTCTTCAGCCCGCTCGCTATCTCCGGCTTCCAGCGCTTCGCCAACTCTTTGAGAGTGCTCACATCCAGATTGCGGTAGTGGAAATAATCCTCCAGCTTGGGCATCCAGCGCGCCAGAAAGCGGCGATCCTGGCAGATGGAATTGCCGCACATGGGCGAGGTGCGAACCGGCACATACTCTTTCAAAAACTCGATCATCTGCTCTTCCACCATCGCATCGTCCAGCACCGATGCCTTCACCTTGTCGATCAGGCCGGATTTTCCGTGAGTGGATTTGTTCCAGTTATCCATGCCGTCGAGCACGATGTCGGACTGGTGGACCACCAGCACGGGGGCTTCGGCCACGGTATTCAGCTCGCCGTCGGTCACCACCAATGCGACTTCGATGATGCGGTCCGTGTCGGGCAAAAGCCCTGTCATTTCCATGTCTATCCAGACGAGGTTGTTTTGGTTTTGTGCCATAATCTGCCGTAGCTCTATAGAAGAAGTGTGGCGCATTGTCGCACAGCCTTGCCACTCAATCCATCGACCATGACCGCTCATCAATTCACCGCCCTGTTCATTTCCGCCCTGTTCTCCAACGGCATCATCAAGCTCTGGCTGGCCTATCGCCAGCTCGACCATGTCGCCGGGCGCCGCAACGAAGTCCCAGCGGCCTTCCGCGAAAAAATTGATCTTGCCGCGCACCAAAAAGCCGCCGACTACACCCGCGCGCTGGTCCGGCTCGGCATCCTCAGCGTCATCTTCGACACGATCCTGCTGCTCGTCTTCACATTGGGCGGCGGCATCCAGTGGCTGAGCGACTGGACTGCAGGCATTGTCAGCAACCCGCTGGCACAGGGTGCCGCGGTCATCGTCTCGATACTCATCCTGCAAACCCTGCTGGAATCGCCGTTCGACTTTTACCGCACCTTCAACATCGAAGTGCGCTTTGGCTTCAACAAGATGACACTCAAGCTGTACCTGATCGACACGCTGAAAGGCATCCTGCTGGGCGCTGCGCTTGGCCTGCCGCTGCTGCTAGGCGTGCTTTGGCTGATGTCGGCCATGGGCGACTTGTGGTGGGTGTATGTCTGGGGTGTCTGGGTCACGTTCAACCTGCTGCTGCTGTTCATCTACCCCACCTATATTGCGCCGCTGTTCAACAAGTTCGAACCGCTGCAGGACGAAGCGCAAAAAAGCCGCATCGAAACCCTGCTCAACAAGTGCGGATTCAGCGCCAGCGGCCTGTTCGTGATGGACGGCAGCAAGCGCAGCACGCACGGCAACGCCTACTTCACAGGCTTCGGCAAGTCCAAGCGCATTGTGTTCTTCGACACGCTGCTGCAGCGCCTCACCCCGGACGAGGTCGATGCCGTGCTGGCGCATGAACTGGGGCATTTCAAGAAACGCCATGTACTCAAGCGCATCGCCTACACATTCATCCTCAGCCTGGGATTCCTGTGGCTGCTGGCGCAATTGCTGCACGCCCCGTGGTTCTTCCAAGGCCTCGGCGTGACCACCGAATCCACCGCACTCGCCTTGTTGCTTTTCTTCATGGCGCTGCCGGTATTCACCTTCCTGCTGCATCCCATCGCATCGGCCTATTCGCGCAAGCACGAATTCGAAGCCGATGAATACGCGGCGCAGCAAACCAACGCGAACGAATTGGTGAACGCACTGGTCAAACTGTACCAGGACAACGCCAAAACGCTGACTCCCGACCCCTTGTACGCCAACTTCTACGAATCGCATCCGCCCGCACCGATCCGCATTGCACACCTGCAAAAATTAGGAGAGAACAAATGAAAAAACATATTTTTTTGCTCTTACTCGCCGCATCCACCGCCCACGCCGCTCCGTTCTCCAACGGCAACGCCGCGAACGGCCAGAAACTGTTCGCCCAATACGATTGCAACAGTTGCCACAAAGGCAAGGTGGGCGGCGATGGCAATGCCATATTCACCCGTCCCAATCGCATTGTGACCAGCGCGGACCTGCTCATCGACCGCATGGAGCAATGCTCCGGCGCCATCGGCAGGAACCTCAAAACACAAGAGAAGCTGGACCTGGCGGCGCATTTGAACCAGACCTACTACCATTTCAAGTGAGGAGGCTGAAATGACCAATGCCTGCGACTTGACCAACAAAAACTGCAAGCCCTGCGAGGGCGGCACTCCCGCGCTGACACAAGATGAAGCGAAGAACCTGCTCAAGCAACTCGATGGCTGGGAATTGAAGGACAACGTCATCAGCAAGACCTTCGCGTTCAAGAACTACTACCAGGTCATGGCCTTCGTGAATGCGGTTGCCTGGATGACCCACCGCGAAGACCACCACCCCGACATGCAAGTGGGCTACAACCAATGCCGCGTGAACTATTCCACCCACGCCGTTGGCGGCCTCTCCGAAAACGACTTCATCTGCGCCGCGAAAGTGGATGCGCTGTTCAAGATTTGAGCCAGAAAACCATTCGCATTGGCGCTAAGCCACTTCTTTTCTCCCTTCTCCCGCAAGCGGGAGAAGGGTCGGGGATGAGGGTCGGAGAACACACGCATAGTTCTGCTTCAACTCAACATCCCTCACCCCAACCCCTCTCCCGCCTGCGGGAGAGGGGCTAATTCAGCTCCTACCGTTTCGTGGATAAAACAACAGCCCTTCAAGGCCAAATCATTGCCGCCTTCGGCCGTCACTACCTGGCCGAACTGCCCGGCGGCGAAATCCTCGAATGCGTGCCTCGCGGCAAGAAAAGCGACACTGCCTGTGGCGACCTGATCGAGATAACGCGCACCGGTTCCGGCCAGGGTGTCATTGACCGCATCACCCCGCGCACCTCTTTGCTCTACCGCTCCGATGCCTTCAAACAAAAGATCATCGCCGCCAACGTCACCCAGCTCATCATCGTCGTCGCCACCGAACCCTCGTTCAACGACGAACTGCTGGCGCGCTGCCTGCTCGCCGCGCACGACCAGAAGCTGAGCATCGTCATCGTGCTGAACAAATGCGACCTGCCCCAGATCGCTGCCGCCCGCGCACAACTCGCCCCCTACAAAAAGATCGGCTACAACGTACTGGAACTCTCCGCCAAGCAGGATGTGGCGCCGTTGCTGCCTTTCCTGCAAGGCCACAGCAGCGTACTGGTCGGGCAATCCGGCATGGGCAAATCGACCCTCATCAATTCCCTCATCCCGGAAGCGCAAGCCGCCACGCGCGAGATTTCCACCGTGCTCGATTCCGGCAAGCACACCACCACCCACGCCAAGCTCTACCATTTAAATGCCGACAGCGACTTGATCGACTGCCCCGGCGTGCAACTGTTCGGCCTGCATCATCTGGATTTTGCCGCGATGGAAAGAAGCTTCCCCGAATTCCTGCCCTACCTCGGGCAATGCCGCTTTGCCAATTGCAGCCACTCACATGAGCCGGATTGCGCGATACGCAAGGCGACGGCGGAGGGAAAGATTGATGAGCGAAGATTGAGGCTATTTCAGCAGATCGCGGCGCGGTAACAGCGATGCCATGAAAATTTCCACCGCATCCGTATAAGCCCCCGCCAGTCCAAGCTTCTGGTTGATCTCCTTGTGCGAGAGCGCCTGCACCGATACTTCGGCGCGCATGCCCAATCCGGCGGCTTTACCGGCAAACGCGTGCGCCTGGTCGCAAGGCTTGTCGCGGCGCGTGGTGGAGCACACCAGCAGCATCGGGGGGGCGGCGTTTGTCAGCACATGCAATGGCGATGCGGATTTCCAGTACGTTTCGTCCTTGCCAAAGGCTTGGTCGTAAAGACGGTAATGCTTTCGGTGCATGATCTCCACCACATTCAGGGCAGCGCTATCCAGTGCGATGGTGCCAAGCCACGGGTTCGCGCCCTGTGCTTGCGCTATTGCGGGCGAAGCGGACAACAGCGCTACCAGGTGTGCTCCCGCGGAATGTCCCATCAGGATGAACTTCGCCGGATCGCCGCCCCAGGTTGCCGCGCTGGATTGCGCCGCCGCCAATGCACGCGCCACATCGTCGGCCTGGGTCAGCACATCGGCCCTGGGCAACAGGCGATAGTTGATTGAGATGAAAATAAAACCCTGCGCCAGCCAGCGCGCCGCCTTGTTTTCCACCACCTGGCTCGCCGCTTTGTCGCCGCGCCGCCAACCGCCGCCGTGCACCATGAAGATAATGGGTGCATGTTCGGCATGCGCAGGCAGATAGACATCCATCTTCTGCTCGTTCGTGTTGCCGTAGGCGATGTCCTTCAATAGCTTCGTATCTTGCGGCAGTGCATTGCTGCCCGATGTGGATTCACCTTCCAGCGATATTTCCGTATCCGGGCTATCCCGGAAGAGCCCGGCATGCGCGGCATTCCCGAGCAGCCCCAGCAGCAATGCGGCAAAAATGGCGTACAGGCTGAGATGTTTCATGTCAGTGGCTCCTTTCTGCGATGCTGATGGCGGTGTCGCACCGGCGAAAACCGGTGTCCAGTTGATTTTAAACACTGGATTCCGGTTTTCGCCGGAATGACAAATAGGGGCTGGCCAGACCTTCTTTAAAACAGGTAGAGCACCACGCAGCTCGCCACATTGTGCGAAGCCTCCAACACCAGTGGACTGTTGCGGGCGCTGCCTGCGACATGGCGTTGCGATAGAGCAACGCTGCCCAGCCAGTGGCGGTCGAACACATGTGTCCAGCTCGCCAGCACGCCGTAGTTGTGCAGGCCGCCTGCTGCCTGATAGGCGGGCAATCCCGAATTCACCGCCTGCGTGGCGTCGATGCCGAAGTAAGCCTGCATGTAATCGGCATTGGACCAGCCGACGCTTGCGCCCGCGCGCAGAATGTCGCGCTGCGCAGGCCGGAAGTCGAGTCCCGCACCGAGTTCGGCATGGCTGCCGCGCTTGCCGCCGCCCACTTTAAGCGTCAAGTAACCGGTATCACTGCGGGTCTTCAGGAACATCCCGACTTCGCCGGACCTGCCCAGATCGCCTGTTCCGGCCAGGTGCGGATCCGCACTTTCCTTGCGCCCCGGTGCCGCCCCAAGGCGAACACCGAATTGCAGGTCGCGTTCCTTCACCAACTGGTAGCCAATTCCGCGCAGATCGCCCGCAAAGAACTTGCCGTAGCTGGCATCGAACAGCGGAAACACAATCCCGCGTGTGGTGCTCATCCCCTCGTAACGCGGCACCGCTGCGGCGACACCACCGGCAATGAAACGCCACTCACTGCCTGTTTCGGTGGGCTGCTCAGAATCAGGCAGCGTGTCCTCGTCATACCCAGTTAGCTGGTTATCATCGGCACAAGCGGGACGCGCCAGCATGCACCCGGCCAGCACACACAAAGTTATCAGTTTGCTTTTCATATCACCTGCTTCCGGAAAATAATTGAAAGTGACTTCTGCGGAACCGTTTCAGCCGTAAACCGCGAGAATCACTCCGTCAGGAAGTAAAACGCATAAAGCGGGGAAAGGACTACAGGAATATTCTTTGTCGGCAAGAATTGCGCAATACCCAAGCCCAGGAGGGACGAAAAAAGTGCAGCGACATCCGCCATCTACGGAAATGCTTAGCCCAGCAGATTCGCCACCGTCAGCAGAAGCAACGCAACCAGCTGGAACACCATGGCACGCCAGACCAGACCGATGGCGCTTTGCATGATGTCGGCATCGGCTTCGTCGCCCACACCGATCTCGGGACGGAACACGGGCTGCTGGTCCTGCACGATGGTCTGGCCCAGCCTTACCCCGAGTGCACCTGCACCGCCTGCGAGCAGGATGCCTGCTTCAGGATCGGGCCAGTTCGCGGCCTGGTTCTGCCAGCAGTAGGCGGTATCCTCGAAGTTTCCAACGATGGCAAAGGTCACGGCGGTGAGACGTAGCGGAAGCCATTCCATGACATGGTAGGCCTTGCGCGCGAACACCCCGAAGTCACCGTATTCGGCTACGTCGTGCATCCCCCAGCGGTTGTACAGGAACAGGGCCAGCCGGTACAGGATCGCCCCGAACGGCCCCAGCCCCAACATCATGAAGATGACAAACCAGAACACGACGCCGAAAACGTTGCGGTGCGAGCAAAGCAATGCCTGCTCGATTGTGACGCGGGCCACTTCTTCTTCGCTCAGTTCATTGCAGGATTTGCCCAGCCAGTTGCCCAGCAGCTCGCGCGCCCGGTCCAGCTTTCTTTCGCGCAGTGCCAAGTGGATATCGGTGTAGAAATGGCTGAACTGGCGAAACCCCATGGTGAGGTACAGCACCAGCACGTTGAATGCCAGCGCGAACAGGGGATGGACATCCAGCAGGAGGTAGAACACCGCGCCAACCAGCAGCAAAGGGAGCAGCACCGCGAGCAGCCAGGCAATCCGCCCATGCCTCTGCTGACCTGCGTTGAAGTTGCGCTGAAAGAACTCCACATAGCCCGCGAGCCATGAGAACAGGTACTTGCGGGAAGACAGGGGATGGACTTGTTCCAACAATAACGCGGCAATCAGGGAAAGCAGGCTCATGGATTTTGCGTGGAATCAGACTCGAATAGGAGAAAGATACCACAGGCATGCCGGGAGTACTAAATGCGTGCTTCCGGAAAATTGCATTATTGATTCAGCGTGACATGACTTGCCCTGTAGGGGCGATTTTAATCGCCCTGGGCGAATGAATTCGCCCCTACAGGATCAGGGCTGATCATTCGCATTGGAACCTTTACCGCCCGTTCAGGCGATCATCCCTGCTGCTACTGTATTGTTTGTCGCTTCGTCGATCACGATAAAACTACCCGTCGCCCGATCAATCTCGTAGCGGTCGAACACCAGCGGCTGCTGGATCTTGATCCCCACGCGTGCGATGTCGTTCATGTGCAGCTTGTCGGCACTGTGCTGTTCCAGTGTATTCACGTCCACACGGTAGTCGAGGCGCGAGAACAGGCACTTCGCCGTGCGCGTGGTGTGTTTGACCAGATATTTGCGGTTCTTGTCCAGCGGTGCCTCGGACAGCCAGCACAACGTAGCGTCGAATTCCTTTTCCACTCTGGGCGGATGTGCACTGCTCTTCACAAACATGTCACCGCGCGAAATGTCTATCTCGTCGTCCAGTGTGATGGTCACCGATTGCGGCGCGAAAGCGGTTTGCAGCATGCCGTTGTAGGTGACGATCTCCTTCACGGTCGTGGTGCGTCCGGACGGCAGGATGGTGATCTCGTCGCCCACCGACACTTCACCCGCCTCGATGCGCCCCATGAAGCCCCTGAAGTCGTGATGCTCGTCTGTCTGCGGGCGGCACACCCATTGCACCGGGAAGCGGAAGTCGCTGGTATTCACATCGTGGTCGATCTCGACGTTCTCCAACAACTCCAGCAAGGCCGGGCCTTTGTACCAGTCCAGATTGTCGCCGCGATCCACCACCATGTCGCCGTTCAGCGCGGACAAGGGAATAAAGGTCACATCATGCAGGTTCAGTTGCGCGGCAAATTTCTTGTAATCCGCCACGATCTCGTCGAAGCGCGCCTGCGAATAGTCCACCATATCCATTTTGTTTACAGCCAGCACAATGTGCGGCACGCCGACGAGGCTGGCGAGGTAGGTATGGCGGCGCGTCTGGGTCAGCACACCCTTGCGCGCATCAATCAGAATCACCACCGAATTCGCGGTGCTCGCCGCCGTCACCATGTTGCGCGTGTACTGCTCATGCCCCGGTGTATCGCCGATGATGAACTTGCGCTTGGGCGTGGCGAAATAGCGGTAGGCCACGTCGATGGTGATGCCCTGCTCGCGCTCGGCTTGCAGGCCATCGGTGAGCAGTGACAGATCGACCGCAGTCATGCCGCGCTTCTCGCTGGTTCGGGAGATCGCCGCGAACTGGTCCTCGAAGATGGATTTCGAATCGTGCAGCAGGCGGCCGATGAGGGTGCTCTTGCCGTCATCTACGGAACCGGCGGTGATGAAGCGGAGTAGTTGTGTGTTGGTGTTCATGATTACGTCCTCAAGTTTCAGTTCCGTCATTCCGGCGCAGGCCGGAATCCAGTTCAAACAAACAGTTTCCCGCAACGCGGGACAAAGCCAAAAGGCATGATTAATAAATCCGCTGGATTCTGGCTTTCGCCGGAATGACGGTTCAGAAGTACCCTTCCTTCTTCCTCAACTCCATCGACGCATCCGAAGTCTGGTCATCCATACGTGTCGCACCGCGTTCGGTGATACGTGTGGTCGCCGTTTCTTCGATAATCTCGTCGACCGTGCGTGCGGTAGACTCCACCGGTGCGGTACAAGTCATGTCGCCCACGGTGCGGAAGCGGACAGTAACCACCTCCACCTTCTCGCCCGGCTTGGGCTGCACCAGATGCGATACCGGGATCACCGAACCGCCGCGCCGAATCACTTCGCGCTCATGTGCAAAGTAGATGTTCGGAATATGCAACTTTTCGCGCCCGATGTATTCCCAGATGTCCATCTCGGTCCAGTTGCTGATCGGGAACACGCGGATGTTCTCGCCTGCATGCACGCGGGTGTTGTAGGTATCCCACAACTCCGGGCGCTGGTTCTTCGGGTCCCACTGGCCGAACTCGTCACGGAAGGAAAAAATGCGTTCCTTGGCACGCGCTTTTTCCTCGTCGCGCCGCGCACCGCCCAGGCAGGCGTCGAAGCCGAATTCGGCGATGGTTTCCAGCAGCGTCACCGACTGGAAGGGATTGCGCGGTTTGCTTTCATCCTTGATGACGATGCTGCCGCGCGCAATCGAGTCTTCCAGCGAGCGCACGATGAGCCGCTCGCCGAGGTCGGCGGCCAGCTTGTCGCGGCACTCGATCACCTCGGGGAAGTTGTGCTCGGTGTCGATGTGCACCAGCGGGAACGGAAACTTCGCCGGGCGAAACGCTTTCTCGGCCAGACGCAACATCACGATGGAGTCCTTGCCGCCGGAGAACAACAGCGCCGGATTCTTACACTCGGCAGCCACCTCGCGCATGATGTGGATGGATTCGCTCTCCAGTGCATCTAGGTGAGTGAATGTGTGTTTGCGCAGGTTGTCTTCGACTAGTTTCATAATTTCTCCACTACTTGAGTAGGGCGCAATAACCAACGGGCATTGCGCCGAATTTGATTCGATTGGTGCAATGCGCTTCGCTTATTGCACCCTACATTTCTTCACAAGCACCCTTCTCCCGCCTGCGGGAGAGGGAACTTGTCATGCCGTTTCTTTCTGTTTGTCGGCTGCCTGTGCCGCAATCCCGATGATGCGTTCGCGGCTCGCCTGCAACGAGGTCTTGCCCACATGCAATCCGCACTCCTTGGTTTCGGGGTTCTCCCACCACCAGCGCCCGGCGCGGATATCCTCACCCGGCGTGATGGAGCGTGTGCAAGGCGCGCAACCCAGGCTGGGATAGTTCATGTCGTGCAACTTGTTGTACGGCACATCGTATTGACGGATATAGGTCCACACGTCGTTGTTGCTCCAGTCCAGCAGCGGGTTGATCTTTTGCAGGCCGTTGTCGGCGTCGAAGGACGAGACTTCCAGCGTGCCGCGCGTCACGGCCTGGTCGCGGCGCAGGCCGGTGATCCACGCTCCGTTGCCCTTCAGCGCACGACGCAGCGGCTCGACCTTGCGCGCGAAGCAGCAGGCCTTGCGGCTCTCCACGCTGTCATAGAAGCCGTTGATGCCGTCCCTGGCAACGTATTCCTCGGTCAGTTTGCTGTCGGGGAAATAGACCTTCAGCGGGACGGCGTAGTGCTTGCCGACCTCGGCGATAAGGTCGTAGGTCTCTTTGGGCAGGCGACCGGTGTCGAGGCTGAACAGCTTGATGGCGGGCGCGTGCTTGGCGATGAGGTCGGTCAGCACCATGTCTTCCGCACCCAGGCTGTTGGCGAACACCACGGACGGATATTCGTTCGCGGCTTGCTGCAACACCGCGATGGTGGCGGCGATCTTCTCTTGCAATGTGCTCATGCTGTGACTCCTCTATGTACTCGATTGAACAATGGGGCATCCACATCGGCGGATGCCTGGTATTTCACGGAAAACACGTCAAACCCGGCCAGCACGGTGTGCGGGTCTTTGTCTGCACGCACGGCGAAACTGTCGAACCCGGCGCGCTGCAGGTAGAACAACTGGTCTTGCAGGATGTCACCTGTGGCGCGCAGTTCGCCGCGATAGCCGTGTTGCTTGCGCAGGCGGTAGGCCAGCGTATAGCCGCGCCCGTCGGTGAACTTGCGGAAGTCCACGGCGATCACCGGGAAACGGTGGATGTCGTCGGGGATGTCTTCGATGCGCTCGAACCCGGCCAGCCACAACCCCAGTTCGCGGCGCTCACGCAGGGCCTCCCACTGGCAGTTCCACACCGGCAACGGCACGATGAACTTGCCCTGCGGGACGGCGATGCTGTCGGCGGCGTCGCCTTCATGCAGGCGCAACACTTGCCAGTCGTCGTTCACCACGGTCTTGTCTTTGATGATCGTCGTCATTTCAGAACCTCGGCGAGTAATGCGGCAGTTCATAGGGCACGCCGACATTCAGCGCGGCGTGATCGGGCAGCAGCAGGGCTTCGTCCTGCGGCACTTCGTCGGCGTAGACGAATGCCTTGAACGGTTCGATGCCGATGCGGCGCACGGTGTCGATGAAGCGTTCGCCGTCGAAGCGTTCGCGCACGAACACCTGCAACAGGCGCTCAAGCACTTGGGGTATCTGCGCGAACGAGAACGAACGGCCGATGATCTTGCCGATGGCGGCGGGCGTGCCCTTGTTGCCGCCGATGGTGACCTGGTACCACTCCTCGCCGGACTTATCCACGCCCAGGATGCCGATGTGGCCGACATGGTGGTGGCCGCAGGCGTTCACGCAACCGGAGATGTTCAGGTCTATTTCGCCGATGTCGTGCAGGTAGTCGAGGTCGCCGAAGCGTTCTTCGACTGCTCGGGCCAGCGAGATGGAGCGCGCGTTGGCCAACGTGCAGAAATCGGCACCGGGGCAGCTGATGATGTCGGTCAGCAAGCCGATGGTCGGCGTGGCCAATCCGGCGCGCTTCGCTTCCAGCCAGAGGTCGTGCAGGTCGGCCTGCTTCACGTCGCCCAGCACCAGGTTCTGCGTGTGTGAGAAACGCACTTCACCAAAGCTGTAGCGGTCGGCCAGACCGGCGACGATATCCAGTTGCGCGGCGCTGATATCGCCGGGGGCTTGCCCCGGTTGCTTCAGCGACAGGGCCACGGCGGCATAACCATCCACCTGGTGCGACTTCACATTGCGCTTCACCCAGTTGGCAAAAGCTTTGACGTTGAGCTGAGCAGCCTCGAACGATGCATCGGTACGCGGCAGGTGCTCATAAGCAGGCTTGGCGAAAGCCGCAGTCACGCGCTCCAGCTCGGCTTGCGTCAGGGTGCCGGGGCCATCCTTGTTCAACTGCCATTCCGCTTCGACCTGGCGGCGGAACTCGTCGATGCCGATGGTCTGCACCAGTATCTTGATGCGCGCCGTGTACAGGTTGTCGCGGCGACCGAATTCGTTATAGACGCGCACGATGGCTTCCAGATAAGTCAGTAGATGCTGCCAAGGCAGGAACGAAACGATCTCCTGTCCGATGACGGGGGTGCGGCCCAGACCGCCGCCGACCAGCAGGCGGAAGCCCAGCTCGCCCTGCGCGTTCTTAACCAGTTGCACGCCGACGTCGTTGATCTCGACGGCGGCCCTGTCCTCGGTCGCTCCGGTGACCGACACCTTGAACTTGCGCGGCAGGAAAGCGAATTCCGGGTGGAAGGTGCTCCACTGGCGCAGGATCTCAGCAAACGGGCGCGGGTCGGCGATCTCGTCGCGTGCGACACCGGCCAGCTCGTCCGAAGTGATGCTGCGGATGCAGCTGCCGGAAGTCTGGTTGGCGTGCATCTCGACGGTGGCAAGTTCGGCCAGTATCTCGGCCGTGTCTTCCAGACGCAGGAAGTTGAACTGGATGTTCTGGCGCGTGCTGAGATGGCCGTAGCCGCGGTCGTAAGTGCGCGCGATGTGGGCAAGCTTGCGCACCTGCGCGCTGTTTGCCACGCCATAGGGGATGGCGATGCGCATCATGTAGCCGTGCACCTGCATGTAGATACCGTTCTGCAAACGCAGCACGCGGAAGTCGTCTTCCTTCAATTCGCCGGAAATGCGGCGGCGCACCTGGTCGCGGAATTGCGCGACGCGCTCGGCGGCAAGCTGGTGGTCGAAGCTGTCGTAGCGATACATCACTGCACCTCCGCTTCCACAAAGTATCTGGACACCGGCAGCAGCAGCGCGGCTTCCAGCGGGAACTTGGCACCGTAGGCGAGAATGTGCGCCACATCGGCCTCTTCATCGTGGCGCAACGCCGCGCCGATGTAGGCATGCCCGCCCTCCTGGCCGACCACCACGCCGATGCGTCCGCCGCAGCCGTTGAACCAGCTCACTTGTTTGGGTTTGTTGGGATTGTTCGCACTCATTTTTTTATCCTTTCAACTTACAGCCAGCCTGGTACCGATGATCAGCAGCATCACCGCCAAGATAGGACGCAACACCTTTTCAGGGACTTTCGCGGAGAGATGGCTGCCGAGGTAGATACCCGGCAAAGACCCCAGCAACAGGCTGCCCAGCAGCACCAGATCGACCGTACCCAGCGCCAGGTGACCGAGACCGGCGATGGCAGTGAGCGGCACGGCATGGGCGATATCAGTGCCCACCACCTTCACCGCCGACAGTCGCGGGTAGAGGAACAGCAGCGCCACCGTACCCAGCACGCCTGCGCCGATGGAAGAGATGGTGACCAGCACACCGACGATGGCGCCGGTAATGATGGTCGCGGCAGGCAGATGGCGGTGGTGCAATTCGTACACCGTGCCGTCTTCGCGCTGCGCGAGTTTCCTGATCCAGTCCTTCAGCAACAGGGCGGTCGCGGTCAGCAGCAGGGTGATGCTCAACACGCCGGTCACCAGCCCTTTCAGCGATTTCTCGTCCAGCGCCAGGAATTTGAACAGCGTGATAGTCAGCAGCGCGGCGGGCAGGCTGCCCAGACTCAGCAGGCCGACGATCTTCCAGTCCACCGTGCCGTTGCGGCCATGCACCCAGCCGCCCAGCGACTTGGTCAGCGAGGCATACAGCAGATCGGTGCCGACCGCCGTGGCGGGCGAAACGCCGAAGAACAGCACCAGCAGCGGGGTCATCAACGACCCGCCGCCGACGCCGGTTATCCCGACGATCAGCCCGACCAGAAAACCAGATAAGGTATAAAGCCAGTCCATGCCATGCCCCAAAGTTCTATCGATGGAGCGCATTCTAGGAACTCGGCTTTATTTTCCGTAATACTTTATTGTTACCTCTACATAACTATTGGCTATATGCGCCCCTCGTAGGACGGGGGGAGTGCAGCGATACCCAACAAACCGCCGGGATGACTCGGAATTCCATGATGGGTATCGCTGCGCTCCACCCATTGTCCTACGCAGGATTTTCCGCAAAAAACGGACAAGCGGAGACACCATGAACCTGCAACAGTTGCAGTATTTGAACGAGATCGTGCGCTGCAACCTGAACATCTCTGATGCGGCAGCCGCCGCGCTATACCTCGCAACCCGGCGTGAGCAAACAAATTAAACTGTCGGAGGACGATGCTATCCTCGTGTGCAACGGTAAGCAGCTTGTCAGCCGCTTACTGCGAATTTGAAAAATGCGAGAGAATGAATTTCAGACCATTTTCCTTGTCAAGTTTCGCTTCTGGAAATTTGAATCCATAGACAATATTCATATATTTCTTTCGGGCTTCGAGTATTCAGCACCCTCCCCTCGTATAATCAACCGCATGGAAAAGAATCCAGCCGTCACGGAGTTGATACAAGGTGTAAGCGGGTTGGTCACGCTGCCGAATGTCTTTGTTCGGATCAATCAGCTGCTAGACAATCCCGATAGCAACACCAACGACATTGCCAAACTGATCAGCCAGGATCCGTCATTCACTTTGCGATTGTTGCAGGTTGCCAACAGCGCATTCTTTGGTTTTTCTTCCAGTGTCGACACTGTCAGCAAAGCAGTGGCCATTATCGGCACCACCCATATACGCAATCTCGCACTATCCATGTCGGTTGCAAAAAGTTTTGCGGGTTTACCCAATCATCTTGTGTCCATGGAGAACTTCTGGAGACACAGCTTGTTCTGCGCATTGTCTGCTCGTGCTCTGGGAAGTCAGGCTGGCAAGGTTGATCCGGAGGTGATGTTTACCGCCGGCTTGTTACACGACGTCGGCGAATTGGTCATATTCAACCGGAAGCCAGAGCAAGCAAAGAATGCATTGCTGCTGGTACTGGACAGCATGGATCAATTGCCGGTACATCTTGCCGAACAGCAAACGCTGGGATTTGACCATGCCCAAGTGGGCGGTGAATTAGCGCTTCAATGGAAGCTGCCACCTTTGCTGCAGGAGTGCGTCGCCTTCCATCATGACATAGGTCATGCACAGCACTTTCCCCGCGAGGTCGCCCTGATCCATCTGGCAAATTTTCTTGCCTTGATGGCAGAGGTGGATACGCTGGATACCGGCGATGTCTCACCCTGCGATCGAGACGCATGGCAAATCACCGGGCTCGATGAATCAGTTATCGAGCAAGTGGTACGTAAAGTTCAGGCGGAAGTGGTTGAAACCGAAAAACTGTTTGTCGGCAGCTAGCCAGGCTGCATTTCGATCATCATGACAACCGAAACTATTCCTCGCCCACCTCTCGTCCTGCCGGGTTTTGAGCATGTACGAAGAACCTGGAACAGCAACTATGGAGCCTATGCTGCACGGCTGTTACCTGGCGAATACTACGTCACCATCAATAGCGAGGGGGTCTATACCACACTTGGTTCCTGTATATCTGCCTGCATCCGCGATCGTGTCTCCGGGGTGGGTGGCATGAATCATTTTATGCTGCCGATTTCCGATGATCCATCAGGCTGGAAATCAACCAGTCTGAGTGCCTCGACCCGCTATGGCAATTTCGCCATGGAGCACCTAATCAACGTGATTCTGAAGAATGGTGGCCAACGCCAGAACCTGGAAGTCAAACTGTTCGGGGGGGGGCGCATTCTGGAAAATATGACAGATGTCGGGTTGCGCAATATCGAGTTTGTTCACGATTACCTGAAAGTTGAAGGCCTCAAGGTGGTGGCAGAAGATGTCGGCGAGACTTTCCCGCGCATGGTGGTGTATTTTCCCAATACCGGGAAAGTACAGGTCAAACGCTTGCGTTCATTGCATAACAACACCATCCTCGATGAGGAAAAACGCTACCGCAACGTTATCGAGAGCAAACCCGTCGGCGGCGACATCGAGTTGTTCTGAATTGCTTCCAGCTTGGATGGAACACAACAATCCCGCTTCTAATCAATAACATAGTACGCAGTAACCTCATTTCCCTTACCTGCATACTCGAGTTCGCAGGAGAGACTCCTCACGAGCGCAATTCCTCTACCGTGCTGACCTGTCGCAGCATTTCCCGCGGAATCATTCGGCAGTACGGAATAATCGAATCCATCACCGCTGTCAAACACATGGATCCTGATGCCTTCATTATTTTCAATGACAATCTTTTCAATTTCGATTTCAATCAAACCAGTCGTCAGCGAACGCAGCCGCTTCTCGCGTTGCTGCAGGTATTTTTCAAATCCCTCGAAT
The DNA here is from genome assembly GCA_043744345.1 of Sideroxydans sp. Lineage (GTDB taxonomy): Bacteria > Pseudomonadota > Gammaproteobacteria > Burkholderiales > Gallionellaceae > Sideroxyarcus. Next base: position 23,115 of record JAYTUW010000106.1, on the reverse strand, counting down.
CCCTGCTTCTCGGCGGAATGCAAGCGTAGAATGCCATGATCTAAAGCGTTATTGAATAATTCGCTCAATATTTCGTAGAGCGCCGAACGGTGAGTGGCGGTAGTTTGGATTTTGTCAGCCATCTGAGCCAGCATGGATGCGATATCCAGATACTTCAGCTCTTCCACCCCGAGACTGATAGCAACACGCCAATCTCCGGCCGCAGACACAATGTCGCATGTATCTGAGAATTGCTGCATGGGTATCTTTTGCGCATCCGCAAGAGAGAGCTGTGCCATAAACACAGAAACATCGTCATGTGCCGGCTGACCACCCAAATGCTGTTCCAGCGATTGCATCAGCAAGTCAAACCGACGATCAGGATTGGCTTCCCGCAACAATTGCTTGACGTATTCAGTCCCCATAGGGTCGCCCGCTGGTGACCTGGCTTCAGTCAATCCATCTGAAAAGACAAATAGCTGACAATCAACTTCATAGTGAAATACTTTTATCTCCGGGGAAAATTCAGCCTCGCTCAGAATTCCCAGCGGCAGATTTCGGGATTCCCATTCGTACAGGATACCGCCATGCCCCCCAACCAGAATTGGGGACGGCAAGCCCCCATTCCAGATTTCAATGATTCGGTTGCGAAAATCTATTGAAACAAGTACCGCCCCGACAAAACGGTCAATCGGCATCAAATTGTTAATTTTGGAATTTAATTCCTCGGCGATACGCACCAGCGGAAATCCTTTTTTTGCCATTGCCTTGAAGGCCTGGCTGAGCGGCAACAGATTCATCGCGGCAATCAAACCATGCCCGACCGCATCGGCCAGCATGATGTACAAAGTGTTCCTCTGCGAGCGTGAAACCAGAATGATGTCGCCACTGTAACTGTCCGCGGGAATAATCTTCATTCTGACGCTCGGGTCGACTGTACTTTGCACGTCGTTGATACGTGCCATGATGTCACTGCCTACGCGCAGTTCATGCTGGGTTTGCTCATGATACTGCTCAAGGGTGGAAATTTTCTCGGCAAGCCGCATTTGCAATTCTTCAATGTGAGATACAAAACCGTTGAACACTTGCGCAATCTGCCCGATCTCATCATTTCCGCCGACATCTGCCCGCCTGGAAAAATCACCGAATTCTTTGACATTGAGCACGACACTTTCAAGATTGATCACAGACCTTGCGACACGGCGAACCAACCAGTAAATCAAAAAGAACATGGATATTTGCAGCAGGGCTTGACCGGCAAACAATACTGCACTTAATTGATTAATTCGGTTATCCACAGATTCCAGACTGACAGTCTGGCTGATTGTGCCGAGCACGGTACCTTCCGGCACATGATGACACTTCAAACAGTCGGTTCCATAAAATTCACGCTCAGCCTTGAATGGAATCACCATCCGTAATGTATGTCCCCCCTGATTGGATATGACTGTCTGCGCGCTCCCGGTTGCGGCCGCAAGGAGATCGAGTTCATCTTCCTTGCTCTCGATTTCCCTGCCCGGCGCAAACTGTTTTTGCACAGCAAGGGTACGCACCATATGAAAATCATTCACACCCTCCTGCTCACCCACCTTGTTCAGAAATGCAGTGCGTGCAAGCTGATTACTCAAGGGGCTGGCAAGCATCATGGAATTCAATGCCAGCATTGATTGAATCGCCCTATCCCGGGTTCGTTGCTGAACATCTTTCAATACTACTGACTCATACTGACCCAGTACCCAGAGATGGGCGGCAGGCAGGAACACAAACAATGCAAGTTGGACCGGCAGATTCAACTTGATGTAGAGAGGCAGATTTCCCCAGCGAATGCTCATATTTGAATCACCCGGCACCGGATAAAAAAACGTCCAGAACCAACGATCAACTTCCCTGCCTGATGGTAAACAGTCGATTGAAGTTTGCCATATCCAGAACCATCTTCGCCACAGTCGACGGGTTGGCCAGAATAATCGTTTTATTGGCAGCTTTCGCTCTTTCATTCAACAGCATCAACATGCCCAAGGCTGAGCTATCAAGATAATCCAGCTGATTCATTTCGATTTCGATCTGCTGGACACCAGCCTGCTCAAACAGCATGACGTAGGCATCCTTGAATTCCTTGTGGATATGAAAATCAAACCGCCCCCGCATAACGATGCTTGCAACACCATCCTGTATCCTTGTCTCAAGAGTCATATTACCCCCAGTTAATAATCACACTCGATTGCTTTTGCTGCCGTGAATTGCAAAGAAATCCAACGTGTGCCGAGCGATACTCTGTAGCGGCAACACTTCGCAAGCCCCCCCTTGATTGATGGCTTCCTTTGGCATGCCAAATACGATGCAACTCTCCTCATCCTGCGCAATCGTATGCGAACCCGCCTGCTTCATTTCCACCAACCCCTGCGCGCCATCCTTGCCCATGCCGGTAAGGATGATACCCAAGGCATTTGCACCGGCCACATTGGCAGCGGATCGGAACAAAACATCCACCGAAGGACGGTGGCGGTTCACCGGAGGCCCCTGGTTCAACTCCGTCATGTAGTTTGCTCCACTGCGCTTAAGCAGAAGATGGGAGTGACCAGGCGCAATGTAGGCATGCCCGGGCAAAATGCGTTCGTTGTGCTCGGCTTCCTTCACGGATATCTTGCACAGGTTATTCAATCGGTCCGCAAAGGATTTGGTGAAATTTTCGGGCATGTGTTGAGTCACCAGTATGCCCGGTACATCAGCCGGCAACCTGGTCAGCACTTCCTTGATCGCCTCTGTCCCCCCTGTGGAGGCACCGATGATGATTAGTTTTTCAGTCGATGCAAACCGGCCTGCGACGCTGGGCAGAATTGCATCGGCGGAATATCTTTTATCAATATCGAGCCCCGGTGCGGAGGCAATCTTGCGCACATGCGCCAGTGAAGCGGCGCGTATTTTCTCCGTGATTTCGCCGGCATATTCTTCCATACCCCTGGCGATATCCATCTTGGGCTTGGAAATAAAATCAACCGCCCCCAGCGCCAGGGCACGAAACGTAATATCCGATCCACGTTCTGTCAGGGTGGAAACCATCAGCACCGGCATGGGGCGCAAACGCATCAAACGTTCCAGAAAATCAAGTCCGTCCATCCTCGGCATCTCGACATCCAGCGTCAGGACATCGGGATTCAATGCTTTGATCATCTCGCGCGCCACCAAGGGGTCGGGCGCGGCACCCACGCACACCATGTCTTTTTCATGATCGATAATCTCCTTCATTACGCTGCGTATCAGCGCTGAATCGTCGATCACCAAAACCTTAATCTTTTTGCTGTTTATAGCCATATAAAACCAAAATAATTATTGTGACTTCACCAAATTCCCGCTAGAACAATTCCACATCGCCTTCAACCCTCGAATATTGTAGACGCGACTTGTAATCAGACTCACGGTTGACGATCGTATCGTTGTGGACAGTTTTCAGTATTTTCACGCGCACCAAACCGGTTTGTGGAAAGAAATATACCTTTCGCGGATAGATGTCCAGAAGATCCTGTGCCGCAACTGGAATATTTTCTGTTTCAAGATATTGCAAAACGAACTTTGCGTTACTTTCTCCAACATTGGTAACCGTGAAACCGCGCAATATTGCCCCGCCACCGAACACTTTAGCCTCGAAATTATTTCGGTTTGCACCCATTTTCAGCAGCTGGTTGATCAATATCTCCATCGCGTAAGTTCCATAGCGCGCCGAATTGCCCAAAGGGTCAATTTGATCCTGTCCGCCATCGGGCAGCATGAAATGGTTCATACCGCCTATTCCGCTGACCGTATCGCGAATGCAGGCGCAAACACACGACCCGAGCACAGTCACCAATACCATGTCGCGCGCTGTTGCAAAATATTCGCCGGGCATTATCTTTGCGGCATCGGTATTGTGTGTACTGTCAAAATACAGATTCGGTGCCTGTTGCTCTTCATACAGATGATCGGATTCATACTGAGTTTCGGTCATGGACATCCCCACTTCCGGCTATTCTGCACAGCAGGCGAATTGAATATGAAATATTTCATACTATTTCGCCAGTCGATAGACACTTTTGCCGCGCAGCGTAAAGATGTGCGCCGCATTCAGAAAACTTTCAGAATGCCCGGCAAACAATAGTCCATCGGGTTGCAGCAAAGGTGCAAAGCGTTTCAATATCTTGAGCTGGGTTTCCTTGTCAAAATAGATCATCACGTTGCGGCAAAAGATTGCATCCAGTGGACCTTGAATCGGCCACTGGCCCTCAAGCAGATTAATTTGCTTGAACGTGATCAGCGCCTGCAGCTCGGGTTTCACCCGCACCAACCCCTCGTGCGCGCCGGTTCCCTTGAGAAAAAACTTTTTCAGCTGGGCCGCGGGAAGTTTTTCGACGCGTTCCATTGGATAAACGCCCGCCTCGGCTTTGGCAAGTACATTGGTATCCAAATCGCTGGCAATGATGGTAACGGGGGGGGTGAAACTGCCAAACGCGTTCACCAGCGTCATCGCCATCGAATACGGCTCTTCCCCTGTGGATGATGCACAGCACCAGAGTGAAATTCGATGAAGCTCGGACTGCTTCAGTGCATGTTCGGCCAGCATCGGAAAGTGATGCTGCTCCCGGTAGAACGAAGTCAGATTCGTGGTGAGCGAATTGATGAAAGCTTCCCACTCCAGCTCGTCATTGCTGGCCAGCAGCTCCAGATATTCATGAAAACTCCTAAGTCCTGTGGCGCGCAAGCGACGCGCCAAACGGCTGTAAACCATGTCCTGCTTGGTCTGACCCAGCGAAATTCCGGCACGGCTATAGATCATCTGCTGAATTTGTTTAAAATCTTCAGCAGTGAACTTGAATTCACGACCCGGATCGCTGGCGATTAGCTGGTTTGAATTCATAGTGCCATTATTCGATCCAAAAACTTCTTGTACGGTACCGACTCAATTATCCGAAACCGTTCCTTTCGGAATGACTGCAATCTTTCAAAACTCTTTCCATTCCCCTTCTTCTTCTTTTGGGTGCTTGGGCTTGGCTACTGCGGAACTCTTGTGTGCACCGGTTTTGGAAGACGCAATCGCTTTGCGGACGGGCGCAGATGATGCCGGACGGGCAGCCAAGGCGCGTTCAGTGACCGGCGCGCGTGCTGCAACCGCCTGGCTCGCATTGTCGTCCACTTTGAAAGTGGCGACAGAGGCCGACAGATTCTGCGCCTGTTCTTCCAGCGATTCGGCCGCTGCCGCCGCTTCTTCCACCAGCGCCGCATTCTGTTGGGTTACTTCGTCCATCTGGGTGATGGCGATGTTCACTTGTTCGATGCCTGCGCTTTGTTCCACCGAGGCGGCGGTGATCTCGGACATGATGTCGGTCACGCGTTTGATGCTGGTGACGATTTCTTCCATGGTCTGTCCGGCCTGGGCCACCAGTTTGCTGCCGCCTTCTACTTTCTCGACGGAGTCTCCGATCAGGGTCTTGATCTCTTTGGCGGCCGCCGCACTGCGCTGAGCCAGGTTGCGCACCTCACCGGCCACCACGGCAAAGCCCCTGCCCTGTTCACCTGCCCGAGCCGCTTCAACAGCCGCATTCAGGGCAAGGATGTTGGTCTGGAAGGCGATGCCGTCGATGACGGAGATGATGTCCACAATCTTGCGCGAGGATTCGTTGATGGAGTCCATGGTGGTGACCACCTGGCTGACCACGGCACCGCCCTTGCCTGCCACGTCCGAGGCGCTGATTGCCAACTGGTTGGCCTGTTTGGCGTTCTCGGTGTTCTGTTTCACGGTGGAGGTCAGTTCTTCCATGCTGCTGGCAGTCTCTTCCAGACTGGAAGCTTGTTCTTCAGTGCGTTGCGACAGGTCACTATTGCCCGAGGCGATTTCTTTCGAGGCAGTGTTGATAGTGTCGGTGGAGTCCCTGATGTCGCGAATCAGAGTCTGGATGCTGCCCTGCATGGCCTTGAAAGAGGTCAGCAATTTGCCCAGCTCGTCGTTGCTAGTGATTTCAATGTTGCTGGTCAGGTCGCCCGCTGCAATCTTGCCCGCTACTTCCTGGGTTGCAGCCAGGGGACGCATGATGGCGCGTAGCAGCAAGAAACCAATAATCACCGCAAACATAATACCCACGACAATTGCCGATACTGAAATATTGCGCGTCGTGGCATAGGCGTGCTGCGCATTTTCATTCTCTTCCTTGCCTACACTGATTTGCAGCCCCATCAGTTTATGCATTGCCTCCAGATTTGCCACATACGCAGGACCGGATTCCTTAACAACCAGCGAGTTGGCTTCAAGGAAATTTCCCGCCTTGATTAGCTCCTGTACTTTGTTCCGTGCGACTTGGTAATCCTTGCGTTTCACGATGTATTCATCAGCCAACACTTTTTCTTCTGGAGTCAGGAAAGTATTGATGTAGGCATCCCAGAGCTTGTTGTTCTTCTCGGAATTTGCAGCCATCTTGTCGGTATGGAAAGACAGAGGATGATCGTGCAGCTTGCTTTCCGGCAGACGCGGATCGTGCATCAGCATCAAGTGAACTTGACGCTGGTTTTCGGATTGCAGGAGATTGACTTCGGATAGCTGCCCCAGGGCAACCAGCCTGTCCTCGTAAACGGTGCGCAACCCCTCATTTGCAATACCCATGCCTCGCAACCCGAGCAGACCGACAATAACCAGCAACACGGACAAAAGGCTGATGGTTAGTATGAGCCTGGACTTGATGGTGATGTTCTTCAACATGATGCCTCCCTCTCGTGAATTATGCGACTGTTGCTTCGACTAGTTCCATATCGTGGCTGGTCATCAGGCGTTCGATGTCAATCACGATGATCATGCGTTCATCCACCGTGCCCAGCCCGGTGATGTATTGCGTATCGAGTGTCGTGCTGAATTCGGGCGCAGCCTTGAGTTGTTCCGGGGTCAGGGTGATGACGTCGGAAACGCCATCCACGACGATGCCTACCACGCGGTTGGCCACGTTAAGGATGATGACCACGGTGAACTGGCCGTATTCGACCTTGCCCAGGTTGAATTTGATGCGCATGTCCACTATCGGAACAATGATGCCGCGCAGGTTGATCACACCCTTGATGAACTCGGGCGCATTGGCAATCTTGGTCACGGCATCGTAACCCCGGATTTCCTGAACCTTGAGAATGTCAATGCCGTACTCTTCGCTGCCCAGTGTGAATGTCAATAATTCGCGGCCCGCGGTAGCTGTTACTTCGTTTGATTGCATAGTGCCCCCCGTTTTTCACTGAGTTGATTACGCACTTAACAACGATGTGCGTCACTGTTGCGCCAATTTAACCAGGGCGGACACATCCATGATCATGGCAACCCGTCCGTCTCCCATGATCGTGGCGCCAGACACCCCTGCCACTTTGCGATAATTCGTTTCAAGACTCTTGATCACCACTTGATGCTGACCAACCAGTTCATCCACGAACAATGCGATTTTCTTTCCTTCCGTCTCCAACAGAACGATGATTCCTTCGGCTGGATTGGTGATTCTGGGCTGGATATTGAACACTTCATGCAATGCAATCACGGGAATATATTCACCGCGAACATGAACGACTTTCCCCTGCCCGTTTACGCTTTTTAGATCGGCCACTCCAGGCTGCAAAGACTCGCTGATAAAACTGAGTGGCACGATATATATCTGGTCTCCCACAGCGATCGACAAGCCGTCCAGAATCGCCAATGTCAAAGGCAACCGGATGGTGACGGTGCAACCCTGGCCTTGCCGGGATGTGATTTCGACACGTCCTGCAATACCGTCGATGTTCCGCTTCACCACGTCCATGCCTACCCCGCGCCCGGATACGTCGGTGACGACTTCGGCTGTGGAAAACCCGGGGGCAAATATCATCAACCAGACATCAGCATCGCTGATGTTGTCGTTGAATGGAATTCCCTTTTCTTTTGCCTTGGCGAGTATCTTTTCCCGGTTCAACCCCGCGCCGTCGTCCTCCACTTCAATAACAATATTGCCGCCCTGATGAGCAGCACGCAGGGTGATCGTCCCTTGCGGATCTTTGCCTTTGGCGATGCGCTCCTCGGGAGACTCGATGCCATGATCCAGACTGTTGCGCACCAGATGGGTGAGTGGGTCGCTGATCTTCTCGATCAAACCCTTGTCCAGTTCAGTACCTTCACCTACCGTTTTGAGCTGGACTTTCTTGTCCAGTTTGGCAGCAAGATCGCGCACCACGCGCGGGAAACGGCTGAAGACGAAATTAATCGGCATCATGCGCACCGACATCACGGATTCCTGCAAGTCGCGGGTGTTGCGTTCCAGCTGGGCTAAGCCATTGACCAGACGTTCATGCAATACAGGATCCATGCCGGACACTGTCTCGGTCAGCATCGCTTGCGTGATGACCAGTTCGCCGACCAAGTTGATCATTTGATCGACTTTTTCCACGCTGACGCGGATTGAGGTTTCCGCTGCCACGGCAGCAACTTTGTCCGTGGCTCGCCGTTGTGGGGTTTCTCCCGGCGGAAGCGTTGCTTCAGACGCAGAAAGCTGCGCCTGGTTACCGACCTCGACAAAGAAGCCGTAGCCTTGCGCATTTTCTGTCGCTGCCTTCAACGCTTCGGGTTCAACGAAGAAGCCATAACCCTGTGCGTCTTCTGCTGCAGCTTGGGATTTTTCTACCTCGACTTTCGATACGTCGCCCCCTGATGTGCCACCCAGGTCTGTCAGGGTGAGCTGTTCGGGTTTGATGAAGAATGAGAACGTATCTCGTATCTCCTCTTCATTTTTGCCCGTGGTAAGCGATAGCGAGACTGAGTTACTTTCGATATTCTGGTTTTCAACCGTCCCGATATCCGCCAAAGCCTGCAGCAGATTTTCGAGTTGAGCCTTTTTCGGGAAGTTTTTCTTGTTTTTGACGAATTGAATTTGAAATAGCCGCATCCCGTCTGTTGCAGACAACACCTCGGCTTTGGTTGTTGCTTGTCCTGCAGCCGTGCCGGAGGGCTGGGTGCCGCCCGCACTCGTTGGGTTGCTGGTCAGTTGTTGCAATCTTTCGCGTATGGCGATCGAGTCGCCTTTATCGGCCTCGCCACCGGATTGGTGTGCTTCCAGCAAAGCCCGCAAAACATCGCCAGCCTGCAGGAAGGCATCCACCATTTCGGAGGTAATGCGAATCTCGTTTTTTCGTATGCGGTCCAGCAGAGTTTCCAGTACATGGGTGACTTCAGTCATGTCTGTAAAGCCGAAAGTTCCACTCCCTCCCTTGATGGAGTGAGCTGCACGGAAAATGGCATTAAGTTGATCCGGGTCTGGCGCATCCAGATCAAGGGCGAGGAGCAAGCTTTCCATATTCGCCAGGTGTTCGGCCGATTCCTCAAAGAACACCTGATAGAACTGGCTCATGTCGATGGACATTGATATTCCCCCAGTATGAAGCTTAAAACTTGGTGCGGCGAATCAAAAGGAACTGTTTTTCTTCCCCGCTTCAACCAATCACTTTTTTTACAACTTCAAGCAGCTTTTGCGGGTCGAACGGCTTAACCAACCAACCCGTGGCGCCCGCCGCCCTCCCTTGCGCCTTCATGGCATCGCTGGATTCGGTCGTCAACATCAGGATCGGTGTGGCTTTATGTTGCGGCAACGCACGCAGTGATTTGATCAACGTCAAACCGTCCATCTTGGGCATGTTCTGATCGGTCAGTACCAGATCAATGGAATTGGCCTTGGCTTTATCCAGTCCCTCCTGACCGTCAACCGCTTCAATCACGCTGTATCCGGATGACTTAAGCGTAAAAGTTACCATTTGCCGTATGGAAGCGGAATCATCGACAGTCAATACGGTTTTGGCCATTTTTACCCCCTTAATAAATAACTGACATCCACCTGATTTATGCGATCACCTAAAACAGCTCTACATCCCCGGTGTTGAAATTTGTCTGTGCAACCGGGTTGGATTTCTTTTCATCCAGAGTAACCACTCGTTGATGCAATGTTCTGCTGAAGGCCGCCAATTGCTCCAGGTACTCTTTATTCTCTGATCGATCCGATCTGGCTCTAATCTCGTTGACGACATCCTTTATCGCAGCCAAACGCATCTGCGCATGCCCGATCAATTGCGAACTCATGTCCTGGAACTGTAATGTGGACACGGCCACGGCCACGTTTTGTTCAACATTGGTGCTGATTCTGTTCAGTTCAACCCCATTGTTTGCAATAGTCTCGTTCAGCGCACCCAGATCAGCCATCATGGATTCGACATGTTTTTTGGAGTCCATCACGTACGTCATATCTTTAGAAGCCAGCTTGCTGATGGAGTCTTCTGCGGCCAATAACGACAGACTTACTGCATCTACCAACCCGCGAATCTGGCTGCTGAATTTATTGGTCTTTTCCGAGAGATTGCGTACCTCGTCCGCAACGACGGCAAATCCGCGACCGGATTCTCCGGCGCGCGCCGCCTCGATAGCCGCATTCAGTGCCAGCAGGTTGGTTTGCTTGGCGATGCTTCCCACCTCGTTTACAAGACCGAGTATGCCTTCCACTTGACCGCTCATCTCATCCATTTTCTCCACCAATTCCATGGAGCGTGTACTGTTTTGAACGGTACTCTCGACGAATTCGTTCAATGCTTGCTGAGTATCCAGAACAAATTGCTCAAACTTCTCTTTTGAACTTATTTCTTCGCCTTCCTGAGCACCACCCGATATGAATAGCGACAATGCCTGTTCTGCCTTAACCTCTATGGCCATTGCCGTAAAATTCTCGACCAGCTTGGCAATGGCATCGCTGAGAATAGCCTGTGTATTGCTGAGCTCGGTATCGGCCTGGATGATCTGGTTCTCGATCTCTTTCGCCAGTTGGACATGAAAAGCATTGCTCTCCTGAATGATGGCGGCATCATTTGATTGCCTCAGGCGTTCGGCTTCTTTTCTGGATTCTTCAGCGTTTCCATATCTCCGTATCACAATCCACCATCCTGACACCAGAAGAATGAAAAGCAGAATGTCCGCAATAACAACCCCTGCATTGCCGAAATAGAGGGCGTGCACGCAAAGCAAGACAGCGCTGAAGATTGCGCCGTAAATATAATCACCAATGTTTTCTGTGTTCTTCATTATTGTTCTAGAACATAACAGTACATACTCTGTAGCGGCCACATTTGAGATAAGTTTAGCTCTATGCCGGAAATTTTCATATACGAATCAATACTTGTATGTCGTGTTGGCAACAAATAACACTAATTCAAAAAATAACACTTGCTGGCTCCTTTAACCCAGCCAATCGCATCAAATTCCATGTTTGAGAATAACCCCTGACTCGACCGAACGAGGGGTTGAAATGCGGCATTAACACACGCCTAATCAGCATTTAAGCTGATACGCAAGATTCAGAACAAACGAACGCGTTTAATCACAAAGCAAAATCAGCTCTGCAAGCGCTTTGACTTGGCGGCATTAAAGTGAATTTGCCGGCCTGAACCAGGGGGGCGCAAATTCTCCCCAAACCACATTGCCCCTCTTGTGGAAGCAGGAAGTTCTCCGGGTTGCCTTTCACCCCCTTCGGCATCCACGCCCAACTTGAGCTCGTCTGCAAACAGGATATTGGCGCGCGTCTTGACGGTCCCGAACAGGTCATCCAATTGTCCTCACTCAGAAGTTTGGGTGATGTAGGGGCGATTGATTTTTACTACGGTGACCGACAAATCATTGAGATATTTATGGCTGGAATATCCCGCTCCAGGTTGCAATGGTTATATTCCGGAATTCACATATGTTAATATAATATAACCATATGATATATATCGAGGTCGCCATGAACCTGCAACAACTGCGCTACCTGAACGAGATCGTACGCTGCAATCTGAACATCTCCGATGCCGCCAACGCGCTGTACACCTCCCAACCCGGCGTGAGCAAGCAGATCAAGCTCCTGGAAGAAGAGCTGGGCATCGACATTTTCGTGCGCAACGGCAAGCGCGTCGTCGCCATCACTGAGCCGGGCAAGGCGGTGCTGGAGATCGCCCAGCGCATGCTGCACGAGACCGAGAACCTGAAGCAGGTGGGGCAGGAATTCCGCACGCAGGACAGCGGCAGCCTGAGCATCGCCACCACCCACACGCAGGCGCGCTACGCCCTGCCGCAAGTCGTCAAGGAGTTCACCCGGAAGTATCCCGGCGTGAAGCTGGGCCTGCACCAGGGCAGCCCTACGCAGATCGCGGAGATGGTCTTGAGCGGAGAAGTGGATATCGGCATCGCCACCGAAAGTCTGGCGCTATATGACGAGCTGGTCACCCTGCCCTGCTACGAGTGGCACCATTGCGTGGTGGTACCGCCCAAACATCCGCTGTTGCAGGAGAAGAAGCTGACGCTGAAGAAGCTGTCGCAATTCCCCATCATCACCTACGACTTCGCTTTCACCGGACGCAACAAGATCAACCAGGCGTTCCACGAAGCGGGCATAGAACCCAACATCGCGCTCACCGCCATCGACGCGGACGTGATCAAGACCTATGTGGAATTGGGGCTGGGGGTGGGTATCGTGGCGCAGATGGCGTTCATCCCGGATCGCGACCGCCACCTGCGTATGATAGACGCCGGGCACCTGATCCAGCCCAGCACCACACGCATCGCCATCCGCAGGAACCAGTACCTGCGCGGCTTCGCCTATCATTTCATCGAACTGTTTGCGCCGCATCTCACGCGCGACGTGGTGTCTAAGGCGTTGCACCTGACGATCCCGTAACGGACATGCCGTACCGGGATGAGCCTTTATGATCCCGACAGGCTGGGCTCCTCGAACAACGACCTGATGACGACCCTGCGCGCATCCGGCCGGTCAGGCACCTGATACATCACGGGCAGGAGCATTTCTTCGAATATCCCGCGCAAACTTCGCGCGCCCACCTTGTATTCGAACGCCATCTCGGCGATCTGCCGGAAAACTTCATCTTCGATGACCAGCTCCACTCCCTCATCCTTGAGGATTGCCCGAAACTGGTTGTAGATGGAATTGCGCGGCTCGACCATGATCCTCACCAGCAACTCCTTGGACAGGTTCTGCAGATTGGCGATCACCGGCAGGCGTCCGGCGAACTCGGGGATCAGTCCGAACTTGAACAAGTCGGTGGGTTTGACGCGCTTGTTCAGGCGGTCGAGAATCTTCTGGTCGTTGTTGTCCCCGACTGAAATGAAACCGAACGAATGGTTCGCGGCCGCGATGCTGTCCAGGCCGACGAACGCTCCCGCGCAGATGAACAGGATATTGGTCGTGTCTAGGGTTTGCGCACCCAGCCTTACCGGTGCGCCTTCCATGATCTTCAGGAGCGCATGCTGCACCCGCTCGCCCGAGGTGCCGCGCTGCTCGCCCTCGGTCGATTTGAGTTTGTCGACCTCGTCGATAAAGACGATTCCCCGCTGGGCCGTCGCCACATCGCCTTCGGCTTTCTCCAGCAGACGCTGCAGTAGCGCCTCGATCTCCTCGTTGACATATTTCGATTGTGCCAGCGAGGTGGCATTGGCAGTGACGAACGGCACGCGCGCGATGCGCGACAACGTTTCACACAACAGGGTTTTGCCCGTGCCGGTCGGGCCGATCAGCAGGATGTTGCTTTTGACGAGTTCGACATCGCCAATCCGTTGTTTGCCCAGCCTGGTGTAATGCGAATACAGGGCAACAGAAAGTGTCTTTTTGGCTTCATCCTGCCCGACCACATACTGGTCCAGGTAGTTTGCGATGGCACTTGGCGTCAGTTTTTTGGCCGCGGCCTGCTGCATGTTCTTGCTATCCATACCGGTCTTCCTTCCAGGAGCTTTTCCAACTTCATCACGACTGTCGGCACTCTACCCTGTTGCCGTCCCTTGCGGCAAATTCATGCCTGCAATTTTGCCAATCTGTTCCACGCGCGCGAATTCGCGCTGCTATCCGGCGCTTGCGCAGTCGTGAACCTGACGGTGTATTCCATCTCCGCTACCGAGAGCGGCTGCTGCACCGCTTTTAGCCTCTCCAGCACATCGCCATCGGCCTCCGAGGCATCGTTCCTGCGCTGGAGGATTCGCTCGCGCAGGGTCGCATCGCTTGCATGCAGCGAAGCGATCACGAACGGAGCGGACAGACTTTGCGCAAGGGCTCGGAACGACTCGCGCTCTTCCTGCCTGAGAAAAGCAGCATCCACGATCACAGAGTGTCCGGCCAGCATAATTCCCCGTGCCAGTTCCAGCAGACGTTCATAGGTTCTTTGGGTCGCCTCCGGGCTATAGATATCGACAGCATGTGCGTGACTGCTGTCGAGCGCGCCAAACCCGAACAGCCGTTTGCGTTCAACATCGGAGCGGATGCGGATGGCTCCCGACTGTTGCAGCACGAGTTGCGAGAACGTGGTCTTGCCCGAGCCGGGCAGGCCGTGCGTAATGATGAGTGCCGGGCTGCGCCGCTCCAGACATTGCCGCGCAAGCGCCAGATAGCCGCGGCATACGGCCAGGTCATCCGATCTTTCCTGTGCAGGGATCCCCGCCTGCCCGGCACGAATGGCACAGACTTTGGCGCGCACGGTGGCGCGATACGCAAGATAGAAGCGCAGCACGGAGATTCCGCCATAGTCCCCGCTGGCCTCCAGACAGGCGTTCAGCAAGCGCCAGGCAAACCCGGCTTGATCGCGGTGCAGCAGATCCATCACCGCAAAGGCGATCTCATCCATCACGTCGATCCAGCGCAAGACGGGGTTGAATTCGATGCAGTCGAACGGAACGGGAACATCGCCCGCGAGCACGATGTTGCCAAGATGCAGGTCACCATGGCATTCACGCACTGCCCCTTCCGAGCGGCGCATCTCGAAGAATCTGTTGCACGCAGTGAGTTCTGTCTCGAAGGATTCCTGAAGTTCGGCGATGCGCTTGCGATCGGCGGTGTCCGTCAATCGTCCGAGCAATTGCTCAAAGTTTTGCATGGCCGCCGCCCGTATCGTCGGCGGGGTGCCAAATTTCGTTCCCGTGTCGACTGCCGGCAGGCGCGCATGGAATGTGGCGAGGGCAGCAGCCAGCCCGTCAATGTGACGCGGGGTCACCCTGCCTTCCGCCAGCATGTGATCCATCAGGTCGCCCGAATCGAAGCGCCGCATCCTGACCGCATATTCGATCACCGGGAATGCGCCAAATTCCGGGGCGGCAGGGCTGCCGCCGATGGCAATGGTGTCTATATATATGTCAGGTGCGGTGCGCCGATTGAGCCGCAACTCCTCTTCACAATAAAAACCCCGGGCTTCCAGCCGGGAATAGTCCAAAAATCCCAGATTGAGCGCTTTCTTGATCTTGTAGGCGTAGCGCCCGGCCAGCAGCACCCACGAGATGTGCGTCTCGATCAGTTCGACCGCTTCGGCAGCATGCGGATAGCGGCGCGGATCGCGCAATGCCGCGATGAGTATTCTTTGATTCTGGAAGTCGTTTTGAGATTCGCTCATTGCTTGACACCTCACCGGGGTGAAATTTCCGCACAAGATCCGGACAGCGTTCGATTTCCGGACAGTCCACAGTGCGCACATCAATAGTAGAACATCCTTGTCTGATATTGTGAGCTGCTTCGCAAGTACCGCCCTGCTTGCACAAACAGCCGCCCAATATCAAATCGTTTGATCATTAACTGTTGGCAGAACGCGACACATCATGGCAGTGCTGTAACAATTATGAAATGATGCTGCCCGCAAAAACACTCGGCTCTTCTGCCATCCACTGAACTGTCAAGGATATAAATATATGGCAACTGTAACTTTCAGCAAGCTGTTATCCAAAGTAACGCCGCGCAGCGACAACTACTTTAAATTATTCAACGAGATGACAGCCTGCACAGTTCGCGGCGCAAAGATCCTTGCCACCATGAGCTCGGTTCAGGATCCCGCCGTCTTCAATCAGCTTTTCGGGGAGATGACCAAGACTGAGGGCGAAGCTGACGAGATCACAAAGACCATCTTCCTGACTCTGCATAAATCTTTCATCACGCCTTTCGACCGCTGGGAGATCAAAGACCTTGCCAAAGCACTGGACGACATGATCGATTGCATGGAAGACATCCCGCAGCGCGCCCGACTCTATGGCCCGGGCAGCTTCACCCCGGAAATGGCCGCCCTCGGCCA
Source organism: Sideroxydans sp. (assembly GCA_043744345.1). Lineage (GTDB taxonomy): Bacteria > Pseudomonadota > Gammaproteobacteria > Burkholderiales > Gallionellaceae > Sideroxyarcus. The sequence continues at coordinate 7,050 of JAYTUW010000106.1, read as the reverse complement.
GATCGCCTTGCGCGCCACAGAAAAGGTCCAGGAAGCTGTTTCGCTGTTGTCGGATATGCGCAATGCCGAACGCATCCTGAACATATGCCAGGAGATAGGCGAGATCGAAAGCGAGGCTGACCGTGTCATGCGCGCCGGGATGGAGCGCCTGTTTGCGGAAGTTTCGGATGCCCGCTCGCTGATCCGTTCCAAGGAGATCTACGAGTTGTTCGAGGAGGCGGTCGACCGCTGCGAAGATGCCGCCAACGTCATTCACGGTGTCGTGCTGGAACGCATATGATCGAATCGACGTTTCTGATCATGGCGGCCCTGGTCGTCGCTGCACTGTTGTTCGACTTCATGAACGGTTTTCACGACTCGGCCAACTCCATCGCATTGATGGTCTCGACCCGGCTCCTGACCCCGCAGGCGGCGGTGGTATGGGCGGCGTTCTTCAACTTCATCGCTTTCCTGTTTTTTGGGCTGCATGTGGCCAACACCGTGGGGTCCGGCATCGTCTCTCCCGACATCATCGACAATGCGGTGATCTTCGGTGCCCTGTGCGGCGCCATCGCCTGGAACGTCATCACCTGGTGGTTCGGCATTCCCTCCTCTTCGTCACACGCACTAGTCGGCGGCATGGTCGGGGCCGCTCTCGCCAAAGCCGGATGGAAGGCCATCATTGCGCAGGGACTCATCAAGACTTCGGTGGCGATCATCCTGTCTCCTCTGTTCGGACTACTAATGGCGCTGGCCATGTCGATCGCACTGTTGTGGATCCTGGAAAAATCACTGCCCCACCAGACCGAACGCAGGTTCAACCGGCTGCAGTTCATCTCCTCATCGCTTTACAGCTTGGGGCATGGCGGCAACGATGCCCAGAAGACCATGGGCATCATCGCCGTGCTGCTGTATGCCAACGGTTATTCTCAGGGCGGATTTCAAGTTCCGTTCTGGGTCGTGCTGGCATGCCAGACAGCCATGGCTTTCGGCACCCTGTTCGGCGGCTGGCGCATCGTAAAAACCATGGGCATGGGCATCACCCGTATCCGGCCCACTGGCGCTTTCTGCGCCCAGACCTCCGGTGCCGTGACACTGCTTGCCGCCACCTCCATGGGCATCCCGGTTTCCACTACCCACACCATCACCGGCGCCATCGTCGGGGTCGGACTGTCACGCCGCCTCTCCGCGGTTCGCTGGGGCGTGGCCGCACGAATCGTTTGGGCTTGGGTGCTGACCATCCCTGCTGCGGGTCTGATTGCTGCTTTCTTCTGGTATCTGGCTAGCCGTTTCATGCATTAAAACAGTGCATTAACTATAGATCCGGCCCATAGAAGTTTGAAGTCGGCAGCTGTAGGGTGCGCCTGCGCACCAGAGCAAAATGGTGCGCAAGCGCACCCTACTTGAGTCCCACGACATCCGTTTAGCCAGACCGCTTAAGACTTCATCGGGCCGGAGCAATAGAATGGCATTTCCAGTTTGCATAAAAACAATAGCAAGTTGCAAAAATCGCACAACTTTATGCCGTTCGTTACATTTGCCACGGACGGATAAACGGCCTTATTCGCGCAACCACAGGTTTTCATTGGTCTAGCGCCATTCCATTCTCATTTTCCGCCTACATACCCACTCTCATTCTCAGGGGATGGTGTTGACAACCACCCCACTGCAAAGGTTATTGTCCTGCCCGTCGTCCGCTTCACGCATCTCTAGATAAGCAGTTCAGAAGCTGAAACTCCGGGAATTGACGGTGTGGATGCGTCCCAATCAACAATTCGGAAAACCTATGAAGCGAATCCTGGCTGCGGCCGTTCTGTACAGTTGTCTTTTCACTCCCGCCTTTGCCGGACCCTATTACGCAGGCATCAATATCGGCGACCGCACCGTGGGTGCATTGCTGGGGTTCCAGATCAACCGGACCTTCGGTGTCGAAGCTCATTATTCCAGGTCGAATTCCAGCACCCTGCATGCGGGATTGAGCGTCGATACCACCAGCATTGGAAAAGGCCTGGTCGGCATTGCCACCATCCCCATGAAGCTGCGCGAGTCAGTGCCATACGATCTATTCGTCAAGGTCGGCTGGGAACGCACTGCATCCACTGAAAAATACAATCTCCCGGCCAATGTCACTCTCACCCAGGCCTACGACAGCAGTGTCAACACCAGCAAGAACCAGCTCATCCTCGGTGGCGGCGCCGAATACGATTTTTCCAGCAGTCTGAGCGGTCGCATGGGGCTGGATTTCATCGGCAAAGACAGAAATTTCAACGTGGGCGCCATTTTCAAATTTTGAACAGGTGCCAAGCAACACATTCAACAATGAATCACTAAGGAAAAACATGGAAAAGATCCTGCCAGTCGTCATGCTGTCATTGGCCGTCGCCTCACCCGCAAGTGCCGCACCGCTCGCCACCGCACCCGCTTCGGCAACGCCCGTTTCTGTCGCACCGGCAGCGCAATCCCTCAGGGCGGCGGAATCAAACCACTGGATGTACCTCGGCGCAAAACTCGGCGACTCCACCGTGGGCGGACTGCTGGGCCTGCAATTCACCAAAAGATACTCGCTTGAATTCAGCTACGACTATATCGACTCCGTCTACCAGCCCAACTACACCGTCAAATCTTCCACCACGGGCGTGGCTGCTGTGGGCATGTTCCCGGTCAAGTTTGGCGAGCTGGATCCCTTCTTTATATTTGCCAGAGCCGGATACGAACGCAACACAACCAAGGCGACCACTTATGATCCGGGCATTCCCGGCTTGCCGCTGGGGAGTACAACAACGGTAAGCACCACCATCAGGAAGCGTCCGGTTGTTGGCATCGGCGCGCAGTATGACTTCACTCGGAATTTCAGCGGGCGTATCGGCAAGAACGCCGTCGGCACTGACCATTCGGTCTACATCGCCGCCATTTACCAGTTCTGATCAAACCAACCGAGCCGGGTAACTATCATGCTTGCACTGAATGTCCGAACTGCATCTCTCATCGGGAAGATTGCAATATTCACCGCCCTGCTCACCGCATGTGGCGGAGGCGATACAACAACCACCATATCAACCGGAACCCCGATCACCCCGGTAGAAGCATCGCGCTTCCTTTCTCAAGCGACATTCGGCCCGACGCCGGAAGAAATAGCCCGGTTGAGCCAAATTGGCACGGATGCATGGTTCAGCGAGCAGTTTAGAAAACCCCAGAAGCTGCACTTTGCGTATATGAATGCGGCACAAAACAACGTCGCCGCAAATGACCGTCTGCGCGAAGAACAATTCCTCGAATCCTTCTGGCAACAGGCAATCACCGGCGACGATCAACTGCGCCAGCGCGTTACATTTGCGCTATCGCAGATATTTGTGATCTCGTATCAAAACAGCACGCTTGCCTACAACGCGCGCGGCGTCGCCAACTATTACGACACATTGGGCGCATACGCCTTCGGCAATTTTCGCGACCTGCTGCAAGCGGTGACGCTGCATCCCATGATGGGGGAATACCTGAATGCGCTGGGCAACGAGAAAATCAATGGCGCACAAGTACCAAACGAGAATTATGCGCGCGAGATCATGCAGCTCTTCACCATCGGTCTCAGAGAACTGAAGCCGAATGGCTCGGATACCTCCAATCCCTTTACCCCGACTTACACCAACACTGACATCAAAGGGATGGCCAAGGTGTTCACCGGCTGGAGCTGGGGTGGGCCGGACAAAAATAGAGATCGTTTCTATTATTGGGGCCCCGCTGATCCGAACCGTGACTGGCTGCCGATGCAGAACTACCCGCAGTTCCATGAGGCGTCGTCAGCCAAAGAGATGCCGGGTTTGATCGCACGGGACTCGACCAGAGGAGTAACGATTCCTGCGGGCACTTCAGGCGAAGAAAGCCTCAAGATCGCGCTGGATACATTGTTCTACCATCCCAATGTAGGTCCCTTCATCGGGCGCCGCCTCATTCAACGCCTGGTCACCAGTAATCCCAGCCCTGCTTACATTCAGCATGTTGCGGCGGCATTTGCCAACAACGGGCAAGGTGTTCGCGGCGACATGAAAGCTGTGATCTTTGCCATCTTGACCTACCCGGAGGCCAGAGAGGTGCCTGCAACGAGCAACCTAAACGCCGGAAAGTTGCGCGAGCCCGTCATCCGTCTGGCCAACTGGATGCGCGCATTTCACGCCCATTCCAGCTCCGGTCGATTCCTGGTAGGCAACACAGACGACACCGTCAACAGACTTGGGCAAACTCCCATGAGCGCCCCCTCCGTGTTCAATTTTTACCGTCCGGACTATCAGCCGCCGAATGGCGCCATCTTTGATGCAAAGATATTTGCGCCCGAGATGCAGATCACCGAAGAGACTTCGGTGGTCGGCTACTTGAACTACATGCGCGATGCCATCCAAGGCTCCATCCGCTATTCGCACGACATCAAAGCCGACTACACCCCCGAGCTGGCACTGGCCGACACACCGGAATTGCTGGTGGATCGCGTCAATCTGCTGCTGATGCAGAACCAGATGTCCGGCGACTTGCGCACGAAAATACTCGCCGCGATCAAATCGAATCCAGGCAACACCAAACTCAATAAAGTGTATCTCGCGATATTCCTGACCATGGCGTCACCCGAATACATCGTGCAGAAATAAACAGAGGCATTCCATGACAAAACCCATCGACACATCACGCCGTGAATTTTTGCGTAACGCCTCGCTGCTCTCTGTGGCAGGAACGATCACCACGCCATTCGCGTTAAACCTGTTTGCGATGAATTCGGCATTCGCCGCACCGGTCAGTGACTACAAAGCGCTCGTGTGTCTTTATCTGGCCGGGGGAAATGACAGCGCCAATATGGTATTGGCGACAGACGACGCATCTTGGGCAGGATACTTGGCCGCTCGAGGGAGCGCCAGCAACATAACGCCAATCGGAACATTGTTGAGCATCACCCCTAACCCGACTCCGGGTATAACAGGTCGCACCTTGGCATTACACCCCAACATGACGGGACTCAAGACACTATTCGATGATGGTCGCGCCGCCATCATCGCCAATGTCGGCACGTTGATCCAGCCAGTTGCAGACACTAGCGAATATCGGGGCAATACCAAGATCAAGCCTCCCAACTTGTTTTCACACAGCGATCAGACCACCCAATGGCTCACTGCTAATCCCGACAGCCCCTACTTTGGCTGGGCCGGTCGCATGGCAGAGCAGCATGCTGTGAGCAATAACAATTCGCCTTTTGCCAACATATCGTTGTCCGGCAATAGCATCTTTTTGGCTGGCAATACGGTCAACCAATACCAGCTCGGCTCCAATGGCGACCCGGTGGGAATTGAAGGAATGACGAATCTGTTTGGCACCAGCACCAGCAACAACCCGCTCGAGAGCATTATCACCAACGCCAAAGGCACCGGCACCGCCAGCAATGTCTTCGAAAAAGATCACGCGGCTGTTGTGCAAAGATCAATTGCGGCCCAAGCTGTACTCGCTGGTGTGATGGATAGCAATGCCGTGAATGCACCCACCATTTACAACCCTTTGGCAACCCAATTGCGGACAGTGGCAAGCATCATCGCAGGGCGTTCCAAACTGGGCGTAAGACGCCAAGTTTTCTTCGTTACCATGGGCGGCTTTGACACCCATAACGGGCAAGTCGGTAGCCACGGCGACCTCATGTCCAGACTATCTCACGCCGTGAAGTATTTCGATGACGAACTCAAAGCACTGTCAGGCGATAGTGGGTTCGCCAATTTGGCCGAGCAAGTGACCTTGTTCACAGCCTCGGACTTCGGCCGAACGTTTGCCAGCAATGGCAGCGGCACCGACCACGGCTGGGGAGGCCATCATTTTGTGGTGGGCGGAGCCGTCAGAGGCAATACAGTTTACGGCACTTTCCCGCCAACTTGCGTCGACGGTGCCTTAGACAGCAACGGCAAACGCCTCACTAATTCTCTCGACGCCGGCTCTGGTGCTCTGATACCGACCACCTCAGTTGAGCAATATGCTGCCACGCTTGCGAGTTGGTTTGGTTTTACTACGGACGAAATAAACGCCTTGTTTCCAAATCTTGTTCCTGGGCAGTTTTCTCCTACGAATCTGGGCTTCATGAAGTAGGGTTTAAACCGATCTCCGCACGCCTCGTGTAGTGTTGCGCGGGACTCTTCGTTGGATTGCAGTAACCTGTAGTTCGTTCTGCTGAGGTGCATTGAGATTAAGTCGACTTAGGGGTAAACACGAGAATCCAATGCTTTCTATCGCCAAAAATGCGAACATTTGCACCGCAACCCATTCCCCAACAAAAACCACTCATCGCACAACTTTGCACTTTAATAAATTTAGGCTATATGAACTAAACTTAATGATTTTGCTTCTATAGACCTACGCTTGAGCGAACACATATATAGTGGTTCGAGTTTCCCACATAGTCATCATGCACATTGCCATCATCTAGATTGACCACATCATAGTACTCGCCACCTGCAACGTAGTACGTCGATGACCATACATAGTAATAGTAACCCCACGCCGGTTTCACCCTCGACGTATACAAGGACAAAAGTTCGGATTCCGTCGGCAACCGCCAGCCCATCTGCCCATTGATAGCAGTGCTATTACAAGTAGCATTTGCTTCCGTCCATGTACTTGCAGTTTTCGGCAACCAGGCCAGCCCGCCTTGTACTACATAGACCGCATTAATTTGGACAGTTGCTGCCGCGCTGCTCAGCATTCCATCATCTACGACTAACGTAGCGACATAAACACCGGCCAAGTCGACTAAGAAGCTGGGGGTTACAAAAGTAACGCTGTTTAGTACTGCAGAGCTGCCTGCTGGTTTGGTTGTTAATGTCCATTTATAGTGTACGGTGTCCCCGGCATTTGGGTCGCTACTTCCTCCACCATTGAGCCACGCCCAGTCACCCACTTGCAGGTTCTGTGCTAGCCCTGCATTTGCTATGGGCACCAAGTTCAAAACGGTGGCCATAATAGTCACCGTTGCTGGCGCACTGCTCACTTTGCCGTCATTCACAACTAGCGTGGCGACGTAGGTTCCCACCAGGTTGGCCGTAAAGGTCGGGTATG
>JAYTUW010000105.1:0-10478 GCA_043744345.1 Sideroxydans sp. | reverse complement strand
CGTGGATGAAAGTTGATGGGTCTCGCTGCGCTCCACCCATCCTACGCAAGGCTATTCTTCCGGTCCGAAGCAATTCAAATAATCGGCGCAATACTCGCAGCTCGGCGAGCGGCAGGCATTGATGCCTTCCTGTTCGCACAACTGCTTGTAGATGAATTTCTTCCATTTCATGTCATGCACGTTCTTTGCCGCAAGAGAGGGGAAATTCTGTTTCATCAGGCGGCTGAGATATTCGCGCGACCATAGCCCCAAGTCTTGCCACAGATGGTCGCTGGCCATGCAGGCGGCGGTGACGATCTCCGCCATCCATTGTTCCGACATGTTACGGTTGGCACGGTGTTCGAGCAGCAGGCCGAGCACATCGTCACGCTCCAGCTCGCGCGGATCGGAGCTCGCATCAGTATGGCGGATCACCAGTTCGACCTTGGGGAAATGAGTCGCCAGCAACTCGGAGAGCGTCTTTTCATCCAGTCCCAGTCCGGGCGGCAAAGCGCCCATGCCGTCAATCTGGCTACAAATCATCTGGGCGAACACTTCATCGTTCGGTAAACCGGCGGCATGCGCCATCAGCTCTGCATACAGGCCCTCGGACCGCGCAGGTGATTTTTGGGTGGGCATGACGTCGGCTTTCATGATGGCCTCTATTTGCTGGGATACTCGATCAGCAGGTCCTGGTCGCGCAATACCATCTGGCAAGCCAGACGCCATTCGGTGGTGACCACGTCGTTGACCTTCATGGCTTCGATCTGGGCGGCGGTGATCTTGCCCGATGCTTTGAGCACATTGATCTCGCGATCGGTCAACGGACCCGCCATCGGTCCCTTGTTGGACAGGTTGGTGACCTTCACCAGACAGGTCGAACATTCCCCGTCGCCGCAACCAAAGTCGATTGGAATATGGTGCTCCTTGGCCAGCGTCAGCACCGTCACAGTATGACTACCCGCGGCTGCGTAGATGGTTTTGTCCTTGTGCAACGGGCTGGAAAAAGTGATGTTGGGCATTGCGGTTACTCCTACAGTAGTTATAAAAATCAAGCTATGACGAAAATGTCGTTTGCGTAGGGTGCGCAAGCGCACCCTACAAGTTGGTTAAGCCTTGACGGTGATGTCGCCACCAAGTACCTGGGCTTGGCAGGCGAGGCGGTCGCTGCGGCCGGCCATGTTCTCCTGCAGCACCTTGTCTTCCAGTACCGAGCGCTGGCTCATGTGTTCCATGCCGGAACTGATCTTCATGATGCAACTGCCGCATTCACCCTCGCGGCAGCCGTAGGTGATGCTGGCGCCGACCTTCTCCGAGATCTCGATCAGGCGAGTACCGGCCGGGACGGAAATGGTGATGCCGAGTTTTTCAAAGGTGACATTGGCTTTAGGCATGAGAGTGCTCCTGGGCGAGTAGTTCAGACATGGAAATGATGCGTTTTTCGATATTGCCAGTCAGGTGCAGGGCGAGTTGCCTGCCGAGGTCGCGACAATTTTCGAGTTCTTCATCGGTTGGGATGAGCCGGGCGCGCACGCCCTTGATCGGCACGCGTAGTTTGAGTCCGCGCAGACGGTCCTCGATCATGTTGATGGCCTCGCCGCTCCAGCCGTAGGAACCGAATGCCGCACCCAGTTTGTCGCTCACCTTGATGGCGACCAGCGACGACAGCAGGTCCCACACCGGCTTCACCGCATCACCATTGATGGTGGGTGAGCCAAAAGCCAGGCCGTCGGCCTCCTCGATCAGGTCCACAAAAGGCAAGTCGCCGCCCGCCTGCAGATCGTGCAGCGACACGCGCACGCCGGGCACGGTCTCCGCGCCTTCCACCACGGCCTGCGCCATGCGCGCCGTGTTGCCGTAAGAGGAGATGTAGAACACCAGCAGCGATTTATTGTCAGCGCCCACCTCGTTATGCAGCAGGGGAGAAGCCAATTGCCGGTAGCGTTGCATGTAACTGAGCGGCGCCTCGCGCAGGATGGGGCCGTGCGCCGGTGCGATGAGTTTGAGCGGGAGCGGCTCCAGCAATTCCAGTGCATCCAGCACATGCTCGCGGAACGGACGCATGATGTGCTGGTAGTAATACTCGAACGAGAAACGGAAATCGCCGACCCGGTCGTTGAACAGGCGCGCATCGCAAAAGTGGCAACCGAACACATCGCCGCTGAACAGGATGCCCTGTTCCTCGACCAGCGTGCATTGCGTGTCGGGCCAGTGCAGGAACGGTGTGCTGAAGAAGCGCAGCGTGCGCCCGCCGAGGTCGACCGAATCGCCGGTCTTGACGATGTTGAATTCCAGATCGGTACTCTTGACCAGCGCCTTCAGCATCAGTTGCGCCTTGGCCGAGATATACAGCTTGGCCTGCGGCGCGCGGCGCATCAGTTCCGGCAGGGCGCCGCTGTGGTCGGGTTCCAGATGGTTCAAGACTATCGTGCTGATCTCGTCGTAGCGAGCGACCTGTTCCAGACGGGTAAAGAATTCATCCGCATGCGAGAGCTTGACGGTGTCGATCACCGCCACGCCGTTCGTGCCGCGCACGCAGTAAGAGTTGTAAGTCGTGCCGTTGGCTGTCTTGAGGATGATGTCGAATTCGCGCAAACCGGGGTCGAGCGCGCCTATCCAGTGCGTGCCGGGGGCGATCTCGACAGCATTCGGTATGCGTTTCATGTGACGGCTTCCGGCGTGGGGCAGGATTTGGAAGAGTGTGTATTCGGGCAAGCTTCGATGTCGCCCTTGGGCTTGGCATCGTTCAGGCCCAGCCAGGCGTTCACCGCATCGGGATCGAAACCGGCGCGGAACTCGCCGTCCACCTCCATCAGCGGGCGGCGGATCAGCAGCGGTTCGGCGAGCATCATGGTCAGGGCGGTTTGCGCATCATAAGCAGTCGGATCGACCTCGCCGGACTTCACGCGCGGAGCCGCCGGGTTGAACCACTGCGCGACGGGCAGTTCGCCGAAGAAGGGACGCAAACGATCAGCGGTCCATTTTTCGATCAGCAGGTTCTTCGCCAGCACGGTATGCCCCGACGCGGCCAGCCACACCTTCTGCTTGGTGTTGTTGCCGCAACCGGGCTTCTCGTAGAAGACGATGGTCGCCATGTCAGGCCGCCAGTTTCTGCAGCGGGATGTTGGTCAGTGAACCGGGCGGATTCATCGGCTCGCCGTCCGCATTCAGGATCGCGCCCTCGATCGGGCAGATGCTGGCGCACTGCGAATCCTCAAAGTCGCCGGAACACTCGTTGCATTTGTCCGGATCGATCAGGAAATGCGGCTTCGCCTCGTAGATCGCCTTGCTCGGGCACAGCGGTTGGCAGGCCCAGCAGTTGGTGCAGAGTTCGATGATTTCGAGTGCCATGTTTGTGCTCCTTCTTTACCTGATCTCTTTAGCCCGTCATTGATGGAACTACTAGCCATTCGACTAAGCCCGCAAGCGGGCAAGTCGCTGGTTATCCGGCGCAGGCCGGAATCCAGCCAGTTTCAATATCCTCGCGAAGCGAGCCGTCATGGGTTGTCTGCTTCGCAGGCTTTTCCTTTGACTGGATTCCGGCCTGCGCCGGAATGACGTGGCTTTACTATTAGCGTTATGCCACTTTCTGCTGCTCGTCCAACTTCGCTTCCAGCTTGCCCGCCGTACGCATCTCCTCGTACACCTTGAGAACAGCCTCCTCGATTGGCTCCATCGCGTGTTCACCGTTGGGCTGGATACCGGCCGCTTCCAGCGGGCCCCAGGGTTCGTAGCCGACTTTGCTGCACAGCACAGCCTCGCAACCGGCCAGCACTTTCAGCGTCTTGTCCAATACGCTTTCGCCGTCGCCACAGCTGATGTCGCCTTCGCAGTACGGCGTGGTCTTGCGGTGGCCGATGAAGCGCACGCCTTCGCTCGATGCTTCGTAGATCAGGAACTCGCCGGCATGGCCGAAATGTTCGTTGATCACGCCGCCGCCCTTGGTGGCAACTGCCATCAGCACTGGGCGTGTGACTTCCTTCTTTTGCAGGCCCTGGATGCTGACCAGCTGCACCTTGGATTCCTTGGCGAGGCGTTTGCTCTCCAGTTCCTCGTTGATGGCGGCATGCACCTCGGCGCGCATCTTCATCGCCTCGGGATAATTGATCTCCATCTGCTCGACCTTGTCCATGGTGAACTCGGAACCGCGATCTTCGCCGAGCAGACCCACCGCATCGGCACGGCACTGGCGGCAGTGCCGCATCATGTTCATGTCGCCCTCGCACGCATCCTGCAAGGCTTGCAGTTCTTCGTTAGTCGGGCCGCGCTGGCCGGTGAGGCCGTAGAAGGTGCCGTGCTCCGCTTCGGAAATCAGCGGCATCACGTTGTGCAGGAACGCGCCCTTGGCTTTCACGATCTTGGACACTTCTTCCAGATGCTTGTCGTTCACGCCGGGGATCATCACCGAGTTCACCTTGACCAGGATGCCCTTGGCGACCAGCATCTCAAGACCTTTTTGCTGTTGCGCGATCAATATCTCGGCCGCTTCGCGCCCCTTGATGCGCTTGTTCTTCCAGAAAATCCACGGGTAAATCTGCGCGCCCACATCGGGATCGACGCAGTTGATGGTGATGGTCACGTGGTCGATGTTGTACTTCGACAATTCTTCCACCTGCTCGGGCAGCGACAGGCCGTTGGTCGACACGCACAGCTTGATGTCCGGTGCCTGCTCGGACAGCATGCGGAAGGTTTCGAACGTGCGCTCCGGGTTGGCCAAAGGATCACCGGGACCGGCGATGCCCAGTACCGTCATTTGCGGGATGGTCGCCGCAACGGCCAATACTTTCTTCACCGCCTGCACCGGATGGTGCAACTCGGACACCACGCCGGGGCGCGATTCGTTGGCGCAGTCGTATTTGCGGTTGCAGTAGTTGCACTGGATGTTGCAGGCCGGAGCCACCGCCACATGCATACGGGCGAAGTAGTGGTGCGCTTCTTCCGAATAGCAGGGGTGGTTGAACACCTTCTGGCGGATATGCTCCGGCAGGTGGTTCATCTGGTCGTCTGTCGAGCCGCATGAACCTGCGGAACATCCTCCCTCGGGCGCTTCACTTACTGCGTTATTGATTACGGGTAGTTGCACGATCTGTCCTCCGCTAAGGTCTGGCTGAGTATGAGCAAACTGCGTGCCTGCATGAGGTTGGTGGTTAACTGCTTGTTTTATATGGACGAGATATGGTGGTAACGCACCGCTGTTGTAAACGGCACATGACACTTGCACTGCCTTGTGGCGAAGGTGACAAAACCCTGTCGAGGACTGCGCGGGAATGCCGGGTAGGACATTTCCCGGTGAGCAAACCCGCATCGAGTCAGTGTGTTAGTCGTGTGTCGATACTATTTATAAGGTGCTGGCACTGTAATTGCACAGATTGGGAAGAGCGCGAACTGCGTCGATCATTTCCGAATTCATGAAACATCATCTCGACTGGTCATCCTATGAAACCGCCGGGCAGGGCGACGCCTATGCGGGCATCCCCGCCACCGGCGGCGATTTCGCCAAAGCCGTCGCCGTGTGCATCGGGGACAAGCAATGCCAGCGCAAACCCAAGGGCGTGATGTGTCCCAGCTTCCGCGCCACCGATGATGCAGCGCATTCGCCGGGCGGCAGGGTGACGATGCTGAAAGCCGCGTTGAACGGCGAACTGGGCACAGATCCGTTTGCCGATCCGCGATTGGCCGAGGCGATGGAGCTGTGCGTCGGCTGCAAAGGCTGCAAGCGCGAATGCGCCAACCAGGTCGACATGGCCGCTCTCAAGATCGAGTATCAGGCACAGCGCAATGCGCTGCACGGCGTGTCGGACCGCGATCACCTGATAGCGGGCATGCCGGGCTGGTTGCGCCATCGCCGTCTCATGCGCGGCCTGATCCGCTGGCGCAATCGCGCTTCCTGGCTGGCGAAACTGGGCGAGTTTATTTTTGGCATCAGCGCAAAACGCAAACTGCCGGAGCCTTCTGCGGCAACCTACAGTGTGTTGAGTAACGCGGTCCGTTCGTCCCGAGTAGACGCGAAGCGTCGTATCGAGGGAAGCAAGGCGTATCGAAGCATGGAGGGAGTAGATAACCCAAATGCAGGAACCGACCGTGACGTCATCCTCTTCGTCGATACCTTCGCCATGCATTTCGATCCGGAGATCGCCGAAGCAGCACATCAAGTGCTGAGTGCAGCAGGCTATCGCGTCCTCACCCTGCAAGCCGATGCAGATGACGAACCTGACCGCGCCCTGTGTTGCGGCCGCACCTATCTATCGTTGGGCCAGGTTGAAGAAGCAAGGCGCGAAGCGCGAAGGCTGCATGCAGCGTTGCGTCCCGCGCTGGCCACCGGCACACCCATCGTGGGTCTCGAACCCTCGTGCATCCTGTCCCTGCGCGACGACCATTTGAAGCTCGACCTGGGCGAAGCAGCCGTGGCCTTGTCCAAACAGGTCTACCTGCTCGAAGAATTCATCGCCCGCGAACACGACCGCAAACGCTTCACGCTCGAATTCAAACCGCTGCCCCGCGGCAAAACCCTGGTGCACGGGCATTGCCACCAGAAAGCGGTCGGCGCGATGAAATCCCTGCGCAAAGTGCTGCGCCTGATCCCCGAGTTCGAGTTCGAATTCATCGAGGCCAGTTGCTGCGGCATGGCGGGCAGCTTCGGTCTCGAAGCAGAGCATGCAGACATCTCCATGCAGATGGCCGAAATCGACCTGCTGCCCGCGCTGCGCGCCGAGCCGGATGCCACCATCCTCGCCAACGGCTTCTCCTGCCGCCACCAGATAGAAGAAGGCGTGAATCGCCGGGCCGTGCATGTGGCATTGCTGTTGCGCGATGCGCTTTTCACAGGGGAAGCAACATGCTGACCGGAGCCATGCTGGGGCTCATGGAACGCATCGCCCTCGACATTCTGGTGTTGACCGACGAGATCAGCGAGGCGGATTTCTTCAACAGCCGTCTGACCAAGGCCCAGACCTTGCAGTTGCTGGCCAGCCTCGCCCAGACTGCGGCCGATCTTCCCTCTGAAACGCGCGAATGCATGCACGAGATCGACTGGGCGGCCTGGGCTTCACTGCGGGTCGCGCTCGGCAAGCCCGCGCAGCACCCGCTGAAGATATGGGTCGCCATCAGGGAGCTCACGCCCATGACGGTGCAAAGATTGAATGGCTACAAGAAAACGCAGCCACAACTCTTCTCGATGGTGCCTGGATAGCACCCGGCATTCGCGGAACGCACCAATTTCCCGATAGCGATCACGTTCACCGGCACGCTCCACCAGCGAAAAAATGGGAGCATGCGCTCCCATTCCGTCCTTCTTTGCGGATGCCGAATGGACGATCCGGCAGTTGCCCGGATCGTCCATGCATACCGTTACGGCAATGTCACGTTCATGCCGGTTACGGTATTGGTGTTGCGCAAGTCCATCATGCCGTTGATCGGAAAGACTCTCGTTGACACCTTGGGCGCGGCGCTATTCCAGACTCTCAGGTAGCCATAGTAATAAGCCCCGGGTACCAGTGCGCCTGTTGTGCCTGCCGGAAGTGTGACACTGTATGTGCCTGTGTTGGCCGCCAGGGTTGCACTGATATCCACCGTGTGGACGATGTTGGCGAAGCGGGACAACACCAGATATCCGCTGTCGTACAAGCCGTGAGTTGTCTGCGTGATGTTGCCGCTGACCGTGCCTGCGACCACGTTTGAAGTGAGTGTTGGCAGTGGCGGGGTAAAGAGATACGGCGCCGCTGCGGTGGCAGTTGTCGGTTGCACGGGCAACACTACCGGTGAACTCAGGTCGTAATATGCTGCGGGCAATCCTCTCGTCACCACCGAGTAGCCGCCGTCGCCTTCTTGCGGCGTCATATTGTTGAAGGCGAGCGTCGTTCCAGAGGTATAGCTCGCGACGTGCATCGGTCCATGCGCCAGAGCGACAGGGCCTTCCAGAATTCCGGTGAACGGATTGGTATTTCTCCAGCGAACTTCATAGGGCACTTCAGTTGCACCCGGCAATGTTTGCTGGAATATGGCGTATCCGCTGGTCGGGGACAACGGTGTGGAGAAATTGGCGAAATACTCGGAGCTGTTCAAGGACAGCTGGATCGGTATCGCAGCGGTCGACAAGATTGCCGCGCCGCTGGCAGGAGTGCTACCCGCCGGGGCGACGACGGCCTTGATCAGCATCGTTTCCATATTGCGTCCGCGAATCAGCACATCGTAGCTGGCTCCCGAGGGCAACGGATAGAGTGTGAAGCTGCCATCCGGCTTAACGGTGGTGGCTCGGGTGTCAAAATGGCGAGTGCCGTCGGCGGCCAATATTTCGGCCTTGACGATCATGTTGTAGGCGCAAGAGGAGGTTACGCTGGTCACGCACAGCTGCGCCGGATCGATATTGCCCGTGATGGCGCCGGACTGGTTGAGGTCGAAGTAGTGCAGGTTCGGCTTCATCGTGAAGTGGAACTCTGTGCCGTGTTTGAAACGCACCAGATCGTGCTCAAGGTCGAAATCGACCGCGAGATTGAGCGTGCTTCCCTCGGTCACATTGAAATTGCCGTTAAGCTGTAAACCCTGGACCGGGTAGGCGATCTCGAGCGGTACATGGTGAACCACGGCATTATCGGTATAGTCGATCTGGTCGTTGTACGTCAGTCCGGCGGCACTGGCGGACGCCGTGAGTGCGTCGTCGAAGCCTGCCAGGAACAGCCGTATCTGTTTGTAACTGCCCACCGGCAGATTCATCCCGGTAAAGACCTGATTCAGTGCGCCGTTGGTCAGGTTGGCCATGTCCAGCGTCACAGGTGTCGCCAGAGTGGTCGTCTTCCAGCTGGCATCGTTCTTGTTCCAAGTGATATTGGAGTCGGTATGAAAGGAGATCGCTTTCACCGTGATCCACACATGATCATAGTCATCGCCCGGACCGTCGGTAAGTGTCACGTTGACGACGCCCGTGGGTGTCGCCGCGGAATTTGTTCCACTGCCACCCCCACCGCATCCAGCCAGGATGCTTGTCGCAAACAAGGCTGAAACAATTCCCATACGAATAATATTCATTTCGCGCTCCATAAATATAATAGGTTGTATTGATATTCAATCCAGTGAGGGAAGTTTGCAGCACGGCCCGCACCGGTCGTTATCTATGCAGTGCCTCCACGGCCAAGTAGCCGGTAACTACTGCATATACTGGATTAAACGCGCTGGTTTTGGCTTTGACGACACTCGGTGTCAAATATTTGTATTTTGTGATTGCGGACTGGTTGCTGACCAAGCCCGGTTTGCGGGCACGGCCTCCAAGTGAGGGCTACCCTTTTTTGAGGATATCTTTCAGATTGGCGAACGGATTGTGCGTTGCCGCTGCCGGGCCTTCGTCTTTCCTGTCCCGAATGACTTCATCAATCATCCGTGCGTGCTCGTTTTCGTGGCAGTAGATACAGAGCAACTCCCAGTTGCTGCCATCCGGCGGGTTGTTGTCGTGGTTGTGGTCTTTGTGGTGGACGGTCAGTTCGCGCACGCGCGCACCGGTGAACTCCCGGCCGCAGCGCCCGCATATCCAGGGGTATAACTTGAGCGCGCGTTCGCGGTATCCGGACTCGCGCAACTCGCTTTGCTTGCGCGCTTCGGCGACAACGCGATCCAGGCGGGCATGATCGGGTTTCTTTTGGATGGGCATGGTGGATGGCCGGTGGTTGTCTGGTGCAACTATAGCAGCACATGACCGGGCTATCCATCGGCGGTCATCCTGTGCGTTCCACGCATTTCAGGCGGAAATCTGATTGCCCTCAATGTCGTAACTCAGTACCGTCACTTCGTCGTCAATGTCGGTGACCTCCGCCTGCTTAAGCTTGCCGTTGTCGTGATACTCGTAGCGGTGCATGAGTTCGATCTCGCTGTAGGCGAGTTTGTCGAAGCCGGTGAGTCGGTTCTGTGCATCGAAGTAGCCGCGGAAGAAGGTGTTGCGGTTCTCCACTTCACCGGCTTGCAGTTCGTTGACCAACTTGAATGGCAGTTTGATCCCGGTGTAGGTGACAAAGAACCGGGGGGTTCCCTGGTTCCCGTTGTTCGTCGTCCCCATCCCGATCAGGCACGCAGCAGCGCTTTGGCCATTTTCTCGGAAAGCTGGTCGGCCGTGAATTGCGGTTCGTTGGGTGGATACATCTCATCTTCAATGAAATTGAAGCCGTTGTCTTTTGCCAGTGTGAGCAACTCGCGCACTTTCTGGCACGCGCCGAGTTTTGCTTTCAGGTCTGCATCTGTTCTGGCTTTGTCGGAAAATCCTTTTATATCTTTGATGGCCATGTGGGTCCCGTATATTTTGGAGTAAATGAAACAATGGACGGCGTTTTGTGCCTTCCTTGCCGGTTGAATGGTGGTTTATTCAGCCTTGTGTGACAGTTAGCAAGTTGCATGCCTGATGCGGGAGTGCCGACGCCTCGTCGGCTATGATGTTTGAATCCGGAAAAGCTGTCGGGAATAAATGCCGTTGCAGGAGCCCGACTTGTCGGGCGATCCGCAAACATCGCCCGACAAGTCGG
>JAYTUW010000104.1:0-10559 GCA_043744345.1 Sideroxydans sp. | reverse complement strand
CTACAAATTGACACCGTGAAAATGCCTTTTAGCGAATTGCAAACCGAACTGGACGAACGCAAGGCGCAAAACCTGCTGCGCAAACGGCGTACGCTTGCAACTCCGCAATCGTCGCACATCATCGTGGACGGCAAGCCCTACCTTGCCTTCTGCAGCAACGACTACCTTGGCCTCGCCAACCATCCGCAACTCATTGCCGCCCTGCAGCAGGGCGCGCAGGAGTGGGGCGTTGGCGCGGGAGCGGCGCATCTGGTGAGTGGCCACTTCGAGCCGCATCACCAGCTTGAACTGCAACTTGCCACCTTTGTCGGCAAACCGGCTGCACTGTTGTTCTCCACCGGCTACATGGCCAACCTCGGTGTGGTCCAAGCGCTGGTCGGCAAGGGCGACACCGTGTTTGCGGACAAGCTCAATCATGCCTCGCTCAACGATGCCATGCTGCTGTCGCGTGCTGGGGTGCAGCGCTATCGTCATGGCGATATGGCGCAATTGGCGAATCAACTGGAACAGACGAAGAGCGGGCGCAAGCTCGTCATCACCGATGCGGTGTTCAGCATGGATGGCGACATTGCGCCGCTGCCGGAGATGTTGGCGTTGTGTGAGCGGTACGATGCGTGGTTGCTGGTGGATGATGCGCATGGGTTTGGTGTGTTGGGGGAACAGGGACGCGGGACGTTGTCGCACTTCAAATCCCCCCCAGCCCCCCTTTGCAAAGGGGGGTTAGGAACAGCTGCCGCTTTAAACTCCCCCCGCATCCTCCTGATGGGCACACTAGGCAAAGCTGCTGGTGTTTCCGGTGCTTTCGTTGCCGCCGAGCAAGTCGTCATCGACACGCTGGTAAACCATGCCCGCAGCTACGTCTACACCACTGCCACGCCACCCGCGCTGTCGGTTGCTTTGATGCAGAGTCTGAAATTGATCGAACACGGCGACGAGCGCCGCGCGCATCTGCATCATCTCATCGAGATACTACGCAAAGGATTGAGCGACCTGCCCTGGAAGCTCATGCCCTCGGACACCGCCATCCAGCCGCTGCTGATCGGCGATAACCAGCAAGCATTGAAGCTGAGTGAAGGCCTGCGCGAACGCGGTATCTGGGTTGCGGCAATTCGCCCGCCCACCGTGCCGCAAGGTACGGCGCGCTTGCGCATCACTCTGTCTGCGGCGCATACAGAGGCTGATGTGGATCAACTAATCGGAGCCTTGCATGAGCTTGCACAGGAATCGTAAATTCGCGCAGCGATACGTTTGCTTCCTCTCCCAACGGGGGAGGATTGAGGTGGGGGAAACGTGCATGGCGAGAATTGTAGGAATTGAAAATGACCTTGCACGTTGAACGCATCGGCAGCGGCGAGCCGCTGCTATTGATACACGGCTGGGGCATGCACGGCGGTGTCTGGGATAGTGTCGCCGAGCAACTGGCGGAAAGTTTCAACGTGCATATTGTCGATCTTCCAGGTTACGGCTTTAGCGTTGAACAGGAAGCAACAACGCTGGACACCATTGTTGATGAGTTATCTTCCGGTTTTTCCGAGCCGCTCACCGTGTGCGGCTGGTCGTTGGGCGGACAGGTGGCCATGCGCTGGGCTCGACGCGAACCTGGCAAAGTGAAGCGACTGATCCTGGTGACAAGCACGCCCTGTTTCACCGAACGTGCAGACTGGAGCTTCGGCATGGAAGCCGAAGTGCTGGAAAAGTTTGCAGCCGAACTGGAACAGAACCATGCCGCCACCTTGCGCCGTTTCATCGCGTTGCAATTGCGCGGCAGCGAAAACGAGCGCGAATTGCTGGCATTGATGCGCGAACGCCTGTTCAGTCGCGGCGAGCCAGATATCAACGCCTTGCGCGGCGGGCTGGAAATATTGCGCGATGCGGATATGCGCGGCGAGTTGCAGAACATCGGGCAGCCGACCCTGACTATTGCCGGTGAGCGGGATAAACTGACGCCGCCCGAAGCTTCGCACTATCTGGCTCAAACGCTGCCGAATGCTCGCGGGGTGGAGATTAAAGGAGCCGCACATGCGCCGTTCCTTTCGCACCCCGACCTTTTTGTGGAACAGATCAAGAGATTTTTGCATGAATAAGTTAAGTTGGTTTTGTAGGGTGCGCTTGCGCACCGTTAAGTTTGGTGCGCAAGCGCACCCTACGGATGTCTGGAAGTGAAAATGAACGAATTTGAAATAGACAAACGCGAAGTCCGCCGCGCCTTCAGCAAGGCCGCCACCACCTACGATGCCGCCGCCGTGCTGCAGCGCGAGGTGTGCATCCGCATGCTGGAGAAACTGGACGTTATCAAACTACAGCCTGCGCGCCTGCTGGACATCGGCAGCGGCACCGGCTGGGGCACGCGCCAGTTGGGTGAGCGTTATCCCCGGGCCGATATTGTGTCGCTCGACATTGCCATCGGTATGCTGCAGACCGCGCGCGGCACATTGAATTGGTGGCAAAAGCTGTTCGGCGGCGGCAGGCAGCGTTTCCTGTGTGCCGATGTTGAGGCCTTGCCGTTGGGGGCAAACAGCGTGAATATGGTCTGGTCCAATCTGGCCGTGCAGTGGTGCAACGACTTGCCCGCCACTTTTGCCGGGTTGCATGGTGTCATCAAGACGGATGGTTTGCTGATGTTCTCCACCTTCGGCCCGGATACGTTGAAAGAGCTGCGCATCGCTTTCGACGGAGTGGACGGCTACAACCACGTCAACCGTTTTGCGGACATGCATGATGTAGGCGATATGTTGGCGGCAGCCGGTTTTGCCGATCCCGTGATGGAGATGGAAAAGCTCACGCTCACTTACGATGACGTAAAAGCCGTGATGCAGGATTTGCGCGATATCGGCGCTCACAACGCCACGGCGGGGCGCTCGCCGGGCATGCTGGGCAAGTCAAAATGGGCGCGCATCGTGCAGAACTACGAGACGCTGCGCAAAAACGGCAAACTGCCCGCCACATTCGAGATCATCTACGGTCATGCCTGGAAAGCGCAACCGAAGAAGACGGCGGACGGCAGAACGGTGATACAAACAAAGTTCAAACTATGAGCTACTTCATCACCGGAACCGACACCGGCGTCGGCAAGACCCTGATCAGTCGCGCGCTGCTGCATGCTTTTGCCGCGCAGAGCAAGCGTGTGGCCGGGTTCAAGCCGGTGGCCGCGGGTTGCGACGAAAGCGGGCACAACGACGATGCCAACGCCTTGCGTGCTGCCAGTTCGATGCAACTCACCTACGGCCAGGTCAATCCCTATTGTTTTCCTCATCCCATCGCGCCGCATCTTGCCGCGCGGCATGCCGGTGCCCGCATCGATCTACCGCGCATCGAGGCGTCCTTCCGGGAGCTGGCGGGACAGGCGGAAGTGGTCATCGTGGAAGGTGCGGGCGGATTTTGCGTGCCCCTGAACGAAAAACTGGATACTGCGGACATGGTCCGGAAGCTGGATCTGCCGGTCATTCTGGTGGTGGGTATGCGCTTGGGGTGTATCAACCATGCCTTGCTGACGGTGGGCGCCATTGCCGATTACCAATTAGAATGCGCAGGCTGGGTGGCCAATGTGCTGGACGAGAATATGCCCGCCCTGCAGGAAAACATCGAAGCCCTGCGCGAACGCATCGCGGCGCCGTTGCTGGGGGTGGTGCCGTATATGGCGGAGCCGGATGTGAAGGCGGCGGCGGGGTGTCTGGATTTGGGGTTGCTGGAAAAGGCGACAGATTCGCAGATTAATCCTACGTGAGGTATGGCAGGCTTTGCGGGAGAGCCGACGTTCCCGTCGGCGATCCCAAGCGTGAATCAAATCGGTCGAGATGAACGAATTCAGTCTAGTTGCGGTATTTCTTGTCGGTCTGCTGAGCGGTGTGCACTGCCTCGGCATGTGCGGCAGCATCGTCGGTGTGTTCACGACGCAAGTCCCGAAGCATGTCTCCCGCTGGCCGTTTCATCTGGCCTACAGCAGCGGGCGCATTTTGAGCTACGCGGTGGCCGGTGCGCTGGTCGGTGCAGTGGGTCAGGCGGGTTTTTTGATGCGCGATGCGGTGCCGGTGCAGCACTTGCTGTTTGCGTTGTCGAGCGCCATGCTGGTGCTGCTGGGTCTGTATCTTGCCGGAGTGTGGGGCGTTGTGCGCCATCTGGAGAATGCCGGAAGCGGCTTATGGAAGCGTTTGCAGCCCTACACCACGAAGTTGTTGCCGGTGAATACCGTGCCGCGGGCGCTGGGGCTGGGGGCGCTGTGGGGCTGGTTGCCGTGCGGACTGGTGTACAGTGTGCTGGTCACTGCCCTGGCGAGCGGAAACATAGTGCAGGGCGCACTGGTCATGGCGGTGTTCGGTCTTGGGACAATGCCGAATCTGCTGGCGATAGGCCTGTTCTGGGAAAGCGTCAAAGGCTGGGTGCAGGCACCGCCTGTACGGCTGGCGGCGGGTTTGCTGGTGATAACCGTCGGCATTTACGGTCTGGTCAAGGTGGGTTACACATTTGCCGTTCACGGCTGGGCAGGAGCGTGTCATGTGGCTGCGTAACTTGGTTTTGCTGTGCACGCTCTCCCTGCTTGCGGCATGCGGCGAGCCCAAACTCCCGTCTCCCTTCAAGGCCAGCGACGTTTCCGCGCAATATGCCCGGGCCGATTTTCACCTGAACGAAGCGGATGGCAAGCCTGTCAGTCTGGCCGATTACCGCGGCAAGGTGGTCGTGCTGTTCTTTGGTTACACCCACTGCCCGCAGATTTGTCCCACCACGCTGGCCGATCTGGCGCAGGTGATGGGTTTGTTGGGGAAAGATGCCGACAGGGTGCAGGTGCTGTTCGTGACCCTGGACCCCGAACGCGACACGCGTGCGCTGCTGGCACAGTATCCCCCCGCTTTCTTTCCTACATTCAAAGGCTTGTCCGGTGATAGTATGGCGACCGCACAGGCGGCGCAGGCGTTCGGGGTTGTCTATGAAAAGCATCCGAACAAGAGCGGTGGCTACGATCTGGATCATTCAGCCGGAACGTATCTGATTTCCCCGGGAGGCAGGCCGGTTTTGCTGGCACCCTACGGGCAACGCGCAGAGTTGTTGGTGCAGGACATCCGACTATTGCTGGCTATCAAATGAATTTGCTCACCGAGTTGATGCGCTTCGATATAGATGAAACGAACCTGCCGATCCGGGTGGAGCAGGTACGCGCGCGCATCAATAGCTATCCGCTGATGCT
Organism: Sideroxydans sp.; assembly: GCA_043744345.1. Taxonomy (GTDB): domain Bacteria; phylum Pseudomonadota; class Gammaproteobacteria; order Burkholderiales; family Gallionellaceae; genus Sideroxyarcus. The sequence continues at coordinate 5,380 of JAYTUW010000104.1, read as the reverse complement.
GGGGTCGGAACTGGTGCTGGCACCGCTGCTGGTGTTGCTGGCCTGGGGCAAGATCCCGCACACGGTGTTGCTTGGCTGGCTGGCGGCAGTGCTCTGCATGATCGTCATCGAGTTCTTGTTCTGGCGCAGTCGGCGCGCGCTGACCAAGACTGTTGACCAAAATCGGGTTTGGAATGGCCTGTTCAAGAAATTGACCCTGTTAGCCGCATTTGTCTGGGGCAGCGCCGGCGTGGCCATGTTTGTCCCCGACGATCTGGCATACCAGGCCATGCTGATCTGCGTGATGATGGGTATGTCGGCAGGTGCAGCGACCAGCAACCCGTTCCATCCTCCCTCGATGTTTCTCTACCAGGTGGGCATCATGGTGCCGGTGCTGGCGCGGCTGGCGTGGGAAAACGATTCCATACACTGGATACTCTTCGGCATGCTGAGCATGTTCTGCATCTACGTGACGAAATCCGCGCTGGAACTGATCCGCACTTTCGAGCAATCGCAACGCCGCAGATACGAAAACGAGCGTCTGGTCGGCGCCCTGCTGGAAAGAAAACGCGAGGCGGAAGCCTCCCGCCACGAGGCCGAGCAGGCCAGCCAGGCCAAATCCAAATTCCTCGCCACGGCCAGCCATGACCTGCGCCAGCCATTGCAGGCGCTGCGCCTGTTCAGCGATGCGCTGCTGGATACGGCGAAAGAAAAAGAGACCGTGCGTCTGGCCGGGCAGATCGGCAAATCGGTCAACGCGCTGGTCGACATGTTCGACGACCTGCTGGATGTCTCGCGGCTGGATGCGGGAATCGTCGAGCCGCGCAAGCAGCACTTCATGCTGGGCACCCTGTTCGATCGGGTCTACGGAGATTTTGCCCCGCTGGCCCAGGCAAAGGGTCTGAATTTCCAGTTGCCCATCTGCACGGGCGGGGAGTGCGGGCCGGAAAAGATATGCAACGTGGTGATCTACAGCGACCCCTTCCTGCTGGAACGCATGTTGCGCAACCTGATCTCCAACGCAATCCGTTACACCGACAGCGGCGGCGTGGTGGTGCGCTGCGTCTGTATGCAGGGCAAAGTCGGTTTGGAAGTGGCGGATACCGGCATCGGCATCCGCGCCGAGACAATGCCGCATATCTTCGAGGAATACTACCAAGCGGACAATCCGCACCGTGACCGGCGCAAAGGCCTGGGTCTGGGGTTGGCCATCGTGCGGCGTATCGAGAGTCTGCTGGAATGCAAAGTGACCGTTAGTTCGGTGCCGGGCGTGGGCTCGGTTTTCGCTTTCGACGTGCCGACCGGCAACTCGGCAAGCCTGGCGCAACCCTTTGTGATCACGCATTCCCAATACGATCTGAATGGCTGCGTGGTGGCGCTGGTGGAAGACGATCCGGACATCCGCGAAGTCTCTGTCGACCTGATGGAGCAGTGGGGTTGCAAAGTGGTCGCGGGCGAATTCGCCGAGGATGTGATGCGCAAACTGGATATCGCCGAACTGCGCCCCAGTCTGCTGGTCTGCGATTACCGCCTGCCGCACGGCATGACGGCCATGCACGTCATCAAGCGCATGCGCGAACTGTGGGGCAACGAACTGCCGGCGGTGGTGCTGACCGGGGATACCGGCAGTGAGACACTGCACGAGATTCACGACAGCGGCGCGATCCTGTTGCACAAACCCATCGCGCCCATGCGGCTGCGCGCGATGATGTACTTCGCGCTGCATGGCGAAAATTAGGGGCAAAAGCCGGGAATGGTATGATTGTGTATGGAACAAAGGGGTAAACGATGAAGATAAAAGTGCTCATGGCGGACGACCATGCGCTGTTTCGCGATGGCATGCGCTATGTGTTACAGCAACTGGCCGACGAGGTCGAAATCCTGGATTCGGGCAATTTTCAGGATGCGCTGCAGCTGGTGCATGACAACACGGATGTTGATCTGGCGCTGCTCGATCTGAACATGCCGGGCAGCGAAGGCGTGCCGTCCATCCAGTATTTCCACTTGCGCCACCCCGATATCCCGCTGGTGGTCGTCTCCGGATCAGACCACCGTGACGACATCGAGAGCGTGATGGAATCCGGCGCGATGGGGTTCATTTCCAAGATGTCGTCGAGCAAGATCATGTTGTCTGCATTGCGCATGGTGCTGGAGGGCGGTGTCTATCTGCCGCCGCAACTGCTGCAACAGGCGGTCAACAACGTTGATCAGGGTGAAGTGCTCACCAACAAGCGCTCGCAGCGCGCGGCCAAGTTCGGACTCACCTCGCGCCAGCTCGAAGTGCTGACTTATCTGGCCTCGGGCATGGCGAACAAGGAGATTTCCAAAAAGATGAACCTGGCCGAGGGCACGGTGAAGATCCACACCGCCGCCGTGTATCAGGCCCTGCATGTCAATTCGCGCCTGGAAGCGGTCAGCGCGGCGCGCCGTCTCGGATTCCTGCCGCCAGCCCCCAACGACTCCGAGGGTAATTGATGGCGTTACCTTTAAGCCCGCGACCGCCGCTGCCGGAAAGGCTGCTCACATTGTTGCGCGAGTCCGGCTGGTTGTTGCTGGTTGCCGTGGCGCTGTATCTCGTTCTCATCCTGTTCGGTTTCGACCGTAACGACCCTTCCTGGTCGCACAGTGCGACCAGTGCACTCACGCATAATCCCGGTGGCGTATTCGGCGCGCATCTGTCCGACATGCTGCTCTATCTGTTCGGCTTCTCCGCCTGGTGGTGGGTGACGCTGATGTTGCAGCGCGTGTGGGCCGGTTATCGCCGCATCAGCTCGGACAGCCTGTTCGACCGGCGCGCCCTGTGGGTGTCGCTGTCGGGTTTCCTGGTTTTGCTGTTTTCCAGCAGCGCGCTGGAAACGCTGCGACTCTACACCTGGAAAGTCACCCTGCCGGGTGCTCACGGCGGCATGCTGGGCGCGGTGATCGGCGAGGCGCTGGCGCATACGCTGGGTTACATCGGCGCGACGCTGTTTCTGCTGGCGCTGATGGTGGTGAGCTTCAGTCTCTACACCGGCCTGTCCTGGCTGCGTTTTGTCGACTGGCTGGGCGGTGCGCTGGAAGACGGTTATCTATGGGCGCGCAATACCTGGCAGACGCGGCAGGACAAGCGCATCGGCATGCAGGCGATGCAGGAACGCAGCGTCGTGGTGGAAGAAGAGAAGAAACGCGTGGAAGAGCACCAGCCCATCCATATCGAAATGCCCGTCTACGAAGTGCCACGCTCCACACGCGTGCAAAAGGAAAAACAAGTCGCGCTGTTCGCTGATATGCCGGATTCGGATTTGCCGCCGCTGCATCTGCTGGATGAAGCGAAACAACAAGTCGAAGTGGTCTCCGCCGAAACACTGGAATTCACCTCGCGCCTGATCGAGCGCAAGCTCAAGGATTTCGGCGTCGAGGTCAAAGTGGTCGGCGCCTACCCCGGCCCGGTCATCACGCGTTACGAGATCGACCCCGCCGTCGGCGTGAAGGGAAGCCAGATCACCAATCTGGTGCGCGATCTGGCGCGCGCTCTGTCGGTGGTCAGCATCCGTGTGGTCGAGACCATTCCCGGCAAAGCCTACATGGCGCTGGAGCTGCCCAATCCGAAACGCCAGATCGTGCACCTGTCCGAGATTCTGGGTTCACAGGTCTATGCCGAGATGAATTCGTCGCTGACCATGGCCATGGGCAAGGACATCTCCGGCAAGCCGGTGGTGGCCGATCTGGGCAAGATGCCGCATGTGCTGGTGGCCGGTACCACCGGCTCCGGCAAATCGGTGGCGATCAACGCCATGATCTTGAGCCTGCTGTACAAGGCCACACCGCAGCAGGTGCGCCTGCTGCTGGTCGACCCCAAGATGCTGGAGTTGTCCGTGTACGAAGGCATCCCGCACCTGCTGGCACCGGTTGTCACCGATATGCGCCAGGCCGCTTCCGCGCTCAACTGGGGCGTGGGTGAAATGGACAAGCGCTACAAGCTGATGTCGGCGCTGGGCGTGCGCAACATTGCCGGTTACAACCAGCAAGTGCGCGACGCCATCAAGGCCGGCAAACCGCTGACCAACCCGTTCACCCTGACGCCGGAGAACCCCGAGGCGCTGGAAGAACTGCCGTTCATCGTCATCTTCATCGACGAACTGGCCGACCTGATGATGGTGGTTGGCAAAAAAGTGGAAGAACTCATCGCACGTCTGGCGCAGAAGGCGCGCGCCGCGGGTATCCATCTGGTGCTCGCGACGCAGCGTCCCTCGGTGGATGTCATCACCGGACTCATCAAAGCCAACGTGCCGACGCGCGTGGCGTTCCAGGTGTCGAGCAAGATCGACTCGCGCACCATCCTCGATCAGATGGGCGCGGAAGCCCTGTTGGGGCAGGGCGACATGCTTTACCTCCCGCCCGGCAGCGGCTATCCGCAGCGCGTTCACGGCGCGTTTGTGTCCGACCAGGAAGTGCACCGCGTCACCGAATATCTCAAGGCACAGGGCGAGCCGAACTATGTCGAGGGCGTGCTGACCTCGCTGGATGAACCCGCGGAAGGCGAATATGACGGCGGCGGCGGAGATGCGGAAGCCGATGCGCTGTACGATCAGGCGGTCGAGATCGTGCTCAAGACCCGACGTCCCTCCATCTCGCTGGTGCAGCGCCATCTGCGCATCGGCTACAACCGGGCCGCGCGCCTGATCGAAGCCATGGAAAAGGCCGGACTGGTGTCGCCGATGCAGGGCAACGGCAACCGCGAAGTGCTGGCACCGGCCAGATCGGAATGATCATGCTGAAGAAACTCTGTGTCGCTGCGCTCTGTCTTGCAGCAGTCGAAGCCCATGCGGCAGCCACCGACAGACTCAAATCCTTCATGGTCGCCACGCATTCCGCACAGGCCAACTTCACCCAGGAAGTGCTGGACAGGAAAGGCAAGCGAATCCAGAGCGCGTCCGGCACCATGCAGTTCGAGCGTCCCGGCAAGTTCCGCTGGGAATACCGCAAACCTTACGAGCAGCTCATCGTCGGCGACGGCAAGAAGTTCTGGATGTACGACGTCGATCTGAATCAGGTCACCGTCAAGAAGCTGGATGCCGCGCTGGGCAGCAGCCCGGCGGCCCTGCTCTCCGGCAACAACGAGATTGAGCGCGGCTTCGCGCTGAAGGACATCGCCGAACGCGACGGTCTGGAATGGCTGCAAGCCACGCCGAAATCCGCCGAGTCCACGTTCGAGAAGATACTCATGGCGTTCAACGCCAGATCCGAACTGGCGGTGATGGAGTTATACGATGCCTTCGGAAATCACACCGTCCTGCGCTTTACCGAATTGAAGAGCAACCCGGCACTGTCAGCACAGCGCTTCAGCTTCACCCCGCCGAAAGGCGCGGACGTATTGGGCGAGTGATGGTTTTTTGGGAGCGCCGACGTCCTCGTCGGCATC
>JAYTUW010000103.1:0-10857 GCA_043744345.1 Sideroxydans sp. | reverse complement strand
AGTTCGCATTCAAGCGCAGGACTGTTTCGTTGATCTCGCTTTTGCTCCAACCTTTGCGCATGGCGGAATAGAGGCTTTCAAACACCATCTTGGATGTCTGCTGTGCATCATCGCGCGCCAGCTCATGGATGGCACGGTTGCGTATGGTTTCGGAGAGTGAGTAGATCAGCAGTGCGGCGATCAGTGCCGCCATGAAGGAAAGCAGGATCAGAAGTTTGCCCAGCGTCAGTTGCTTGAAATTACCGAGGAGTTTCCTCATTAACCATCCCTTAGGGTCATGCGCTGCGATCCGCCTCCCGTCGAATCACATTCAGCATCCACGGCGCGCATCGTGCCACAGAGTTGCACCGGCAACAACGACCAATCCAGTCGGGTATCAGGCAGTGTTGAATTTTCCGGCGAACAGCGCCGGGCCAAACAGCGCGACCCGGTCGTTCAGGATCACCCGCACCGGCATCGCCTCCAGCAAGGGGCGCATGCGCCCCTTGTCAAGAAACGCCTCCATGAAGCGGCCTTGCTGCAGCAGCGGCAATATCTTCGGGGCGATGCCGCCGCCCACGTACAGACCGCCGCGACTCATGGTTTTCAACGCGAGGTTGCCCGCCTCAGCACCATACAAGCGCACAAAACAATCCATGGTCTCGACGCAGATGTCGTCGCTGCCTGCCATGGCCGCTCGCGAAACGGCGGCTGCCACCCCTTCATTCCGCATCTCTTCGCCCAACCACTGCGGCGCGGCGGATTTGCGGTAAGCGCGAAAGAAGTCATGCAAGTCGGGCAACCCCATGCCAGAGACAACACGTTCCCAACTAACATGGCCGTACAGTCCCTGCAAATATCGCAACAGGTCCACTTCCAGGTCGTTCTGCGGACTGAAGCTGGTATGCCCGCCTTCGGTGGCATAGGGATGGTGCTGATGCCCGTCCCAAAACAGCCCCGCCTCACCCAACCCGGTACCGGCAGCGATGACTGCGGCATTGCCGTGCGGGGCCGGATCACCTTGCTGCAGGATCAACTGATCATCGGCATCCAGCGCGGGGAGGCCGTAGGCGGTCGCTTCGAGATCATTCAGCAATTCGCACGAACTGAAGCTGAAGCGCTCCTGCAATACATCCGCGTCGATATACCAGGGCAGATTGGTTACGTTGACCACCCTGCCCTTAATCGGCCCCGCGACGCCCAGCGCGGCATGGGCAGGCGCCTGAGTATCCATCAGGAATTCTGCGAGCAACGCGTCGAATGTATCGAAGCTATGGCTCGGGTAGCTGGACTCCCGCTCAACGCGCAGACGGGTGCCGTCAACCTCCATGATCGCCAGTCGCGTCTTGGTCCCGCCTATATCCGCTGCCAACACTCTGTTCATGCGTTTTCCGATTTTGGTTTTGGTTCTACCGGCGACACATGCCAGATGCGCTTGGCATATTCGCTGATGGTGCGATCGCTGGAGAACTTGCCCATCCCGGCGACGTTGAGGATGGAACGCCGAGTCCACTCTTTCCGGTCGCGGTACAACTCGCTCACCTTGTCCTGGCAGGCAACATAGGATTCATAATCCGCCAGCAACAGGAAATGGTCACCGTGCCAGACCAGCGCATCGACGATGTCGCGATAACGCGCAGAATCGTCCGGGCAGAAAAATCCGGCGGCAATCATGTCCAGCGCCTGTTTCAATTCGGCGTTGGCGTTGTAGTAGCCCAGCGGATCGTATCCCTGCCGGTACTTGGCCTCCACCTCGTCGGTGGTGAGCCCGAACAGGAAGAAGTTCTCCGCGCCCACCTCTTCGCGAATCTCGACGTTCGCACCGTCCAGCGTGCCGATGGTGAGCGCGCCGTTCAGCGCCAGCTTCATGTTGCCCGTTCCCGACGCTTCCGTGCCGGCAGTCGATATCTGTTCGGACAGATCGGCGGCGGGCACGATGCGCTCGGCGTTGGTCACATCGTAGTTGGGCATGAATACCAACTTCAACTTACCATCCACTGTCTGGTCGTTATTCACGATGTCGGCAACATCGTTGATGAGCCGGATGATGAGTTTGGCCATCGCATAGCCGGGTGCGGCCTTGCCGGCGATCAGCACCGTGCGCGGCACGGTATCCGGATGCGAGCCGGAACGGATGCGGTTGTACAGGGTGATGACATGCAGCACGTTGAGCAGTTGGCGCTTGTACTCGTGGATGCGCTTGATCTGGATATCGAACATCGAAGCCGGATCGACCTCTATCCCCAACCGCTCGCGTATCAGCAATGCGAGGCGCTCTTTGTTTGCCAGCTTGACGGCATGGAACTGCTTCTGGAACTCGTCGTCACCGGCAAAATCGCGCAGCCTTTTCAATTGATCAAGATCCGTCAGCCATCCCTTGCCGATACGATCTGTGATCAGCTTGGCCAACCCCGGATTGGCCTGATTCAGCCAGCGCCGTGGCGTGACGCCGTTGGTCATATTGACGATCTTGCCCGGCGAAACGCGCTCGAAGTCGGCAAAGATGGTGCGTTTCATCAGTTCGGTGTGTAGCGCCGCGACACCGTTGACCGTATGACTGCCAATAATGGCCAAGTGCGACATGCGTATGCGGCGTGCGCCACTCTCGTCGATGATGGACAGACGCTTCAGCAGCTCACCGTCACCGGGAAACTGGTGCATCACCTGTTGCAGAAAACGGTAGTTGATCTCGTAGATGATCTGCAGATGACGCGGCAACAGGCTCTCGAACATCGCCACCGGCCAAGTCTCCAGGGCTTCCGGCATCAGCGTGTGGTTGGTGTAGGAAAAGATGCGCGTGGTCAGACTCCATGCATCGTCCCAAGTCAGATTATGCACATCCACCAGCAGGCGCATCATCTCGGCGACGGCGATGGACGGGTGCGTGTCGTTCAGCTGCACCGCCAGTTTGTGCGGCAGTTGCGACCAGCTCTCGTGGTTCTTCTTGAAGCGGAACAGCATATCTTGTAGCGAGGCGCTGACAAAAAAGTATTGTTGCTTCAGGCGCAGTCCGCGCCCCATCTCGGTGGAGTCGTTCGGATAGAGCACCTTGGACAGGTTCTCCGATTCGTTCTTGTCGGCCACAGCCTGAATATAATTGCCCTGGTTGAAATAGCTCAGCTCAAAATCGCGCGAGGATTTGGCGGCCCATAGCCGCATGTTGTTCACCGTCTTGCCGCCGTAACCGGGAACCGGCGTGTCATAAGCCATCGCCATCACATCATCGGTTTCCACCCAGTGGTGACGCAACAAGCCGTCCTCATGTTTGTATTCCACCACGCGGCCGTGGAACTTCACCGGGTACAGCAGTTCCGGCCGCGGAAATTCCCAGGGATTGCCGTAGCGCAGCCAGTTGTCCGGGTGCTCCAGCTGGATGCCATTCTCGATGCTCTGGCGGAACATGCCGTATTCATAGCGTATGCCGTAACCGTAGCAGGGCAGATTCAGTGTCGCCATGGAATCAAGGAAGCAGGCTGCCAGTCGTCCCAAACCGCCGTTGCCCAGTGCCGCATCTTCTTCGATCCCGGCGACCGACTCGTATTCCTGCCCCAGATCGTACAGCGCCTGCTTGCAGGGCTCGTCGATCTCCAGATTGAGCGTGGAGTTGCTTAGCGAGCGCCCCATCAGGAATTCCAGCGACAGGTAATAGACACGCTTGGGATCCTGCTCGTAATAGCGCTGCATGGTCTCCATCCAGCGCTCCACAAGGCGGTCGCGCACCGTATAGGCGGTGGTCTGGTACCAGTCTCGGGTGGTGGCGTTGTTATGGTATTTGCTGCTGGAATAGATCAGGTGATCCGCAAGCGATATCTGGATTGCTTCCTTGCTCATGCCCGCGCTGCGATACTGCGGGTTTGCCTTGCTTTTCATCGCTTCCTCCTGACTGGTTAGGACTCTTGCCGGTCGTGCCATTTGACTCGCTCTGATTCTCCGCGCGGTATCCTGCACTGTCAATTCAAACACCGTTCAGTGTCTCTTGGTGATGCCCAGCACACCGACGAAAAAGCGTATCAACCCGTAACTGAGGCGCGCCACGATGCGCGTGAACAGGTTGGCCTGAGCGAGCTCAACACGCCGCCCTTCGTGCGTCAAAGCAGTCATCAGGCTGTCGCGCAGATCAGCTGCGAAAGCCTGGTCGCGCACCACCAGATTCGCCTCGCGTGCCAGGAACAGGCTGAACGGGTCGATATTGAACGACCCCAGCGTAGCCCACTCGCCGTCGACTACCGCTACTTTGGCATGCAGAAAACTGGCGTGGTACTCGTAGATCTCCACGCCGGCACGCAGCAAACGCCCGTAAAGCGCCAGCGTGGCGTAATGCTGCAAGCGATATTCCACCTTGCCCTGCAACAGCAGCACCACGCGCACCCCGCGCTGCGCCGCATGCACCAGCGCGCGGCGGAACAAGCGGCCCGGCAGGAAATAAGCGTTGGCGATAAGCACTTCGTGCTTCGCTCCCGCGATAGCCCGGATGTAGGCACGCTCGATGTCGCGTCGATGCCGCACATTGTCGCGCAACACCAGTTGCACATTGGAATCGTGATGCGGCATGCGCCGATACATGCGCCATCCCTGCGCCTTGACGTGTTTGCGGAAAGCCACCCAGGAAACCATTTCCCACAGGCGCTGCATCGTCGCATGCACCTCGACCGCCAACTCACCCTTCACACGCACCGCGTAGTCCAGGCGCGGGGTATTGAAATCCAGCTTCGCCGGAATATCGTTAATGATGTTGATCCCCCCGACGAAAGCCACCTCGTTATCAACGACCGCCAACTTGCGGTGCAGGCGGCGCAGGCGGCGCTTGCGGCTTGGGCTCAGGGTAAAAGGCGAAATCTGGCGCCGGAACCATTGCACTTCCACCCCCACTTTGAGCAGCTCGTCCAGAAATTCTCCGGGCAAATCCGCCGAACCAAAACCATCCAGCAGCACCCGCACCGCCACGCCACGCACCGCAGCCCGCTGCAGCGCCTCCGCGACCATAACCCCGGTTTCGTCTGCGGCAAAAATGTAGGTTTCCAGATAGACGGAACGCTTGGCGGCATCGATGTCCGCGCATAACTGCGGAAAGAATGTCGAGCCGTTCTGCAACAGCGTCAGTTCGTTGCCCGATACTGTATGCACTCGATTCATGTGCCGGTCAGCCCGAGTAGATCATCAGCCCCTCTCCCGCAAGCGGGATAACCAGCGACTTGGCAGGTTGCTGTCTTAGTCGAATGGCTAGTAGTTCCACCAGAGGGGTTGGGGTGAAGGGTGTCGAGACAAAACCAATATGGCATAAGCTCACCGCCCCTCATCCCCTCCCTTCTCCCGCCTGCGGGAGAAGGGAGCAAACCCGGAATCTTGCGGAACCAACTGTGCTGAAAGCGCCGCGTGGTCGGACAGTCGCCGCCACTTGCCGCCCGTGTGCACATCGCAAACTTGCACATCAAAACCGCGCACATAAATACGATCCAGCCGGAACAGCGGAATTCTGGAAGGGTAACTGCGTGCAGGCTGTCCTTGATGCAAATCGAACACATCGCGTACCCCCAGCTCGTGCGCCAGCACCGGGCTCAACTGGTCGCGCCAATCGTTGAAGTCGCCAGCAATGATGAGCGGCTCGTCGTCGGGAATGGCGCTGCACACATACTCGATCAAGGCGCGCTTCTGCATCCGCCGCCCTTTGGCGAACAGGCCGAAATGCGCGCACAGGCAATCCACCTTCTGACCCGCAATCTCCACCTCGCAATGCAGCAGACCACGGCTCTCAAAACGGTGCGCAGAGACATCCCTATTGACGGACTGCACGATGGGGAAGCGGCTGAGGATGGCATTGCCGTGATGCCCCTCGTCATACACCGCATTCATGCCATAAGCATGGTGCGCCCAGAACTCGTCGGCCAGGAACTCATGTTGTGGCACAGCCGGATAATCGGTATGACGCTGTGGATGACTCAAGTGCTCGCCCTGTACTTCCTGCAGGAACACGATGTCGGCATTCAGCTCGCGCAAGCGCTCGCGCAACTCGTGCAAGACAACGCGGCGGTTGAACTGCGAAAAACCTTTGTGGATGTTGTAGGTGGCGATCTTGAGGGTGGTCATGGGAGACATTCTACCCAATCGGGGAGATGTTGTAGGTTGGGTTAGCGCGCAGCGCGTAACCCAACATCAAAACCGACACCGTCGGGGGTAGCCCGACAGCTAGTTACCTTTCTTGTCTTGCCAAGAAAGGTAACCCAAAGAAGGCGCCCCCGGTGTGCCGCCCCTTCGGGGTTCCCTGCGTTGCTCGACTGGTCAGGCGACTGCGGAACTCGCGCTACGCGCTCAGACAGTCCTCGCCGACTACCCCTGACCCGCCTGCGCTACTCGGCGGCGCACAGGGGAGGGAAAAGCAAAATTCAAAAACAAATACGCGCGGGCACTTCGTACCCACGCAACCAAACTATTCCTTAAAACCAACCTCAAGTAGTGATTTTTCAACCTCTTGGGCAATTGGCCGAAGTGGGTGTTTGGCATCAAGAAGCTCTAAATGTGAGCCTAGAGGCAACCGCCTATAGTTCTGAATATTAAGGCGCCCCCAATACTGATTGCTAATTGCCCATGCAAGCCTATTAATTCTGCGCTCCCTATCCTTTCCTTCGTATTTGTTTAGAGATAAAAGAACCATTGGTGCTTGCCATCCAAATAGTTGAGCATATGCTGAATCTGTTTCTTCACCGTCTCTGGGAGCACCAATCTTTTGGACAAAAAGATCAATGAGCGATTGAGAATCAAGGATGGCAACCAACTCGGCAAGTCGCGCCCAAGGGACTTCATTGACTGTGTTGTTATCGGATATTTTTGCCAACAGAAGTGTTCTGACCAAACGATCACCCAACTTATTGTAGTCACCAGATTCTTTGTGTTTGATTGAATCAATAACGGTGTAAAGGCATCTATACACTTCATCAACAAATGGTTGAGACGGAGGTAGGTAAGAAGGGGAGCACGTTGCTCCTTTGGCTGCGCTGCATGAAAGTGTTAGCAATATGCTAAGTGCCACTACAGCAGTAGATTTGTGCAGACAACTCATTCGGTCATTCAAAATCACGCATTCCCAATCCCCCGCGTCGGCAATTTGATCTGCTTTGCAAAATCCAGCATGCGCTGAATCGGCAGCACGGCGCGCGGAATGATGGCCGGATCGACGTGGATTTCGTTGTTGCCCTTCTCCAGCACTTCCGCCAGATTGATCAATCCGTTCATCGCCATCCACGGGCAGTGGCTGCAACTGGTGCAGTTCGCACCCGCTCCGGCGGTGGGCGCTTCGAGGAATATCTTGTCCGGACACAGCATGCGCATCTTGTGCAGGATGCCATTGTCGGTGGCGACGATGAATTCCTTCGCATCGGAATTCTGCGCCGCCCGGATGAGTTGCGTGGTGGAGCCGACCACGTCCGCCTGCTTGACTACGGCGCGCGGCGATTCGGGATGCACCAGCACGAGCGCGCCCGGATGCTTTGCCTTGAGCTCGGTCAGTTCCTTGGCCTTGTATTCGTCGTGCACGATGCACGAACCCTGCCACAGCAGCATGTCCGCACCGCTCTGTTCTTGCACGTAGCTGCCAAGATGGCGATCCGGCGCCCACAGGATCTTCTTGCCCTGTTCCTGGAGGTGCTTGACCACCGGCAGGGCGATCGAGCTGGTCACCACCCAGTCGGCGCGCGCCTTCACTTCGGCGCTGGTGTTGGCGTAAACCACCACGGTGCGGTCGGGGTGTGCGTCGCAGAACGGGATGAATTCACTGGCCGGGCAAGCCAGATCGAGCGAGCATTCCGCTTCGAGATCGGGCATCAGCACGCGCTTTTCCGGGTTCAGAATCTTGGCGGTCTCGCCCATAAAGCGCACGCCCGCCACGACGATGGTCTTGGCTGGATGCTGGTGGCCGAAGTTGGCCATATCCAGCGAATCGGACACCATGCCGCCGGTTTCTTCCGCCAGGTCCTGCAGGTCGGGATTGACGTAATAGTGAGCTACTAGAACCGCATCCTGCTCTTTCAGCAGGCGTTTGATGCGCGCGATCAGCTCGACCTTTTCTTCAGGACTAGGGGCGCGCGGTTTTTTTGCCCAAGCGTGTGCTGTGCTGCAGCCGGTCTGGGTTGCGTCGGGTTGGTCGTAGGCTATGTCGATTAGTTTGTCTTGCATTCTTTTTCCAAAATATATAAAGCAAACCCCCCGCTCGCTTCGCTCACCGCCCCCTTTTTCAAAGTGGGCTCAATTCCCTTCACCAGTCTTGCGGATAGCCGCCATACCAGCTCCTCCCTTTGTAAAGGGAGGTTGGGAGGGATTTGCTTTTGAATTTAACTACCGTATCCGTTCACTCACAACTTGAAAGATAACATCCATCACAGCATCCGTCTCCAGCAACACCTGCCGGTCATCGAAGCGCAGCACTTTCAATCCGATATCCGCCAATTGGGTATCGCGCTCCTTATCTCGAACCAAATACTCCTGCTCAAAATGCTGAGCCCCATCCAGCTCGATCACCAGTTTAGCCCTCGGGCTGAAAAAATCGACAACGAATGACAGCAACGGTTTCTGGCGGTAGAACTGGGTTCCTGCAACCTGCTTATTTCTGAGCCGATACCATAGATGCCGTTCGGCTTCCGTCATGTTTGAGCGGAGGGTTCTGGCAAAGTTTTTTAGCTTTCGGTTGTAGGGTTCCATCAAATCCCCCGCTCGCTTCGCTCACCGCCCCCTTTGCTAAAGTGGGCTCAATTCCCTTCACCAGTCTTGCATATAACCCCATACCAGCTCCTCCCTTTGTAAAGCGAGGATGGGATAACCAGCGACTTGTCCATCGCCTTTTGATGGCTTAGTCGAATGGCTAGTCGTTACATCAGGGATTTGCTTTTTACTTTTTCACCCTCGCAGGCAACTCCAATATCGCCGCCCTGTTACTCGGCGAAAACACTTTATCCGCCGCCTTGTTCCACGGCAACCACAGGAAGCTCAAATGTTCCCGAAGCGAAAGTTTGACTTCGATTTGACTGGGGAGTTGCAGACCGAACACATGCTCGGTGTTTTGCGTGGTTCCTGGCGGATAGCGATGTATCCACTTTGGATAGATGTCATACACGTTCTGCACCCGCCAATCGGTCAGCGCATAGCGTGTCGCATCCAGCCCGGTCTCTTCCTTCACCTCGCGGATAGCGGTCTCAAGCAGAGTCTCTTCGCCGTCGCGGCTGCCGGTGACCGATTGCCAGTGACCGGAGAAGTCGACCCGTTCAAGGAGCAACACATCAAGCGCGGCAGTATGAATGACGACAAGTACGGAGATCGGCTGCTTGCTGGATGGCATTACGCAAAGAACACCCAGAACGCTTTGCCCTGCAGCTTCCAGAAGGACACGGTTGCCTTGAGGATGCTGTTCAGCGTTTCGTAGTCGTCCGGGCCGAACGTCGCGCCTTGCAGCAGCAACACGTAACCCGGGCCTTCATTCCAGGAAAGATCGCCCAGCGCATCCGCCAGCGCATCCCAGTTGTGCCCGAACCATTCCGGCGCCTTGATCGTGCGCGCCAGCTCCGCCAGCACTTCACCCTTGCCTTGCGCATCCGCAATATTCACGTCGAACAGGACAAAACCGGCGCTGCGCACAGAATCACACAAATCCTCCACCGGGCAATTGAGGCGGTACACACCGGCCTCGTTCACGTTCTGCAGAAGATGGCGGTAATCCTTCATCAGTTATCCTCCCTGATGCGCTTAAAGGTCTGGTAGTGATCGTCGCTGTAGTAACACTCGGGCACGATGCCGCACACAATGCGTCGCGTACCGCGATTGTGGCTACCCGGCGTCTTTACCGTGTATTCGTGGTAATAACCTCGCGCCTGCTGCGGCAGGACATGTTCATAGTTGCCGAACACCACGCCATCGCGCGGATAGGGAAACGGGCCGTTGCTTTTGATGAGTTGCAGTGTGCCGCGAGCTTCCGGCGGCAGCTCGGCAACAATAATGACAGAGCTAGTGGCGGTGCCATGCGAGTGATGGCTGCGCGCCTGCGCGAACGGCAGGCACAGCAGCAAGCCCAACAGCAGCCACCACCGTGCCTGAGTCGCGCGCCGCATGCTTATTCCTTGGGCGTCTCGGCCGTCGCGGGTTGACGCAGACGGATATGCAGTTCGCGCAACTGCTTCTCATCCACGGGCGACGGGGCCTGCGTCAACAGGCATTGTGCACGTTGTGTCTTGGGGAAGGCGATCACGTCGCGAATCGATTCGGAGCCGGTCATCATGGTGACGATGCGGTCCAGTCCGAAGGCCAGGCCGCCGTGCGGAGGCGCGCCGTATTGCAGCGCGTCCAGCAGGAAGCCGAACTTGAGTTGGGCTTCTTCTGCACCGATATTGAGCGCGCGGAACACCTGGCTCTGCACCGCTTCCTTGTGGATACGCACCGAGCCGCCGCCGATCTCGGAGCCGTTCAGGGCGAGGTCATAGGCCTTGGCCAGACATTTGCCCGGATCGCTTTCCAGCATGGAAAGATGTTCGTCCTTGGGCGCGGTGAACGGGTGGTGGCAGGCGTTCCAGCGTTTGCCTTCTTCGTCGTATTCGAACATCGGGAAGTCCACGACCCACAGCGGTTCCCATAGCTTGCCGTTGGTGTAGCCTTTTTCGTGGCCGATCTTGATGCGCAATGCGCCCAGCGCGTCGTTGGTGATCTTGGCCTTGTCCGCACCGAAGAAAATGATGTCGCCGTTTTGTGCACCGGTACGGGCGATGATGGTTTTCAGTGCGGCTTCGTTCAGGTTCTTGACGATAGGCGATTGCAGGCCGGTCTCGTTCAACTGGGTGATGTCGTTGACCTTGATGTAAGCCAAGCCCTTCGCACCGTAGATGGTGACGAACTTGGTATAGTCGT
>JAYTUW010000102.1:0-3191 GCA_043744345.1 Sideroxydans sp. | reverse complement strand
TCATCGTCGGAGCGGCCCAGAACGCGATGATGAAGCCCAGCATGATCGGGTGGCGCACGATCCGGTACAGCCCCCGTGTGGTGAATTCGGGATGCAAGTAGGCTTTGCCCTGCAGATTCACAAAAACCTGACGCAGGCCGAACAGGTCGAAATGGCTGATCATAAAGGTCGAAAGAAGGACCATCAGCCAGCCCAACCAGAACAAGCCGGTCAACGCCAATTTCCCGGCGCCGCCGGAAACGTCCCAGATGATTGCGGTCATCGGCTGCCACTGCCAGAACAACAGAAACAGCAGCAGGCTCGATACCAGCACATAGGTGCTGCGCTCAATGCTGGGCGAGACCAGCTTGGTCCAGGCCGCCTTGAAGCCGGGGCGCGCCATGACGCTGTGCTGTACGGCAAACAGCCCCAGCAGCACGGCGTTGACAATCAGCGCCTGAAGCGTATCTGTTGCGGGGCCTGAATCAATCGATTTCGGCACCAGGAGATTGCCGACGAATCCGATCGCATAAAGAAACGAAGCCAGAAACACGACATACGCCACCACACCATAGAGCAGAGCGAGAATCTTTTGCATGATGCCTCCCGTTGTCAGCGGCAATCCGGCTCCAGAGTCAAAGTCGCCGCAGCCTCAAATCCGGATGAACAGTGTACGCCTGCGGCCAATTTCGAAATGAACGCCAAATCTCCATTCCCCATCGCCCAGTTACGGCGGCAGTGGCCAGCCACAGAATTTTTATTCAGGTGCCCGAAAAACAAGCCCATCACGCCGGCAATCCTGCCGTTGACGGTCGTGTGCCTGGCGCACTCCGCGCATTCCGGGAAGGACACGGAAGGCAGACCTTCGCATCTGGCCACGATGAAGGCACCCTGATCGGCCAGTTCGCAACAGCACGGGCAAATTTTGGAAAGAACCGGTACCCCGCCCAGTTCTATGTTCACAGCGACAATCGGGCTGGGGGCCACTTTTTCCCTCGACACTTTGAATATGCTCATGCGTCCTCCCTGCACGTATACGGAATGACCGCCGGTTTCCGCAATTCGCGCTATTGTGCCAAATTCTTCGCATCTGCATGAGGCAAAGCACATGCCTGCCCACATTTCCAGCTACCACGCCCACATCTACTACGATGTTGCCACTTCACGAGGCGTTGCCGAAACAATCCGCTCGCACATCGCCGAAAGGTTTTCGGTGCGGCTGGGGCGCTGGCACGATGAGGCGGTGGGCCCGCACCCGCAGGCCATGTATCAGGTCGCGTTCCTGCCTCAGCTCTTCGCCACGTTCGTCCCCTGGCTGATGCTTAACCGCGCCGGCCTGACGGTGCTGATCCATCCCAACACCGGTGCTCCACGCGCCGACCACCTGGTGCATGCGGCGTGGCTGGGCGCCGTGCTGCCGCTCAAGGGCGATGGTTTGCCGGAAGCCGAGGACATCGCCATGATGGAGACGGAGCCCAACACCTTCCCGCGATCTCCACCTTGAGCCGCTACGCCCAAACACTGTTTGGCAACTGGGGAAACAATGAAAATAAACTGCACCGCCGGCCCGTTGCCGTGCCGCCCTGCCTGAACGTTTTCTGCAGGTACAACATCAGATCGGCGCGGCGGCGTTCTTCCGGCATGCCGGCGCTAGACATGCGATTGATGGGCGCCGCTTTTTGCGGTGTTCCATTCTGTTCATCCGCAGGTCCCTGTTTCGAGCCCAGGTCGGGGAGCGTGCATATCCTAAAATGGTCACATGTGCCCCGTCCCGCCTGATGCGCTGTCGTTTCCATTCCAGCGCACTTGCCCGTTCGATCCGCCACCGCAGTACGCAGCGGCGCGCGCGCAAGGCCCGGTGTGCGCCATCACCCTGTGGAACGGCAAGCGTGCCTGGCTGGTGACGCGGCATGCCGAGATTCGCGCCGTGTTGCTCGATGACAAGCGCTTCTCCGGGCAAATGGCGCATCCGAATTTTCCTGCCGTCACGGAGGCGCGCGTCGCAGCAGACCGCAATGAGCGCGCCTTTGTCGGCATGGACAATCCGGCGCACGACCAATTCCGGCGGCTTTTTCAGCGTGAATTTTCGGCGCGCCACATGCTGGCGTTAAAACCAGCGATTGCGGCGATTGCCGAGCGTCTGATCGATGAGTTTCAGGCGCTGCCGCAACCGACCGATCTGGTGCCGGTGCTGGCGGTGAAGTTTCCGTCGCTGGTGATGTCGGCGCTGTTTGGCTCACCGTATGAAGACCATGCCTTCATCATCCGCTGTGCCGCTGCGCGCCACGGGCTGACACAATCACCACACGAGGCCGAGTCGAAAGCGCGTGAGCTGGTCGCCTACGTGCGCCGCCTGATCGATTTAAAAGAAGCGGCGCCCGCAGACGATATGGTGAGTCGTGTCATCACCGATTCGATTCTGCCGGGCAAGCTCTCGCGCGAAGATTTCGCCGAGATCGGCGCGATGATCCTGCGTGCCGGCCACGACACCACCACCAACATGATCGGCATGGGCACGCTGCTGCTGTTGCGAAACTGGGAGCAGTGGCGACGGCTGGCGGCAGACCCGGCGCTGATCGACAGCGCGGTGGAAGAACTGCTGCGCTATGTGAGTCCGGTACAGTTCTCCCCGCGCCGCGTCGCGCTGGAAGATGTCGAGATCGGCGGGGTGACGATTCCGAAAGGGGAGGGGCTGTTCATGTTGTTGGGATCGGCGAATCGCGACGAGAGGCAGTTTGACCACCCCAATGCACTCGACATCGGGCGCGATGCGTCGGAGCACATCGCGTTTGGCCACGGCATTCACGCCTGTCTGGGCCAGATGCTGGCGCGGTTTGAATTACAGATTATGCTGGCGGCGATGGTCAAACGCTTGCCAAACTTGAAGCTCGCGGTACCGCTGGAACAGGTTCGTTTCAAACATGACATGCAGATTTATGGCGTACATAATTTGTTGGTAACTTGGTAACAATAATCGGAGACGCAATATGAAAAAATCCATGAAATCCGCTCTGGGAGCCATTCTTGGAGCAGTTGTGAGTCTTGTGTCGTTGCCTTCGATGGCGCAGGAATTCCCGGTCAAGCCGATTCGCTGGCTGATTCCGTTCACTCCGGGCGGCGGCACTGACTTTGTTTCACGCGTGGTCGGCGGCAAACTCGCCGAGGTCACCAAGTGGCAGGTGGTGCTCGAAAACATGCCGGGCGCGGCCGGC
>JAYTUW010000101.1:0-10995 GCA_043744345.1 Sideroxydans sp. | reverse complement strand
CACCAAGCCTGTTCCTTCCCCCTTGCAGGGGGAAGGTTAGGATGGGGGTAGAGTTTCGAGAATCCCGCATTTCTACCCCCTCCCTAGCCCTCCCCCTGTAAGGGGGAGGGGATGTGGCTCGCATTTGTGACACAGTAAGATTAGTCATTTGCCGCCATTCGGTTCGACCATGCGAATCGGACGAGTGCCTATCTTTGCTCCCGTGACTTCATCCACCGCCACAGGTTTGATTTCCACCCCTGTTTCAGCGTCCAGAAAGCGCGTCAACTTACCTCCGCCACGGTGTTTCCGTCCCCACTCCCCAAACATAAAGAGTACGGGCAGAAAATCGCGCCCTGCTGCCGTTAGCAGATATTCCTCGCGCGGGGGGCGCTCCGAATAGAGCTGTTTTTCCAGCAAACCCTCTTCCGTCAATGTCGCCAGCCGCTTGGTCAGAATCGTTGGTGCGATGCCCAAACTTTTGCGGAACTGGTCGAACCGGGTCAGGCCTGCGAACGCGTCCCGCAGGATCAACATGCTCCAGGCATCGCCAAGAAAATCCACGCTGCGCGCAATCGGGCAGGGGTCATCAGATATATTTTTGTTGTCCATACTAAATTGATAGTGACAAGGTTTCGAATTGATAGTATCATCGCTTTCGAAATGATAGTAACACTTAACGACAGACAATCCAACCCGCAAGGAGAATTGATATGAGCATTAAAGATAAAGGTGTTGCCCTGGTTACCGGAGCCTCTTCGGGCATAGGTGAAGCCACGGCGGTGCGACTGGCCAAGGCCGGTTACAAGGTATACGGCACCAGTAGACGGCCAACGCCAGCCGGACAGCGATTGTTCGAGATGCTGCCCCTGGACGTGACCAGCGATGAATCCGTCGAGGCCGTTGTTCAAGAGGTGATAAGGCGCGCCGGGCGCATTGACCTGCTCGTGAATAATGCTGGTTTCGGTGTTGCTCCGGCCGGAGCGGAAGAGGTCTCAATCGAACAGGCCAAGTCGATCTTCGATACAAACTTCTTCGGCGTCCTCCGCGTGACCCGAGCCGTTGTGCCTTACATGCGGCGACAAGGGAGCGGCCGCATTCTTAATATCGGCTCGGTGCTTGGTTTTTTGCCCATGCCATACGGGGCGCTTTATGCGGCAAGCAAACATGCGATCGCGGGCTATTCCGAATCGCTGGATCACGAATTGCGCACGCTCGGCATCCGTGTTTCGCTCATCGAGCCGGCCTACACCAAGACACCATTCGATGCGAACATGCTCGAAGCCGATGAGAAACTCGACGAATACCAAGCGATCCGCGCTGCAGTGAATAGCCGCATACGGGAGGTGATGGAAAGTGCCCAGCCACCCAGCATCGTCGCCGACACCGTGCTAAAAGCCGCGACTGCGGCCCACCCGAAACTCCGTTACACACCAGAGGGGCTCGCAACCCGGCTTCGATTTCTGCGTCGATTTGCACCTGCCGGACTTGTTGACGCTGCGCTTCGCAAGGATCTGCGGCTCGATGCCAACACCCCAACTCAATCCCTCAACAGGTAAATCTTCACGAGCTGACGATGATAATCAAAGCACTCTACATGTCACCCTCATCTCCAAATAGCAGAAAGGAAGCATGATGAAAGCGGCAATTCTGGAACGTTACGGAAAAAATGGCAGTGTGCGCATTGGCGAAATGCCAGAGCCAGAACTGCGCGATGACGAAGTGTTGGTCAAGGTGCACGCGGCAGGTGTGAATCTGCTGGACTCCAAGATCAAGAGCGGCGAGTTCAAGCTCATCTTGCCTTACCGCGTACCGTTTGTCCTGGGCCACGACGTGGCCGGGGTAGTGGTCCGTGTGGGGCCGCGCGTGCGGCAATTCAAAGCGGGTGACGAGGTTTACTCCCGGCCCGATGATTTTCGAATCGGCGCTTTCGCCGAATTCATCGCAATCAAGGAAACATCCTTGGCGCACAAGCCCAAAACTCTCAGCATGGAGGAGGCGGCCTCAATCCCGTTGGTAGGTTTGACAGCATGGCAAGCGTTGGTCGAGAAGGCAAACCTCAAAAAGGGGCAAAAAGTTTTCATTCAGGCCGGCTCTGGTGGCGTTGGGACATTTGCAATCCAACTGGCAAAACATCTCGGGGCGTTCGTCGCCACAACGACAAGTACGGCAAATGTGGATTGGGTGAAGAGCCTCGGCGCCGATCTCGTTATCGACTACAAGAAAGATGATTTCGGAAACATCCTGCATGACTACGATGTCGTGTTGAACAGCCAAGACAGCGAGACGCTCGCAAAATCCCTGAGTGTGCTCAAGCCTGGCGGAAAACTGATCTCGATCTCCGGCCCGCCTGATCCTGCTTTTGGTGAAGCAATTGAAGCACCGTGGTTTTTGAAATCGGTCATGCGCCTGCTGAGCTTTGGCATCAGAAGAAAAGCCAAACGCAGCAACGTCAGCTATTCGTTCCTCTTCATGAGAGCAAATGGCGGACAGTTGGCCAAGATAAGTTCACTTATTGATTCCGGGGTAATCCGCCCAGTCGTAGATCAAGTCTTCCCATTCGAGTCGACCCAGGCGGCGATGGATTACGTTGAAACCGGACGCGCCAAAGGCAAAGTTGTCGTCAAGATGCAATGAACATGGTCTTGCCTGAAGGGCATGCCGAGACGCGTGGCGGAATGATCATTGGGTACGCAACTAACGCAAAGAAGGCATCAGTCAAGTCCGCTGCCGTTTGCGCAGCGGACTTTCTGAGGTGCGTACATTCCGGCTGCATGGCCGAGTTCGAGACGTTCAGCCCCAATCAACCCCACAAGCAGTAAAGTCGATTCAAGGCCTCAAACACCTTTTGCAAAAGGCGTTGTCCCTCAAGTCCCAAAAGCGTACGCTTCCCCCATGAGCAAGAAACCAAAATCATCGGGCGTGGTTCACGAGGGGCATCTGAGGCTGATCGCGCTGCTCATGTATGTGGCGGATCAGAAGCGGAAGAGTGAGGACACGATGGCACAGTTGTTTGCACGGCTGAGGTTGCCGCGCAAGCACTGATCCGGATTTCAGCATCTGTGCCGTGTATCAGTAGAGCACCTCGACCCACCGCCCCGCCGCAGTCAGTTCGTTGCGCTTGGCCGTCCAGGCTTCGGGCGATCCGGCGGTCTTGTCCATCGCTTTGGCGATCATGCCGGTCATTTGCGACATACCCGCCACGTAGACCCTGCTGCCTGGGCTGTTCACAATTTCCCATACTTCCACTGCATGTTGTTCGATGGCTTTGTCCAGCTCGGCGGGTTCGTTGAAAGCAGGCCTTGGACTCACCGCCTGAAAAGCCTTGAAGGTGGGCTGGTCGAAGTAGTTGCCGATGTCGTTGTTGGTGTCGTTCATGTAGATGGATTCCAGGCCGGAGCGCGCACCGTGGAACAGGCGCACTTTGCCTTTCCACCCGGCGTGCTGGTCGTAGATCATGCGGATCACCCCGCGGAACGGCGCGATGCCGGTGCCCATGCCGATCATCAGCAGGTTGGCGCGGGTGTCTTCCGGCACGATGAAGGGGTAACCCACCGGGCCGGAGAATCTGATGTCGTTGCCCGGCTTCAGGTCGCACAGAAAGTTGGAGGCGACCCCCGGCAACTCTTCGCCGCTGGCATCGTCGATGAACGAACAGCGCCGGACGCAGATTTCAAACTGGGCGGCGTCATCCGCCTGCTCTGTATCGGCGATGGAGTAGAGTCGTGCGTGGTAGGGATTGCCGTACTGGCCGGGTGCCAGCACGCGGATGCAACTGCCCACTTTGGAATCGAAATAGGGGTTGTCGGTGCGCAAGACCAGGCGTTTGACTTCTTCGCGCGAGGTCTTGGGGGTGATGCGCTCGGTACTGAGGAGCTTTGCGGTGAAGATCATCGAATCGCCAGCACCATCTGTCAGTGTCTTGTTCATTTTCGTCTCCTTTGGGTGGAAGATCATGGCCAGCCGAACACGCTCTTGACCATTCTACTCCCACCTTCGCCAAAGCCACCATGGAGTGCGGGTGTGCGTTGACGGATACGCCTGATGCAAGGACAATCCCGCGTACTAAACAGGTACGCAGAATGTTCAACCCCACCCGCGACGAAGCACGACTTTTCCTTTTCGAATCCTGGCGCAAGCGCCGTGCGGGTGAATTGCTCGCGCCGCTGGAGGACCTCACCGCCCAGCTCATCGACAAGCATCCGGAATTCCATGAACTGCTCAACGACCCGGAACGGAATCAGGACAAGGATTACGCGGCAGACGGCAACGTGCTCAATCCCTTCCTGCACCTGATGATGCACCTGACTATCGAAGAACAGATATCCATCGGCCAACCGCAGGGTATCCGCGAGCAGTTCGAGCGGCTTACCCGAAAATACGAATCCGAGCACGAGGCGCAGCACGCCATCATGGATTGTCTGGGCGAGATGATCTGGCAGGCACAGCGCAACAAGACTGCGCCGGATGCGTCAATCTATATTTCCTGCCTGGAGCGGCAATGAGGCTGGGCAAGATCACAACGCGCACGGGCGACGACGGCAGCACCGGCCTTGCAGACGGCTCGCGCATCGCCAAAGATAGCGCCCGCATCACCGTGATTGGTTGTGTGGACGAGCTCAACAGCCACCTTGGCGTGCTGCTCGCCGAATCACTTCCCGGGGATATTCGTACAGAGCTGTTGCGCATCCAGAATGACCTTTTTGATTTCGGGGGGATGCTGGCTTCGCCCGGCGCTCCTTTTGACACGTCCAAACTTGCCCGGCTGGATGGGGCCATCGCGCACTACAACGCCAATCTTCCTCCGCTCAGGGAGTTCATCCTGCCCGGCGGCACGCGCGCTGCGGCACTGTGCCATGTAGTGCGCTGCATGGCGCGCAGAGCCGAGCGCGAGCTGTTTCACCTGATGCAATGCAATACCATTCCGCAGGAAGGTCTGCAATATCTCAACCGGCTTTCTGATTTCCTGTTTGTTGCCGCCAGAATCCTGAATCGCGCAGAAGACCGGGCTGAAATCTTCTGGAAACCTTCCTGAATATCGTTTGCATGGCAATGCCAAACCTTGCGTGATGCAGTTGGCATGTTTCGATCGGCTAAAAACAGATAAAATAACGGCACATACCAACAACAACCGGGGAGACATCCATGCCGCAAAGTAATCCGCCTTTCACACTGAAGACGACACGAATCAGCCAGGAAATTCTCGAGCCTGACAACGAACCCTGGCAGGTCGAGCTGAAAGATCCCGCCGTTGCGGTTATGACGGATTTCCGCGTGCGCGCCGTGTTCAAACTGGATCCCGACGAAACCATCGACCATGCGCTGAACAAGATGAAAGTGGCGGGTCTGCGTCTGGCTTTCGTCAAGGAAAAAACTTCCGAGAAACTGCTCGGATCGATTTCGTCATACGACATCATGGGCGAGAAGCCGATGCGCTATCTGCAGAGCGTCGGTTTTTCCGACCGCAGCATCACGCACAAGGACATCCTGGTCAGAGACATCATGGAACACACCAAGGACTGGGAAGTGGTGGACATGCATGAAGTTGAGAAAGCCAACGTTCAGAACATCCTCGAGGCACTGCAAAAACACGGCAGAACCCACTTGCCGGTCCTTGAGATCCATGCCGGAAAGGAACCCCGTCTGCGCGGAATATTCTCTTCGGCCCAGATCCTGCGCCTGACCGAAGTCAGCCGTCAAAAAGCAGCCAAGCACAAGTAACAGGCTGCATCCCAACCCCAAAAAAAACGCACGACAAAGTCGTGCGTTTTTTTTCACAAAATTTTCTACGTCTGAGTCGGCGGGATCTTCGGCTTGCGCATTCCGAGCAGCCACATCACGTAGCCGGACAGACAGTATCCGAAGAACAGCAGGAAGAGGTGCAGAGGAGGATCAACCGACACCAGGATAAAGAACAGCGCGAACAAGAAGATGACGATGAACGGCACGCTCTTGCGCATGTTGATGGACTTGAAACTGTAATACTTGAGGCTGCTCACCATCGACAGGCCCGCAAACACGGTCAGGGCGGCAGCGTACCAACGCAACTCGAAGCCGGTAAAACGATTGTCCAGCATCACCCACACAAAACCAGCCACCAGTGCCGCGGCTGCCGGACTGGGTAGCCCTTGAAAATAGCGCTTGTCGACCACGTCGATATTGGTATTGAAGCGTGCCAGTCGCAACGCCGCGCTTGCACAGTAAATAAAGGCGGCGAACCAGCCCCACTTGCCCAGGTCGCGGAACGCCCATTCGTACATCAGGATGGAAGGCGCAACGCCGAACGACACCATATCCGAAAGACTGTCGTATTCGGCGCCAAACTCGCTCTGGGTATGCGTCATGCGCGCGACTCGCCCGTCCAGTCCGTCCAGCACCATGGCGATGAAAACGGCCACGGCGGCATATTCAAACTTGCCGTTCATGGCCTGCACGATGGCGTAGAAACCGGCAAACAACGCGGCCGTGGTAAACAGGTTGGGCAGCAGGTAAATGCTGCGCCGCCTTAAGTCCATGTGTCTGCGCTGCGGGGTCGGGTCGGTCATGGGTTCAGAGCTTCGCCAGGATGGTGGTCGTGGCGGACACTTTATCACCGATAGCAACCTTGACGGTAGCCGTCACGGGCAAATAGACGTCCACGCGCGAACCGAAACGGATGAAACCGTAGCGCTGCCCCTTGGTCAGCGCATCGTCAACCTTGATGTAGCACAGGATGCGGCGCGCGATCAGGCCGGCCACCTGCACAAATGTGACAGTCTGGCCGTCGGCCGTCTTGAGCACCACGGCATTGCGTTCGTTCTCGGTGGAAGCCTTGTCCAGATCGGCATTCACGAACTTGCCGGGGAAATACTGGATCTTCTCTACTTTTCCGTCTGCGGGACTGCGATTGGAATGCACGTTGAACACATTCATGAACACGCTGACCAGGATCGCATCGCGCTGACCGTACGGGTCTTGAGCTCGCTCGACCTTGATGACACGGCCGTCGCAGGGCGACAGCACGGCACCGGCTTCTTGCGGGATCTCGCGGCCCGGGTCACGGAAGAATTGCAGCACGAAGATGAAGATAATCCATAACGGGATCGACCAGGTTACACACCAGGCAGTGACGGCAATCGCCAGGATCAGTGAAATGGCCAGAAACGGCCAGCCCTCGCGGGCGATGATGGGGTGGGGATAGTGGTTCATGTAGTCGTTAGATATGAGTCGTTAGTCGTTAGTTGAAAGCAAGAGTCGCTAGCCGCAGAAAAGGGTTCAACCTTTACTAACGACTAGCGACTAACGTCCACCAACTGCCTTTTAGTTCTTGGATTGATCGACCAGCTTGTTCTTGCTGATCCACGGCATCATGGAGCGCAGCTTGCCGCCCACGACTTCGATCGGATGCTCCGCATTCAAACGGCGACGAGCCGTCATTTCCGGATAGTTGGTGCGGCCTTCCAGGATGAACTGCTTGGCATAGGAACCGTTCTGGATGTTCTTCAGGCATTCCTTCATCGCGGCACGCGCCTGGTCGCCGATCACACGTTGACCGGTGACATACTCGCCGTACTCGGCATTGTTGGAGATGGAGTAGTTCATGTTGGCGATGCCGCCTTCGTACATCAGGTCGACGATCAGCTTCAGTTCATGCAGGCACTCGAAGTAAGCCATTTCCGGGGCGTAGCCCGCTTCGGTCAGGGTCTCGAAGCCGGCCTTCACCAGTTCAACAGCACCGCCGCACAGCACGGCTTGTTCGCCGAACAGGTCGGTCTCGGTTTCTTCGCGGAAGTTGGTCTCGATCACGCCGCCCTTGGTTCCACCATTGGCCGCCGCATAAGACAACGCGATGTCTTTCGCCTTGCCGGACTTGTCTTGATACACGGCGATCAAAGTAGGAACGCCGCCACCCTTCAGGTATTCGGAACGCACGGTGTGACCGGGGCCTTTGGGGGCGATCATGATCACGTCCACGTCGGCACGCGGCACGACCTGGTTGTAGTGCACATTGAAACCATGGGCGAAGGCCAAGGCCGCGCCTGCCTTCATGTTCGGCGCAACGTCGTTGTTGTAGACATCGGGAATGTTCTCGTCGGGCAACAGCATCATCACCACGTCGGCGTTCTTCACGGCGGCAGCGACTTCGGCGACCTTGATGCCGGCGGCTTCGACTTTCTTCCAGGAAGCGCCGTTCTTGCGCAGGCCGACCGTCACGTTAACGCCGGACTCTTTCAGGTTCTGCGCGTGGGCATGGCCTTGCGAGCCGTAGCCGATGATGGTCACTTGTTTGCCCTTGATCAGGGACAGGTCTGCGTCTTTGTCGTAATAAACTTTCATGTTGGCCTCGTCGAAAAAATCAGTGGATAAAAATCGTTAAAGTTTCAGGATACGGTCGCCGCGTCCGATACCGGATGCACCGGTACGCACCGTTTCCAGGATCAGGCTGTGGTCGATCGCCTGCAGGAAGCTGTCCAATTTGTTGCCCGTTCCAGTCAACTCGATGGTATACGTCTTGTCGGATACGTCGATGATGCGGCCGCGGAAGATGTCCGCGATACGCTTGAATTCCTCGCGCGCCTCGCCCAAGGCGCGTACTTTGACCAGCATCAATTCGCGTTCGATATGGTCGCCGTCGGTCAGGTCCATCACCGTGACCACATCCACCAGCTTGTTGAGCTGCTTATTGATCTGCTCGATGACCTCGTCGGAACCGCTGGTGACGATGGTCATGCGCGACATGGTCGGGTCTTCGGTCGGCGCCACCGTGAGCGACTCGATGTTGTAGCCGCGTGCCGAGAACAGCCCGGATACGCGCGACAGCGCGCCGGATTCGTTTTCCATCAACAGGGAGATGATGTGTCTCATTACAGGTCCTCCGCCAGGATCACTTCCGACAGGCCTT
This sequence comes from Sideroxydans sp., assembly GCA_043744345.1. Classification (GTDB taxonomy): domain Bacteria; phylum Pseudomonadota; class Gammaproteobacteria; order Burkholderiales; family Gallionellaceae; genus Sideroxyarcus. The sequence continues at coordinate 2,135 of JAYTUW010000101.1, read as the reverse complement.
TGCCGCCGGGAACCATGGGATACACATTCTCGGTCGAGTCGGTGCGGAAATCCAGAAACACCAGGTCATCCTTGCGCGCGAAGGCTTCTTTCAAAGCGCCTTCCACATCGGAAGGCTTCTCGACCAGAATGCCCACATGCCCGTACGCCTCGGCCAGCTTCACGAAGTCCGGCAAGGCATCCATATAGGAGTGCGAATAGCGGTTGCCGTGGAAGAACTCCTGCCACTGGCGCACCATGCCCAGATAGCGGTTGTTCAGCGCGATCACCTTGATCGGCAGGTTGTATTGCTTGCAGGTGGACAATTCCTGGATGTTCATCTGGATGCTGCCCTCGCCCGTCACGCAGGCCACGGTCGCGCCCGGATGCGCCAGTTGCACACCCATTGCGGCCGGCAGGCCGAAACCCATCGTACCCAGACCGCCGGAGTTGATCCAGCGCCGCGGCTTGTCGAACTTGTAGTACTGCGCCGCCCACATCTGGTGCTGCCCCACGTCGGAGGTGATGAAAGCGTCACCGGCTGTGAGCTTGTGCAGCGTCTCGATCACAAACTGCGGCTTGATGAGCTCGGTCGAATTCTTGTACGAGAGCGAATTCGCGCTGCGCCACTCTTCAATTTGCTTCCACCAGTCTTTGAGCGCGGTAGCGTCGGGCTTCTGCTTGCTGCTATTCAGGACGGACAACAGATCGGCTAGCACCTGTTTGACATCGCCAACGATAGGCACATCCACTTTTACGCGTTTGGAAAGGGAAGCCGGGTCGATATCAATGTGAATGATCTTGCGCGGCACCGAATTGAAATGCGCCACGTTGCCGATCACGCGGTCGTCGAAACGCGCGCCCACGGCCAGCAGCACGTCGCAGTTCTGCATGCCCAAATTTGCTTCATAGGTGCCATGCATGCCCAGCATGCCGACAAACTGCTTGTCGCTGGCCGGATAGCCGCCCAGTCCCATCAGGGTGTTGGTACAGGGCGAACCGAGTTGCCGCACCAGTTCGGTCAATTGCCTGGCCGCGTCGGAAAGAATCACGCCGCCGCCCGCATAGACCATGGGACGCTTGGCTTCCAGTAACAATTGGGCAGCACGCTTGATTTGCCCGATGTCACCCTGGGTCTGGGGATTATAGGAACGGATGTTCACCGACGCGGGGTAGGAATACTCCGCTTTCATGTTCGATACATCCTTGGGAATATCCACCAGCACCGGGCCGGGACGTCCGCTCTTGGCCAGATAGAACGCTTTTTTCAGCGTGCTGGCGATATCCTTGGGATTCTTGACCAGGAAGTTGTGCTTGACGCAGGGGCGCGTGATTCCAACCGCATCCACTTCCTGAAACGCGTCCTCGCCGATGAAGCTGGTCGGCACCTGGCCGCTGATCACCACCATCGGGATGGAATCCATGTAGGCCGTGGCGATGCCAGTGACGGCATTGGTCACGCCGGGGCCAGAAGTCACCAGCGCCACACCGACCTTGTCGGTCGAGCGTGCGTAGCCGTCGGCGGCATGAACAGCTGCCTGCTCGTGACGCACCAGCACGTGTTTGATCTGCTCCTGCTTGAACAGCTCGTCGTAGATGAAGAGCACCGCGCCGCCGGGGTAGCCGAAGACGTATTCGACGCCTTCCTCCTGCAAACAGCGGATGGTTATTTCTGCGCCTGTCAGTTCCATGAATCCACTACCTTGAAAAAGCTAAGAAAGACCGCGCAAGATAAAGGCTGGCAGCGTTTTGGTCAACCCCTGCGGTGCATCAAGAACGGCAATTCCATCAATAGGGACACTAATCTGGGCATGAATTTGCTAGTATCCGTCCCATTCATTTGGGGGCCAACTAACTGTCCACGCCACAGCAACTTTCAGATTTCCTCGCCCAAGTGGAACGGCGCGCCTATAAACAGGCGCAATTTGCCGTGCGCGACGAGCATGCAGCCCTGGATATCGTCCAGGACGCGATGTTGAAACTCGCCGAGCGCTACGGCGACCATCCGGCCGACGAATATCCCATGCTGTTCCAGCGCATCCTGCAGAACACCATACGCGACTATTACCGGCGCCAGAAAGTACGTTCGTTCTGGACCACGCTGATGACTTCGCTTATCCCGCAACACGACGGGGAAGATTTCGACCCGCTGGACAC
>JAYTUW010000100.1:0-11364 GCA_043744345.1 Sideroxydans sp. | reverse complement strand
AAACGACTTGGTGCGCAAGCGCACCCTACGTGTATTCACCCGGGTTACGCTGTTCACTTTGGCACCCATCGGTTCAGCAGCCAGCGCGCCCACTCGGTCACTTCGGTCGCGCTCATGCCCAGCGTGGCTTGTTGTTTGGCCAGTTCATCTCCGGCGGCACCGTGCAGGTGCACGCCCAGCAGCAGCGCCTCGTCCGCGTCCAGACCCTGTGCCATCAGGCCGGCGATGATGCCGCTCAGCACATCGCCCATGCCCGCACTGCTCATGCCGGGGTTGCCGGTCCGGTTGACATGCAACTTGCCGTCGCGCGTGGCGCACAGGCTGTCGGCACCTTTCAGCACCACGCTGCTTTTGAGGCGCTGGGCCAGCGCACGCGCTGCACCGGGACGGTCATTCTGGATATCTTCCACCTTGCAGGCCAGCAGGCGTGAGGCTTCACCGGGGTGGGGCGTGCAAACACTGGCTGCGTTGCGGGTATGCAGCATGGCGCGCAGGTCGGGACGCTGAGCGATCAGGTTGAGCGCATCGGCATCCAGAACCAGCGGCACAGCCAGCAGCAGGGCGTCGTACAACGCCTTTTGGGCGGCAGGGCTTTGCCCGAGGCCGCAGCCGATGACCAAGACGTTACCCTCACCCTCAGTCCCTCTCCCAGAGGGCGAGGGAAGCAGAACCCTCTCCCTCTGGGAGATGGTAGGGTGAGGGAGTCTCTTTAATGCTTCTGCCGCGCCATGCAGCATCAATTCCGGGCAGTTGATATCCACCGTCGGGGCGTTGTCCGCGAGCATACCCACATGCACACAACCCGCCCCCATTTTGAGGGCCGCCCGTCCGGCCAGCAGGGCCGCGCCGACCATGCCGGAACTGCCGCCGATGACCGTTACCGTACCGAACATGCCTTTGTTGCTGTCTTTGGGGCGCGGCGTGAGGAAGGCGGCGACTTGCTTCTGGTTGATGGGCGTGGGACGCGATTGGGTCATGCTGTTTTCCATGAGTTTGGAGGGTCGGCTGCATTATAATTGCAACCTGTCGTTAACGCCTTTTATCCATGCCATGTTCCGTACTTCGATAGGTAAATCCGCTCTTTCCGCCTTCCGTCTCGACAAACTGCGCACCGCGCTGGACGCCACCCGATCGGGCGTTACCCTCGAAGATACCCGCCACTGCTATTTCACCGAGCTTTCCGCCGATTTGGCCGCGGCCGATGCTGTCCTGCTGGAGCGCCTGCTGGGCTTGGACAAGGGGGCCGGTGAGCCGCATATCGAGGGCAAGTACCAGAGTCTGCTGGTGGTGCCGCGTCTGGGAACCATCTCACCCTGGTCGTCCAAGGCCACCGATATCGCCCGCCATTGCGCCCTGCCGCAGGTGACGCGCATCGAGCGCGGCGTGGTGTATTTCCTCAAGACCCGCAATGGCAAGCCTCTTACCGATGCCGAGAAGCAGGCCGTGCTGCCGCTGCTGCACGACCGCATGACCGAATCCGTGGTGACCGACGCCGCCGGTATTGAAGACAGGATATTCAAGCACGGCACGCCGCAGCTGTTGTCCAGCGTGGACATCCTGGCGGGGGGCAAGACCTCACTGGAAGCCGCCAACCGCGAACTGGGACTGGCGCTTTCTGCGGACGAAATCGACTACCTGGTGGAGAACTTCACCAAACTGAAGCGCAACCCCACCGATGTCGAACTCATGATGTTCGCGCAGGCCAACTCCGAACACTGCCGCCACAAGATATTCAACGCCGACTGGGTCATCGACGACGAACAGCAGGCCATTTCGTTGTTCGGCATGATCCGCAACACCCACAAGTTGCATCCCGAGGGTACGGTGGTGGCGTATTCCGACAATTCATCCGTCATCGTGGGTGCCGAGATTGAGCGTTTCTATCCGCGCGAAGGCGGGGCTTATGCCTTTAGCAAGGAACTCACCCATACCCTGATGAAGGTCGAGACGCACAACCACCCGACCGCCATCGCGCCGTTCGCCGGTGCGGCCACGGGTTCCGGCGGCGAGATCCGCGACGAAGGTGCCACCGGTACCGGCTCCAAGCCGAAGGCGGGACTGGTCGGGTTCTCGGTGTCCAATCTGAACATTCCCGGGTTTGTGCAGCCGTGGGAACACTATCTTCCCTCACCCCCAACCCCTCTCCCGCTTGCGGGAGAGGGGAGTGATGAACCCTCTCCCGCAAGCGGGAGAGGGCAGGGTGAGGGGCGTGGAACATATGGAAAGCCATCCCGCATAGCATCCCCACTACAAATCATGATCGACGGCCCGCTCGGCGGCGCCGCGTTCAACAACGAATTCGGCCGCCCCAATCTGGCCGGCTATTTCCGCACCTTCGAAGAGAGCGTCAACGGAGAGATGCGCGGCTATCACAAGCCCATCATGCTGGCGGGCGGCGTTGGTAGCATTCGTGCAGACCACACCCACAAACATGATCTGCCCAGCGGTGCCGTACTCATCCAGTTGGGCGGTCCCGGCATGCTCATCGGTCTGGGCGGCGGTGCGGCCTCCAGCATGGATACCGGCGCGAATGCCGAAAACCTCGATTTCGATTCCGTGCAGCGCGGCAACCCCGAGATGCAGCGCCGCGCGCAGGAAGTCATCGACCGCTGCTGGCAGATGGGCGACAACAACCCCATTCTCTCCATCCACGACGTCGGCGCGGGCGGCATCTCCAATGCCTTGCCGGAACTGGTGCACGGCGGAGGCAAAGGCGCGAAGTTTGAGCTGCGTGCGGTTCCCAGCGAGGAGCGCGGCATGTCACCGATGCAGATATGGAGCAACGAGGCGCAGGAACGTTATGTACTGGCTATTCCGGTCGAACGCGTGCTGGAATTCCAGGCACTGTGCGAGCGCGAGCGTTGCCCCTTTGCCGTGCTGGGCACAGCCATCCCTGAAGACCAGCTCGTGGTGCACGATGAGAATTTCGGCAACAACGCGGTTGATATGCCGCTCTCGGTGCTGCTGGGCAAGCCGCCCAAGATGACGCGCACAGTGCAGCGCGAAAAAGTGGTGCTTCCGAAGTTCGACACTTCCAACATCGTGCTCAAGGAAGCGATCGAGCGTGTGCTGCGCCTGCCGTCCGTGGCCGACAAGACCTTCCTCATCTCCATCGGCGACCGCACCGTGGGCGGCATGACCGCGCGCGACCAGATGGTCGGCCCCTGGCAAGTGCCGGTGGCCGACGTGGCCGTCACGCTGATGGGTTACAACACCTATCTGGGCGAAGCCTTCGCCCTCGGCGAACGCACGCCCATCGCCGTGCTCAACGCGCCCGCCTCCGGCCGCATGGCCATCGGCGAAGCGATCACCAACATCGCCGCCGCGCAGATCGAAAAGATAGGCGACATCAAACTCTCCGCCAACTGGATGGCTGCCGCCGGTCATCACGGCGAAGACGCTGCGCTGTTCGACACCGTCAAGGCGGTCGGTATGGAGCTGTGCCCGGAGCTGGGGATCAGCATCCCGGTGGGCAAAGACTCCATGAGTATGAAGACAACCTGGAAAGAAGACGGGCAGAACAAGGCCGTCACCGCTCCGTTGTCCCTCATCGTCACCGCTTTCGCCCCGTGCAGCGATGTGCGCGCGACACTTACCCCGCAACTGGTGGCTGATACCGACACTGTCGTGTTGCTGTTCGATCTGGGCTGCGGCCGGAACCGCATGGGCGGCTCGGCACTGGCGCAGGTGTACAAGCAGGTGGGCGATGTGGCGCCGGACGTGGACGACGCGAAGAAGCTCAAGACCTTCTTCAGTCTCATCCAGCGCCTCAACCGCGACGGCAAGCTGCTGGCCTACCACGACCGTTCCGACGGCGGCATGCTGGCCGCGCTGTGCGAGATGAGCTTCGCCTCGCACATCGGCCTCGACATTCGTCTGGACGAACTAAAGGGCGACGACTTATCCGTGCTGTTCAACGAAGAACTGGGTGCGCTGGTGCAGGTGCGCTGCGACGACCTGGCCGACCTGTTCGTGCTGTGCGAAGAAGCGGGATGCTCCAACCTGCACGAAGTGGCGCGCCTGAACACCACCGGTACCATCAACATCACGCGCGGCAAGACACAGTTGTTTGGCGACAACGCCATCGCGCTGCGCCGTATCTGGTCCGAGACGACTTATCAACTGCAAAAACTGCGCGACAATCCCGCTTGTGCGCAACAGGAGTTCGACCGCACGCTGGACGCGAAAGAACCGGGGCTGCACGTGCACCTGACATACGATCTGAATGAAGACCCTCACCCTCGATCCCTCTCCCGCTTGCGGGAGAGGGAAGTAGAACCCTCGCCCGCAAGCGAAAAAAAGCAGGGTGAGGGACGTTCAGCCTCCATCCATCTGTCCCGTCCCCGCATGGCTATCCTGCGCGAGCAGGGCGTCAACGGCCATGTCGAGATGGCCGCCGCCTTCGACCGCGCTGGATTCGCCGCTGTGGACGTACACATGAGCGACATCATCAGCGGCCGGGTGAAGTTGCAAGACTTCAAGGGTGTGGTCGCCTGCGGCGGTTTTTCCTATGGTGACGTGCTGGGCGCGGGCGAGGGCTGGGCCAAATCCATCCTGTTCAACCCGCGCGCGCGCGACGAATTCGAAGCCTTCTTCAAGCGTAACGACACCTTTGCCCTGGGCGTGTGCAACGGCTGCCAGATGATGAGCAACCTGCACGAGATCATCCCCGGTGCCGAGAACTGGGCGCACTTCGGGCGTAACCAGTCGGAGCAGTTCGAGGCGCGTTTCGTCATGGTGGAAGTGCAGCAATCATCTTCCATCCTGTTCGACGGCATGGCCGGTTCGCGCATGCCCATCGTCGTCGCGCACGGCGAGGGCTTTGCCGATTTCGGCGGCACCAAGCGCCTGCACGATGCGCAGCCGCTGGTCACGCTGCGCTATGTCGACCACTACGGCAAGCCGACCACCACCTATCCGCTCAACCCCAACGGTTCGCCGCAAGGCATCACCGGACTCACCACGCCGGACGGCCGCTTCAGCATCATGATGCCGCACCCCGAGCGCGTGTTCCGAGCGGTGCAGAACTCGTGGTATCCCGGCGAGTGGCAAGAGAACGGCGCCTGGCTGCGCATGTTCCAGAACGCGCGGAAGTGGGTGGGGTAACAGCAGGAACAAGAAAGGCGACCCTGTGTCGCCTTTCTTATTACGTGCGGGTTGGCAGTCCGCGATATTCTGTGATTTGATTCACGCTGCGCATCTCAGCCTTCTCTGCGGGAAGGTAAAGCGCAACGATTTCGTTGTGCAGCCAGCTCACCGGCAATTTCAGTGAAGAGAGCCACCATGTTCGATCGGCTGAAGAGAAGACTGGGACTGGAAGTCACGCAGGAGAACTTCCGTGTTCGCGCGGAACAGTTGAACCAGCTGATCGCGGCCCGGCCTTTTGTCATCGGTACCAACATGGTGCTGGAGCCGCTGCTGGTCTGGCTGATGTGGGCACAGATGGAACATGGCATGCTGCTGACATGGCTGGCGGCGGTCTATACAGCCCATGCTCTGGGTATCTACGATTACCTGAGTCTTCCGAAAAAAATACAGACCATCGGGGAATGCGTGCACTGGCAACGGCAGTTGCTGCGATCCTTCATCCTGGTTGGCGTAATCTGGGGCAGCACTGGGTATTTAATGTTCGCGCCAGACAGCCTGCTCCTGCAGGCCTTCCTGCTGTGCATCCTGATCGGCATGGCCTCCGGCGTTGTGGCCAGCACCCAGACCTTCCCGCTGGCGCAACAAAGCTATGTCGTCTTGGTGCTGGCACCGATCAATATCAATTTGTTCCTGCAGGGAGGGCAAGGTTTCTACTTGCTGGCGACCATGTCCACCCTGTACATGGTCTTCGTGCTCAAAACCGGGCGCGGCCAGAGCAGGAACATGGCGCTTTCGGTGCGCCGTCAGTTCGAGAACATGGAGCTGCTGGAGGAATTGAAGCGGGCCAGCGACCAACTGGCGCTGGCACAGCGTTCGGCCAAAGCGGGTGTCTGGGAATGGGACATCGTGCAGGAAAAAATGACCTGGACGGACGAACTGTACCTGCTGTTTGGCCTGGGCCCGCGCGTTGTGGAGGCTTCTTTCGACAATTGGCACGGGCTTATCCATCCGGATGACCGTGAAAAGGCCGGGGCGGAAATGGCCGAATCCATCCGCAACGGAACACCGTTATTCAGCGAATACCGCATCGTACTGCCAGACGGGCGCTGCAAATGCATCGTGGCTATCGGCAATTCTTCGCGCAACGAACAGGGCGAGACGGTAAGTATGATGGGCCTGTGTTATGACAATACCGTGCAGAAAACGGCGCAACGCCGCGCGCACCAGGCCGAGTCCCGCTATCAAGCGCTCATCGAACAGGCGGGCAGCGCCCTGTTGGTGCATGACCTGGACGGAAACCTGCTGGAGGTCAACCGGCAGGCTTGCGAGACACACGGCTACAGCAGGGACCAACTGCTGTGCATGAAGATTGGCGATGTCGCCATGGGTTTCGAGGCGGACGAGGCACGCACCCGATGGGAGTCGCTGGCAATCGGTATCCCGCTCACCTTCAATTCCACGCACCGCCGCAGGGATGGCAGTATCTTTCCGGTGGAAGTGCGCCTGTCCGCTCTTATGCTCGATGAACAGCGGGTGATTATGGCGCTGATCAGCGATATCAGTGAACGGCAGCGCTTCGAGGATGCGCTGCAGAGATCGGAAGAACGCTATCGCACCTTCGCCGAAAAGCTCCCCCTCGGCATCGCCGTTTTGCAGGATGGCGTGGTCAAGTATGCCAACAACACCACGACCATGCTGATCGGTCACCCGTTGGAGGACCTGCTGGGGAAGCCGTTCATTCAGCTCATTCACGAGGATGACCGCGCCAGGATGATCGAACTGCACCGCAGACGCATGCAGGGCGAAGATGTCGAGGGTGTTTTCGGGGTCAAGATGATCCGCAAGGACGGTGTGGTGCGGCAATGGGAGCTGAACACCAGTACCACCGAATGGGACGGCAAGCGCTCCAGCCTCTCCATCCTGGCCGACATCACCGAGCGCGTTGCCTTGGAAGAAGCGATGCGCCAATCGTTGCGGCAGCTGGAGGAGAAGGAACTGGCCAAGACGCGCTTCCTCGCGGCGGCGGGACACGATCTGCGCCAGCCCGTGGCGGCCGCCAACCTGTTCGTGGATGCGTTGAAGAACACCGATCCAAACGAACGGCAGAGCAGACTGATTGCGCGGCTCGACCAGTCGATGGCAGTCTTTTCAGACCTGCTTGAACGCCTGCTCGACATCTCGCGTTTCGATGCCGGGCTGGTCAAGCCGCAGATTGTTTCGTTTAACCTGATCGAACTCTTCAGTTGGCTGGACCAGAACTTTGCGGCAAGCGCCCAATCCCGCGGGCTGGATTTTCGTTTCTCTTTCCCCCTGGGCAAACCGCTCATCGTGCGTACCGATATCGGTCTGTTGCGATCGGTGATGATGAACCTGGTCGGCAATGCCATCAAATACACCGCAAGCGGCGGCGTACTGGTCACAGCCCGCCGCCGCGGCGGCCATTTGCTGCTGCAGGTATGGGATACCGGATGCGGTATCGCTCAGGAAGACATCGGCAAGATATTTGACGAGTTCTACCAGGTGAACAACCCGCAACGCAACCGCGAGGCAGGTCTGGGTCTCGGGCTATCCATCTGCCAGCGCGCGGCAAATCTGCTCGGCGGCACTATCCGGTGTAACTCCAGGATAGCGCGGGGTTCCGTATTCGACCTGATGCAGCCGCTTGACGGGGCGCTGCAACCTGTCGAACACATTGCATTGCCGGAACGGGAAGAGGCGTCGGCAGCGCGGACCAACCCGTTCGCGGGCAAACGCATCGCCGTGCTGGAAGACGATAGTCTGGTGGCCGATGGACTCATTAACCTGCTGCAGGAACTGGGTGCGCAGGTGATGCACTTCCAGAGCGCAGAAGAAGCGATGCAACAGGCCGAGATACACACTGCCGACTTCTTCCTTGCCGATTTTTCGCTGGGAGCCCGACTCACCGGCGCCGACTTCCTGCTGGAGATTCAGCGCAGGTGCGGCAAACCCATCCGGGGAGTGCTGGTTACGGGTGAGACTTCGTCCACATTCATCGAAGGTATTGCCGGACTGCCCTGGCCGGTGCTGCACAAACCGGTGAACTACGCGAAGCTCAGCGAGGCTCTGAGCCGGGGGTAAAGACTGCGTGAAAGGCGGTTTCTGATTTGATCAGATGACAGTGAGCCCCAGCGAGCACCAGTCCTGCATGCCGCCACGATACCACTTTAACCTGTTTGCGGGATAACCCAGCGCGAGCAGGGTACGGATGTAGTTTGGCGTCTGCCCGCACCACGGCCCGTTGCAGAAAATGGCGAGGACATAAGCGGTGCTGAAATCGAAAGCCCCGGCCGATTCCTTCACACCGAAAGAGTTGATCAACATGCGCCTGATGCCGGCAAGGTCGGTGGCCTGTCCGGCCATGTTCTGTTCAAACGGGATGTTGGTCGCCCCCGGGATGGTGCCCTTCGCATACCAATCCGGCGTGCGCGAGTCGACAACCATCAGCGCGCGCTCACCCTCGCGCAGGCGTTTTAGAAAGTCCAGCACTTCCAGTTCACCCAGCGTTTCAACACCCGGCGACAGTTGCATGGGCTGTATGCAGTAGGGCGGGCATTTGCGTGCGGTAATGGCGTACTCAGCCCTGATTGTGGACAGCGGATTTTGTTCGCGACTGATGGTCACGATTTTGCCAAGGTGCAACGCTTCGACTTCGGGTAGCCCGAGGCAGATGTTGTAGTCGCTCATGCTGATTCGTCATCCGGAAAAAACACGAACCGGATTGTACCGGAGGGGGGCGGGTTGGCCGTGCGTCGAGTGCTCAAGCGGTGACCAGTCCCCGATGGCCCGGAGGCGGGATAACGATGGGATTATCGCCGGACTGGAAAATAAAGTAGCCGACAACGATGCTGAGCACCGCGATGAAGATGCTCGCAAAGAAAGCCGTCCAGAAGCCGGAAACCTTGAATCCGGGCACGATCCAAGACACCAGCAACAGCATCAGCGCATTGATCACCAGCAGAAAGAAACCGAAAGTGAAGATCGTGAGCGGGATGGTCAGCACGATGATGACAGGCCGTATCAAGGCATTGGCCAGCCCCAGCAATGCCGCCGCGGTCGTCAGCGAAGCCGTGCTGGAGAACTTGATGCCGCGGAACAGCAGGCTGGCTACCCACAGCGACAGCGCCGTGATTGCCAGGTGAGCCAGAAACAGGATGATGTCGTTCAGCATGCGCGGGTGCTCGTAGTGTGTGGTGGACGGATGAATATCATTGTAGCCGCATATGCATATCGAATGGCAGGGCGGGTGATATCAATATTGTGGTGAAGGTTTTTGCGGCATCTCGGCGTCACCGCGTACTGTTAGACTTGGCACCATTGATTCTGCACGAGTAATAGTTTGAAACTGCTGGGAGCCCCTCTCCCGTAAGCGGGAGAGGGGGTGGGGTGAGGGGTGACAAGACAAGAACAGTTTGGGAGGTACGCACTGACCCTCATCCCCAGCTTGCGGGGGAAGGGAGCTTTTTGTTTCATTCGAGCAGAATGGAATTTTTATTCATGCTGAATCAATATAGTTTTCAAGCATCTTAAAACCACAAGGGAGCAACCATGAAAAAAGAATTCTGGATGGAGCGCTGGGAGCGTGCGGAGATCGGGTTCCACCAGGACGAGATCAATCCCTATCTGCGCCGCTTCTGGCCGGACCTGAAAGTCCCGCGGGGCGGAGAAGTGTTCGTGCCGCTGTGCGGTAAGAGCCTGGATATGGTGTGGCTGCGCAGTCAGGGCAACCATGTGCTGGGCGTGGAGTTGAGCCCCATTGCCGTGCAGGATTTCTTCGTGGAACAGGGAATGCAAGCCCGGCACGTGGGCGGAGGCGCATTCGCCAATTACATGGCGGAGGGCTATTGCCTCGCCTGCGGTGACTTCTTTGATTTGTGCAAAGCGGATATGGTCAAGGTGAGCGCGGTATATGACCGCGCCTCATTGGTGGCGCTGCCGCCCGAAATGCGCGAACGCTATGCCAGTCATCTGGCCAACATCCTGCCGCGCGGAACGCAGATACTGCTGGTCACCTTCGACTATCCGCAGGCCGAGATGCAGGGGCCGCCTTTTGCGGTATCGGTGAAAGAGGTTGAGGCGCTGTATGGCAAGTACGCCGAGATACGCTTGCTGGCGCAAGAAGATGCGCTGGGGCAGAACCCGCGCTTCAGGCAGCGCGGAGTGAGCAGGATGGAGGAGAACATCTTTTTGCTTACGCTGCGTTAGTGTAGTGCTGTCTCTGTAGGTGCGAATTCATTCGCACGAATAGTCAGACTGCTGAGTTTGTTTTATGCAGCATCGACGCTCATGCGATCCGAAGTTGAACTGCCTGAAAGCAGCCCTTAGTGAACGGCAGAAAATAACCCGTGATAGACGGTCGCCCGTCATGTTATGTGTGGCTGCAATTCGGCCATTGCAGCCAATCACCACCATAAAGTAGACTACACGAAAGCTGCCGGTCGCGAGGGGCTGAAGGATCCCAACAACGGCCGGTCGCAAGTGTCCTCCAGTTTGAACGTTCTGCACTAATATTTCACCAAAAAAGAGGCTAAATGAAAACATTTGCGAGATTTGTTGGAATCCTAATGGCGATCTTTTCATTCGGAGCATTTGCACAAAATACTAGTCAATACGTCAACGAGATTCTTTTCAAACAATCCTTAACTGAAATATTGAGGTTCGAGAAGCCATCAAGCTTTGCAGTTATGGACGAAACAATTTCTGCAAATGATATTGTTCGAGAAAAAGTTCCTAGACATCTTCCTCAATACCAGTTCTCCAAATGGATCAAGGGTGTTTCATACGAATTGGAACTTGCACTTATTTATAACAATTTGCATCCAATGAATGATGATGCTGGTTATAACCAATTGATTAACAAGTGGGAGCATTTTGATTTTAAAAATATCGACATTGATCCGCAGATCCATAACTTAGGGATTATTGATCAGAACCAATCTCTGTTTGAGGAAGCACAACAAGCTAAGAGTAGCTCTGGAGCTTTGGTGATCATCAAGTTTTCTCGCCCCGCTATTCGAGGGAAAAAGGCTTTGGTATATGCAGAGAGCAAATTTATTCGAAGTGGAAAAAATTCAACTCCAGTTGGAGGCGGATATGGCCTTTTGTTCCAGCATGAGAATGGCCAATGGCACTTGATAACACGACAAATGATGTGGCAAGGTGGTGGTGCCCCATTTTAGCAAATAGGTATCTTCCAGTTTTGGGGAATCCTGAGTGTCTCAAATAGCAAGCGTAGGATGGGTGGAGCGCAGCGATACC
>JAYTUW010000099.1:0-43378 GCA_043744345.1 Sideroxydans sp. | reverse complement strand
GACGCTCAGCCGGAAAGAGCTCGCGGCCGGCGTCGTCGCGGCGAGCGCCGGCAACCATGGCCAGGCCGTCGCGTGGGCGGCGCGCGAGGTCGGTGCACGCGCGCGGATCTTCATGCCGCAGGACGCGCCGATGGCGAAGGTCGACGCGACGCGGCACTACGGGGCGGACATCGAGCTGTCCGGCGCTGCGATCGAGGACGCGCTCGACGGCGCCGCCGCGTACGTCGAGGAGACCGGCGCGACGTTCGTCCATCCGTTCGAGGACGCGCATGTGATCGCCGGTCAGGGCACCATCGGCATGGAGATCCTGCGTCAGCGCCAGGCGCCCATCCACGCCATCTTCTGCGCCATCGGCGGCGGCGGACTGATCGCGGGTGTGGCGGCTTACGTCAAGCAGGTGCGGCCGGATATCAAGGTGATCGGGGTGCAGACCGTCGATTCCGACGCCATGGGACGTTCGCTCAAGGCGAAGAAGCGCGTCACGCTCAAGGACGTCGGCCTGTTTTCGGACGGTACGGCGGTCAAGCTGGCGGGTGAAGAGACTTTCCGCGTCTGCAAGCAATATGTGGACGAAGTGGTGCTGGTCGATACCGACGAGCTGTGTGCGGCGATCAAGGATGTGTTCCAGGACACGCGCTCCATCTTGGAACCGGCGGGTGCGCTGGCCGTGGCGGGCGCCAAGCTGTACGCCAAGCGCGAGCAGCTCAAGGGCGAGACGCTGGTGACCGTGTGCAGCGGTGCAAACATGAACTTCGACCGCCTGCGTTTTGTCGCGGAGCGTTCCGAGATCGGCGAGAAGCGCGAAGCGCTGTTGGCCGTCACCATCCCAGAGACGCCGGGCAGCTTCCGCAAGTTCTGCTCGCTGCTCGGCAAGCGCAACATCACCGAGTTCAACTACCGCTTCGCCGACCCGAAATCGGCGCAGGTGTTCGTGGGTATCCAGGTCAAAGACCGGTCGGAGACTGCCGATCTGGTGGAGAAATTGCAGCACAACAAACTGCCGACGCTGGACCTGTCCGACAACGAGATGGCCAAGTTGCACTTGCGCCACCTGGTCGGCGGCCATGCACCCGAGGCCAAGGACGAGATCCTGTTCCGTTTCGAATTCCCGGAACGCCCCGGCGCGCTGATGAATTTCCTCAACAGCATGAACCACGACTGGAACATCTCGCTGTTCCACTACCGCAACCACGGCGCTGACTACGGGCGCATCCTGGTCGGCATGCAGGTGCCGAAGAGCGATAAAAAGGCGCTGAAGACCTTCCTCGACACGCTCGGCTACCCGTATTGGGACGAGAGCGACAATCCGGCCTACCGGCTGTTCCTGGGATAGAATTTGTCGGGCAATATCCAAAAGATTGCTGGAGAACGCGATGCGCAAACAGGAAGTCTTGCTAATACTTGCTCAACACAAACCCGAGTTGGTGCGCCGCTTCGGCATTACCGATCTGGCGTTGTTCGGCTCCACTGCACGCGATGAGGCTCAGGAAGACAGCGACATTGACGTAATGGTTGTGTTTGAAGGGCGCTCTACTGCCAAGCGCTACTTCGGCGTGCAATTCTATCTGGAAGATTTGCTTAAACGACCGATCGACCTAGTTCAAAAAGAAGTAGTACGCCCGGAGCTTAAGCCCTATATCGAGAAAGACTTGATTCATGTCTGAGCCATTAGCAAGGGAGTGGCGATTTTATATTTCCGACATGATCGGCTTTGCCGATAAGGTAGTGGCTTATACCGATGGACTGGATCAAGCGAAGTTCGTTGCAAGCGGACTCAATTACGATGCGACCGTACACAATCTCATCATGATGGGCGAAGCCGCCACACACATTCCAGAATCAATTCATAAATTTGCGAGCGAGATCGACTGGCGACAGATCATCGGCACACGTAACCGTTTGGTACATGGCTACCTTGGTATCAATAACGACATAGTCTGGGACATCATCCAGAATGAAATTCCGCCCCTGATCGTGCAGCTTGAGGCCTTAATCGCGGCGGCCAATACCAATGAGGTTCGGTAACAGCTGATATCCGTTATTTTCATCGTTTTGACGCATAGGTATTTCATCGGACACCATGCCAGCCGACTCCTTCCTTGATTTCGTCCTGGAGCAGCTCGCCGGTCTCGGCGACGTGCGCTGCAAGCGCCTGTTTGGAGGCCACGGCCTGTATTCCGGTGAAATTTTCTTCGGGATCGTGTTCGACGGCCGACTGTACTTCAAGACAAATCCGGACATTTTGCGGGATTTTATGGCCTGCAACGCCCCCGTTTTCACCCCCTCCAAAAAACAGGTTTTGAATAATTACCGCGAAGTTACCGTAGATATCCTTGAAGATGGCGCACTGTTAACGACTTGGGCGCGAAAGGCGGCTCAGTCATGAACATCCAAGCTAGGAAGCAGGCACTCCGGCAAAGTATAATCGCCGCCCGCGAAAAATTGCCGGTGGCCGAGCGCTTGCGCCTGAGCCATGTCATCGTCAGGTGTATTTGCGACCTGCCCGACTACCGGCAAGCCGATAGCGTGCTCGGGTATCTGAATTTCGGGGCGGAGCTGGAAGCCGAAATCTGGGTACGGCAGGCATTGGCAGACGGGAAACGGGTATTGCTGCCGCGGGTTAACCGGGCCAGCAAGCATCTGGATATATATAAGGTTCAAGATCTGCAAAAAGACGTAGCACCCGGCGCATGGGGCATACGTGAACCGATCGTAGATCGCTGTATCAAAGAAGAATCACCGGGAACAGTGGATTTTATTCTGTTACCCGGCGTAGCGTTCACCCGCGAGGGTGTGCGTTTGGGATACGGCGGCGGTTTTTACGACAAGCTGCTGGCGCAAATGCCGCATCGACCAAGTCTGGTCGCCGGGGCATTCTCGCTGCAGGTAGTACAGGAGATTCCGCAGGAGAAAACAGACCGCAATGTGGGGTGGTTGGTGACGGAAGCAGAGACGATTCGCTGCAACTTTGGGAGAGAGTAAAAATGGCAACACAGATACCAGATCAAGATCCGCAAGAAACGCAGGAGTGGCTGGATGCCCTCCAGTCCGTGCTGGAAAAAGAAGGCGCGGCACGCGCCCATTTCCTCATGGACCAACTGGTCCACCACGCGCGCATGGCCGGCGACGACATGCCGATCAGCGCGACCACGCCCTATATCAACACCATTCCCGTGGACAAGGAATTGCGCTCCACCGGCAATATGGAACTGGAACACCGCATCCGCGCGCTGACGCGCTGGAACGCGATGGCCATCGTGATGAGCGCCAACAAGGAATCGTCCGAACTGGGCGGCCACATCGCCAGCTTCGCTTCTGCCGCGACTTTATATGACGTCGCTTTCAACCATTTCTTCCGCGGCCATACCGACGAGCACGGCGGCGACCTGGTGTATTTCCAAGGCCACTCCTCTCCCGGCATCTATGCGCGTGCCTTCATCGAAGGCCGCCTGACCGAGGAACAACTCAGGAAATACCGCCAGGAAGTGGACGGCGACGGCCTGTCTTCTTATCCGCACCCTTGGCTGATGCCGAATTTCTGGCAGTTCCCCACCGTTTCCATGGGCCTGGGTCCGTTGATGGCCATCTATCAGGCGCGCTTCATGCGCTATCTGCAACACCGCGGACTGGCACAGACCGACGGCCGCAGGGTATGGGCTTTCCTCGGCGACGGCGAAACCGACGAACCGGAATCGCTGGGCGCGATCTCCATGGCCGGGCGCGAGAAGCTCGACAACCTGATCTTCGTCATCAACTGCAACCTGCAGCGACTGGACGGCCCGGTGCGCGGCAACGGCAAGATCATCCAGGAACTGGAAGGCGTGTTCCGCGGCGCGGGTTGGAACGTCATCAAGGTGGTGTGGGGTCGCCATTGGGATCGCCTGCTGGCCAAGGACAAGACCGGCCTGTTGCTGAAACGCATGGAAGAAGTCGTCGACGGCGAATATCAAAACTACAAGGCCAAGGACGGCGCATTTGTGCGCAAGGAATTCTTTGGCAAATATCCCGAGCTGCTGGAACTGGTTGCCGACATGTCGGACGACGAGATCTGGCGCCTGAACCGCGGCGGCCACGATCCGTTCAAGATGTTCGCGGCCTACTCGGCAGCCACCAAACACAAAGGCCAACCGACCGTGATCCTCGCCAAGACGGTGAAGGGCTACGGCATGGGTGAAGCGGGCGAAGCGCAGAACCCCACGCACCAGCAGAAGAAGATCGGTCTGGAAGCGCTGCGCAAATTCCGCGACCGTTTCAACATCCCGGTCACCGACGAACAATTGCCCAACCTGCCGTTCGTGCGCCCCGCCGAAGACAGCCAGGAGATGAAATACCTGCGCGAACGCGGCGCGGCCATGGGCACGATTCCGGCCCGCAAGCCGGGCAACGAAGCCCTGCAGATCCCCGATCTGGCGGCGTTCGACGCCCTGCTGAAGAGCAGCGAAGACCGCGAGTTCTCAACCACCATGGCTTTCGTGCGCATGTTGGGCGTGCTGCTGAAAGACAAGAACATCGGCAAGCAGATCGTGCCCATCGTGCCGGACGAATCGCGCACCTTCGGCATGGAAGGCATGTTCCGCCAGCTCGGCATCTTCTCGCAGGTGGGTCAGTTGTACACGCCGCAGGATGCCGAAGAACTGATGTACTACAAGGAATCCGCGACCGGCCAGATCCTGCAGGAAGGCATCAACGAAGCGGGCGGCATGGCCGACTGGATCGCCGCGGCGACGGCTTACGCCAACCACGGCAAGGCGATGATCCCGTTCTATATCTACTACTCCATGTTCGGCTTCCAGCGCATCGGCGACCTGGCCTACGCGGCCGGCGACCTGCGCGCGCGCGGCTTCATGATAGGCGGCACGGCCGGGCGCACCACGCTGAACGGCGAAGGCCTGCAACACCAGGACGGCCACAGCCACCTGATGGCAGCCACCATCCCCAACTGCGTTTCCTACGACCCCACCTTCGCCTATGAACTGGCGGTGATCGTGCAGGACGGCATGCGCCGCATGTACAAGGAAGAGGAAGACGTGTTCTATTACCTCACGGTGATGAACGAGAACTACACGCATCCCGCCATGCCCAAGGGCGCCGAGGAAGGCATCATCAAGGGCATGTACAAGTTCAGCGCCGGAGCAACCAAGGCGAAAGCTAAAGTGCAACTGCTGGGCAGCGGCACCATCCTGCGTGAAGTGATCGCCGCCGCCGCCATGCTGGAGAAGGATTTCGGCGTCGCCGCTGACGTGTGGAGCGTGACCAGCTACAACGAACTGCGCCGCGACGGCATCGATTGCGAACGCTGGAACACGCTGCACCCGGAAGCCAAGCCGCGCGTGAGCTATGTCGAGCAATGCCTGGACGGGAAGATCCCAGTCGTTTCCGCGACCGACTACATCCGCGCCTATTCCGACCAGATCCGTCCTTTCGTGAAGGCACGCTACAAGACGCTGGGCACGGACGGTTTCGGACGTTCCGACTTCCGCGTCAAGCTGCGCCAGTTCTTCGAGGTGGACCGTTTCTACGTTGCCGTTACCTCCCTAAAGGCGCTGGCAGACGAAGGCACCATCCCGGCGAGCGAAGTGACCAAGGCGATCAAGCTCTACAAGATCAATCCCGACAAACCGAACCCGACAACGGTTTAACGAGGAGACCAGCGTGGCAGAAATCAAACAAATCGTGGTGCCGGACATCGGCAATTTCAAAGGCGTGGCCGTCATCGAAGTGTCCGTGAAAGCCGGAGACACCGTCGCCGCGGAGCAAACGCTCATCTCACTGGAGACCGACAAGGCGACCGTGGATGTACCCACGCCGTTCGCCGGTGTGATCAAGGAAGTGAAGGTCAAGGTGGGCGACAAGGTGTCGGAAGGCAACCTGATCGTGACGTTGGAAGCGAGCGGAGAGGCATCGCCAGTCGCACCAACTGCAACAGTGCAAATCCCCCCCACCCCCCCTTCGTCGAAGGGGGGAGTAGATGCGACTCCTGCAACAGCAACTGCTGCTCCAAAAGCCAATGCGCCCGTTCCCCACTTTGAAAAAGGGGGGCTAGGGGAGATTTCAGCGTCCGCAAATCAAGGCTCCGCCCATGCCAGCCCGTCCATTCGTCGCTTCGCGCGCGAACTGGGCGTGAATCTGCCGCAAGTGAGCGGCAGCGGCGAAAAAGGCCGCGTCACGAAAGACGACGTGCAGAACTTCGTCAAAAAATCACTGGCGCAACCGGCCGGCGGTGGCGGCGGTCTGCAGGTACTCGAGATGCCCGTGGTGGATTTCGCCAAATACGGCGCGATCGAACTCAAACCGCTGTCGCGCATCAAGAAGATTTCCGGCGCCAACCTGCACCGCAACTGGGTGACCATCCCGCATGTAACGCAGTTCGAGGAAGCCGACATCAGCGAGATGGAAGCTTTCCGCAAAGAGCTGGGCGACGAATACGCCAAGCAGAACATCAAGATCTCCCCGCTCGCTTTCATCATCAAGGCGGTCGCGATCAGCCTCAAGCACTTCCCGGATTTCAACGCTTCGCTGGATGCGGGCGGCGAGAACCTGGTGCTCAAGAAATATATCCATATCGGCGTGGCGGTGGATACCCCGGACGGACTGGTTGTGCCGGTATTGCGCGACGTGGATCAGAAAGGCATCGTGCAGATCGCCAAAGAACTGGGTGAAGTCAGCGCGCGTGCACGGGAGAAGAAGGTTCCGGCGGCCGAGATGCAGGGCGGCTGCTTCACCATCTCCAGCCTCGGCGGTATCGGCGGGACGTACTTCACGCCCATCATCAACGCACCCGAGGTCGCCATCCTGGGCGTGTCGCGCTCCAGCATGAAACCGGTGTGGAAGGACGGCCAGTTCGTGCCGCGCCTGATGCTGCCGCTGTCGCTGTCCTACGATCACCGCGTGATTGACGGCGCGGCCGGTGCGCGCTTCACGACTTACCTGGCGCTCGTGCTGTCCGACATGCGCCGTCTGGCACTGTGACTCGATGAAGATCCCTCCCATTGGCATCCTCGGCGGCACGTTTGATCCCATTCACCACGGGCATCTGCGTATCGCACAGGAAGCGCTGGAGCAGTGCGAACTGGAACAGGTCCGTTTCGTACCCTGCGGCACACCGCCGCATCGCCCGGCGCCGAATGCGGCAGCGAAGTCGCGCTGGGAAATGGTGCGTCTGGCCCTGAACGGTCATCCGGATTTTCTGGTCGATGTACACGAGGTGTTCCGCACCGACCCCTGTTATACGGTGGATACACTCGCCGCATTGCGTGCCGAACTCGGCCCGCAACAACCCTTGTGTCTCATCCTCGGCGGTGATGCGTTCATGCAGTTGCACACCTGGCACGATTGGAAGCGCCTGTTTGAGCTGGCCCACATCGTGGTGCTGCAGCGCGCGGGCAGCCTGCCGTTGGGCAATTTGATGCTCAAGGCCGATGCCGCGCTGCAAACCGAATACCAGGCACGCCTCGCCCCCGGCGCGGGTGTGCTGCACGAGGCACCCAACGGCGCGATCTTCGTCGCCGACATGCCCGCTCTCGAAATTTCCTCCACCGACATCCGCCGCCGTTGTGCGGATGGGAAAAGCATCCGATACCTGGTAACGGATGCCGTCGCAAACTATATCAACACCAACTCACTGTACCGTAAATGCTAAACACCGAAGAAAAGATCAAAGCCATCGTCGCCGCCCTGGAAGACGTCAAAGCAGTCGACATCACCGTCATCGACACCAGCAAGCTCAGCCCGCTGTTTGACTGCATGATCGTCGCCAGCGCCCAATCCACACGCCAGACCAAGGCGCTGGCCGACAATGTCGAAAAGAAACTGCGCGAACTGAATGAGATACCTCTCAGCACCGAAGGCGAAAGCAGCGGCGAATGGATTTTGGTGGATTTCGGCGAAGTGCTGGTACACATCATGCAGCCCGCGGTGCGTGCCTACTACAACCTCGAAGAACTGTGGAGCGTGCATCCCAAGCAGCGCGCTATTGCGGGCAAATAGGCCCAATAAAACAGTTGAGCAATGGATGAAGTCAGCTTCCCGCCATGTCCTCTCCCTCACTCCTACCTCTCTCCCAGTGGGAGAGAGTGACGTGGTATCGCTACGCGATGATCGCTTAGCGGCGGGAAAATGAAGCTGCTGATCCTGGCGGTGGGCAACAAGATGCCCACCTGGATCACCGATGGCTTTAACGAATACACCAAGCGCATGCCGCGCGAGGCCGCGATCTCGCTCATCGAGATCAAGCCGGAGGCGCGCAACAGCGGCAAGACCGCCGCGCAGATCATGGAAGCCGAAGCACAGCGCATCCGCGCCGCCCTGCCCGCCGGGGCCCTGTGCATCGCACTCGACGAACACGGCGCGACGCCCACCACCAAACAGCTCACGCAACAGATGCAGGACTGGATGCAGCGCGGCTGCGATGTCGCCTTCATCATAGGCGGCGCGGACGGCCTGCACGAAAGCGTCAAAAGCAAGGCTCAACACCTGATGGCCCTGTCCGCCTTCACCCTGCCGCACGGCATGGTGCGCGTGTTGCTGGCGGAGCAGTTGTACCGGGCGCATTCCCTCATGCACAATCACCCGTATCACAGGGAATAACACATGGTCTCAAAACACCAGCGCATCTATCTCGCCTCGCAAAGCCCGCGCCGCCGCGAACTGCTCAAGCAGATCGGGGTGAATTACGAAGTCCTGTTGCTGCGCAACGACCCGCGGCGCACTGTTTGCGTGGACGAGACCCCGCTCACGGGCGAAGATCCGGTGGAATACGTGCAGCGGGTCTGCCGCGACAAGGCGCTGGCGGGATGGGAGACAGTAGGGCTACGCAACCTGCCCGCCCAGCCCGTGCTGGCGGCGGATACCACCGTGACCCTGAACGGCAATATCTTCGGAAAGCCGGATGACAACGAGCACGCCGCCGAAATACTACGCATGCTGTCCGGTTCCAAGCACCAGGTGCTCACCGCCGTCGCGGTGGCGTTCAAGGGCAGGCTGGAAATGCGCCTGTCCACCACCACCATCACTTTCGATACCCTGAGCGACGACCGTATCCGCCGCTACCTGCTCACCAGCGAGGCGCACGACAAGGCCGGTGCTTATGGCATCCAGGGCTATGCCGGTGCGTTCGTAACCCATATCGACGGCAGCTACACCGGAGTCATGGGACTGCCGCTGTATGAAACGGTAGAATTGCTGAAACTATTCGGATATCCCGCACCATGACAGAAGAGATACTGATCAACGTCACCCCGCAGGAGACGCGTGTCGCGGTGATGCAGCAGGGCGTCGTGCAGGAATTGCACGTGGAGCGCGGCAGCCAGCGCGGGCTGGTGAGCAACGTTTATATCGGCAAGGTGAAGCGCGTGCTGCCCGGCATGCAGTCCGCGTTCATCGACATCGGGCTGGAGCGCTCTGCCTTTCTGCACGTGGCTGACATCTGGGAAAACCAGCACAACGGCGATGCCGCCAAACCCATCGAAAAGGTGCTGTTCGAAGGCCAGAGCCTGCTGGTGCAGGTGATCAAGGACCCCATTGGCACCAAGGGCGCGCGTCTCTCCACGCAACTCAGTTTCGCCGGGCGCCTGCTGGTGTACCTTCCGCAGGAGTCGCATATCGGTGTGTCACAACGCATCGAGAACGAGGAAGAGCGCGAGACCCTGCGCGCCAAACTGCAGCAGGTGCTGGCCGCCGACCACAAGGGCGGCTACATCGTGCGCACCATGGCCGAAGCCGCGACCGATGACGAGTTGCGTGCGGACGTCGCGTACCTGGACAAGCTGTGGAGCAACCTGCAACAGCAGGCGCAGCGTCAGGCCCCGCCCTCGCTGCTCTACAAGGAGCTGGATATCAGCCTGCGCGTACTGCGCGACTTCGTGAATGAGGAGACGACCCGCGTGCTGGTCGATTCCCGCGAGACCCACGAGCGCATGCTGGGTTTCGCCACCGACTACATCGCCCTTGCCGTTCCCAAGCTGGAGCGTTACGCCGGTGCACGCCCGCTTTTCGACCTGAACGGGGTGGAAGAAGAGATCGAACGCGCCCTGTCGCGCCGCGTCGACCTGAAGTCCGGCGGCTACCTCATCATCGACCAGACCGAGGCGCTCACCACGGTCGACGTCAACACCGGCGGCTTCGTGGGCGGGCGCAACTTCGACGACACCATCTTCAAGACCAACCTGGAAGCCGCCCAGGTCATCGCGCGCCAACTGCGCCTGCGTAATTTGGGCGGAATCATCATCTGCGATTTCATCGACATGGATACGGCGGAGCACCGCGATGCCGTGCTGGAAGAATTCAAGAAGATGCTGGCGCGCGACCACACGCGCATCAGCGTCAACGGATTCTCCTCGCTGGGTCTGGTCGAGATGACGCGCAAACGCACGCGCGAGAGCCTGGCGCATGTGCTGTGCGAACCCTGCCCGACCTGCCAGGGACGCGGCGAAGTGAAGACCGCCCAGACCGTGTGCTACGAGATCCTGCGCGAGATCGTGCGCGAGGCGCGCCAGTTCAACGCCCGCGAATACCGCATCCTGGGATCTCAGCAGGTCATCGACCTGTTCCTGGACGAAGAGTCGCAAAGCCTGGCCATGCTCTCCGACTTCATCGGCAAGCCGGTCTCACTGCAGGTGGAAACGCTTTATTCGCAGGAACAGTACGACGTCATTCTGATGTAGGACGACGAAAACGCGCGTGCGAAAGAAATGAAAAAGGCCGACGCTGAACGTCGGCCTTTTTGTACATCAAACAGCCAGAATTACTTCTTGGTGCCGTTGACAGTTGCCTTCAGAGTTGCGCCGGCCTTGAAGGCGGGTTGCTTGGAAGCCTTGATCTTGATGGCTGCGCCAGTGGAGGGGTTACGGCCGTTGCGGGCTGCGCGCTTACGCACTTCGAATGTTCCGAAGCCAACCAACGCTACGTTGTCGCCCTTCTTCAGGGTGGCGGAAATGATGTCGATCAGTGCAGCAATATTACGGTCAGCGTCAGCCTTGCTGCTGCCTGTCTTGGTTGCCAATGCGTCAATCAGTTCTTTGCGGTTCATGCGTATTTGCTCCTTTGTTATTAGGTTTAAGTACCGAGTGTTAGTAGTACCGGAGCGGATTGTTGTAGATATTTGGCCCGATGGCAAGGGGGTTTGCGCAAAACATTCGACAATCATGCAACAAATCGCCCTTCAAACCTGACTTTCAGCGTTACCTCCCCTCGGGACACGCGCCCCATAGCCTGTTTTGACGCGCCGTCGTCCGCGCTTCCAAGGTCACCGGTTATGAGCTCTCACCTCAAACCGAAAGAGGCATGTTCGCATTTCCGCCAGACAGGTACGCGCATCCAACCGACCGATCACACCGCGTTTTCACAAGGTGCACGATGATAAACAATGAGATACAGAGGCGCCCCTACCAGCCGATCCTGCCGGAAAAGCCGCCCTGAAGCGCTTCCGGTTTGGGCATCAGACGTGAAAGAGCGTCAGAAAACCAGGTATTCCAAGCTCACAAGCCGAGGAATGCGAAAGAACTGGACTATTCAGCGTGGGCATATTGACGGCGCGTGGCTGGGTGATTAGGGTGTCGTGGCTGATGCTGCGGCTACGCACCTTTCACACGCTGCATAGACGCGGCCGCCCCTGCCGATCTTGTCCCGGCCTAAATGCAAACAAAGCAGGTTTACCAACGTACTTTCCCAGGTGATTGCGTGTCCGATTCAGAACGATACAAACGCATAATCGAAAACTCGCCCGATGGCTTCTGGCTGGTCAACCCGCAGGGGCATTTGCTGGAAGTGAACCGGGCTTATGCGGAGATGTCGGGATATACCGCTTCCGAACTCGTGAAGATGCAGGTCTCGGATCTGGATGCCCAGAACGACGAGTCCCAAATCAAGGTGCGCATCGGCAACTTGCTGGTTCAGGGTCATGACCGTTTCGAAACGAAGCACCGCCACAAAGACGGACGCCTGTTTGAAGTCGATGCGTCTATCAAGTATGTCCGCGAATCAAACGAGATATTTGCCTTCTTCCGGGAAATTTCCGGACGGCACCGGTATGAACAGGCACTGCGCGAAAGCGAGGAAAAATACCGGGGATTGTTCGAGAACGCCGGCGACCTGGCTTATGGAACGGATCTGAACGGCAAATTCACCGCAGCCAGCGAATCGCTGTTCAGGGTGACGGGATATTGCCGTGACGAATTGATCGGCGCCCCGATCAGCAAGATCCTGACCCCGGAAAATTTCGAGCGGGCACTTGAGATGACCGCCACAAAACTGGCCTCCGAACAGCAGGTGACGCGCTACGAGCTGGAGATTACGGATAAAAATGGGCAGCAGATACCGCTGGAACTGGTCAGTAGTATGACCTTCAGAAACGGGATTCCGGTCGGCGTGCAGGGAATCGGGCGCGACATCAGCGAACGCAAACGGTCAGAAACCGATCTGCGCATCGCCGCAACCGCCTTTGAATCGCAGGAACCCATGATGATCACCGATGCGGGAGGGATCATCCAGAAGATCAACGAGGCATTCACAAAGTGCACCGGCTTCACGGCCGGAGAGGTGGCGGGCCGGACGCCGCGCATGCTCAAATCCGGGCTCCACAATGCGGATTTTTACCGCGCTATGTGGGACGGCATCCTGCGCACCGGGACATGGCGGGGCGAAGTCTGGAACAAACGAAAAAACGGCGAGATATTCCCCCAATGGCTCACCATCTCGGCCGTCACAAACGATGACGGCGTTGTCACCCATTATGTCGGGGCGCATCTGGATATCACCGAGCGCAAGGAAGCGGAAGAAAAAATCCAGCAACTGGCATTCCATGACCCGCTCACCCGCCTGCCCAACCGTTTGCTTCTGCTGGACAGGTTGCAGCATGCGCTGGCGACCAATGCGCGCAACGGATTCGGCGGCGCATTGCTGTTCATCGACCTGGACAATTTCAAGGCGCTCAACGATTCGCTCGGGCACGTCATGGGCGACCTATTGCTGCAGCAAGTCGCCGAGCGGCTGAACTTCTGTGTGCGCGAGGGAGACACGGTGGCGCGTTTTGGCGGTGACGAATTCGTGGTCATGCTGGAAAACCTGCACGAGCGCGCCATCGAGGCGGCAGAGCAAGCCGAAGAGATCGGGGAAACCATCCTTGCGTCGCTGAATCATCCATACCAGCTCGATGCTCATGATTTTCGCAGCTCGGCCAGCATTGGCGCGACCGTTTTCAACGGGGTTGGGCATAGTGCCGAGGAACTCCTGAAACAGGCCGACATCGCCATGTACCAGGCCAAGAAAGCCGGCCGCAACGCCCTGCGCTTCTTCGACCCGCAAATGCAGGAAACCATCAACTTCAGGATCGCGCTCGAAAACGATCTGCACAAAGCAATCCGGAAAAGCGAATTCCTCCTGTACTACCAAGTGCAGGTCGACTATTCATTCCGCCCCATGGGGGCGGAGACCCTGCTGCGCTGGAACCACCCCGAACGCGGCATGGTCCCGCCCGCCCAATTCATTCCACTGGCTGAGGAGACCGGCCTGATCCTGCCCATCGGACTCTGGATGCTGAACACGGGTTGCGCCCGGCTCAAGGCATGGGAACGCAACGAAAGAACGCGCGACCTTGTTCTGGCGCTCAACGTCAGCGCCAAACAATTCCGCCAGCCCGATTTCGTCGCCCAGGTACGCGCTGCAGTACTACACCACGCCATCGATCCGCGGCTGCTCAAACTGGAACTGACCGAAAGCATGCTGCTGGAAGACACCCAGGACAATATCGCCACCATGAATGCATTGAAAGCGATAGGCGTCCGGCTGTCGCTGGACGACTTTGGCACCGGCTATTCCTCCCTGCAGTATCTCAAGATGCTGCCGCTGGACCAGATCAAGATCGACCAGTCGTTCGTGCGCGACATCACCACAGACCCGAACGATGCCGCCATCGTGCAGGCCATCATTGCCATGACGACGGCCCTTGATTTGCAAGTGATGGCGGAAGGTGTCGAGACCGAGGCGCAACGGGAATTTCTCCACTCGCGCGGTTGTCATGCCTACCAGGGATATCTGTTCGGGGAACCCGTTACAGTAGAACAGTTCGAGGCAACACTGGCGCAACACTAGCCGCATCGGGCTGGCGCAGCCGTCATCAGAAAGGGAGTCTGTATGAGATCCAAGATCGCAACATTTACGTTACTGGCACTGATCGGCAGCACGGCGCTGGCCGGCGGGGCACCGTGGTACAAATGGCAAAACCGGGCAGACGGCACAATCCTTTGTGCTCAAACCACGCCCGGCGAAACCTGGTTTGTCATTCAGGGGCCGTTCATGGAATCGCAATGCAGGAAGCCGGGCAATCCGCAGTAATCGCGAAGCACCGCACCCTCAACCCAGCAGACTCTCCGGTGCCACCTTGCTGCCGGTGATCGCCACCACCTTGTGGCGCGACTGGCCGCCCTGCTTGAGTTCGACCTGGCGCAGGGGAACGCCGAAGGCTTCAGCGATGTATTTCAGCAGCGCTTCATTGGCCCGGCCTTCGATGGGCGGGGCGGCGAGGCGGATCTTGAGGGCGTCGCCATGCAGTCCGGCCACATCGGTACGCTTGGCACCAGGCTGGACATGCAGGGTCAGGGTAAGAATATCGCCGGAACGGCGAAACCACTCGCTCACAACAGGCTCAGGACTGCCTGTTCCAGCGCACTCACGGGCACAATGAGCGTGAGCTGGCAGATGATCAGCAGCACGAGCACCGATAGGTCGACATTCCCCACCGGCGGGATAAAACTGCGCAAGGGTTGCAGGAACGGCCTGTTCACCGCATGCAGCATGGGTGAGACCGGCGTATGCGGGTTGACCCAGGACAGGATTGCTTCGGCGATCAGCGTTCCAATCAGCAGATAGATACTCAGCTGCAACAACTTGACTGCTGTCCATGCCAACAATCCGACCAGCGGAAATGTTTCGAACGAATGCTGCAACGTCACGAAGAGGCTCAGATAGACAAACTCGATCAGGAATGCGAGCAGCAGCGAGGCGGTATCCAGTCCCCGTGCCCTGGGTACAAACCGGCGCGCGCGCAGCACGGCGAAATCGGTGATCGCCATGATGAATACGCCGATGGGGTTGCGCATCGGTGCAAGCAACCACACGGCGTGGAAACGGAACAGCAGCACGACCGCGAACGGTTGCACGATCGCGTCGAGCAGGAACAGGAGCGCCTGACCCAGCATCAGGCGTCCTTCCCGAGTTCGTCACCCATCTCTTTGGAGCGCTTTGCGGCGGCGTGGACCGCATCAACGATATCCTGCTTCACCCGGTTCGAATCCATGCTCAGCAGCGCGCGTTCGGTGGTGCCGTTCTTGGAAGTCACGCGCTTGCGCAACTCGGCCACATCTTCGGCGCTGTGTTCGGCCAGTTTGGTGGCGCCCAGAAAAGTGTCCAGCACCATCTGCCGCGCCTGGGCCTCGTCCAGCCCCAGTTCGTAGGCTGCCTGTTGCATGGCCTCGATGAAATAGAACACATAGGCGGGACCGCTACCCGAGATCGCCGTCACTGCATCCAGCATCTCCTCCTCATCCACCCACATCGTGCTGCCCACCGACGAGAGCACGGATTCGGCGCGGTGGCACTGTTCCGGATTGACCGCGGGCATGGCATACAGAACTGTGACCCCGCTGCGGATCAGGGCCGGGGTGTTGGGCATGCAGCGCACGATGTTCTGCGTGCCCAGCCAGCGCGACATATCCTGCGTGCGGATGCCCGCCGCAATGGAAATCACCATCTGCCCCTCCAGAACGGGTGCCAGCTGCAAAGCGACTTCCTGCAACTGCTGCGGCTTGACCGCCAGGATCACCGCCTCGCAATGCTGCACAGCAGCAGCCAGCTCGATGGAGGCCCGGACTCCAAACTCACGGTGTAAATTCACGCACTGGTCCTTGCTCACCTCGACGACATGCATTTTGGAGGGTGAATAACCGCGTTTGATGAGGCCGCCGATCAGGGCCTTCGCCATGTTGCCGCCGCCGATGAAAGTGATCTTCATAATTTTTCCCCGTAATTTCTGACACCAAATATTGCCGTGCCGATACGCACGATGGTGGCGCCTTCCTGTATCGCGGCCGGATAGTCGTGAGACATTCCCATCGACAGGGTATCCAGCCCCATTCCGAGCCCGTTCAACTTTCCGAATATCGCGCGCATCCGGGCAAAAGGCAAGCGCTGCGCACTTTCGTCGGCCGCTGGAGCCGGTATCGACATCAATCCGCGCAACTTGAGGTTGGGCAGTCGCCCGACTGCCAGTGCCAGTTGCTCTACATCCTCCTCCGCGACACCGCTCTTGCTCTCCTCGCCGCTCACATTCACTTGCAGGCAGATGTTCAGCGGCGGCAGATGCGGCGGCCGTTGCTCCGACAAACGCTCTGCGATCTTCATTCTGTCCACACCGTGCACCCAGGCAAAGTGTTCTGCGATGGCGCGCGTCTTGTTGCTCTGGATGGGGCCGATGAAATGCCACTCGATCGGCAGGTCGCGAAGCTCCGCCATCTTGTCCAACGCTTCCTGCAGATAATTCTCGCCAAAAGCGACCTGTCCGCCTGCATAAGCCTCACGTACCGCCGCCGCCGGGAATGACTTGCTCACGGCCAACAGCCGGACTTCTGTCACATTCCGATGAGCCGATTTTGCGGCCTGTTCAATGGCTTGGCGGGTCGCTTGCAAGTTTGAGAGGATTGCAGTCATAATCGCCCGGACAGTCGCTTGTCGACTCTGTTTTCAACGCTCAGGATTATATATGGATATCACCGAACTGCTCGCCTTCGGCGTGAAGAACAAAGCCTCCGACTTGCACCTTTCGGCAGGCTTGCCTCCCATGATCCGCGTGCACGGTGATATGCGCCGCATCAACCTCCCCGCGATGGAGCACAAGGAAGTCCACGCCATGGTGTACGACATCATGAACGACGGGCAGCGCAAACACTACGAAGAGAACAAGGAAGTCGACTTCTCGTTTGAAGTCCCGAATCTGGCACGTTTCCGTGTCAACGCTTTCGTGCAGAACCGCGGTGCCGGTGCGGTCATGCGTACCATTCCGTCCAAGATCCTCTCGCTGGAAGACCTGAAGTGCCCGCCCATCTTTAAAGACATCTCCGAGTTCCCGCGCGGCATGGTGCTGGTGACCGGCCCGACCGGTTCCGGCAAATCAACCACGCTGGCGGCGATGGTGAACCACATCAACGAGAATGAGATGGGCCACATCCTGACCGTGGAAGACCCCATCGAGTTCGTGCATGAATCCAAAAAATCGCTGATCAACCAGCGCGAAGTCGGCCCGCATACGCTGTCTTTCAACAACGCGCTGCGTTCCGCACTGCGTGAAGACCCGGACGTGATCCTGGTGGGCGAAATGCGCGACCTGGAAACCATCCGCCTGGCGATGACCGCAGCGGAAACCGGCCACCTGGTGTTCGGCACCCTGCACACCAGCTCGGCAGCCAAAACGATTGACCGTATCATCGACGTGTTCCCGGCCGACGAAAAGGAAATGGTGCGCGCGATGCTGTCCGAATCGCTGCGCGCAGTCATCTCGCAGACCCTGCTCAAGACCAAGGACGGCACCGGCCGCGTGGCAGCACACGAGATCATGATCTGTACCCCCGCCATCCGCAACCTGATCCGCGAAGCCAAAGTACCGCAGATGTATTCCGCCATCCAGACCGGCGCCAGCATCGGCATGCAGACGCTGGACCAGAACCTGAGCGAGATGGTGAAGCGCAATATGGTCGCTTCAGCCGAAGCCCGCACAAAAGCGGTGAACAAGGATCTGTTCCCGGGTTAATCCACATCAATCAAGCAGCAGTTTTGCTTTAGGAGTTCATCATGGAACGCGATCAGGCGACCGAGTTAGTCCACAATCTTCTGCGCGGCTTGGTCTCGCAAAAAGCATCCGACCTATTCATCACGTCCGGATTCCCCCCCGCCTTCAAGATCGACGGCCGGATGACCCCCGTTTCCAGCCAGGCACTGACCTCGGCGCACACACAGGAACTGGCGCGCAGCATCATGAACGACCGCCAGGCTGCCGAGTTCGAGTCTTCTCACGAATGTAACTTTGCCATCAGCCCACCCGGGATCGGACGCTTCCGCGTCAACGTGTTCCTGCAACAGCAGCGCGTCGGCATGGTGTTGCGTACCATCACCACCAAGATTCCGACTTTTGAAGAACTGGGCTTGCCGCCCATCTTGCGCGACGTGGTGATGACCAAACGCGGGCTGGTCATTCTGGTCGGCGGAACGGGTTCCGGCAAATCTTCCTCGCTGGCAGCGATGCTGGGCCACCGCAACCACAACAGCCAGGGTCACATCATCACCATCGAAGACCCGGTGGAATATGTGCACGACCACGACAAGTGCATCGTCACCCATCGAGAAGTGGGCGTGGACACCGACAACTGGCATGCCGCACTGAAGAACACCCTGCGCCAGGCGCCGGACGTCATCCTGATCGGTGAGATCCGCGACCGCGAGACCATGGAATACGCCGTGGCCTTCGCCGAAACCGGCCACCTGTGTATGGCCACGCTGCACGCCAACAGCGCCAATCAGGCGCTGGATCGCATCATCAACTTCTTCCCCGAAGAACGCCGCGAGCAACTGCTGATGGACCTGTCGCTCAACATCAAGGCGCTCATCTCGCAGCGTCTGATCCCCAAGCGCGACGGCAAGGGCCGCTCGGCCGCATTCGAGATTCTGCTCAACTCGCCGCTGATCGCCGACCTGATCTTCAAGGGCAATGTGCACGAGATCAAGGAAGTCATGGCCAAGTCGCGCGAACTCGGCATGCAGACTTTCGACCAGGCGCTGTTCATCCTGCACGAGGCGGGTGCCATCAGCTACGAAGAGGCTCTCAAGAACGCCGACTCGGTCAACGACCTGCGTCTGAAGATCAAGCTCGAAGGCCAGGCCACCAAGGACCGCGACGTGATGAGCGGCCTGGACAATCTGAAGATGACCTGACCCGACTTCCGCGTCCGGCTTGCCCGCAGGCAAACCGGACGCACCGTTCATAGGCAGCACCACTCCTCTCCACCCAAGTGCCGCACGCGGCAGTCCCCACTTATTTGTACAGGGCCGGAAACCGTTTTTGCAGCTGACCCAGCTTCGGCATGTCGTTGAACACGATATACGGCTGGTACGGATGCAACGCCAGATAGTTCTGGTGATAGTCCTCGGCCGGATAGAACTGCTGTAACGGCGTCACCTGCGTGACGATGGACGATGAATAAGTCTTCGCGGCAGTCAGTTTCTGAATGTAGCTTTGCGCAACCTTCTGCTGATCGGCGCTCGTGAAGAAGATTGCCGAGCGATACTGGCTGCCGCTATCCGGCCCCTGGCGGTTGAGCTGGGTCGGGTCGTGAGCCACGCTGAAGAACACCTGCAACAGTTGTTCGTACGACACCTGCGCCGGATCGAAACGCACCCGCACCGCTTCGGCATGTCCCGTATTGCCCCCGCTCACCATCTCGTAGTGTGCGGTATCGGCATTTCCGCCTGCATAACCCGACTCCGCGTTCGAAACGCCTTTGACATGTTTGAACACCGCATCCACACCCCAGAAGCAGCCGCCCGCGAACACGGCCGTCTGTTCGTTCGATGCCGCACCCGCCGTCGAGAATGCACCGAGACTCAAAATGACCAGCACACTGCTGAACAGATAGTTGGAAGTTTGCATGATGTCTCTCCTTTTCATCCGAAGGTGAAGGCGAATGCCTCCGCGCCCTCATCCAGAAACTCGATACGGAACACCCGGTTCCGGATCTCGCCGCTCTGCCTTATCAATTGATACAGGCGCTGCCCGTTGATCATGCCGTTGCCGGCCGCATCAGTGTCCGTGCCGTGGTCCTTGCCCGGTGCCGCACCGTCCAGCGTGACCCGGAAGCGCGCCGGTTTGCCGTTGGCCGTACCCAGCACCAGATGCAGGTCGCGCCCCTGAAAGTGGTACACGATCTTTCCGCCCGGAGACTTCAGCAGCGCAGATTCCTTGCCGACCAGCCAGTCGCCGCCCAGCGCCCATTGATCTGGCACCAGCGTCTTCGGCGCGCTGTAGCGCGTCACGCTGTCCGGGCGGATCGCCTCGCGAGAAGCAAAGTTTTCCTGCCGCTTGTAGCCCAGATAGGTTTCCGGCGAGCGATCCATATCCGCCGCTTCCGCCATCGCACCCGCGCCCTGTACCCGCACCGTCTCATCATTCATCGCCAGTCCGTGATTCGCTTCCTTGAGCAGGCTGCGAATCATCTGCTCCGTCTCCCCGTACGAACCTTCGCCGAAGTGCTGATGGCGTATCACGCCCTGCGCATCAATCAAATAGTGCGCGGGCCAGTACTGGTTCTCGAACGCATTCCATATCGCGTAGTCGTTGTCGATGGCCACCGGATAGGTCACGCCAATCTCGCGCATTGCCTGCTGCACATTCGCGATATCTTTCTCGAACGCGAACTCCGGTGCGTGCACACCGACGATGATCAAGCCCTTGTCGCGATACTTCGCATCCCACGCTTTCAGGTAAGGCAGCGTGCGCAGGCAATTGATGCAGGAGTAAGTCCAGAAATCCACCAGCACCACTTTGCCGCGCAAGGCCCCGTCATCCAGCGCGGGCGAGTTGAGCCACCGGGTCGCGCCGTTCAGCGATGGCGCCTTGCGTTGCTCCGCAGCAGAAGACTCCGGCTGCTGCACCAGGTTTTGAATCAGATGCTGCTCGGCAGACGTAGTGTTCGCCGCGGTCAGCTGCGCGAGGAAACGCGTATCCCAGCCCAGTGCGATGACCACGACACCCGCCACCACCGCGACACCCAGCACGCGCCGCACCCACTCTTCCACACCGAAGCTGCGCTTCATCCAGCCGATCACCCTGCCGCTGGCTAGCAATGCCACGGCCAGCGAGGACGCCGCCCCCGCTGCGAATGTGAGCAACAACAGGGCGCTGTAAAGATTTGCACCGTGCAGCGCCGCGCCTGCCAGCACTAATCCGAGTATCGGCCCGGCGCACGGCGCCCACAGGAAACCGACCGCGACGCCCAGCAACAACGAGCCCTTCACACTTCCCTGCTCGTCGGCGCGTTGCTGCAAGCGTCCGCCCAGCACCACGAAAGGTCGCATCATGCGTTCCGACCAGGACGGGAAGATCAGCGCCAATCCCAGGAGCAGCAGCAGGAACATTGCCGCATAGCGCCCGTACTGGTTCACCTGCACCAGCCAGGCTCCGCCCACCGCAGCCAGACTCGCCAGCACGGTAAAGGTCAGCGCCATGCCGATCAGGATAGGCACACCGGAACGGCGGAATGATTGCTCGGAGCGCGCGAACACGAAGGGCAGCACCGGCAACACGCACGGGCTGAGGATGGTAAGGACGCCGCCGAGGTAGGCGAGCAGGAAGATCAGCATGTTCAATTTCCTTCTGCAAGTGATGGGAGCGCCGACGTCCTCGTCGGCAAATGCTTAACGATGCCGACAAGGACGTCGGCGTTCCCAAGAATCTATTTCGGGTTCGGTACAAACCGCATCGCTACCGTGTTCATGCAATAGCGCAACCCTGTCGGCTTGGGGCCGTCGTCGAACACGTGCCCCAGATGCGCGTCGCACAGGGCACAGCGCACTTCGGTGCGCGTCATGCCGAACATGCGATCGGAGATGTTGCGCACGTTCTCCGGCGCGATGGGTTGCCAGAAGCTGGGCCAGCCGGTGCCGGAATCGTATTTGGTGGCGGCGTCGAAGAGCGCGTTGTCGCAGCAGATACAGCGATAGATGCCCGGTTCGTGCCGGTCATAGCCGGGTTGCGAGAAAGCGCGCTCCGTACCCTGCTGGCGCGTCACCTCATAGGCCAGCGGCGACAGGCGTTTCTTCCACTCCGCGTCTCTGCTCACCATATCCACAGTTACTTGCCCCAGCGGTTTGCCGTCATCGGAATATTTCATGATCGTCACCTGTTTGTTGGTTGCCGTGTTTGCGGCCAGCGCGCGCGCCGAATAGGTCAGCGCCAGACCGGATATTGCCAATAGAAAATCCCTGCGTTGCATGATGTCACCTCCTGTGTGATTGGCCGAACCTGCTAGCTTAGGTTGCTCTGCCTGTCACTTGGTTCGGTCGCACGGTGAAAATGGTTACACCGAATCCCGCAAAGACCCTATGTAGCAAAAGGTGGCACACGTCCAACCAATGCTTCGGCCAGCATCAGCTCTTCATCGGTATGGTTGGGGCGTGCCAGACGATTTGCATCGTGTATGCACTGCCCGGGCTGACCCTCACCATAGATATGCAGCGGCTTGTCATGGTGTTTTGAGACGACCATCTCTTTGCTGGTCGGATCGTTGGTGGCAAGAACGTCCACCTCGCCATAACAATTGCAGAAATAGGTCTT
The DNA here is from genome assembly GCA_043744345.1 of Sideroxydans sp. Classification (GTDB taxonomy): domain Bacteria; phylum Pseudomonadota; class Gammaproteobacteria; order Burkholderiales; family Gallionellaceae; genus Sideroxyarcus. Next base: position 21,009 of record JAYTUW010000099.1, on the reverse strand, counting down.
GTCCGGCCCGGCCTCCAGATACACGCCGGTGCCGCGGATGCCGATGGTGGCGTTCGGCGTCTCGATGCGCATGCCCTTGTTGCGCGACACCGACAGCAGCTTGCCGGAGAACAGGCGCAGCGCACCGATCAGCAGCGAGCCTGAGTCTGCATTGTCCTTGGGCTGCATCACCAGATGGCTGCCGCTGCGCAACAGCATCGCATGGTCGCCCACCACGAACACAAGCTCGCTGTCCCTGCCCGTCTTCACCGTGTCGTTGGGTCCGATGCGCGTCCCGGCATGCACGCGCTCGCCGTTCACCCAGGCTTTGCCGCGCACGCGGTACACCGATTGCGTCGCGGGCAATTTCGGCGGCGGCGTGAACACTGCCGCAATCGCCTGCGCGGCGGGTAGCAGCGTGGTCAGCAATCCTGCCGCCAGCCCCTGCAATAGACGTCTGCGCTGCGAATCTGCAGCAGCATCCTTCCTGTTCTGTTCCATCTTCCCCCCTTTGTACCCTGTAACGGATTCGCAACTGCGGAGACGTTTGTCACGTCCCGCGTCGCCATAGACCTGTTGCGCTCACATGCCCTTGTCTTTGCCCGTCGCGCCTTCCATCTTCATGGAATCTTTCTTCATGCTGTCCTTGTGGCCGGACTTCTTTTGCGTAGATTCCTTCTTCTCCATCGCATCCTTGCCCATGTTGTCCTTGCTCATTGCCTCGTGACGCATCGCATCATGGCCCATGCTGTCTTTCTTCATCGCGTCCTTGTCCATGGCGTGATCCTCCATCGCGGCGACGTTCTGCACGGCGGCGACCAAACACAGCGAAAGCAATACGGAAGTCAGTTTGTTCATTTGATTCTCCTTGGGTTGATTAATGGTATCTTCGCAGCGGCCCCGGATCTGTGGATACAGCCCGCGCAAACCCTCTGCGCTACTATGTTCGCGGACGGCGGAATAAAGGTTACACAAGATACAAAATGACCGGGCAAGACGACATTCTGGAGAACCTGATGCGCCAGTCCCTGGCCGGGGACCAGCGCGCCTATGCCGAACTGCTCACCCGCACCGCGCGGCTGCTCAAACCTTTTCTGTCCAAACGCCTGCGCTTTTCCAACGAAGTGGACGACCTGCTGCAGGAGATACTGCTCTCCATTCACAAAGCCCGCCACACCTATGACGGCAAGCGCCCCTACAAGCCCTGGGTGTATGCCATCGCCAAGTTCCGTCTGCTCGACCACCTGCGCGCGTACTACGCCGACCAGCTGCGCGATGCCGAGGATTACGACGAACTTGAAGAAATACTGCCGGACGATGTAACCGAAACCGGGATGAGCTACGAATCAATAAGCGCGGAAGTGGAAAAACTCCCCGAGAAGCAGGCGACCATCCTGCGCCTGATGCATCAGGACGGCCACACCGCCAAAGAGGTCGCCGCGAAGATGGGCATGAACGAATCCGCGGTGAAAGTGGCGGCGCATCGCGCCTACAAGATTTTGCGAGAACGATTGGAACGCTGATGGACGATATCGAAAAACTGGTCGCGAACCTGAGCAGCGAGGCGAAACCGGTGCAGCCGGCACGACACCCTTACCTGCAGAGCCTGCAATGGATAGGCGCGGGCATCTTCTATCTGGTCGTCACGCTCGCACTCACCAAGTTGCGCCCGGATTGGCGTGCCAGTTTCGGCGACCCGTGGTTCGTCGCCGAGACAGGCGCGCTGTTCGCACTGTTCATCCTCACCGCGCTCGGCACCGCCGTACTGGCTTTCCCCGACCTGCACCAGAAACGCTGGCTGGTGTTTGCACCGGCAGTCCCCGCTGCACTACTGCTGGCGGTCGTCCTGCTGGCGTGGCGCCCGGCACCGTTGCCCGAGCACAGCATCGAATGCACGCTCAGCATCCTGCTTACCATGCTGCTGCCCGCCGTGTGGACGTTCTACTCCCTGCGCAGGTTCGCCAGCACGCACTACCGCCTCGCGGGCAGCATCGCGCTGCTCTCGGCTTTCAGCGTCGGTGCGTTGTGGCTGAGGCTGCACGAAGTGAACGACTCCATCGCGCATGTGGTGGAGTGGCATTACCTGCCGATGCTGGGCGTGGCGGCAGCGGGATGGTGGCTGGGGAACAAAGTGTTGAAGTGGTAGGCGAGCTTCAATTCATGATCTCGAAATTGCCGTACTCCCCATCCGTCGGATATGTATCGACGCGATCCACCCGTGCCAGCTCCGGCCCCCGGTGCGCCCAGCGCACGATGGCATCCACTGCGGCAGGGTCGCCGTGTACCACCGCCTCCACTGTCCCGTCGGCCCGGTTGCTCACCCAGCCCGCGATCCCGAGAAGCCGGGCTTCGCGCAGCATCGACTGGCGGAAGTACACACCTTGCACGCGGCCATGGATCATCAAGTGCAACGTTTTCTTTGCGGATGATGGCGGGTTATTCATCTTTGCGCTTTCAAGATCACTCTCTCTGTGAAGAACAGGTTAATAAAATGCATCCCACGATCAATGCTATCAATCATGGAGAAGAATACAACTTCAGCAAGCAAGGAATTCATCATTTTGATGACCCGCATTGAGGATGCTGCGGATACTGTCCGCCTGATTTCGTGTAATCTGGACACAGCGATTCGGAGATCTCTGAGGCGCCTTTATCGTGACTACATTTCAAGGAGAAGACGATGAAAAGAAACTTGATCGGAACGACTGCTGCTGCAGTGATTTTTTTCACCTCCCCGGCAATCGCCGCCGAAATGCCCCCGCTGGCCAAGAAACTCGGCTGCACCGCGTGCCATACCATCGATACCAAACTGGTCGGTCCGGCTTGGAAAGACATCGCCGCCAAATACACCGGGCAAGGCGTGAAGAAATTCAAATTCAACGGCAAGGAATATCCCCTTGCCGCAGGTTTGGAAATGAAAGTCGCCAAAGGCGGTTCCGGCAACTGGGGAGCCGTTCCCATGACACCCAACGATCCCACCGGTGCGAAAAAAGCGGATATCGCCGAATTGGTCAAATTCATCCTGGCTCTGCCCAAGAAATAGTTAGTCCCAACACCTGATCATCCCCCGTTCACACAGCACGCGTGGACGGGGATGTCGCAGCGTACCTATCTTCCCGAAGTGGTTTCGGCCGTTTTGCCGGACACCGGACTCCGGCTGTCAAAGTCGAAAGCGAACTTAATATCGGGATATCGACTCCAAACACCACGAAGTATCGAATCGCGCGTACGTCGAGTGGGGGAGCGGATCATGAATAGGATCATTGTATTACTCTTGGCGGTCGCCCTTTTGTTCGTCTGCGCGGATGCCCGGGCACAGTCGTCCCTCGGCATGAAAGTCCGCGGCACCATCACCTGGGTCGACGACCGGGAACTGCAGGTGCAGACGCGCGACGGCATGGATCTGCACATCGACATCACCGATGCCACCAATTTCAAGGCCATCGTTGCGCTGCGCCTGAGCGACATCAAACGCGGCAGCTTCGTCGGCGTCACCGCGGTGCAAAAGGCCCCCGGCGGGCCGCTGATCGCGCGTGAAGTGCACATCTTTGCGGAAGCGCAGCGGGGCATGGGTGAAGGCCATTACGCGTGGGATCTCGAACCGGGCGCCAGCATGACCAATGCCAATGTGGATGCCATCGTGAACACCAGGGACGGCAGGGAGCTGACTCTGGGCTACAAAGACGGAACCAAAAAGATCCTTGTGCCGCAGGGTGTGCCCGTCATCTCTTTCCAACCTGCCGACAGATCCCTGCTTTATGTGGGTGCGCAGATCTTCTGCATCGCCCGGCAAACAGCCGACGGCAAGCTGACTGCACAGCACATCAGCGTCGGCAAAAACGGAATGAAACCGCCCATGTGACGCTGCATCGTTTCATTCCGATCCGGAGTCCAGCCTGTACCACTACAGTGTCTGAACATATCTCCTGAAGTCAACGATATGGAGGCCATCATGAAACCAAATGTGGGCGGTATCGACCGCAACATACGACTCCTGCTTGGTGCAATTCTATTGGTCGTGGGTCTGGCTGTGCCGATGAGCATGACCTGGAAGATCGTCCTGCTGGTCATTGCGGCGACCGCGCTGGCAACTGCGATTGTGCGCTTCTGCCCGGCCAATGCCGTGCTGGGAATCAACACCTGCAAGGTCGACGAAGACAAGTGATGTGCGCCGCTCTCACGGCGCGATGCCCTGAAGCGGGCGTCAGGGAATACTGACGCCCGCCTGCAGCACCAGTGCCGTGTTGGCCGCAAGCCCGAGGCTCGCGCTGCCGTCCGCAGCCACTGTCACCATCAGCCCCGCGCATGCTCCGGCATTCACACCTCCGCCAAGCACATCGCAGTACTTGCCTGCCGCCAGACCGGTGACGAAGCTGCGCGACAGCGCAGCCGTCCCGTGATTGATGACCACAAATCCTTTGTCGCCGCGCGAGAAGGCGATGGCATTGGCACCGTCATCCCACCAATTGAGTTGCGCGGTGCCCGCCACAGCGTGGCGGAAGGCGACCATGTTGGCGAGGGTGGCGTCGCGGTGTTCGCACACCCACTGCCCGGCGGTTGCCGACTCAAGACTGGTTGCACAGCCCGGCGCACTCGCGGGCGGTCCGGCATCCCTGCCCGCTTGCGTGGTCTGGTCGAACACGTAACCCGACATGATGGACGGATAGCCGTAGGGCTGCGCCAGCAGCCACACGTTCGCCAGGCGGTAAGTCGCACCGTCGCGCCAGGAGATGCCGCCCCCGCGTTGCGTGTCGTGATTCTCCAGAAACACCACCGCCTTGTCGGACGGCATGATGTTCCAGGCACCTACCGAGAACTGGTTGCCGGGTGTGCCGTTCGGATTGAGCTGATAGATGCTCTGCCCGCCGCCCAGGAACTTGTAGCCCGCGCCGCGCACCTTGAACTCGGTGATGTCTGCCGCACCGCCCGAACTGTAGGCCAACCCGAAATAGTCGCCGGTCTTCACCGCCTCGCCACCGTAATCGATCACCTCGGCGAAGTAATACGGCAACGGCCGACTCTCCGCGGCGAGTGTCAGGTTCACTTTGCTCAGGATGCCGTCCAGTTCCACCGGCTGCATATGTTTGGCCGCGTCGATGCGAAAGCCCGCCACGCCGAGCCGCGCCAGACTCAGCAGATAGTCGGCGGTCTTCTGCTGCACCGTAGCCGAGCCGGTGTCGAGATCGGCCAGCCCCACCAGTTCGCAATCCTGCACATTGGCTGCCGACTGGTAATTGTTGACCGCGCACGGCGTATGAAAATCGCTTTGCGTGTACAAGCCGGGATAGTTGTATTTGGTATAGACCGTGCCGTTGCTGCCTGTGCCGGAACCCGCCGTCATGTGATTGATCACCGCATCGACATAGATACCCACCCCCACTGCGTTGCAGCGGTTCACCATGTCCACGAATTCGGCCTGGGTGCCGGAACGGCTTTGCGCGATGCTGTAGCTCACCGGCTGGTAACGCGTCCACCACTGCGCACCGGGGATGTGTTCCTGCGGCGGCGAGACCTGCACCGCCTTGAAGCCCTTGGGCCACAGCCAGGTTTCGCATTCGACTGCCACCGCACTCCACGGCCATTCGAACAGGTGCACGAATACATCGCCCGCTGCGCCATGGCCGCTGGCACGGTAAGTCGCACCGAGCACGGGGCGTGATGGTGCGGGTGAACCGCCGCCTCCACCTCCGCCGCTTCCACTGCAGGCGGACAGCACGATGCTGGCAGTTACTGCCAGTGCAAGAGCCCATTTGGGCAGGGATACAGTCCGCATCGTCACCTCTGCGTCATCACAAAACAAAACCGGCGGACGTGCCGCCGGCATCACCGTGAAACAGCATCGAAATTATCTTTCGGAACGCTCGGATTTGGACGGACGCTCCGCGTGATCATGATGGTCGTTGTGTTCGACCTTGTCACCACGCTCTTTGTCGCTGCGTTCCTGCTTGTCTTCTTTTTTGTCTTTTTTGTCCATCTTGCCTTCGCGCTTGTCCTTTTTGCTGTGCTTGTCCTTGGACTTTTCGCGCCTTTCTTCTGTCTTGGCTCGGTCCTGGTCTGCATCCTGACTTTGTGCGCTGGAGGCACCCGGTGTGGCCGGAGGGGTATCGGCTTGCGCAACGGAAGCGGAAAGCAACAACAGCGCTGATATGACGAGGCTTGGTTTGATCATTCGATTCTCCTTGTATTGTTGGGCGAACGGCCTGCGCAAAGATTTGAACCGCCGTGGTACCAGTAACGGTGCAACTCAACCGATGTTGACATAACCGATTTGGGGTTATTGACCACCGGTGAGACATCTTCGCTTTGCTCAAATATTTACCCCATACTATCAATTAGATAGATGCGTCTTTTGTCAGCGCTCGTTGCGCGGCGAATCTGTCCGGTAAAATAGATTTTGAAATAGCCCTCCGGCAATCCGCTATAAATCTACAACTCATTGAATAATGGCTACTTATAACGAAGCAAGTTTCAAAGTCCTGCGCGGCCTCGAGCCGGTGCGGCAGCGGCCGGGCATGTACACCAACCTGGAATCGCCCAACCACATCATCGCCGAGGTGGTGGATAACGCCTGCGACGAAGCACTGGCGGGCTTTGCGAAGAATATTTTTGTCACGGCGCACTCCGATGGTTCGGTGTCGGTGCTGGACGATGGCCGCGGCATTCCGGTCGGCATCCATAAAGAAGAAGGCCGCTCCGTCGTTGAAGTTGCCTTCACCGTGCTGCACTCAGGCGGCAAGTTCGACAAGGAAAAAGACGGCGGTGCCTACAAGTTCGCGGGCGGTTTGCACGGCGTGGGCGTGGCGGTAACAAACGCGCTGTCGAAGAAAGTGGAGGTCACCGTATATCGCGAAGGCGGCCAGCATGATCTGCGTTTCGTCGAAGGCGTGGCCGAAAGCCCGCTGAAGAAGACCGGCAGCTGCCCCAAGAACCAGACCGGCACTGCCGTGCGCGCCTGGCCCAACCCCAAATATTTCGATGCGCCCAACGTCAACCTCGCGCAGCTCGAATTCTCGCTGCGCTCGAAGGCGGTGCTGTTGCCCGGCGTCACCATTACGCTGCTGCTGGAAAAGACCGGCGAGACCAAAGCATGGAACTACCCCGACGGTCTGCGCGGCTACCTGGCCGAGTCGCTTTCCGAATTCGAACTCGCCACGCCCATCCTGTTGCAGGAGAAATTCACGCGCAAGGGCGACACCACCGGCTTTGCCGAAGGCGAAGGCGCAAGCTGGGCGCTCACCTGGAGCGCGGAAGGCAACGTGGTGCGCGAGTCTTATGTGAACCTGATCCCCACGCCTTCCGGAGGTACGCATGAAGCCGGCTTGCGCGACGGCGTGTTCAATTCGGTGAAGTCGTTCGCCGAACTGCACGGCCTGCTGCCCAAGGGCGTGAAGCTGGTGGCAGAAGACGTGTTCACGCGCGCCAGTTTCGTGCTTTCGGCCAAAGTGCTTGATCCGCAGTTCCAAGGACAGACCAAAGAGAAACTCGTTTCGCGCGATGCGCTGAAGCTGGTTTCCTCCATGCTCAAGGACCCGCTCGACCTGTGGCTGAACGAACACCTGGAACCGGCCAAGAAAATAGTCGAACTCGCGATCCAGCAGGCACAGGCACGTTTGCGCTCGGCGCAAAAAGTTGAAAAGAAAAAAGGAAGCAGCGTCGCGGTGCTGCCCGGCAAGCTCACCGATTGCAGTTCCAGCGATCCATCGCGCACCGAACTGTTCCTGGTCGAGGGCGATTCCGCAGGCGGCTCTGCCAAGCAGGGACGCAACAAGGAATTCCAGGCCGTGCTGCCCCTGCGCGGCAAGGTGCTGAACACGTTCGAAGTTGAGAAAGACCGCCTGTTCGCCAACAACGAAATCCACGACATCGCCGTCGCCATCGGCGTCGACCCGCATGCGCCGACCGACAACGTCGACCTGTCCAACCTGCGCTACAACGCCATCCTGATCATGGCCGATGCCGACGTGGACGGTTCGCACATCTCCACGCTGCTGCTCACCTTGTTCTACCGCCACTTCTTCCGCGTGGTGGAAGCGGGCAAGATTTATCTCGCACAGCCGCCGCTGTTCCGCGTCGACGTGCCCGGACTGGGCAAGAAGCAGGCGCACAAGGTGTATGCATTGAACGAAGCCGAACTGGTGTCCATCGAAGACAAATTGCGCAAGGAAAAATATCGCGAAGGCAGCTGGAGCATCTCGCGCTTCAAAGGCTTGGGCGAGATGAGTCCCGAGCAACTGTGGGATACCACGCTGAATCCGGATACGCGCCGGGCGCTGTGCGTAAGAGCGGACGAGAAATCGTTCAAGGCCACGATGGGGATATTCAACATGCTGATGGGCAAGCAAGAGGCTTCGACACGCAGGGCATGGCTGGAATATCACGGGAATGAGGTTGAGGCGGATATTTAAACTGCTTCTATCCCCCACTTTTTAAAGGGGAGCTAGGGAGGATTTGAGGGATGGCAAATCATCTCCGAATTTACAAATCCCCCTCCATCCCCCTTTTCTAAAGGGGGAAGTAAAAAAGCTTTTCGCCTACGGGCAAAGGAAGTAAACAAAGCGCTTTGCATCCCTCGCCCGCAAGCGGGAGAGGGACCGAGGGTGAGGGATGGTGATCGAAGTGCCGCTCTCTGAGCATAGCCAGGTGGTAAGCACAGACCCTCATCCCCAACCCTTCTCCCGCTTGCGGGAGAAGGGGGGAATTAGTCACACCGGCGTAGGCCGGTGTCCAGTTGATTTATTAATACTGGATTCCGGCCTGCGCCGGAATGACGACCAAGAAGTTTGGCGTCACTGATAAATTTTATTGCTACATAAAAAATGACAACCAACGAAAACGTCCCACAAGACACCCCAGAAATCGAAGACCCCGCCGAATCCAAATCCGGCAAACCCCAATTCGCCCCGCTCGCCAAGCTGCCCGACAGCGACGAAGTGAAGATCGCCGACTACGCCGAACGCGCCTATCTCGAATATGCCGTCTCCGTGGTCAAGGGTCGCGCATTGCCGGAAGTCTGCGACGGACAGAAACCCGTGCAACGCCGCATCCTGTATTCGATGCGCCAGATGGGACTCACGCATGGCAACAAGCATGTGAAGTCGGCGCGCGTGGTGGGCGATGTGCTGGGTAAGTATCACCCGCACGGCGACTCCTCCGCCTATGAAGCGATGGTGCGGCTGGCGCAGGATTTTTCGATGCGCTACCCACTGGTGGATGGCCAGGGCAACTTCGGCTCGCGCGACGGCGACAACGCGGCGGCGATGCGTTACACCGAGGCGCGGCTCACGCCGATTGCCAATCTGCTGTTGTCCGAGCTGGATATGGGCACGGTGGATTTCATTTCCAATTACGACGGCGCATTCCAGGAACCCGCGATGTTGCCTTCACGCTTGCCGATGGTGCTGCTCAACGGCGCCTCCGGTATTGCAGTGGGCATGGCGACCGAGATTCCTTCGCACAATTTGAAAGAAGTCGCCAAGGCCGCAGTCGCGCTGGCGATGAACGCCAACATCAAGGACGAAAAGCTGATGTCCTACATCAGCGGCCCGGACTTCCCCGGCGGCGGGCAGATCATTTCTTCCAACGCGGACATCCGCGATGCCTACACCAGCGGACGCGGCTCGCTCAAGATGCGTGCACGCTGGACGATTGAACAACTGGCGCGCGGCCAGTGGCAGGTGGTGGTGAGCGAATTCCCGCACGGCGTCTCGGCGCAGAAGGTGCTGGAGGAGATCGACGAGCTGACCAACCCCAAGGTCAAGACCAACAAGAAATCGCTGACACCGGAGCAGACACAGAACAAACAGCTCATCCTCTCCGTGCTGGATGCGGTGGCCGACGAATCGGACAAGTCGCAAAAGATCCGTCTGGTGTTCCAACCCAAGACCTCGAAGCTGAATCCGGACGAGATGATGGCGGTGCTACTCACCCACACCAGCCTGCAGAACTCGGTATCGGTCAACCTCACCATGATCGGCCTCGACGGCCGCCCGCAGCAGAAGTCGCTGGCTCAGGTGCTGCGCGAATGGGTCGAGTTCCGCCTGCGCACCGTGGCGCGCCGCTGCGACTATCGTCTGGGACAAGTCAACGACCGGCTGCACATCCTCGCCGGACGCATGATCGTTTACCTGAATGTGGACGAGGTGATCAAGCTCATCCGTGGCTCGGACAACCCCAAGGAAGACCTGATGAAGAAGTTCGACCTGTCGGAACGTCAGGCCGAAGACATCTTGGAAATCCGCCTGCGCCAGTTGGCCCGTCTCGAAGGCATCAAGATCGAGAAGGAGATCAAGGAACTGAAGGCCGAAGGCAAGGAACTGAAACGCCTCCTCGGCAGCGAGGAAGCATTGCGCGAACTGGTGGTGAGCGAAATCGAGGCCGATGCCAAAACCTACGGCGACGAGCGCCGCACGTTCATTGAAGAAGCGCAGGTGACCAAGCTGACCGCACAAGTGAGCGACGATCCGGTGACCGTGTTCATCTCGCAGCGCTTCTGGGTGCGCACCCGTCCGGGTCACGGCCTCGATGCTTCCGCCATCGCCTTCAAAGATGGCGACAGCATTGCCGCCACCTACGAAGTGCGCACCACCGACCAGTGCATCGTGATCTGCAGCAACGGTCGCGTGTGCAGCGTCCCCGTCTCGGCGTTACCTGCCGGTCGCGGCGACGGCGCACCGCTCGCCACCTTCATCGAAATCGCCCCCGGTGCCAAGATCGTCCACGCGCTGTGCGGCAAGGCCGAAACGCCCGTGCTCATCTCCACCAGCGGCGGCTACGGCTTCCCCTGCTTCATCGGCGACATGGTGGGCCGCAACAAGGCGGGCAAGCAGTTCATCAGCGTCAAGGAAGAAAGCATCCTGCCGCCGGTCATCGTCGCGCCCACGCAAAACTCGCTGGTCGCCGTGCTGACCAAGCAGAATCGCCTGCTGGTGTTTATGCTGAGCGAACTCAAACTGCTGCAAGGCGGTGGCAAGGGCATGATGCTGATTGACCTGAAGGAAGGCGACGAACTCGTCGGCTGCCAAGTCGTCAACGAACCCAAGCTCGCGCTGAGCGGCACATCGGGCACCAAGACACAACAGATCTCCATCGGGGGCAAGGAGTTGCAGGGTTACTTCGGCGCGAGGGCGAGGACGGGGAAGGTGGTGGAGACCAAGCAGAAGGCGTTGAGGTTTGAATGAAATTCGAGCCTGGCCCCTTTAGCTTGGCCCTTTAGCTTTGTCTGGCGGCAACGGACAATCAGGGTGCCCGTAAAACAATTCGAGCCTCTTTGATTCTAACTACTGCCAGCCGGAATGTTCGACATATCCAAGCTCGGTTGCTATTCTAGCTTTATCGTTTATCCCAAGCTTCGTGAATATATTATTCACATGGGTTCTGACCGTGGAGGGGGAAATCCCGGAAGATAATGCAATGGTTTTGTAGTCGTCACCCCGTGCGACCTGTTGAGCGATTTGCCATTCCCTCTCGCTTAGCGAATCAGCGCCGACCTTTCTTCGACCGCGCAGTATGTAAATACTGTTCATTTGTATTTTGCTGATGGCAATATTGCGTCCCAAATAGCAGCGTGAATGATTTTTCAAATGTGCGGTTACATCCGGCGACAGGAAAGGCCCTGTCCATTCCGGCCACTCCTCGCGACATAACTCTACAAATGACGGCATGGCTACGTGTAATAGGCCAGAGACATCACAAGCCGCCAACGCATTGAAGCTGCTGCGCCGTTGACTTGATAGCATGTTGGGGAGATTTGTTAGCCAGTTTGTTCGAGCCGCTTCTATTAAGTGCGGAAAAACTAGCTCCTTTAACGAACGTTCCGCTTCTGTGAAAGGTTTGCTTGCATCGGAACGGTAAAGGCACATTGAGTTCAGCAATCGAGAATCGGGATCAATCGCACCAGTAGCTAAAATCTGCGCAACGCCATATTTTTTGCAATGAGCGCCATAGATTTTAGTGCCAACATATTCACTGGCGACATTTACATTAAACGTCCTGTTGCTATGAAGAGTTACGTCTCTCGCCAACCTATCCTCATGTTGAAACTGAAGCCAGCTTTCAATAAATCCATCCTGTAAACGATATAAATGAGCAGTGTGAACAACGGGCTGCTCATCAATCCAGTTCCCCATTAGCCACACGCAGGTATCAAATGGAATTAACGGACGTAGTTCGGAAAGAGCCCAATCTTTAAAGTCATTTGATGGTTTTTCCAATGCGCCCCGTGTCAGTTTCAATAGAAAGTCACTTAGGAGTCTCATGCCGGCCCTGGTGGAAAATTGTTTTGTGCAACGTTGGAAATCAATATTTGTCAATCCATTGTTTGATGGATGGCTAACCCATATTGCCCGTTCTACCATACGAAGTGAAGGTAATCGTCGTAAGTATCTGAGTGGGTTCACCGCGCCCTTTTGGGTATATCAATCGTCAGCGGGATACTTTGGAGTGAAAATGAATAAATTTTTGCGTGCGTTTGTTGGTTTTTTGATTGCAGGTCTATTTTCCGCTACGAGCGCCTATGCCGCTTTGCCGACATTCCCGAGCAGTGGCACTTGCGCAATGTTGATCACGAAGCCGGTTCCCTATGGCGCAACCGTTCCATTTAACGATACCTACAATATCTTGGCCGTTCTGAACTTCACCAGTGCGACCGCAGGCACGATCTCGTATAACTCAGTTCATGCGAACTACACGACCGCTGGTCTTACCATCGGAACTCCTGTGAGTGGAACTGCCGTTGCCTTCGCGGTCTCTGCGGCCTCCGCTCCATCTGGCGCTCAAACAATATCGTTCACGCTTCCGGCTGGCGCAGGAACCTCAACTTGGAATTCCGTAGCGGTCAATGGAGGTAATACCCTCTTGATTCAAGGAGCCAATGAAGCTTTGTCTGGGGTCTGTCAGTTCTAAGGGGGATGGAATGAAATTAATCAAACAAATCGGAGCGGCTGGATTGCTTCTCCTGCTAGCCGCATGCGGCGGCGGGGGCAGTGGAGGAGGGGCTTCGGGTTCTTCAACCACGCCCACTCCAACAACCTCTTCTCCTGTGCCCACAATAGCTGTCATTACTACGCAAATGTAAGTTAAGGCTCAGTTGAAAAAGCCCTGCCAGGATACTGGCGGGGCTTTTATCTATGGTACTAAAGGATCGGCATCGCGATATTGAAAAAATATACCCGCAGCATAAGTCGGGGACGAGTACACAATATTTGCGCTCCCTACTAGCCAAAGGGGTCGGGTTCGGAATATTTTCAGAATGAAAGGTACCGGATTCAATTTCTTTTCAGCCACGCCGACCTTCAAATTCAATTCACTCTAGTACCTTTGTACCGCACAATCGGGGATCACATTTTCCTATTACGCAGACAACTATTCAAATTTGAGGAGCATCCTTAATGAGCATTGCAATTGAAAATCTTCAATCAGCCCAACAGCGGGCGATGGCGGGCAAGCCCAAGGTCGGTGGTTTTCCTTACTTGGCCGAAACGCTTCGGCGTGCGGGCGTGACGCGAAATATCTGGTCATTGCCTTCGTGCCAAAGCTTGTATTTGACTGAGAAGGGCCCTGTCGTCGTTCAAGGATCACCTCTGGTTACCGGCATGGCAGACGTGCCTCCATTCAGCCGCGACGCGCTCATCACTGCTTTGCGTACTGATCAGGCTGGGAACAGTACGTTTCCCGAGTTCTTGATTGCGACATGGAGAGCCGGTGTTGTTAAATACGATGTGGACTTTGCAGCACGAACCTGCACTTATTATGGAGCGGGTGAAGAAAAGTACGTTGAGTCTTATCCTGCGGTATAGGTATAAACTGAGAAAGTGCCCAGCGATGCCCGCGGCGCGGGGGGCTTGCCTTTTGCAACCTCAAGTTGACCAACTCGGCAGCGTGGGCTGTGCTCTTCGACTTCGCTCAGGACAGGTTGCGTGATACCCATCAAGAATAGATTTACAACTCCCCGCAATATTCCCACCTGTGATCCGTCTCCTCTTGCATGGGTACGACATTAACCGCCAAAGCACTGATGGCCGAACAGCATGACCTATCCTTTGGATTTCCCCTTCCTTGAAATTGCCGCTAATAATCTAATGGTGAATACCTGATGAGTAAGTCTGCCTTTAGCCTGCGCGTGTTTTCGATCTATATGTTCATTGTTGGTGTGGTGCTGATCGCCGACCCAAACTGGCTGTTGGCGCTTTTTGGGGTTCCCGAAACGCATGAGGTCTGGATTCGTATTGTCGGTATGCTGATGCTCATTATCGGGTTCATTGACTTCATGGCCTCCGCTAACGAGATGCGGCTTTTTTTCCAGTGGTCGGTTTACGCCAGGCTGGCAGTGACGATATTCCTCATCGGTTTTGTTGTGTTGGCTTCTGCACCACCGGCTCTCCTTATGTTCGGGGCAATCGAAGTAGGCGGGGCGATCTGGACCGGCTATTGTCTTCGTGCCGAGAAGCAGAATTAATGGGGCACGTTGATTCTTCTCAAGGTTTGGCCCCCATCACTTGGACTCGCTGAACTAGTCGCCGCCACGGCTGATGTAGTGCTGCCTGGTCTTTCCAACCAGCAGGCCTCCATCCGACCCCACATAAGTTTGCGCGGTTTCTCCGCTGCCGAACAGCATGCCCACCACATGGCCATCACGCACCTCCTGGATGTGGGCAAACAGCAGTTCCACACGTTGGTCTTTGTAGTGATTTGTGGTGTTGTTCTGGTAGGAATTGCCCAACGGCAGTTGCCATAGGAAGAAGGGCTTGCCTATTGCGGTCGAAACATCCTTCGTCCACTGCAGGAAAGCGGTCATCTTGGTGACGTCCCAGTCATGCCCTGGCTGCCCTTGCACCAGGCGGTACCAGTCGGCGTCGCGGTCGCTGGAGTCTGCCACCAGAAAGTCTCCTTGATCTGCGCCCATGGCGAGCATGAAGTTGGCCCACAAAGTAGCATCGTTCGCGCCGGTATAAGTCCAGGGTGATAAATGCAAACCCACCGTGGCGTTGGGCGCGTAGACGCGCACCATGTGGATCATGCATTTGGCAAAGCCGGCGGCATCCTCGGCGTACCCCGTGCCGCAGTCGGTCGGATTACTCAGCGCCACTTTGGCGGGTATGGCGCTGGGCTGACCCGTTGTCGCTGCGGCTCTGGCCTTCAGGTAGCCGAACAGGTCGGGCTCGATGTGCAGCATGGCTTGTTCGTTGCCGATCTTCTGCAACAAGAAACGCCAGTCATTGAAGTAGGCGGTCAAGAATGTCTGGTCGTTCAGTGCAGCCGTTTCTCCGGTAAGAGATGTCCCTTCACGCAACCCGGAAGCGGGCAGCACCATGTAGTAGGTGAAAAATGGAATCTGTGCACGGGACACGGAGTTCCAGGTGCGCGCCTTGGCAGCGCCAATAAAGCGCGTCGCGAACAAACCGCGTTGCGCCACATTCTCCTGCCAGGCAATCCAGCCGGAACACGATGACACGGGCACTGTGCCAGCCATGCAGCCCGCGTGGTCATAGCTGCTGAAGCTGCCCGAATTGAAATATTGGTACTGCATGTCGAAAGGTGCCGATTCGCCAGCAGTGCTGCTCCCCGAGAAACCCATCATGACCTTGGTATGCACCATGAAAGACGGACTCAACGTGGCGTTGGCTGGCGTTGTGCTCACGCTGAGATCCATGACCGGGTTGCTGCTACTTACGGGCGACCCACCGCTCCCTCCCCCGCAAGCGGTCAGAATCAGTCCCAGCAACAAGTAGCCAACACGCATACATTCTCCCAAAATCAGTGAAAAAAACGACCGCCAATGTCGGCGGGTGCACGAAGGATAGCAAAGCATAGAGGGCCGCTTTGTTTTTTTCGACTTATGTTTATTTCAAAACTATTATCATGCTGACCTCGTAGATTTCATCCCCAAGGAATAAATCACCATGCCGATGTCCCAGTCTTTCAAGGATCGTCTGTTTCCGATCCTGCCGCAGCTTGCCGCCCATTACGGCACGCCTTTTCACATCTATGACGAAGCCGGTATCCGCGCCACGGGTACGGCGCTGAATCAGGCGTTTGCGGGCATTCCCGGTTTCCGCGAATACTACGCAGTGAAGGCGTTGCCCAATCGCCATATTCTGGAAGTGCTCTCCGACCTCGGCTTCGGCTTCGACTGCTCGTCCATCGCCGAATTGATTTTGTCGCGCCAGGTGGGCGCACGCGGTGAAGACATCATGTTCACCTCGAACAACACGAGCAGGGATGAGTACGAATTTGCCGAGGCGGACGGTGGCAGCATCCTCAATCTCGACGACATCAGCCTGATCGCCAAGGTGCCGAAATTTCCCGAGTTGATCTGCTTCCGCTACAACCCCGGCCCGCGCCGCACCGGCAACATCATCATCGGCAATCCGGAGGAGGCCAAGTACGGCGTGGCCCACGACCAGCTGGTCGACGCCTACCGCATCGCGGGCGAACGCGGCGCCAGGCGCTTCGGCCTACACACCATGGTGGCCTCGAACGAGCGGGACTACACCTACATCGTGGAGACGGCACGGATGCTGCTCGAACTGGCCCTCGAATTGAAGAAGGCGCTGGGCATCGAACTCGAATTCGTCAACATCGGCGGCGGTCTCGGCATCCCCTACCATCCGGAACATGCCCCGCTTGATCTTGCCGCCATGGCCAAAGAGATCACCGCGCTCTTCGATGCTTTCCGCAGCGCCCACGGCTTCGCGCCCAAGATGCTGATGGAGAGCGGCCGTTACATCACCGGCCCGCACGGCTGCCTGGTGACGACAGCGATCAACGCCAAGCAGACCTACCGCAACTACGTGGGCGTGGATGCCTGCATGTCGGCCTTGATGCGCCCGGCCCTGTATGACGCCTATCACCACATCGACGTTCTCGGCAAAGAGCAGCTGCCGAAGAGCGAAACCTACGATGTGGTCGGCTCGCTGTGCGAGAACAACGACAAGTTCGCGGTGCAGCGCGAGCTGCCGACTATCGATGACGGCGATATCCTGGTCATCCACGACACCGGCGCGCACGGTCATTCCATGGGTTTCCAGTACAACGGCCGCCTGCGCCCCAAGGAGCTGCTGCTGCGCAGCGATGGCACGGTGGAGCTGATCCGCAGGGCGGAGACGGTGGAGGACTACTTCACCACGTGCAACTTTGCGCCGGATGAATTCAAGCCGAAGCGATAGGGAATGCAAGGCTATCCGCGTATTCGTTTGCGGTGAGCTTGTCGAACCCACGAGATGGCGGGTTGCAGTCGTCTGAGATGAGGAACGCTAATCAATCGCGAATTGTTCGCGATTGGGTGTTTGCACAACAACCCGGAACCGCAGTCACACTTCGCAAATTGCCTATTCTCATTATTCTATTCATTAAGATCCTGTCGAAACGACTCGATAAAATGCCTGACGCATCATAGAATGCCGGAGGGGGACGGATAAATCGGTGTAGGAACAATCAAAGATATTGCCTACCAGCTATTTAGGAATAATCTTGGGAATATTTGACCAACTCAGTGCACTATTCAGACATAAACCGGAGCTGGAGCCGGATTTTGACGAGCCTCAATCCTGGTCACCGGAGCGTCGCCACAAGCTGCGGGTCAATGCGCAGGAGGGAACGACCGTGCTCATCATCGATGACTCGAAAACGGTCGTCGTGGCGATCAAGAAATACCTGCGCTCCGTCGGCTACGAGACACTGGAGGCGTTCGATGCCGAATCCGGCCTGGACATCATCCACACACAGACTCCGGATCTTATCTTTCTTGACATCATGCTGCCCGGAATGAGCGGCTTCACCGCGCTCCGCATGATCAGGCGCGATCCGGAGATCCGCGACATTCCCGTCATCATGATGAGCGGAAACGAGCAGGCAATGGAACAGTTCTACGGTTCGCGAATCGGCGCCGACGACTTCATGAAAAAGCCCTTCACGCGCGAGGAGCTGTTTTACCGGGTCGAAAATCTTCTCGACGGCGATCATATTCCGCGCCGCGCCAAATTGGATTCCGACGCAGCACCGGAGCTCTCGGCATCACCCGCAGCCTGATCAGAAACTCGGGAATGCCTCACCCGCCACGGCCGCCGTGGCTATGATTCAAAGGGATGCAAACATGCGAGGGGGCAACTTCGCCGCATTCTTGTTACTCCCAGCAATTCATCCTTCGCAGCAGAATGCGGGGGGCTTCTTGTTCAGGTGTAGCATCTTTTCGGCTAGTAGCCGTCGCAGGTACCGGGGCAAATATCCATCAGCATCTGCGTGTTCGCCGCAGTGCCGTCACTCTTCCACAATTCGCGGCCATGTGCAGCATCGCTGGCAGAGAAGTAAAGTCCATCGTTGAACGCGGTGATGCTATATGGATTGATCGTAGTGCCGCTCGTGACTGACAGCGTGCCGGCGGCAGTACCGTCGCTCTTCCAAAGTTGGCTGCCGTTCGTGGCATCGGAACCGCTGAAATACAGCGCACCTTTGAAGACGGTTATGCTGTTCGGAAGGAAGGAACTGCTGAAACCTGCCGCAGGTGTTGTCACTGCTGCCGTTCCGGCGGCAGTACCGTCACTCTTCCATAGTTGGCTGCCGTTCGCGGCATCATATCCTCTAAAGTACAGTGCACCGTTGAACGTGATCAATTCGTTGGGAGTAGTGCTGCCGGTCGTCACCGCCACTGTGCCTGCGGCCGTGCCGTCGCTTTTCCACAACTGCCAGCCGCCCGTGGTGCCGTGTGCGCCAAAGTACAGTGTGTCGTTCAGCAAGGTCATGCCAGTTGGATCAATTGCCACACCGGTTGTCACCGCAGTCGTGCCGGCAGCAGTCCCGTCGCTCTTCCACAAGTGCCGCCCCTTAATTGTGTCGGGTGCGGTGAAGTAAAGAGTGCCGTTGAGATTGAACAAGTCAAACCCACCGACGCCGCCTGCGACATTCGTTACCGCCACCGTGCCGGCAGCGGTACCGTCGCTCTTCCACAACTGCTGACCATTCGTCGCATCTTGTCCGAAAAAATACAGTACGCCGTTGAACACTCTTAACCTGCTCGGCTGAATATTCGCTGCCGTTAGTGCTACGGTTCCGCTTGCTGTACCGTCGGTCTTCCATAATTCATCGCTGCTGCCACTACTAGCAGTGAAGTACGTTGCGCCGTTAAACGCGGTAAAACCCCACGCGTTGGAGTCACCGCTTGCATTGAGTGTTTTCACAGCCGCTGTTCCGCTGGCTGTGCCATCGGTCTTCCACAATTGGAAACCTGTCGTGGCGTCAGTCCGAGCGGTAAAGTACAGGACCTCGGAATTTACGGGAGGGTTCGGGTGGCTGCCTGCACTGCCGCCGCCCCCGCAGGCAACTAGTACCGCCGCCAGACCAATTGAAAATATCGAACGCCCGCTTGTTTTGAACAATGACTTGAATTTCGACATGGTGTGTCTCCTTCTATAAGTCAGACAGCACGCAAAGGTTGACGACGCGTGACAGGTGCGCAGCTAACCAAACCTTATACCGCCAAGCAATTGTATTCCTTCCTGCAAGCATGGGTATCAAAGTACCGTACTGGATTCCTATACAAACAAGTTCAACGGCTGGAATGTGGGTTCTTCCAAAAAACCGTAGTTGGCCGCTTTCAACAAAGCGCAAACCCTCATCCCCTCTCCCAGCGGGAGAAGGGGTACCGTTAATTCACTCTTGATAAAACAATGGAATAAGTTCACAAATATTCGTTGCTTAACCGCTTGAAACCTTCTCTGTCATTTCACCCGCTTCAAAGGCAGCGAAGCTCTTTTTAATTTACTATTCACGCGGGTGGCCAGGTGTAGCTTATCCGGGAATTTTTCGGTTTGATGGGGGTATGGATGATGGTTCTTATAAAGGAAGCACTGGCCTGGGTAACAGCGAAACAATGGCGCTCCTGGCTTTTGATATTGAGTTTGCTGGTCGTGATTGGCACAGTGTTCAAGTTCTATCCGGGCACCACGCTGGTGGTGGGGGTGAGTTCGGACCAGGTGGATGCCAAGGGGCATCTCAAAAACGAGAAAGGCTCGCTGGCAAAGATCAAGAATCTGCTTGCCGCACAGGGCATCCGGCTCAAGATCAAGACGCAATCCAACAAGAAGGAAGAGAAATCCACGCTGGAGTTTCTGGTGGAGGACCCGGAAGTGGACTGGGTGATCGCCAGGAATTCCGGGGCCGAATTCGACGATGACCTGAATGAACGCTTCAGCTCGCTGGGCGTGATCAGCTACAGCCCGCTGCTGTTCTTCGAGAAGAATGAAAAATCCAGAATCAAGAAACTCAAAGACCTGCGCGGCAAGAAGATCATCTTCCGCGTTGCACCGGAAGGAAACGAGAAGCCCGCCTTCACCACCGATGCAGCGAAGGTCACTCAGTACTCCAACAATTACATCATCCAGAGCTTCTTCGACCTGGCCGGCATCACGCCGGAGAACACAAAGTTGATCAACACCTGGCCGGATGAGATTACGGACAAGGGCGATTGGGATGTCTACATCACGTTCGGCTTCCCCTCGGATACAAATTCATCCAAGGGCATCTACCCCGCCATATTGAGCGGCAAGATCGACTTCCTGCAGCTCACCGACCTGGATGCAGTCGCCAAGAAGTTGTCTTACCTGTCGGTACAAAAACTGCCCGCCTCCGCCATGGTGCCGGCCGAAGCCGTGCCCGATACCGATGTGCGCTATCTCTCCACCACCTCAAGCGTGCTGGCCAAGGCCGACCTCGACCGCACGCTGGTGATGATCCTGGCCGAAGCGCTGGACAAAGTGTATTCGCCCGCCAACCTCACCCGCGCCAAGGACGAGTTCCCCAACTTCCGCAGCACGGAGACCTTCAAGCCCAACCCGGTGGCGGTGGAATTCTACAAATCGGGCAGGCCGTTACTGGGCAAATATTTCCCGCTGGTCATCGCCGGGCTGATCGGCAATCTACTGGTGGTGCTCATCCCCATCGTCACCGTGGTGTGGCCCATCGCCCACTTCTTCCCCTCGCTGTATCGCATCTACGTGCGAAGAAAAGTCACCCCCTGGTACAAGAAGCTGGAATTCATCG
>JAYTUW010000098.1:0-43722 GCA_043744345.1 Sideroxydans sp. | reverse complement strand
GCCTGCGCCGGTATGACGAAACAAGATTGAACCCGCCCGCCACTTAGGGCAAGATGCGGCCTCGCATTTATCGTATCAACCAACCAAATAGAGAACAGACATGGGCGCACAGTGGAAAGCCAGACATAAAGAAGTCGCAGCGAACGCAAAGGGCAAGATCTTCGGAAAACTCGCCAAAGAGATCATGGTGGCCGCCAAGGGCGGGGCTGACCCGACCTCGAATTCGCGCCTGCGCCTGGTGATCGAGCAAGCCAAAAAAGCCTCCATGCCCAAGGACACACTGGATCGCGCCATCAAGAAAGGCGCTGGCCTGCTCGATGGTGGGGCGCAACTGGAACGCCTTGTGTACGAAGGCTTCGCCCCGCACCGCGTTCCCGTTATCGTCGAGTGCCTCTCCGACAACATCAATCGCACCAAAGCCAGCATGAACGTGCTGTTCCGCAAGGGCCAGCTGGGGGCCGAAGGTTCCGTCTCGTGGGATTTCGACTACGTCGGCATGATCGAAGCGACACCGAATTCCAAAGATGCCGACCCCGAAGTCGCCGCCATCGAAGCGGGTGCGCAAGATCTGGAACCCGCCGACGAAGGGACCACCCTGTTCATCACCGACACCACCGACCTCGATGCCGTATGCAAGGCGCTGCCCGCACAAGGCTTCACTGTCGTCTCCGCCAAGCTGGGCTACCGTCCCAAGAATCCCGTCACCATCGCCAACGATACCGAACTCGAAGAAGTGCAAGCCTTCCTCGAAGCCATCGACGAAGATGACGACGTGCAGAGCGTCTACGTTGGATTGGCATAAAGCCCGGAGACGGAATTGGACAAGCATCGCGTCATCATAGGCTGGCTGTTTGAAGCAGTGACCATGTTGCTTGCCGTATTCGTTGCATTCACCTGGAAGAAAGCCTTCGGTGCCGAAGGCACGCATCAGGAGCAGCAAATTGTCATATATGCCGTTACAGTAGCGGCGCTATTCCTTGTCGTCGGCCTGACCTTGATTCTGAATTACCGGCGCTCATACTGGGTCTGCCTGCCTTTTTCGTTGATGATGCTGATCTACTTTCCGCTCGGCACCGCGCTGGGCGGATATTACCTTTGGTATTTCTGGAAACATATCTACAAGCGGAAGCCTGACTAGCACGTATCGCACTGTCTGAAGCTGTGTCTGCCGTATCTCGTGAATCCAACCAATCGGAGATCAACATGTCATACCCCCAATTCCGAGTGACGATCGTTCGCATGTTGGCGGCCATGCTTGACGCCGGTGCACGGGCCTGTGAGCTCCATATTTGTCTCTTTGCGGGTATTTTTACGCTTGCGGCCGGTTGCCAGTTGTTCGGTATCCGGCTGTTTCAAGTCAAGCATGCCTGAATCAACACACTCGAAAGGCCGATCAAATGAATATCAATCCATTACGTTTTGCTTTCACCACCATCCTGGTGAATGTCCTGTTGCTGAGCGGCTGCGTTATTGCCCAGGCTGATGTGCCGCCGCGCCCAGCGCTCAAGGACTGCAAATGGGGAAAAGTATCCAGTGAAACGGTCGGCCTGGAAGCGTGGGTGCAGGTGTGCGATTACGGTTTTCGCAAAATCGATTTTGTCTTTCAGGGCAATTCACTGGCGATCCAGTATTCGGACAGCGACAAACCTTCCCCTGTCATCGACGTTATCGAGTTGCTCCCGTATGAAACCATAGAGACGGGATTGCGGCGTTTCTTTTTTACCCATACTGACAAGAGTATTGCCAAGCGCTGCGTGCTTGCAGCTTATTTGGGAAGTAAGCCTGCCGAGGGAACGAAGCGCTATACCTTTGTACCCAACGCGGACTATCGCCGGGAATTGAAGGCGAAGGCCAACCCGAATGAGATTGGTGAGCCGCCATGCGGCGAATTTGGCGATGGTCCGGAAGGGGTGCAATATTTTGAAGTATGGCCGCAGGGCAAGGTGCGCAAAGCACTGTTCGTGAGAGAAGGGCAAGACGAGCCCTTATTCGACGCCATGACACTGCAACTGATTGCTCCGGACCAGCGCAACAGATAGTCACCGGGCGCTGCGCAGCGTAAAATCGCCGCACAAATACTTCTCAATCCAAATAAAGGAACTCATCGTGGGACTCTTTGATTCGATCGTTGGTCAGGTGGGCGCGGCATTGTCGTCCGGTCAGGCTCAGGAAAACAAAAGTGGAATGGTGGACATCATCTCGCACCTTCTCAGCAGCCCCGAAACGGGCGGTTTGCAAGGTCTGCTCAAATCTTTTCAGGAAAAGGGGCTGGGTGAAATTGCCGCTTCGTGGGTAAGTACCGGACAAAATCAACCGATTACGGCAGCGCAGATTCAGCAGGTGATCGGCAGTGAACGTCTGGCAAGCATTGCCCAACAATTCGGACTATCCCCGGATACAGTGGTTGCAGGTCTCACCGAGATGTTGCCGCATGTGATCGATCATTTGTCCCCGAATGGACAATTGCCGGCAAACCATCTGGTTGAACAAGGGCTCTCCTTGCTGAAGGGCAAGCTGTTTGGTTGAGACGGCTCGATAATTATTCGGTGTGGTTGTGAATTTGACGGACCTTTTTGCTTCACCGTATATTCCGACACATGCAAACTTATCAACTCATTCCTGCCCAATCAACTATTGCCAAGCGACTGTGGCTGGCTCTGCCAGCCACCTGCCGCAGCACGCTCCTGTTTTAATGCAATCAATTTTAACCGGGCAACTGCGGGTCGACCGCGTTGCTTTAGCCTGAGACCCGCAATAGCCGATACTTCAGGGTCTTAATAGTATGCAAAGCAAGTCACATAGTACCTTCGCAAACCGGGATGTTCTGCTTGGTGTCGTCTTCGCGCTGTTGGCGGCGGTGGGCTTCTCGGCCAAGGCGATCCTGGTGAAGTTGGCGTACCAGGATAGTGTGGATGCGATCACCCTGCTGGCTTTGCGCATGGTGTTCTCGGTTCCGTTCTTCATCGGTGTGGCGATCTGGGTCAGACGGCAGCATGCCGCACCGCTTAACATGCATGACCGCCTGCTGGTCCTGGGGCTCGGGCTGATCGGCTACTACTGTTCAAGCTTTCTGGATTTCCTCGGACTGCAATACATCTCGGCAGGCTTGGAACGGTTGATCCTGTTCCTGTATCCGACCATGACTGTGATTCTTTCAGCTTTGCTCTACAAACGTGGCATCGGACGCAAGGTAATCATGGCGATGGCGCTGTGCTATGCCGGGATCGCCCTGGTGTTTCTGCATGACGTGGGGGCAAAGGAAGGCGGAGTCGTATTGGGCGCTTCGCTGGTCTTCGCCAGCACCTTGTCTTACTCGATCTATCTGGTGGGTGCGGGACATGCCATTGCACGCTTGGGGACGCTGCGTTTCACCGCCTATGCGATGGTGGTGGCGAGCACGGCAAGTCTGTTGCAGTTCGGTGTGATGCGCCCATTGAGTGCGCTTGATCTGCCGTTGCGCGTTTATGAACTGTCCATCGCGATGGCGATTTTCTCCACGGTACTGCCGGTGTTCCTGCTGTCTTTCGCCATACGCCGGATCGGCTCGGGCAGCGCCTCGCTCATCGGCTCCATCGGTCCGGTTAGCACCATCTACATGGCGTACGTTATTCTGGGCGAGCATATCTCGCTGTTGCAGATTGCGGGATCCTCGCTGGTGTTGGCCGGGGTGCTGGTGATCAGTTTTAACAGCAAGAAAGAAGTGGCTAAATGAGTGTGGTCTCTAAGGTCAGAATAGTGCGCATAATGTATCTTGCAGATTCGCATTTCTAAAGGAGACAGCCATGCAAAAGACATTTCTGGTGCTTGCACTTCTGGCTTCGACAATTGCGTCGGCCGCCGACTATTCGCGCTGTGGCAAGGATCAATTCGGCAACATCGTGTGCCTCGATAAAGACGGTGTTCTATCCAA
Source organism: Sideroxydans sp. (assembly GCA_043744345.1). Classification (GTDB taxonomy): domain Bacteria; phylum Pseudomonadota; class Gammaproteobacteria; order Burkholderiales; family Gallionellaceae; genus Sideroxyarcus. The sequence continues at coordinate 39,812 of JAYTUW010000098.1, read as the reverse complement.
CCAGACCAGATCACCCGCGGAAGCCGGGAAAGAAGTCGCCGCTTCGGGTGTATCTGCAGCCGAAGCCAGGGCGCGGCGCGACGAGGTAGACGAGCGTTTGCGGTGCGGCATTGATTCATTTGGCAACAAAGTATGTCGCTAATCCATTCAGTTTGGGAGTAATGCATGAGAATCCTTCACACGATGCTCCGTACGGGCGATCTGGACCGTTCCATCGGTTTCTATACCAAAGTGCTGGGTATGAAATTGCATCGGCAGCACGACTATCCCGAAGGTAAATTCACGCTCGCGTTTCTTGGTTATGGTGACGAGAGCGAGCAGTCTGCGATCGAGCTGACCTACAACTGGGGCGTCGATCATTACGATCTTGGCACAGGCTACGGCCATATCGCCATCGAGGTCGATGATGTTTATACAGCCTGCAACGAGATCAAAAAGATGGGCGGAAAAGTAGTGCGCGAGGCAGGGCCGATGAATGCGGGAAGCACGATCATTGCATTCGTGAGCGACCCGGATGGGTACATGATCGAGATTATCGGTAGTAAGGCTTGAGTAGCCTGTTTGAAGGTCCTTCCGGGTAGTTGCAGCAGTCTCCTTCGCGTTTCTTCTGCATCAACCTAGATGTTGAGTTGAAGCTGGATGTAAAAGGAACGGCCAGGAAGCGGAAGGTCGGATTGCAAGCCTGGCACCGAATAGAAACTCGGCTCCCTGGCATCGCGATTAAACAAGTTCATTACCATCGCGCGTGCGTCCAAATTCCCTGCAATTTTCTCGCGCCGCAAATTCAAATCCACTGTCGTGTAATCCGGAATCTTGGCTCTGGTATCTGCCGGTTCACGTACGCGGTCGGCCACATGGTTGACCGTGGTGCCAAACTGCCAGAGTGGGGAAAAACGCCAATCAACTCGGCTGAAAAGGCGACGATGCGGTGCCAAGCCCGCATCTTTGCCTGTGACCGTATCGTAGGAGTGCTGCAACGAAAGATTGCCTGTTAACCGCAGCTTGTTCGAAGCATCGTAAGTGGCTTCCGCTTCCATGCCTCGCCCGGTCTGGTCGCCGACATTCTGCATCCTCGCGGCTACAAGCTGAATGATGTTGCGCATCCGGTAACGGAAAAAATTCAGGTTGGTTTGCAGATCTGAGCTTGGCTGCCATGCCAAAGCCAGTTCGTCGGTTTTCATGGTCTCCGGTTTGATATCGGGGCTGCCTGATTGCACCGGGTTGTTGATTGCGTATTGCTCTACGAAAGTGGGTGAGCGGAAAGCCTCGCCATGCATCATCTTGATCACGACGTTGTAGGCTGCATCCCACACCAAAGCGAGGCGGGGATTGGTGGTGCCACCGAAGTCGGAATAGCTGTCATGCCGTAAGCCCGCTGTCAGCGTCCAGTCTTTGACGACGATCCATTCGTCTTGAGCATACATATACGACAGGTTGCGCTTATGCGGCAACAGATAAACCAACGCAGGATTGCCGGTGGCATCAACAACAACGGGTGGGTTTCCATTGGGCGCGAAAGTCGCGGTGAAATTCTTTGATTCTGTAGCTGAGTACAAATCGTCCTGCTTATATCCAGTACCTACACGTACCCGATGCTTTTCAAAGCCAGTGTAAACGGCGGAAATGCTTACGTGCTCGTGGCGTTCGGAATGGCCTGGACTACCGATCATTCCGTTGGGGAAACCGGGCGTACCTGCGGGAAACAGCGTGAAGTACGGATCAGGTTGCTTTTGTTTGATGTCGTAATATCCGGCAACACCAGATACATCCCAGTTGGGTGCCCAATTGGCTTGTTCATAGCTCATGTCCAGATACAGCCTATTTTCGGACACGCGCGCGTTGGGATCTAACGCCCCGGCAACCCCGCCACCGGCAGCAAGTTTGCGTTGCTGATAAGCCGTCCTGAAGCGCCACGTTTCATTGGACAAGTCAGCGCGCGCATCCAGCGCCTTGCGCTCTTCGTTTATCGGTCCGGAAGCGGATACTGCATCTTTCTGGATGATGCCTTTCTGGCCGTCGCTATTTCCGTTCCGCAGGTAAAATGCAGAATCAAGCGAACCCAACTTGCCTCCATATTGCATATATGCGTCGTTGGTATTGAAACTGCCATGACGAAGCCCGAATTCGGAACCATTTATATCCGCTGCCGTTTTAGTGATCACGTTGATCACCCCTGAAAAAGCATCGGCACCATACAGGGCGGAACCCGGGCCGCGAATCACTTCGATGCGTGCCACGTTCTCAAGCGGCATACCACCCCAGATCTGGCCGCGATCCCCCTGAAAAACATTGGTGATCGGGATGCCGTTGACCAGCATCAAGACCTGAGAATTCTCGAGTGTATGGATCCCGCGGAAACTGTAAATCGTCTTGGAGGCAATATGTGACTTGGAAACGTGCAGTCCAGGAACGGCTTCCAGCGCTTGATCCAGATCAGTTGCCCCCATGGCTTCAATGTCGCGTGAAGTGATTACCGTGGATGCCGACGGCGCGCGAGTGATGGGTTGTTTGCTGCCGGTGGCAATGGTGACAGTGGATTTATCACCGTAGGCCAGTGCCAAGTCATCTTCTTCGGAGGGTTGTGCCGTTACCGTGTTGATCCAGGCAAACGCAAGATAAGAAACAAGCTTGCAAAAACCAATTGTTCTCATAGTCGACTCACACTCCTGTTTGATTTGTGACCGACACGATGAATCAATGGCCGACACTTTTATTTATTTCATTGTGATTCTCCTCTACGCGGTAGATTGGTGCAAGGAATTAGGTGTGGGGGCTCTTTAAACTGGTCAGTTCATCAAAAAGGTTTATCGCGATCAAGGTCACCTATATTGCCGAGCAGTTCTCTGGGATATGCGCGAATACTCGCTGCGCTCATCAGTGAATTGAGTCTCCAGAAGTACCCTGATGTTTCAACAGGAAAAATAATACTGCTCCCTTTGCAGGCTGATGACAGATCGAACGATTCAGTTGAAATGAATGGCAGTAACGGTATCTAAAATTTCGGGTTTGGATGTGATAAGTGCTTGCGCTACCGGGGGCATTTGAACGACACTCAGCAGCAATAAATCATGATCAATTTTACGCATTTTTCTCGCACCCGCTTTGCACCCACAAGCCCAGGTAAGCTTTACTGGGGGATATGGATTCTGGCATCGACATTTCTTTTGGCCGTCGCCAAACCCGCATTGGCGATTCAGAAGGACATCGTCTGGCTTCCTGCCGAGAGCACGTTGATTCAGACAGACCAAATAGATGCGAACAACGGCATAGGTCACTCTCTTACCCTGTCCAACTCGACCAGCATTGAGAAGGAGAACTATATCGAGGTGGTTCGTGCCATACAGGCATACCCAGAAGTTGTGGTTTTTCCGATCCAGGTGGCGAGTACGATCGCGGTTGCCGCAACCAGAAGATTGGCCAACAAGATCGCTCAGACCTCGGCCGAAGGCGGCATCGCCGTGATCTATCCGGATATCGGCGAACCCTATCGCAGCGTGTTCGCCCAGATCATTGACGGTATCGAGGAGAAGGCAAAGGGGCGCGTGGCCAATTTTGCAGTCGGGCCCAATGTGGACCTGGGTGAGTTGAACAACTCGTTGCGTCGTCAGGATACCCGGGTGGTGATCGCGCTAGGGCGGCAAGGGGTAAAAGTCGCATCCGCGCTGGAAGGCAACTTTGGGGTGGTGGTTGGCGGGGTGTTGATGGCACCGGAAAACGACGTGCGCAAGTTGCAGGTGAACAGTCTGTCCCCGGATCCGGCACTGTTGTTCTCCCGGCTGAAGGGCATGATGCCCCGGGTGAAACGGATATTCACTGTATATGATCCGCGCCAGAACGACTGGATGATGAACCTGGCAAAAGAAGCAGCGCTTTCCCAGGGATTGGAGCTCGTGGCTTATCAGGCGCAGGACCTGCGCAGTGCGATGCGTGCGTACCAGGAGATACTGTCCAGCGTGGACAACAGCCAGGATGCCCTGTGGCTGCCACAGGACTCCACCACCGTTGAGGAAAGCACGGTATTGCCCATGGTGTTGAAGGAATCATGGGATGGAAGCCTGGCTGTATTTTCCAGCAGTTTCGGACATGTCCGTCGCGGTGTCCTGTTTTCCCTGTATCCGAACAACGTCGAGCTGGGGCGCCATCTGGCGGGGTCCGCTCTCGGCATTCTGGCTTCCGGAAACGAATCTTCCGGCATGCTTCCGTTGCGTGAAGTGCTGATGGCCATCAATCTGCGTACCGCCAAACACCTCGGGCTCAATACCTCCCGCTCGCAAAGTTTCGACATGGCGTTTCCTGAGCAATAGGAATGCCGCCAGATATGAACAGAATTTCTGCGGCATTTTTTCAGCGTCTTAATTTCCAGCGTCAACTCAGTATCACGGTGACGCTTGGCATTCTGTTTCTCGCATTGATCTCTTCCACGGTGGGTTCCTGGCAAGTCAATGAACGGGTGCGTCACGACCTGATCGAACAGGGGCAGCGCATTACCGAAAACCTGGCCCGGCAGAGTTCCCTGGCTCTGGTCTATTCCTCCGCCGACAATGCGGACGGAGTGGTCAAGGCGACCATGGCGTTCCCCGGCGTGATCGGGGTCGAGATACGCCACAACAACGGAATGGTGTTGCTGGCGCGCGGCAACAACGACACGGCCAATTTCATGGCACAGTCCGAGGAGCAGACAGACGGTCTTCAGGCGGCCGCCATGCTGAGCGCGGAGAGTTCCAGTGCCTGGAACTTTTCTGCGCCTGTTTATTCGCAACCCGCCTTGGAATCCCCGTTTGGTGATGCCGCGGCACCGGAGCTATTGGGTCATGTTTCGGTGGTGGTGAGCAAGGCAGCACTGCTGCGAATGACTTCCGATATCTTCATCACGAATTTGGCCTCTTCGTTCTCCTTTGCGCTGTTGTTCCTGTTTCTGCTCCGTTACCTGACGCGCGGCATGGCCCGGCCGCTTGAACAATTGTCGAACAGCATGGAGCGCGCGCAAAAAGGCGAGTCCCCCGTGCGTGCCGAGCCGGGCGGACCGAAAGACATCGCCGAGATGGCACACGCTTTCAACAACATGATGGTGGTGCAGGAGGAGCGTGAAGCGGCCCTGCGCATCGCTGCCATTGCCTTTGAAACCGAAGAGGGCATGTTGGTGACCGACGAGAATGCCGTCATCATCCAGGTTAACCAGGCGTTCACACAACTCACCGGATACACCGCCGAGGACGCCATTGGCAAAAAGCCGTCCCTGCTCAAATCCGACCGCCAGGAGCCTGAATTCTTCCAGCGCATGTGGAATAGCCTGCGCATGACCAACAGTTGGCAGGGCGAAATCTGGAACAAGCGCAAGAACGGCGAGATCTACCCGGAATGGCTCAACATCACCGCCGTTGTCGGCAAGGACGGCAAGGTCACGAACTACGTCGGCGCCTTCATCGACTTCACCGAGCGCAAACAGGCCGAGAACGAGATCTACCATCTCGCGTTTTACGACCCGCTCAGTCAGCTGCCCAACCGGCGCATGCTGCTAGATCGTTTGCGCCAGGCAGTGGCCAACGGCGTGCGCAACGAAACCGGCGGCGCGCTGCTGTTCATCGACCTGGATAACTTCAAGACACTGAACGACACCAAGGGGCACGGCATCGGCGACTTGATGCTGGTGGAGGTTTCCAAACGCTTGCTGGGGTGTGTGCGCGAGGGGGACACGGTGGCGCGCTTCGGCGGCGACGAGTTTGTCCTGTTGCTGGAAGGCTTGAGTGAAGAGCGAGGCCAGGCGGCGGTACAGGCGCGGGGAGTGGGCGAGAAAGTGCTGGAGGTGCTCGGCCATCCCTACATGCTGGAGGGGAACGAGTACCACAGTTCGTCGAGCATGGGCATCACTCTGTTCGTCGACTACAACGACAAGCTCGACGAGTTGCTCAAACAGGCGGATACAGCGATGTATGAAGCAAAGAAATCCGGCCGCAATACCTTGCGCTTCTTTGACCCGGTGATGCAGGAAGAGCTGGAAGTCCGTTCCCAGCTGGAAGCAGGGTTGCGCGAGGCGTTGCGCAAACAGGAATTCCGCCTTTACTACCAGATGCAGGTCGACCATACCGGACACATCATGGGCGCGGAAGTCCTGTTGCGCTGGGTTCATCCGGAACGCGGTCTGATCTCGCCGATGCAGTTCATCCCGCTGGCCGAGGAGACCGGACTCATTTTGCCCATCGGACGATGGGTGCTGGAGAGTGCCTGCCAACAGATCAAGGTATGGGAAACTGACCGGCTCACCAGCGGTCTGCAACTTGCGGTCAATGTCAGCGGACGTCAGTTCCGTCAGGCGGATTTTGTGGAGCAGGTCAGCGAGATCATCGGCCGTACCGGCATCAACCCGCTGCTGCTCAAGCTGGAGCTGACCGAGAGTATCGTGCTTGACGATGTACCGGATACCATCGCCAAGATGCAGGCGCTCAGGCAGATCGGGGTAAGCTTTGCCATGGACGATTTTGGTACCGGTTATTCCTCGCTGTCCTACCTGACCCAGTTGCCGCTCAACCAGCTCAAGATCGACCAGTCCTTCGTGCGCCACATCGGTGCAACAAGTTCGGATGCGACCATCATTCAAACCATCATCGGCATGGCCAACAACTTGAGCATGGAAGTTATTGCCGAGGGGGTGGAGACCCAGGAACAACGCGACTTTCTGGAGGCCAACGGCTGCAAGCTGTATCAGGGCTATCTGTTCAGCATGCCGGTGCCCATCGGGGAATTTGACACCTTGCTGGATGCCCAGCGTTATTGAGGGAGTCGCGCTTCAGTCAGCAAACGCGGATACTTCAGGATCAAAGCGCCACGGCGACAAAATCACCTTCGAATTCACCGGTCTTCTTACCGGCGCAATTCAACACCGCCCCGACGCTGATGCGGGCGCGTTTGTACTTCAACAGCATGGCGAGGAAACGCTGCCACTTCTCCGGGGCGGGGGCGACTGCTTCGGCAGTGAACTCGCCCGTGATGGGTAGTTCATAACTCATGCTGCTCTTCTGAACCACAAGGTCGGCCTGGATGCCCGCATCCAGCATGGCGACATGCAGTAGTCCCCAGGCAGAGAGAACGGCAACCGCTGAAGCGCTGCCGCCAAAGACGGTGCCGTGATGATTGGAGTTGGGAGCAAGCGGTGCGGCAAGACGGACGATCCCGGGCGTGGCAACTTCGACTTTCACCGCCATCGCTTTGGAAAGCGGGATGTGCTCGTGGAAATAGTCCTGCAACGCTTGCGGCGTCATCGTCAAGCTTGTTTTCCCGCCGCGCGTTCTGCCGACTGCACCGTGTTGGCAACCAGCATGGTGATGGTCATGGGGCCGACGCCGCCGGGAACCGGCGTAATCCATCCCGCGACTTCCTTGGCACTGTCAAAATCCACATCGCCGCACAACTTGCCGTTCTCCATGCGGTTGATGCCCACGTCGATGACTGCGGCACCGGGTTTGATCATGTCGCCGGTGATCATCTTCGGCTTGCCGGTGGCGACCACCAGGATATCGGCATCGCGCGTGTGCTTGGCGAGGTCTTTGGTTTTTGAAGTACAGATGGTGACGGTGGCGTTGTGTTGCAACAGCAGCAGCGCCATCGGCTTGCCGACGATGTTGCTGCGGCCGATCACCACCGCATGCTTGCCCTCGATGGAGACGCCGCTCTTTTGCAGCAGCACCAGCGAGCCGTAGGGCGTGCAGGGTGCAAAGCGCATATTGCCGGTCGCCAGTGCGCCCACGTTCAGCGGATGGAAGCCATCCACATCCTTGTCCGGGCTGATGGCGTTGAGGATCTTGTCGCTGTCGATGTGCTTGGGCACCGGCAGTTGTACCAGCAGGCCGTGAATCTTCGGGTCGGCATTCAGCGCGGCGATCTTGGCCAGCAACTCCGCCTCGCTGGTGTCGGCGGGCAGGGCGATATGCTCGGAATGCAGGCCCAGTTCGGCACAGGCCTTCACCTTGTTGGCGACATAGACCCTGGAGGCCGGATCTTCGCCGACGATGATGACCGCCAGACCGGGCGTGATGCCGCGCGCTTTCAGGGCATCGGCGCGAACTTTCCATTCCGCGCGCACTTCCTGCGCGATGGTCTTGCCGTCAATGATGCGTGCGGTCATCGTGCTCTCCTTGCGGATCAGAATTGCGGTTTGGTAGCGGCATTGGCGTAGTTCGCCACGCCTTCCATGATTTCCTTGCGCGCCGAGTCAACATCTTCCCAGCCGCCGATCTTGACCCATTTGTTGGGTTCCAGATCTTTGTAGTGCGCGAAGAAATGTTCGATCTGTTTCAGCGTGATCTCGGGCAATTGTGTGTAGTCCTTCAGGCCGCGATACAGGGTGGAAAGTTTGTCCACGGGCACGGCCAGTACTTTGGCATCGAAACCGGATTCATCTTCCATCTTCAGCACGCACAGCGGGCGGCAACGCACCACGACACCGCTGTTCAATGGAACAGGGGTGATGACCAGCACGTCAACGGGATCGCCGTCGTCGGAGAGGGTGTGCGGGATGTAACCGTAGTTGCAGGGATAGTGCATCGCGGTGTTCATGAAGCGATCCACGAAGATGGCGCCGGATTCCTTGTCCACTTCGTACTTGACGGGTTCGCCGTGCATCGGGATCTCGATGATGACGTTGAAATCGTTGGGGAGGTCTTTGCCGGAGGGGACTTTGTTCAAGCTCATGATGCGACGCCTTTTTTGTGAAAATTGAAAGGCGCGCATTGTATCACCGGGCGGCGGTCTGCCAAAGACCGCCGCCCGGTGCCATCAGGAATTAATAATCGGTATAACCTTTCTCACCGGGGGTGTAGAAAGTGCCGAAATCCGGGGCGGCCAGCGCCGTTCCGACTTTCAGTTTCTGCACCAGATCGGGGTTGGAGATGAACGGGCGGCCAAACGCCACCAGATCGCCCTTCTGTGCGTCGAGGTCGGCATTGGCCTTTGCCGCATCGTAACCGCCGGACAGGATGTACTTGCCCTTGAAGTTGGCGCGTATCTTGGCTTTCAGTTCCGCGCTGACTTCCGGTGCGCCCATGGAGCTGTGGTCGACAACATGGATATACACCAGGCCGATGTTGTTCAATTCTTCGACCAGTCTCAGGTAAAGCGCATCCATCTTGGCATCGGATGCGGTGCCGTTGAACGCTCCGTAGGGCGAAATGCGCATGCCGATACGTTCCGCGCCGATGGCGGCGGCGGAAGCCTTGGCCACTTCCACGGCGAAGCGGATGCGGTTCTCGACACTGCCGCCCCATTTGTCGGTGCGCTGGTTGGTTGCGGTATTGAGGAACTGGTCGATCAGGTAGCCGTTGGCGGCGTGCAGTTCGACACCGTCGAATCCGGCTTCGACAGCGCGTTTGGAAGCGTTCGCGTATTCGGCGATGGCGGTGGCGATATCGGCTTCGCTCATCTCGACGGGGGCCGGATGTGCTTGCATGCCGTTGCTGTCCGTCCACATCTCGCCGGGGGCCGCGACTGCAGAAGGCGCAATGATCTTTGCTCCGGCTGCCATGTTGGCGGGATGGCTGATGCGACCGGTATGCATCAGCTGTATGAATATCTTGCCGCCTGCAGCATGCACGCTATCGTTCACGCGCTTCCAGCCCTGCACTTGTGCATCCGAAAACATGCCGGGGATGCGGGCATAGCCCAGGCCGTTGGGCGAAGGTGAAACGCCTTCCGTGATGATCAGCCCCGCGTCTGCACGCAGCTTGTAATATTTTTCCATCAGTTCGTTCGGCACATTGCCGGTGGCGCGCGAGCGCGTCATCGGCGCCATCACGATGCGGTTCTTTAGTTGCAGCTTGCCGAGGGTGGCGGGGTTAAACAGGGTATTGCTCATGCGTTTCTCCTTGGTTGAAGTATAGACATACATCCCTGCTGGGCAGGTGATGGTATGCGCGAAAATGAGTTGAAGACTTTCTCTGCTAAAGACGGTTCACCAACGGGAATATTGTGTGGGGATAAATAAATCACATCGCGCTTCGCTTCTACATTTTCAGCATCATGAAAGCGTGGGTCCAGTCGTTGCGCAGGAATCCGGGGATGCACCACAGCATGCACAGCGGTTCGATGGCGCGTGCTGCCTCGGCTTTTCCCATATCACTTATATCCCAGCCGAACTGGGTGAGGATGACGCGAACCTGATCTTTGGCAACGTCGTTGTTGCCACAAATGAACATGGTCGGTTTGCCGCCGGGAAGTTGCGGGTTGACCATCAATGCATTTCCCACGCAGGAGAATGACTTCACGAAATTCGCGGAAGGCGCGGCCTTCTGCAAGCGCTCCATGAGCGACCCGTTCAGGTCGGTAAAGAAACTGAGCACGCCATTGGTCGGCGGAAGATCGGCGATGGGATTGCTCGTGTCGATAACCGTCTTTCCGGATAACGAATCGGCAGGCAGGCTCCTGATCAGCGATTCCGCCGCGCCGCCTTTGACGGCCAGCACCACGATTTCACCGTAAGCAGCTGCCTGTTCGAACGTGCCGGTTGAGGCTTTGCTGCCGGACTTGTCTTTCCATCCGGCAAGTTTTGATGGATCGCGACTGCCGCGCATGACCTCGTAGCCGTGTTTCAGAAAGCCGTTTGCCAATGCATCACCCACCACTCCGGATCCCAGTACGGCGATTTTGTTGGTTTTCATGATCTTTCTCCTTGCAGGTAAAACGACGCCCCCCTCTCCTGTCGGGGAGAGGGGGTATCAGAAATCATTGCATGATGGATTCGACCGGAATGGTCAGGGTCACTTCGTCGCCCACATAGGGGGTGTATTTGGCCATGTTGAAGTCTGAACGCTTGACCTGGGCCGTTGCATTGGCTCCGCAGGCGTCTTTCTTGGCCATCGGATGCGGCATGCACAGGAACGAGGTCACGATGAGCTTCACCGGCTTGGAGATGCCTTTGATCGTCAGATTGCCATCCACGGATACCACTTTGTCTCCTTCAAAATTGACTTTCTTGGACTTGAAGGTGATGGTTGGGTATTTCGTGGTATCAAAGAAATCCTCGCCCTGGATGTGACCGTTGAACAGTGTCGACCCTGTGTTTACCGAGGTGGTATCAATCGTCACATCGACGGAGCCGGTCTTGGCGGCGCGATCAATGGTGATGGTACCGCTGGTCGTATCAAAACGGCTGACCTGGTTGGAATAACCGAAGTGGCTGTATCCAAAAGTCGGTTTTGTATGGTTGGTGTCAATCACGTAAGTCTCGGATGCCGCAAATGCGGCTGAAGACAACGATGCGGCTAAAGTCAGGGCTAAAATTCTTTTCATGGTGATTCTCCTTGTGGGTTGGTGGGGTGGATCTACTTCTTGCTGCTTGATGCATTGACTACGACGTGAAACTTGATCTGAATCTCGTTCGCGACTGCACTGACATCGGTCCATTCGCCTTCGCCGATCGCGAAGTCGAGACGCTTGATGGAGAAGGTGCCGTCAAACAGTCCGCGATTGCCGTTGGTCTGGAACGTGACCGGTGTCGTCACTTCCTGTGTTTTGCCCTTGATCGTGAGCTTTCCGGTTGCCTGGTAACGATTGCCCCCCAGGGGCTTGATGCCGGTGGAGACGAAGCTGGCCGTCGGAAAATTCTTGGCGTTGAACCACAACTTGCCGACCACTTCGTCGTTCGCTTCGGTGGAACCGGTGTCGATGCTGGCTACGCTGATATCAATGCGTGCCTGGGCGCGTTCTGCTTTGGCCGGATCAAAAGCGACCTGGGCCTCGAATTTGTTGAACTTGCCGTCCAGCGGCACGCCCATCTGCGTGTAGCCAAAGGCAACCGTGCTTTCATTCGCGACCACTTGTTTGAATTCGAGCGCCGACACGTGTCCGGCGATCAGCATCAACCCCAGCAGCATGGTGCCGTGCAGCATCAGCACGAGTGTCCGGCTCCATGGCAACGGGTTGACGGCACTGGTGGCTTGCTTGCGATTCGTGTTCATGTTTTCTCCCTGCTTGGTTTTTCGTGTTTGCTTCAGGCCAGATTCCCGTTACGGTAGTCATCCAGCGCCTGGTGAATCTCCTGCTGCGTGTTCATCACGAACGGTCCGTACTGCACGATGGGTTCGTTCAGCGGTTTGCCCGCAACCAGAATCAATCGTGTGTCGCCGGTTGCGGTCAGCGTTACGCCTTCGGCATCGGGCGTGTTGCTCAGGATGCCCATGCGTTGCACGCCCACCTCAACATCGCCGACCTGCACCGCTCCGCGGTAGACATAGATGAACGCGTTGTGCGTGGCAGGCACCGCGGTGGTGAAGGACTTTCCCGCGGGCACATGGATGTCGAGGTACAACGGCTCGGTGACTTCGCGTGTCATGGCACCTATTACGCCGTTGCTTTCCCCGGCAATCACGCGCACGGTTGTGCCGCCGGGCGTGGTGTATTCGGGGATGGCCGCCGTCGGGAAATCCTTGTACCAGGGGGCGGCCATCTTGTTGCGGGCGGGCAGGTTGAGCCAGAGCTGGAAGCCTTCCATGACACCATTTTCCTGCTCGGGCATTTCGGAATGAATGGCGCCGCGACCGGCGATCATCCACTGCATACCGCCGTTCTCCAGCAGGCCTTCATGGCCTGCGCTGTCGCGGTGGCGCATGCGTCCGGCCAGCATGTAAGTGATGGTTTCAAAGCCGCGGTGCGGATGGTCGGGAAATCCGGCGATATACTCGTCCGGATCGTCGCTGCCGAAGGCATCCAGCATCAGGAACGGGTCGAGGCGGCGCTGCAGCTTGCCGGTCAGCACGCGGGTCAGGCTCACACCCGCACCGTCTGAGGTCGCGATGCCCTGTTCGATACGTTCAATACTGCGGGTTTGTTGAAGCGTTGTTTGAGTGGCGGTGTTCATGGCCGGCTCCTTAGTTGAGTGAAGTGGTCGAATATTAGCTGTCTCAAAAATATAGATAAAGCCTGTATTTCGAGATAGACTATCTCAAATATGGAACAAATAAGCATTTCAGCAGATGATTACATCTTGTTCGCCACTATCGCGGAGCAGGAAAGTCTGGTCCGCGCGGCAGAGTTCTTGGGCATGCCCAAGGCGACTGTGTCGCGACGCCTGGCGAATCTCGAAACTGCGTTGGGACAACGCCTGCTGATACGGACCACGCGGCGCCTGACGCTGACCGAATTCGGGATGGAGTTCCTGGAGCATTGCCGTCGCATTGCCGAAGAGGTCGCAACCGCACGGGATTTTGTTCACAGTCAGGAAGTAAAACCGCAGGGACGCCTGCGTGTGTCGATGGCGGAAGACTACGCCAGACACAATATGTCCCGCGCGCTGGCCACCTTCATTGAAGCCTATCCCGATATTCAGCTCGACCTCGACTTGAGTGCCCGCCTGGTGGATGTGATCGGCGAGCGTTTCGATCTGGTTGTCCGCATGGGGGCGCTGGAGAACGACTCCACACTGGTCGCGCGCAAGATCGACGAGCAGCACATGGGTTTGTATGCCAGCCCGATCTACCTGAGCCTGCATCCGGCACCCAAGCATCCCGATGATTTGCAGCAACACGACTCGGTGCGCATGCTCTCCACGCTGGGGCAGCCCATCGCGTGGAAATTGGTGCGTGGCAAGGTTGAGTGGGAAGGGGTTCCGCCGGGTCGGCTCGCGCTCAACTCGGTCGGTGTCATCCAGCAACTGCTGCTGGACGGGGCGGGCATAGGTGCGTTACCCAACCGTTTTACGGAAGACGACGTGCTGCAGAAGCGTCTGGTTCGCGTATTGCCGGAATGGAACTTTCCCATCGTTCCGGCCTGGGCGGTGATGCCGATGCGGCGTTTCCTGCCCGCCAAGACCCGCGTCTTTCTGGCGCACATCGAGCAATACATGGTGAAAGGCTAATTCAGTGAGGTAAACCCCCGGCTATGCTGGGGACTCCAGAAGTTTGACTTATGCTGCGGTCATGCGGCGGATAGAAATAAAGAGCTGCGAATATTCCCCCCTTTGTAAAGGGGGGCGAGGGGGGATTTGAGAGAGGATGATGTGCCACGATTTTAAATCCCCCTTACTCCCCCTTTGTCAAAGGGGGACACTGCTGGCGATGCCGCCAAGGGCGGTTCACGGTTTTATCAGCGCCTTTGAGGCGCTCACTCAATAAGCCTCCGGCTTTGCCAGAGCTCATTTAACTCACTTTTTCTGACAATTGCAGCTTGGCGGTACCCCCTGTGATCCCTGCAGGTTGAATTGCATTTTTCAGGATCAACACTGCCGGAAGCGAATGAATTCGCCCCCTCCACGGCATCGTTCTCCGGGACAAAACAATCCTCCGCAAACCAAACATGAAAAACCCCGCCACTCGGGCGGGGTGAAATGCAGTAGCGCTACCGGGAGAGTGATCGGGCGGGAGGAGCCGCCCGTTTCTTCTCCGCGGTCAACTGCGCGCTATCTGCCAAAGAAGCCAATTGCTATCACAACCAGCAACGTCAAGCCGATGGCGATCAACGTCAATCCCAGTATCTTGGATGCACGCGTCATCTGCGGCGCGGGCGCATCGACCAGATACTGCTGCAACTCGCCCGAATCCACCAGGCGCTGGTAATACGCGGGGTGATCCTTGCGGAACTCTTCCAGCGACTGGGTGCCGGTGAACATCACCACATCCGGCGGCGGCAGCTTGTCCGGGCGGAAGTGGTTGTTGAAGAAGTGCACCGTAAACAGGAACACGGCAGCCAGGAAACCTTCTTCGCCATGCACCAGCGTACCCACGTTAAACACCCAGCCCGGCAGGTAAGTCGCCGTGACATGCGGGAAGGCCAGCATCAAACCGCTCCAGCCGATGATGTTCACCCCCCAGAACACGGCCCAGTAGTCGAACTTCTCGAAATAGGTCCAACGGTCGAAGCGCGGCTTGTCGCCCATGCCGAAGAACCACTTGAACATGGCCAAGGCGTCGGCAAAATCCTTCCAGTTCGGCACGAAGGAGTCCGGTCCGAACCAGCGGAAGGTCTTGCTGCGGAATATCCCCACCATCACATAGATGAAGTGCGCGAGGAAGATGGTCACAAACAGCGAGGCGAAGATGCGGTGGATCAGGCCGACGGTGCGCGGACCGCCCAACGCCTGCGCCACCAGCGGAGCCCACGAGCTGGACGCGTAAAGCGCGGTCATACCCGTCAGAATCATCGTCATGGTGACGAGCGCGAACGCCAGGTGCGCCAGCCTCCAACCCCATTTGAAGCGCTTGAAGTACTTCTTCTCGTCCAGCTTCATGCCCTTGAGGTCGATATATGGCACCGGCTTGCCGGCCTTGCGATCTTTGGCTTCGCGGTAGTACCAGAGCAGCGAATGTACCCAGAAGAAGGCAAACACAAAGATCAACAGCCCGACCATGAACTTCGAGGCCAGGAACATCTGCGGATACTTTTTGAAGTCGTGGTTGTTGGCGTGCGGGCCGTAAGACATGAATCCCGGCGTGGCGTCGTGCATGCCCGGTTTCTTGTCGGTGTGGCACTTCTGGCAAGTCTTCATCCGGTTCTTGGGTGACACCTTGGCACCCGGCTCATCCACCGCACGGATATCGTGACTGCCGTGGCAGTCGGCACAACGCGCCGTGTAGGTATACCCGAGGCGGTTGACCTGACCGTGATAGGTGTCGGTATAACTCTTGAATTCCTCTTCATGGCAATTGCCGCAGGCATTGACGTTGGACAGTTTGAAGGCATCCGACGAAGTATTCGTGATGCTGTGGCTGCTGTGGCAGTCGGTGCACACCGCGGCTTTCATGTTGCCCTGATCCAAAACCGCCTCGCCGTGCACAGAAGCGGTGTAGCTTTCAAGCTGGTCTTCGTGGCATTTCTCGCCGCAGGTCTTGGGGATCTCCTTGTGCCAGACCGTGCGCTTGACACTGCCGGCTGGTGGCACGTTGAATTCGTGCGTGCTGTGGCAATCCTCGCAGGATGCCTTGGCGCGCGACGGATCATCCTTGTCGGGACGCGCATGGAAGGAATTCTTGTAGGCTTCGATGTTCTTGACGACCAACCCGAGCCGTGTCTTTTCGCCTGTCAGATTGTCTTTCTTGGCAGTCTCCCACAGCGCTTCGTGGCAGGAAACGCAGTTGGGCTTGGTGGCCGCTACATTGATCTTGTGTTTCGCAACCGAATCGGTGATTTCCGTATGGCAGGCGACGCATTGCATATCGCCGTGCGTGCCCTTGGCGAACTTGATGGTGTTCAGTGCGGCAAGTGCGCGCTTTGCGCCATCTTTACCCGCCACTTCAAGCTTGCCCTTCTTGCCGTCGTGGCAGGTCAGGCAGGTTGCGTTGTCGAGGTTAGCCGCTTGTGCCTGCACCAGGACCGGCATGACGCACGCAGCAATGAAAGCCAATGCGACTGCAGCAAGATTTTTTGGATTCATGATCTTTACCTGAAATTTAGAATTGTAGAACTCAAAAACGGGGGCTGAACCACCGCCCCCGTTCTTGACCAGTCATGCTGCCGATGTTACTTGAAGTTGTAGATGTAGCTGGCCGAAACCACGAATACCGTATAGCTTCCAGGCTGCTGGTTGGTCGGCAACATCGAGTTGGGCGATGAACCAAGCTGCAGGCCGTTGTAGTAGTAGTCGTTGCTCTTCAATTGCTGCATGACGTAGCCGAGCGCGACTCGCGAACTCTGGTCCAGCTTGTAGTTGCCGGTCAGCTTCAACTGCAGCGTCTTGTTCTGAATGACCGGCAAATCTCCACATGACAGTATCTGCGGTGAAGCACACGTAAATCCGCCTGCCGAAGTTGTCGTTGAATAGTTGAGCTGTGTGCCGTAGGCCGTCTTCCCCAAAGAATATGTCAGATCGCCGGTCAATTCGAGCTTGGAGTGCATCAGCCCGCTCTGCTTAACCCCAACACCCACTGTAGTGTTGTCATCCTTCAGCTTGTCGGTCCAGGTTGCTCCCGGAGGCACACCGATTGCAGTAGTTGAGGCTCCATTCTGAGTAGCAAGTCCGGCGTTCGTAACAGCAACTGTTGAAGATTTTTGCAGATCCGTTAAGTCACGCTGCCTGTGTTGTTGTGTAAGATAAGTAGATACCGAACCATCATCGCTATATCCATAAGTCGCATCCAGGTTCAGGTTCCACGAATTGCCTGCCGTTACACCATAGGTAGAGTCGTACTTGTCGTCGGTGAATTTTCCGCCCAGACCCACCGCCAGCTTTTCAGCGGCTTGCCAGTTCATGTCCGCCTTCAACATTTGCTCCTTGCGCGAAGCATTGAAGAACGGGTAGAAACCTCTAAAGTCGGCGGAATTTTGACCTTGAATAAGTGAATTTCCTACACCGGTATTGGAAACATTGGCATTGCCGTTCAGGCCTATGCGTGCGGTGACTGCCGTCGGATCGGAGTCTGTCTTGCGTTTGCTGTAGGAATATCCAAAGTTCAGATTCACCTCCTCGCCAGCCTTGACCTTGTAAGTCGCGCCTATTTTGTTATCCTTGCTCGACGTTGCGACGACGCAACTGGTTCCCGAAGGATATGAGTTTACGCCTGCACTTGTTGCAGTATATGGCGCCGGCAGGGATGCATATGCTCCCAAGCCACCTACTGCATACTGATGGCAAGAACGTTCAACATCTTCACTCGTATATGCCACCCGCAGATGCTGATCCCGATTCAAGCGATAGTCCCCAGCCAATTCCCACAAGGTCTTGGCAATGCTGTAGGGGGCATTAGGGAAATTGGCCACGTGGTTGGCGCCGCCATCCAGAGCATTGAACCTGTAAAAGTTCGACTCGGTGCGATTGTCGCGCTGGTCATACTTCATGCCGGCGGAAAGTGCCAAATCCTTGCTGGTCTGATCGACGAGCTTCAGGTCGTAGTGTGTATTGACGACCTTCCCATCCAGCGAAGTGCGCGGCGCTGCCGTCACCATGGAGATCGAGTCCGTAACAAAAGCCTCGTTCTGGGTGTTGCGAGAGAGAGAGTAGCCTGCAATCAGCTTCGTCCTGGGTGTGAAGGCAAAACCCGCGCCCAAATTCAATTGCTGATAGACATTGCTGGGGGCAGTAGTCATCGTCTGCATACTCTTGGCACCGGCAAAGGTCTCAAAGGTCACCCTATCGTAGGCATCGCGGAAGATCGAACTTGTGTAAGACGTATTGATATGTCCCCGCTCACCCACCCAGTTCAACGCCAGACTCATTGTGTCCGTCTTGTATTTGGTCGGACTGGGCAACATGGCGACAGCCTCGTTGGTCACTGTTCCGTTAAGCATCGAGCCGAAGCCCTTCAGCTTCCCTCCATCCTGTTCCAAATGGTTGAAGTCAAACTTGACCTTCCATTGTTCGTTCAGATTGACACCAACATTGAGGGTGCTGTTCGTCCGAGTGCTGTACAGTTCCATCTGGTGCAAAGCGCCCCGCTGGGTGGCGTTCAGTGCATCTGTCCCGGTCGGCGACAGACTGTTTGCTGTCGTAGTCGCGGCAAAACTGGACGGAAGCGTGAAAACATTACCGCCGATACCTCCGTTATACGGAGTGATATAGGAATTGGAAAGGTTGTGGCGCAACGCGTCGTATCCAACGCCAACGCTCCAGCTCCCTTGGTTGCTAAACGACGCGTCTGCTGAACGGGAACTGGTACCAAGATCGCTCCCGGTCAACGTCCAGCGGTTGGTGCCGTCTCCCCCCTCGTACGCATCGCCACCGCGCACACTGAAATTACCGACCGCCCTACCACCGGATTTGTTCAGGCCGTTGTATTCCCCAAACTTGGATGCCCCCTGCGACACGCTCTCCGCCCCCAGTTCGATGTAGTTGGTTGGATGCCGTATCGTGGCAACCTCGTCTTCCAGCGATTCTGCCGCGTAGACCGCCATCGGCATGGCGAACATCGCGAGCAGCGCACCCTGCACAGCAAGACTCATTGCGCTTATCTTCATTTCTTGGTTACAAATTTTCATGTCAGTCTCCTGTTTCCTCAGAATTAGCGCTGGAAGTATCCACCGGCCGGGCTGTTCGAACCGTGCACCTGGCTGTGGCAGTTCATGCACGCGTTACCCACGTTGTTCTTGCTCGGATATTGCATGGCCGTACCGGTAGTATTGATCGTGGCAAGTCCTGCTTGGTATCCACCAGCATTGGGGCCAACAGGAGTTTGGCTGGCATGAGAGCCGTCATGGCATTCCGAGCACATGAACGGAGGACGCGACTTGAGCAGCGGCGTGATGTTGGAGCCGTGCGGTGTGTGGCAATTCATGCAGTCTTCTGTTACCGGCTGGTGTTCGAACAGGAACGGTCCTCGCTTGTCTGCGTGGCAGGTCCAGCAAGTCTCGTTCACGGTGTTCTTCTTGACCAGTTTCGGGCCGGCAGAGCCGTGCAGGTTGTGGCAGTCGGAACAGGCGATCTTTCCCGCGCCGATCGGGTGTGTGGACATCTTGTGGGTGTCGGCACGCTCGTTCTTGTGGCAGGTGAAGCAGACTTCGGCCTGGGTCTTCTTGTCACGCACGGCATCGTGCTCAGCGTGAACCTTGTGGCAGGCGTTGCACGCCACATCGTTGACGGCATGCTGGCTGCCTTCCCAATGTGAGCGGTTATCGCCGGAGTGGCATTTGAGACAGGCTGCATTGCGTTCTGCGGCCGGGGTGGAAGTGATCTTGCGGAAGCTGCGGTCTGGAGAGGGCGGTTTTTCCTTGCCTTTGCCCTTGAAGCTGACGTGATCCTTGCTCTCGCCGTGGCAGTCGGTACAGGTCGGCGTGCGTTTGTCACCCTTCACACCGTGACGGGTGGTCGAGATCGCCAGTACGCCGGGATTCAACTCAAGCATGGTGGCCCGCCCCTGGGGTTCGTCCGCCTCGTCGTGGCAGCCGGTGCATTTCGCATCGCCCTTGAGAATGAGGTCTTTGGCGGGCGCTTTCGCCGGTGCGGCCGCGGTATCCCCCATGCTCGCAGGCTCATCAGCCCCGAATGCGGCCCCCGACACGATCAGCATGCCGATGCATGCGCTTAACAACATTTTTCTGACCTGTTTCATATTACCCCCTGAACGCAACCTTCAATTCATACCGGCTTTGCGGGCCGCCTCAATTTCAGACTCATTCCTGCTAAAGCGAAAGTATCCATTTCGCCAGTTTCTTCAGTTCTTGCTGGTCCGTAATATCAATGATCTTGTGTTCTTCCTCGGTGCCGTCTTCCAGCTTGACCTTGGGACCGGTTGTGATGTTCTTGATGATCTTGTCCACACCCTCGGCTTCTTTGCCCTTGTACTTCTCGGCGACCTTCTTGTAGGAGGGGCCCTTCTTGGTCTTGTCCAGCGCGTGACACTTGAAGCAGTCGTTCTGCTTCAGTATCTTTTTGTATTCAGTGTCTTCATCACCGGCCGCAAATGCGGAAATTGAAAATGCGCTTCCGAACATCGCGCAAAGAACCAGAATCATCAAAGCCCTTACACTTTTCATTTTTTTCTCCTCGATTAACGCTTGCCCAAATAAACCATCAACTGCGTGTTTCAACCCTGCGTGTCCCCAGCCCCTTCTCTCGCAAGAAGGGAAACTTTGCCGGTTGCACTCCGCCCGGAAAGGCAAACAACACTTGCCCGCACACCAAACTTCTTTGCAACACAGGCGCCCTGACATTTCCCATTATCTTTCCTGCCTAATCCGTTGAATTTCCCTTGGACGTCATTCTCTACAAGCAGATACAAAGTCACCACGGCCTATCTGCCCGAATCCACTAAGACCATCGTTCCAATTTCATCAGACCTTAGTCCCGTATCCACACAGGCACGGCGGATTGACCTAAAATCCGCCGCAGAACACAAAAGCGCACTGCGCACATTCAATTCACACAGCAAAGGCCTGCAATGGTGACTGCGCTCAAGCGAGTCTTCCGCAAAATGAGTTTCTCCCGGCAATTCATGCTGGCGATCATCAGCGTGCTGTTGGTCGGCATGCTGGTCATTGGCAACTGGATTGCGCACCTGATCGAGACCAACGCGGTAAACCGCGCCGCGGCCATCTCCGCGGTTTATCTGGAGAGCATGTCGGCCGCCCAGTTGCACGACTGGCATAACGGCGGCATCGTGACCAAGGATACTCATTCCGAACTCGACCGCGTTTTCGTTGACGGCCCGCTGCACCGCGAGGTGCTCAGGTTCAAGTTGTGGGACAGCAGCGGCCGCATTGTTTACAGCAGCGACCACATCCAGATCGGGCTGCGTTACCCGCTCGAAGGTCCTCTTGCTGCGGCGTTTGCGGGGGCAGTCCAATCCAGGATCAGCGACCTGAAGGACTCGGACAACCTGCCCGAGCAGACGCGCTGGAAGCAGCTGCTGGAAGTCTATGTACCAATACGCTCCAGCTCAATCGGAGAGATCATCGCTGTCGCCGAGTTCTACCTGTCGGTCGACACGCTTAAACGCGATATCCGGGCCGCCCAGCAGCGCAGCTGGGCGCTGGTAGCTGCTTCCACACTCGCCATCTACCTGCTGTTGTTCGGCTTGGTACACAAGGCCAACAGGACCATCCACGAACAGCAGCGCGATCTGCGCTTTCAGTTGCAGCAGTTGCGCAGCGTGCTGGATGAGAATGAACGCATGCGCGAACAACTGCGCGAAGCCGGGGTCAGCACGACCGCGCTCAACGAGGAATTTCTGATCCGCATCGCCGCCGACCTGCATGACGGCCCGGCACAGACGATCGCCTTCGCGTTGATGCGTTTCGACGAATTCGCCGCGACCTGTGGTCGTTGCGCCCATTCACCCACCGACGCGGGACAAGAACTGGAAAGCATCCAGAAAGCCCTGCAATCCTCGCTGCGCGATGTGCGCAAGATATCTTCCGGATTGGCGATACCGGGCATGACCGAACTGACCCTTGCCGAAACCGCCCGCCGCGCCGTGCGCGACTTCGAACATATGTCCGGACAGACCGTTCAGACCGAAATTGACGATGCGCTGGGCAAAGCGCCTCTTTCGGTCAAGATCACGGTATATCGGCTGCTGCAGGAATCGCTCAACAACTGCTGGCGTCACGCGCCGGGTGGCACACCCAAAGTGCGGCTAAAAAAATCCGAGGGTCAAGTGCTGGTAGAGATCACCGACCACGGCGCAGGTTTCGATCCCCAGACTGCGGCGGTCGCCGGTCGTCTGGGGCTGTCATTCATGCGAGAACGCGTGCGCCTGATCGGCGGTGTATTTGAACTTGATTCCGCTCCCGGCCGCGGCACCAGCATCCGTGCCAGAATCCCCCTTTCAACCGAAGAGATGATCCATGTCTAATCCCAATCCGATACGCATCCTGCTTGCCGACGACCATCCCTTGTTCCGCGAGGGCGTCGCCCATTCGCTTGGCACGGAACCGGAGTTCGAGGTGATCGCGCAGGCCAGCAGCGGCGAAGAGGCGGTCGAAATGGCGCTGCGCCTGCTGCCCGACATTGTGCTGCTGGATGTTTCGATGAACGGAATGGGGGGTATCGAAGCCGCCGGAAAGATCGCTGCCCATGCCCCCGTGGTGCGCATCATGATGCTTACCGTCTCCGAGAACCGTGAAAACCTGATGGCGGCACTCAAGGCCGGGGCACACGGATATGTTTTGAAGGGCGTATCAGCCAGCGAGTTGCGCAATATCACTCGCCGGGTGGCGGGTGGCGAGGCCTACGTCACGCCGACACTGGCCGCCGACATGCTCACCGAATTCTCGAATCCGCATCCCATCGATTCATTCTCCGAACTGACCCCGCGCGAAACGACCATCCTGCAGCTTCTGAGCCAGGGACTCACCAACCGGGAGATCGGCGACCGCATGTTTCTGGCCGAGAAGACGGTGAAGCACTACATGACCAGCATCCTGCAAAAGCTGCATGTGAGGTCGCGCACCGAAGCTGCATTGATCGCCATGCAGCATGGTGTGGCGAGCCCGGATTAGAATATTTCCGGGACTTCCACGACTACTGGAGAGACAGGATCCAGTTCACGAGATTCTTGATTTCTCCCGTATCTTTGGTCTCAATGGTCCTGTGCTCCTCTTCATGACCGTCGGGAAATTTGGCCATCTTTCCGGTGGTTATCTGGGCGATAACCTTTTCTTCCCCGTCGGTTTTGCCGCGATATTTCTCCGCGACTTTCTTGTACGAGGGCCCGTCTTTCTCTTTGTCTACGGCATGGCATTTGAAGCAATTGTTCGATTTTGCCAGTTTCTTTGCTGCCATTTCATCGACCTCGGCAACCGCGTCGGCGGCAAATGCCAGCGACAACACGACTGCGGCAATGCTGTTCAGCTTCAGGGTATTTATCTGGTACATGATTAGCCTCTCCCAAGTATGGATACTATTGATGTTTCCATAATTCAAGACAACGCCACCTCCACCATATTGGAATTGCAAAAATGGAAACGTGCCTCGTCATTCCGGCGCAGGCCGAAATCCAGTGGGTTTAAACACAAATGCATTTTTTCTTGCTGGATCCCGGCCTGCGCCGGAATGACGGCATTGGTGTCGCGAATTATGGAAATCTCAATAGTCGCGGGTATTTACTTTTATCAGTAAAAAACCCCGCCGATGAAGGCGGGGTTCAGATACTGCGAAATACTTTTTTATTATTAGTGCGCTGTTGCAGCTTCTGCGTTGATGCCGGTGTTCTGGCGAACGTAGAGCTCGTCCCACATATCTTCAGCACGTTTGTCGCGTGTGAACAGGGAACCCAGGATCACCATCAGGAAGCCCAGCGGGATCGAGATCAGGCCGGGGTTCTTCAACAGGAAGAAGGGTTTTTCCAGGCCCATGATGCTGGTGGTCTGGCCTTCGAACGTCTTCAGGTCGGCTTCAGCCTTGGCCTTGGCCTTCTCTGTCGCCGCGATGTCCTTCTTGGTCTTGGCCAGATCGTCCTGTGCTGCCTTCAGTGCAACAGGATCAGCTGCTGCATCGGCAGTCAACTTGGCGATCGTCTCGTCCAGCGTCGGAACCTTGGCGTTCAACGCAGCCAGTTTGTCCGCAGCACCCAGTTTGGCTGGCTTCTCAGCCGATGCAGGCTTGGCCGGAGAAGACGCAACACAACCGTTCAGAGCAAACAGTTCGCAAATGAAGCTGGATGCCGGCTTGGCCGGTTGGGCTTCCTTGGCGGGAACCACTGGCTCGCCGTTCAAAACCTTGTTCGCGTTGGCGATAACAGCCTTCGGATAAGTCAGGTTGGGCGAGAGCATCACCAGACCGATCGCTGTCAGAGCGCCCACAACCATACCGGCGATAACACCGGTGGTGTTGCACTTCTTCCAGTACAGGGTCAGGAACACGGCCGGCAGATTGCTGGATGCCGCAACCGCGAACGCCAGAGCAACCAGGTGGGCAACGTTCTGGCCCTTGGCCAGGATACCGACGGTGATCGCGATGATACCGACGATCACGGAAGCGACGCGGGCCGCAACCACTTGCTCTTTCGGAGTGGCATGGTCGCCGCGGATAACGCCGACGTAGATGTCGTGTGCCATCGCGGAAGCGGCAGCCAGAACCAGACCGGCAACCACAGCAACGATGGTCGCAAAAGCAACCGCCGCCACGAAGGCCAGCATGAAGTTACCCAGCAGGGAGTTTTCACCGCCACCCAGGTATTGCGCCAGCAACGGACCCGCCATGTTGCCGCCGGCATCCACTGAAGAGATCTTGGCAGAACCCACCAGCATTGCTGCACCGGTGCCCAGGAACAGGGTCAGCACGTAGAAGCCGCCGATGATGGCCATTGCCCAGATAACCGATGTACGGGCTGCTTGTGCAGTCGGTACCGTGAAGAAGCGCATCAGGATGTGCGGCATACCGGCCGTACCCAGCACCAGCGCCAGACCCAGAGAGATCTGGTCGATCGGGCTCTTCAGGAACAGACCCGGCTCAAGGAAACGCTGACCCAGTTCTTCTTTGGTCATGCCAACCGATGCATCGCCCAGCAGCTTGGTGACTTGCGCAATGATCTTGTCATCGCCCACAACCGCTTGCAGATATGCAGGCAAGCTGAAACCGTACGGAGCCCAGACCATGGTTACGAGGATGAGGGAAGCAATCACCAGCAACACGGCCTTGGTGATCTGCACCCAGGTTGTCGCCTTCATGCCGCCGAACACCACGTAGGCCAGCATCAGGATACCCACGCCGATCACGGAGATCTCGTAGTCGATACCGATCAGTGTCTTGATCAGCACGCCGCCGCCGACCATCTGAGCTGTCAGATAGAAAGTGGAAACGGTGATGGTGGACAGCGCGGCAACAGTCTTGGTCTTCTTGGGGTCGTTACGGAACGCCAGAATGTCGCCCATCGTGTATTTACCGATGTTGCGGCAAGGTTCGGCGATCACCAGCAACACGGTGATGTAAGCCACCAGCCAACCCACGGAGTACATGAAGCCATCGTATCCGTACAGGGAGATCAGACCGGCGATACCGAGGAAGGACGCAGCGGACAGGTAGTCACCCGCGATCGCCCAACCGTTCTGGATGCCGCTGACCGAACGACCGGCAGCGTAGAACTCGGAAGTGGTGTGCGTGGTGCGTGCCGCCCAGTAAGTGATCCCCATAGTGATGGCGATGATCGCGCCGAACACGGCGAAGGTCATCCACTTGAACTCGTCGGCAACCGCGCCGGCGGCGAATGCGGAGCCGCTGATACTCAGGGCTGCCGCGGAGAGTGCTAATTTATTCAGCATCGATTTCATCATTTATGCTCCTGCCTTAAAGTCGTTGATGATCTCTTGCGCCATCGCGTCGAATTCGGCATTGGCTTTGCGCGAATACACAAACGCGATCGTCCAGGCCACGATGAACTCGGACAAGGCGAACAGGATGCCGACGTTAACCACGCCCCACACCTTGATCTTGAACAGGTCCTGGTAGTACGCGGCGCCGATAGGCAACAGGAAATAGTAGATAAGGGAGAAAACCATCAACCCCCACAGGAAAAAGATTTTTTTGCGATGCAGTGCCTGGAACTTCGGATTGGTATCAATCGCAGCCCAGTTAATATTTGGATTAGACATAGTCACTCCCCTCAAAACAATCAACAGACCGGAAAAAACCCCGGTCCACTCGAACTACTGGAGATGAGGTTACGTCAGGAACCTTACATTCAACTTACGCTGTTTGCCCGGCTGCGGGGGCTTCCCCGAACTGGGAGAATAGGATTGATTTAAAAGGAATATCATCACCATAACGGCTTGCCCGCCGAATGCAAAGCGGTATTGCCCCGGCCAGCGGGAACCGCGTCAGGCGGCAAATTGGTTCCCAAGCCACAATCCCGAAAAGTCGGGCAGGCTTGTCACGAAACCGAGTTTACCCAGCGCTGGGCTTTTTCAAGGTCGCGCAAACCGGCAAAATCGGCCACCTTTTTGCCGCCCGCCTGCGCCAGGGCGACCTGAAACAGCTGGGCAGTGGCCATGGCGTCTGCCAGGGCATTGTGGCGCACCCCCATACGGATATCGAAGTGGCCGACCCAGTCATCCAGCGCGTGAAGTTTTTTGGCCAGGGCAGGATTCAGGCTGGGCATCACGTAGGCCAGGTCCAGCCAGGGGTGTTTGAAAGTGCTTCCCAGGTGCTCGATCATCGCCCGCCGTATCATGGTTTCGTCGAATGTCACATGGAACGCGACCAGCGGAGATTTGCCGAGGTATTCCAGAAAATCCAGCAGGGCATCCGCGGGAGGCACCCCCTCGAGCTGTTCCGCTGTGCCAATGCCATGCAGAAGGATGTTGTCCTTTTCGCTGGCCAAACGCTGTTGCAGCACCACGTAAAAGCTGTCGCCCAACACAACCTTGCCACTCACCACCGCCACCGCCCCGATGGAAATGAGCTTGTCTTCCTGCAGGCTTAGCCCGCTGGTCTCGACATCCACCACAACATAGCGCGATACGCTGATAGCCGAATCCAGCGCCACTTTGGGCAAGGCCGCCCAATCTACAAGGCGCTGCTGCTGTTGTGCATTCAACTGCGGCCGATTCCCAAACCAGCGCTCCAGCCAGAGCATCACAAGTGATACTCCAGTGCCAGTCGGGACTGCAATTTGCGGGCCTGGCGGAATGCTTCCTTCAGGATGCGTCTGTCCAGCTCGTTCAGGCGCTCGGGATTGATGCAATTATCCAGCGCGTCGTCCTTCAGCCCCAGTTCGCTCTCTTCGTCGTGGTGACGCAAACGCAACACCTGGATGAACAGCAAGGCATCAATCCAGGCTTCGATCTCGGATTTGTGCAGATTCATCCGGGCCGCACTCATGCGCAAACGCTGGATGGTATTGGTATGCGTCACCCCGGCAGCCAGCCCGAAAATGCGCGCGGCATCGACGAACGGCGTAATGCCATTCAGTTTGAGGTCCAAGGTGTTCCCCTTGCCGACCACGAAATCGCGCACCAAACCCAGCGGTGGTCGGTTGTGCAGCGCATTCGCCGCCATCATGTGCAGGAAACGGCTGTTGTCGCTGGCAACGCGCGCCAGCCACTCGCGCAGATCGTCGGCCAGGTGCTGGGCGCCATACAGGGAACGGAAATCAAAGAAGATGGAGGCATGCAGCAGGGCCTCGGGCGAACCCGCGCTGATCCAATCCGAGAAGGTGCCTTTCCACTCTTCCAGCGACATGCACCACTTGGGATTGCTTGCCATGATTTCGCCCTTGCATAACGGAAACCCGCACAGCGCCAGCGACTCATTGATACGTCTGGCCACCGGCAACAGTTTTTCGCGCACCTGATCCGCCGTCATGCCCGGAGGGACGGTGAAGATGATCGCGTTGTCCTGATCGGTGTTCAGCGTCTGCTCGAATCTGCCTTCGGAGCCCAAAGCCAGCCAGCACAGCCCGTCATGCAGCTGGGTTCCAACCAGATTGCCGGCCTTGCTCTCCAGCTCCACCACGCGCGCGGTGAGCAGGTCATTGAAGGCCGAGATGAACTGGGTCAACTGCTCCGGTGCCACACCCTGCGCCATCATGTTGTGGGCCATGCTGCGAATGTCGGCAGCGCCCTGTTGCAGCTCGTCGATATTGACGGCGTGACGGATGGCGGAACCGATCTGGCGCAAGCCGACGCGCTGCAGAGCGAACAGATCCTTCTCCGACACCAATCCGACCAACCGGCCCTTCTCAACCACCAGCACGTGTCGGAAGCCGTGTTTGGCCATGGTCAGCGCCGCCTCATGCGCCAGCGCGTGCGGCGGCAATGTCTCCAGATGCGTGGACATGACGTTGATCACCGGTTGGTCGAGATCAATCTGCGGCAGCGCGATGCGTTCCAGCACGTCGGGCAGCGTCAGGATGCCGCACGGGTGCCCTTCTTCGTCAACCGCGATCATGGATCCCACATGCTGGTCGTGCATGGTCTGCAACACCTGCCGCACCGTCGTCTGCGGGGAGCAGGAGACCGGGGTACGCCGAACGATCATGGACAGCGGGCTGGCCAGCGATTGTTGCTCCACACTGGAATTGCTGTATTGGGCCTGGATGACCTGTTTGGAGTGTTCCAGCAGGTTGGCGATTCGGCGCGTGCAAAAATCACGGAAGGCGGCGCTTGTGCCGATCAACTCGTGGAAATGCACGGCGGACAATTCGTAGCAGAAAACATCGGTACCCGCCCGGTACACACTGGCCACGCGGCGGTTGGCCAGCAACGCGCCCAGCGGAAAGCATTCTCCCTCGGCCAGCTCCAGCCAGGTATCCGTCTCGGAGGCATGGGCGACACTCTGCTCGCCATGCACCCTGCCCTGCTTGATGACCAGAAAACTCACGGCCGGCCCCTGCTCCGGTGAAACGATGACTTCACCCTCGGCGTAATAACCGAGCTCCATGCGCTCCATCATCCACAGCACATGGGGAATATCCATGCGGTCGAACGGCGCATGCTTGGTAATGAACGAAAGTTCGGAAGGCAGAATAGAGCTCAAGATGTCTCCTTATATTTATAGCTGTTCTTTGATCACGGACGCACGTCCGTGAACACTTTGGCCAATTCTTCGCCCGGCTCCGCCGCGCGCATGAACGCTTCGCCGACCAGAAAGGCATGTACTTGATGTTCAGTCATCAGGTTCACATCATCCGCCGTGAATATGCCGCTTTCGGTGACGACGATACGCTTGTGGCCGTTGTCCGAAGCGGCGATATGCGACAACAGGCCGAGTGTGGTTTGCAGCGTGACGTCGAAGGTGCGCAGGTTGCGATTGTTGATACCGATCAGCGGTGTGCCGAGTTGCAGGGCGACTTCCAACTCCTTGCCGTCATGCACCTCCACCAGCACGTCCATGCCCAATTTGTGCGCCAGCTTCTCCAGCACCTTCATCCGATTCAGGGTCAGTGCCGAAGCAATCAGCAGAATGGCATCCGCCCCCATCGCCCGCGCCTGATAGACCTGGTACTCGTGCACCATAAAGTCCTTGCGCAATACAGGCAGGTTGCAGGCGGCACGCGCCTGCTGCAGATACTCGGCACTGCCCTGAAAGAACTGCTCGTCAGTCAGCACCGACAGACAGGCCGCACCATGCCGCGCGTAGCTGGCCGCGATCTCCGCGGGACGGAAATCGGCACGTATAACCCCTTTGCTGGGGCTGGCTTTCTTGATCTCCGCGATCACGGCCGGCTGTCCCGAGGCGATCTTGCCGCGAATGGCCGCCACAAAATCGCGTACCGGGGGTGCCGCTTCGGCTTCGGCACGAATCGCCGGCAGCGGTTTGGCCGACAAGGCTGCGGCAACTTCCTGGTTCTTGACCGCGAGTATCTTGTTGAGAATATCGGACATGCTTTGCTTTCTTGAATAAGGCGGACATTCTAACGCATGCGGAATGGTAAAATGCGCGCCGCACGCAATACTGGACACATCATGGAAGACATCAAGCAATACATGAAGACAGTCGGGCTCCAGGCCCGCGCCGCATCGCGCCTGATGGCGCAGGCCAACACCAACGCAAAGAACCATGCGCTGGAAAACATCGCCACGGCCATTCTGCTCTCGAGCGCAAAACTCATTTCCGAGAACGCCAGGGACGTTGCCGCCGCCAAAGCCGCCGGACTCGACACGGCCTCCATCGACCGCCTCACGCTCACCGAAAAGACCATCAAAGGCATGGCCGAAGGCTTGCGCCAGATCGCCTCTTTACCCGATCCCATCGGCGAGATCAGCGACATGAAGTATCGCCCGTCCGGTATCCAGGTGGGCAAGATGCGCGTGCCGCTGGGTGTCATCGGCATCATCTACGAATCACGCCCCAACGTAACGGCAGATGCCGCAGGCCTGTGCCTGAAATCCGGCAATGCCTGCATCCTGCGCGGCGGTTCCGAAGCCCTCAATTCCAACCAGGCCATCGCCGCTTGCGTACACCAGGGTCTGCGCGAGGCAGGCTTGCCCGCGAATGCCGTGCAGGTGGTGAACACCACCGACCGTGCAGCCGTGGGCGAACTCATCACCATGAAGGAATATGTCGACGTGATCGTGCCGCGCGGTGGCAAGGAGCTGATCGAACGCGTATCGAAAGATGCGCGCGTTCCCGTGATCAAGCACCTGCACGGCGTGTGCCACGTGTATATCGATGACGAGGCCGATCTGGCCAAGGCCATCCGCATCGCCGACAACGCCAAGACGCACCGCTACGGCGTGTGCAACGCGATGGAAACGCTGCTGGTGAATGCCAACGTGGCGGCGAAAGTATTGCCGGAGCTGTGCAAGATCTACCTGGACAAAGGTGTGGAGCTACGCGGCGATGAAGCCGCGCGCAAACTGGTCTCACAGATGAAGGTTGCCACCGAAGAAGACTGGCACACCGAATATCTCGCCCCCATTCTCAGCATTCGCGTAGTCGCCGATCTGGACGCGGCGCTCGCGCATATTAGTACCTACGGCTCGCAACATACCGACAGCATCGTCACCGAGAATTACACCAAGGCCATGCGCTTCCTCCGCGAGGTGGATGCCAGCAGCGTCATGGTGAATGCCTCGACACGCTTTGCCGACGGTTTCGAGTATGGCTTGGGTGCGGAAATCGGCATATCGACCGACAAGATTCACGCAAGGGGACCAGTGGGTTTAGAGGGACTAACGTCGCAGAAGTACATTGTGCTCGGCAACGGGCAGATCAGAGTCTGATAAAAAATATATAGAGGAAATAATCGTGAGCCAAACCGTTGAAATCAAAGTCCCGGACATCGGGAATTTCAAGAACGTCGCCATCATCGAAATATCCGTCAAAGCAGGCGACACCGTCGAGAAAGAGCAAACGCTCGTCTCGCTGGAAACAGACAAGGCAACCGTGGATGTGCCGTCTCCCGTTGCCGGTGTAGTAAATCAACTCAAAGTCAAAGTGGGCGACAAAGTGAGCGAAGGTTCGGTGCTCCTGATGATGGAAAGCAGCGCCGCCGCACCCGCTCCCGCCGCCAGCCAACCCGCAGCGCAGGCAGCCGCTCCGGCATCCGCAGCCCAGGCAGCGCCTGTTGCCGCCGTCAACATGGTGAAGGGTGACATCCACGCCGAAGTTGTCGTGCTCGGCGCAGGCCCCGGCGGATATACCGCCGCCTTCCGCGCCGCCGACCTCGGCAAGCAGGTGGTGCTGATCGAGAAAGAAAAATCGCTGGGAGGCGTGTGCCTCAACGTCGGCTGCATCCCGTCCAAGGCGCTGCTGCATGTCGCCAAGGTCATCACCGAAGCTGAAGAGGTGTCGCACCACGGCGTGACCTTCGGCAAACCCAAGATCGACATCGACGGCATCCGCGCCTGGAAGGAAAGCGTGATTTCCAAATCCACCGGCGGTCTCGCCGCGTTGGCGAAACAACGCAAGGTGCAGGTCGTGACCGGCAAGGCGCAGTTCTCCTCGGCCAACAGCCTCACGGTACAGACTGCCGAAGGCGAAAAAGTCATCACCTTCGACAACGCCATCGTTGCTGCAGGCTCCAGCGTGGCACGCATCCCCGGCTTCCCGTATGACGATCCTCGCATCATCGACTCCACCGGCGCATTGGCGCTGAAGGATGTACCGAAGCGCATGCTGGTGATCGGCGGCGGCATCATCGGCCTGGAAATGGCGACGGTGTACGACGCTCTGGGCACCAAGATCTCCGTGGTCGAGTTGATGGACCAGATCATGCCCGGCGCGGACAAGGACATGGTCAAGCCGCTGCACACGCGCATCGCCAAACGTTACGAAGCCATCATGCTGAAGACCAAGGTCACCAAGATCGAAGCCACCAAAGCCGGACTGAAAGTCACCTTCGAAGGCGAGCAGGCTCCCGCCGAGGCGCAGGTCTACGACAAGGTGCTGATGGCCGTGGGCCGCCGCCCGAACGGACGCGAGATCAACGCCGAAGCGGCCGGACTCATCGTCAACGAGCGCGGCTTCATCCCCGTGGACAAACAACAGCGCACCAACGTGCCGCACATCTTCGCCATCGGCGACATCGTCGGCGACCCGATGCTGGCGCACAAGGCAGTGCACGAAGCCAAAGTGGCCGCCGAGAACATCGCCGGGCACAAGGCCTTCTTCGAACCGCTGACCATCCCGTCCGTCGCCTACACCGATCCGGAAGTGGCATGGATGGGTCTGACCGAGACACAGGCGCAAGCCAAGGGTATCGCCTTCGAGAAGGCTTCCTTCCCGTGGGTAGCTTCCGGCCGCGCCGGCTCGGTGGGCCGCCCCGAAGGCGCCACCAAGGTGCTGCTCGACCCGACATCGCGCCGCATCCTCGGCGCGGGCATCGTCGGCGTGAACGCGGGCGAACTCATCGCCGAAGCGGTGCTGGCGCTGGAGATGGGTGCGGACATGGAAGACATCGGCCTCACCATCCACCCGCACCCGACGCTGTCGGAAACTTTCAACTTCGCGGCAGAAATGGCGGAAGGCACCATCACCGACCTCATGCCGCCGAAGAAGAAACAATAATCACCTCAGTAACGCACGCTATCCCTTCGCGGTGAGGGGCGTATTACGATCAGGCAATTTACGGCAAATCAAGCAACCCGTGGAGTTCGACTCCAATGGTCACTTGATTTGCCCTTGATTTTTCCACTATCACAGGGATGAAACGATGGCTAAGCGCATATACACAGTTGCTCACAGGTTATTGATATCGATGTTGGCCGCCTTGTTTGTGTCCTGTGGAGGAGGGACTGGTCCAACGGTAATTAGTGTGCCCCCCCCTGCGATATCTGCGCCGCGCTTCGCTTATGTCGCCAACTTGGATGACAACACTGTTTCTATCTACACCGTCAATGCCAGCACCGGGAAACTGCGTGCCCATGGTTTTGTGGCAACAGGGGCAGGAACTATGGGGATTACAGTGCATCCTTCGGGCAAATATGCCTATGTTACGAATAGTGGCCCCAATACCATCTCAACCTACTCCATCGATGCCAACTCCGGTGCGCTCACCCAAATAGGTACAGATGTGGCGGGAGGAGGTTCATACAAAGTAACGATCGACCCAACCGGGCGGTTTGCTTACGCACCAAATTACGGCACCAACGACGTTTCTGCCTACTCCATCGCACCAACCACTGGTTTACTGACACCTGTCATTTGCGGGTCAACATCGGGAACACCAGGTTGTGGCAGCACTGTTGCAGCCAACTTCGCAGCAGGAGTTAACCCGGTTTCCATCGCCATCGATCCTGCGGGCAGGTTCGTCTACGTGGCGAATGTCGACTCGATCAATCAAGGCGCCAGTTACATCTCTGCTTACACGATCACCAGTACAGGCGCACTTAAAAGCGCCGGTGTGGCGGCATCGGGCGTTAATCCGCATTTCGTCGCCGTAGATCCCACAGGCAAGTTCGTCTACGCCGCGAATGAAACCTCCGACGATGTCTCGGCCTACAAAATCAACCCCACAACGGGAGCATTGACTCAAATCAGTTGCGGCACTGCCGGTACAGCAGGTTGTACCGGGCTGGGCACTACGACCAACTTCACAGCGGGTGTGTATCCCTTCTGCATTGCCTTCGACCTTGCAGGCAAGTTCGCCTTTGTGGGAAATAGCAACTCCGGCACCATCTCGACTTACTCTATTAACGCCAGTACAGGGGCGTTGAGTCACATCGGTCAGGACGTGGTGACATCCTATCCGGAATCCATCATTGTCGACCCCACGGGTAAGTTCGCCTACACCGCGTCGAGCATGGGCTTCGCTTCTGCCTTCGCCATCGATGCCAATGGGGGGTTGACGTCGCTCGGCACTGCTGCCTCCGGCAGCTCCATGTCGATTGCCTTGGTCAACGGCACTGCACCAGTCGCGTACACGCCGAAGTTCGCCTATGTGGCAAACAATAACTCCAACGACATTTCGGCTTACACCATTGATCCAAAAAGTGGGGGGCTAACACAGGTTCCGTGCGGGACGACAGTGAGTACACCTTGTGGTACCACTATTGCCGCCAATTTTGCGGCAGGAGCATACCCATCGTCTATCAGCGTAGACCCGTCCGGCAAGTTTGCTTATGTAGCAAATACCGGCGATGGAGTTTCGGCATACACCATCAACGCCAGCACTGGTGCTCTGAAGCAGGTTGTTTGCGGATCGGGTTGCGATGCGACTACTCCGGCCAACTTCGCGGCAGGATTGGGGCCTCGATCTCTAATCATTGACCCGTCTGGGAAATACGCCTATGTCGCCAATATGGCATCAGGTACCGTATCCGCCTATACCGTCAATGCTATCACCGGAGTGCTCAATCGCATTGGCTCAACAGACGTGGCAGCGGGCAAAAGCCCCATTTCCATCACCATCACCCCTTCAGGCAAGTTCGCCTACGTCGCCAACTGGCAGACGGCCTCTGCTGCAGCCCCTTACTCCTATGACGTTTCGGCTTACAGAATCAACCCCTCAACAGGTGCGTTGACCCAAATCGTTTGCGGGGCAGCGGGGACAGCGGGCTGCGGCGTCACGAATCCGGCCAACTTCGCGGCGGGATCGAATCCCAACTCAGTCACTGTAGATCCCACAGGAAAGTACGCTTATGTTACAAATTATTATTCCTCGGATATTTCAGCCTATAAAATTAACCCTGATACTGGCGCATTAACACAGGTCGGTTGCGTAGCAACTACTGCAACACCATGTGGCGCCACTATTGCGTCCAACTTCGCGACTTCAGGTAGCCCACAATCCATCACCATCGATCCCAATAGCGAAATTGTTTACGTGTCAAATGGCAATCATGTCTCGGTCTACACTATCGATAACAACACAGGAGTACTGACAAATATTGGTGCAGATATGCCTGGAGGGCACCCCTATGCTGCTAGCGTCGACCCCACCAGCCAGTTCGTCTATGTGGCCAATTACAGCGATGGCGTTTCTGCATACACAATCAACCCCCTCAACGGAGCACTCACCCGCATCGGAATAGCGGACGTGGCGGCGGGTACGAATCCCTATTCCATCACAACCACCGGATCGATCCAGTAGGTTTGAAAAGAAAAGAACATATTATGCGTATCAAAAAGCGTTTCCATATTCCAGGCTCGGGATGGTTGTGTAAAACGAGCGACACCATGACCACTCAACAACATATTGCTCAGTTAGCGACACTCGTCGGCATGCTCGCGATGAGCGTGCCCGCCGCAGCCTTCAACCTGGATGACCTCAAAGCCAAACTCGACGAACTGCAACAACCCGCAGCAAGCTCGAATGCGAATGTGCCCGCCACTAAACCCTCGGGATTGGCGCAATTTACCGCGCAGCAACAAACCGACAGCCTGAAACAGGCCCTCACCCAAGGCGCGGAGACCGCCGTCAAAAACCTCGCCAAGGAAAACGGTTACCTGGGAAACGACAAAGTGCGCATCCCATTGCCGGAAAACCTGCAAAAGGTGGATCGCGCGCTGCGCAAATTCGGTCTGGGCAAGTATTCGGATGAACTCGCGACTTCCATGAACCGTGCCGCCGAAGCTGCTGTGCCGGAAGCAAAGGCGCTGCTGATCGGTGCAGTAAAGAACATGACCGTCACCGATGCCAAAGACATTCTGCTCGGCAACGACGATGCTGCCACACAATATTTCCGCCACAACACGGAAACTGCATTGGGCGAAAAATTCAAACCCATCGTCAATCAATCCATGCAGAAGGTCAGCTTTGCACAAAGCTACGACCGCTTCGCCGGAAAAGGTGCCAAGCTCGGACTGGTCAAACAGCAAGATGCCCACCTCGACGACTACATCACGCGCAAGGCGATGGATGGTCTATTCCTGATGATGGCCGAACAGGAAAAAGAGATACGCGCACATCCGCTGCAAGCGGTCGGAAGTTTGGCGCAGCAAGTGTTCTCGGCATTGCTCGGAAAGTAACGCTGGATGCATGGGAGCGCCGACGTCTCGTCGGCAATTTACACTTCCGTGCCGACGAGACGTCGGCGCTCCCACACTGATTAATGTTCCCTTAAATCTTACGACCCTTCCGGCATTTCATGCGCAATACCTTTGTGGCAGTCGATGCAGGTTTTTCCGGTCTCTGCCATGGATGCATGTTCCTTTCTGCCAATGCGGTCCTGCTTCTCCAGGTCCATGAAGATTTGCGCGTGACAGTTCCTGCATTCGCGCGAGTCCGAAGACTTCATTGTTTCCCAGACGTGCTCTGCCAGCTCTTGACGATGTGCCAGGAATTTTTCACGTGTATCGATGGTCCCTAACGCTTTGTGCAATAACTCGTTGGATGCCTGGATCTTGCGCTTGATTTTGTAAAACCAGGGGCGTGGAACATGGCAATCAGGACAGGTGGCGCGAACGCCCGCAGCATTCTTGTAGTGGACTGTTTGTTTGTATTCCTGAAAAACGTTGTCTCGCATTTCGTGGCAGGTAATACAGAACGTCTCGGTGTTCGTCGCCTCGAGCGCAGTGTTGAAACCGCCCCAGAAGATGATACCTGCGACGAACATCAACAGCCCGCCCACGGGCATGAACAGGAAGTACCACTTTTTCTGCTGTTGCCAAATAAGCTGCCAGCGGCTCAATTTCTTTTCCTGCCCGGTGTTCGGCGTCGTCATTTTTCGACCTCACTGATCATTACAGTTCGTGGATTTCCGTCCGGTTGCGGGATTTGGAGTCACTTGACGCTCGAGTAGTAGTTCAACAGAGCCTCGATTCCATCCTTGTCCAGCTTATCTATATTGGGTTTCATTTTCTGTTCCATGTGACGTTTACCCGATTTGTAGTCCTCGAAGGTCAACCTCAGGTACGGTGTCCATTGCCCGGCAAGGATACCGGCATCGTTTTTCGAATCAGTGCCGTCATTGTTGTGACACTTCTCGCAGTTTTGCTGATGAATTGACTTTCCCTTCTTTGCCAGTTCAGGATCGAAATTCTGAACAACGCGGGCGAACTTCTTGCCGGAATAGAATTTTGCCAGTTGCGTAATGTCGGCCTCACTCAAACTCTTGGTGATTTCACACATATCCATATTCTTGCCCTTGTTCGGCCCGGTCTTCACCTTTGCCGCCGGGCATGGCCTTATCTTCTTCTGATAGGCAGCCAGGTTGAACTCGATGTAGCCCTGCGACATACCGCCGATGATGGGCACGTCCGACTCAGTGCTGGCCCCGTCCTTGCCGTGACAACTGGTACAGGTTTCTTCCAGTTTGACCATATCTGCCGCAATGGCATATCCGGCCAATGACAAGCCTGCAACCACTGCGGCAGCCAACAGACTCCGTTTAGAGGATTTCATTTATTTACTCCTATCAAGCTCGGGTATATGAACCGACACTGAGGTGGGGGGCGTCCCCCACCAATCACACTCGGATTAGAAGCCCATCATGAAACGCAGGGTATAGCCGTTATCCTTGAGATAACCGCCGCCTGCCAGATCGTCGAACTTGTGATCGCGGTATTCCCCGATCAACTTGAGGTTCGGGGCGACCAGCGTCTGCACGCCGAGCACGTAGTCCTTCTCGCGTGGCTCAACCAGCGTACTTCCTCCCGCGACGGTATCGTTGAAGCGGTCACCCGTTACCCAGTCATAGCGCAAATAGGCCATGGTCAACTTGGAGTACTGCCAGTTGAGTTGATGCATGCCGCCCTTCCAGTTGAAGGCCACGCCATATCCGGTCGGGCTGCTTTCACGCCGGAACAGGATGTCGTTGTCCAGCCAGACCGGCGTGCCGAACGGTGCCAGGCTCAAGGTGAAGTTGGGGCCGTAGGTGGAATGCTTGTTGGAGACCTGGGCACCGGACATGATCCCTCCCAATGCTCCGGCCGCACGCAGCGTGTCATCGTAGGTATCCCCACTGTGATAGGCGAAGAAGCCGAGTGACTGGCCCTTGGCGCGCAGCGTGAAACGCCCATAGATATCCTTGAGCGAATTGTTGTCGCCGCTCGCATTGCTGCCATTGCTGATACCCACATGGTATTCGGCCCACATGTTGGTCTTGGCATCCGCCATATCGTCATGCCCCGGGACAAACATGCCGAACAGTTCGATGATGCCTTGCGGTTCGCTCAGGCGGAACAACCCTTCATCGGACGTCCCCAGCAAGGTTGCGGGGTCAACCCTGCTGATCAGGTCCAGCGCGCGTCTTTCATAGATCAGATCCTGGTTGACCGGCAGCCTGACCTTACCCGGTGAATAGGCCAGCGGCAGATGGGTGATACCGAACAAGAGGTTGACGCTGTCGCGCGGCACACTATCGCCAAGAAGGTTGTTCCAGAAGAACTTCGCCACTTCAAAACCGGGCTTCTCGGTCGCGAACTGGATGTTCTTTGGAGCGCCGGTGAAGTTGCCGGCCGTTACCGCTGAAAGACCGGTCGGCGTGAACTCCCAGGCTCTGGCCTCGTACATCGGGAATTCGACAAAGGCAGACAGATTCTTGCCAATGGGAGAAGTCATGAAGAGGCTGGCATCTTCCAGCGCGATCGACGATCCGGTCTGGCTCAAGGTTCCGCCGCCGTTGAAAGATCTTTTCTCCGTCCTGCTGTCGTAACCGACTCCCGTGACGAACGACAGGGGAAGCGTCGTGGGCATCACCAGTGAACCATGATTGATCTCGATATCCTCAGTGTCCGGTTTCAGGTCGACACCAAAAATGGCACGGTAACCGCTGAGCTTGAAGGTATTGCCTGCCGCAGTCAACGCACCCCAGACACTGTGGCAGGTTGAACACTCGACACCATATCGGCGCGTATAGGAAGGCACTGCATTTGCACTTGGACTGCATAGCAACAGCAATTCAAATAGTGCGGAAAGAACCAACATGCTCCGTAAAGCAGACCTCGGAGTTACGCTTTGCTTGACTCTCATTTTGTTCCCCTTCTCGGACAGACATCGGACTTTTGCCTGGTTATCAAAGTCACAGCGCCAGGCGCCAACTGAATGTCAGCAAGTCATGTGCCAATGCGAAGCGAAGAGAATTATTTGTAAATACGGGTAGTTAGAGGGTTGGACGCTTATTGAAAAAACAGGCGTGTCATCATTAAATCGTGACAGCTGTCACGATTTAATGACAATTCCCGCGCGCGTCAAATGCGTGTAGATGTTCTGCCGCGCAACGCCGGAAAGGCGCGACGATTCCGAAATGTTTCCATCGGTGAGTTGCAGCAGCCGGGTGAAATAATCGTGTTCGAACTGTTGTTTCGCCTCACGAAAGGGCAACAATGTCCCGGCAGGCATCCCGCTCGCCGCTGGGTTCGTTGTCATTCCCAGATCCGCGGGAATGACCGGTCCGCCTGAATTGATGACCACGGCGCGTTCGATCGTATGTTTCAGTTCGCGCACATTGCCGGCCCAGTAGGCCGTTTCAAGGACGGCGCTCGTCTCTGCGGTAAACGGCCCGGCCGTCTTGCCGAACTTGCGGTTGAAGTGATCGAGGAAGAACAAGGCCAGCGGCAGAATGTCTTCCCTGCGTTGCCGCAACGGCGGCACGCGCAGTACGACGACGTTGATGCGATAGAACAGATCGGAACGAAAACG
>JAYTUW010000097.1:0-11773 GCA_043744345.1 Sideroxydans sp. | reverse complement strand
CGCAAACATCGCCCGACAAGTCGGGCTCCTACAACACACGATCGCTCTAATGGATTATTTTGGTTGAAAGATGCCGGCGGGGGCGTCGGCGCTTCCATAGGTCAGTCTAAGGGTTCGGCACGAACAGTTATTAGGGAAACGCTGATTTATTCGTCATCCCCGCGCAGGCGGGGATCCAGTGTCTTTATTTAACTGGGTTCCCGCCTGCGCGGGAACGACGAAACCGAATAAATCAGTGCTTCCTTAGATCTGCCGCACCTTGATATTCAGCGTCTGTATCCGGTAAGCGATCTGGCGCGGCGTCATATCCAGCAGGCGCGCGGCTTTGGCTTGTACCCAGCCCGCCTGTTCCAGCGCCGCGATCACTTTCTCGCGTTCATCCAGGTTGGGGTCGTCCAGATTCAACTCCTGAATCACGCCGCGGTTCGCCGTGATTTTTTCGTCGATGCCGGTGAGCAGGATGGCATCGCGGTCGATGACGTTGCCTTCGGTCATCACCGAGGCGCGTTCCAGACAGTTCTCCAGTTCGCGCACGTTGCCCGGCCAGTCGTGGTGCATGAGGATGCGCAGCGCGGCATCGGTGAGGCTGAGCTGGCGACCCTGGTTGGTGCTGACCTTTTCCACCAGAAAGCGTGCGATCTCCGGGATGTCTTCCATGCGGTCGCGCAGCGGCGGCAGAAACAGCGGCATCACGTTGAGGCGGTAGTACAAGTCCTCGCGGAAACGGCCTTTCTCCACTTCGGCTTCCAGGTCGCGGTGGGTCGCCGCGACCACGCGCACATCCACATGGATCGTCTTGGTGCCGCCGACTCTTTCCAGTTCGCCTTCCTGCAACACACGCAACAGCTTGGCCTGGAACGAGGCGGATATCTCGCCGATCTCGTCGAGGAACACGGTGCCGCCTTCGGCCTGCTCAAAACGTCCTTTGCGTTGCGCGACTGCACCGGTGAAGGCGCCTTTCTCGTGGCCGAACAGTTCGCTTTCCAGCAAGGTCTCGGGCAAGGCCGCACAGTTGAGTTTTACAAAGCTGCCGCGTGCGCGCGGCGAGTTGTAATGGATGGCGTTGGCGATGAGTTCCTTGCCGGTGCCGGTCTCGCCGCGTATCAGCACGGTGGTATTCCATTTCGCCACCAGTCGCACCTGCTCGAAGATGCGGCGCATCGACTGGGTATGTCCGATGATGTTGTCGAAACCGTATTTGCCGCGCACGGTGCGGCGCAGCACATCGCGCTCTTCCGAGATTTCCTTTTTCTCTTCCGCCACGTCCTGCGACAGACGCACGCTCTGGCCGATCAGGTTGCCGACCATCTCCAGAAAATGCTGGTATTCGCCGAGTTGCTTGTTGATGCTGGGGGCGGGCTGCGCGGCGAGTACGCCGATCACTTTCTGGCCGACGCGGATGGGTACCCCGACAAAAGCACCCTGCGGGTTGTAGATGCCCATGCGGCTCAGGAAGCGCGGTTCATCCATGATGCAATCGACAACGATGCTCTGGCCGGTCTTCAGGATGGTGCCGACCACACCCTCGCCGGGCAGATAGCTGACTTCTTCCGTGACGGCATCGGAGATGCCATATACAAGCGACACCTGCAATTCGCCGCTGGCCGCATCCATTAAACTCACCATGCCGCGCTCCAGTGCCACGCCTTCATGCAGCGCGTGCAGCACGCCGTCCAGCGTTTCCTTGAGATTGAGCGAGCGCGACAATACCTTGCTCACCTGATACAGCGTGTCCAGCTCGGAACGCAGCAGATCCAGCTCGTGGGTGGATCTTCTTTCTACGCGTTGGTCAGACATGATGGGCTCCCGATGCAAAAGGCAGTTGCACGCGCACGCGGCAGCCGGTGTGATACTTCGGGTCGATGTCTATGGTGCCGCCGTGGCGGGTTACCACTTCCTGCGCCATGGCCAGGCCGAGGCCCAGATGCTGGCGCGCCGCGCCCTTGGTGGTGAAGAAGGGTTGGAATACTTTATAGCGAAGATCGTCCGGGATGCCCGGCCCGCTGTCTTCCACGAACACTTCGATATGGTCGGCGCGCGAGGTGCAGTTGATGCGCAGTTCGCGCTGTCCGCCGCGCCGGTCGTTTACTGCCTCGACTGCATTGGTGACGAGTTGTTTGAACAGATTGGTCAGTTGTCCTGGGTTGCCGGAGACCACCGACGTGTCGCCGGAGGGAGTCCATTCCACCACGATCCCGGCACCCAGCAGGCTGCCGGTGGTGAGCTTGAGCACATCGACCAGCACTTCGTTGAGATTCACGGGCTGCATCGCCTCGATGGCCTGGTCCGGAATGCAGGCGCGCAGCGTCTCCAGCACTTCGCGGCTTTGCCGGATCGCTTCTTCCAGAGCGCTGGCAGCGGGCAGGTCGTTGCCCTCGCGTTTGCGTTCCATCATCTTGGCCGCGGCGCTCAGCATGTTGAGCGGGCCTTCCAGTTGGTACACTGCCCCGGCCAGCGTCTCGCGCAGCCCCTGGATACGCTCCTGCTCCGAGAGCAGCGCGCGCAGGCTGTTGATGCGCAGCGCTTCCTGCTGACGCTTGAGTTCGCTGATGTCCTGAATGGTGAGCAGCAGATAGTGGCGGCGTTGCGGATCGTAGAACGCGTCCGCACCGACATCGTGTTCCTCGAACCAGGATATCGCGCAGGAGAACCAGCGTGTAGGGCGGCCGGATGTTTCGATACACACTTCGCGCGCGGCGATATTGCGGTGCTTGTCGTAGGCTTTGGCGAAGACATCGCCCATCTGCGCGCGCAGGACAGCGAGCAGCCTGACGGCTGGTTCCTTGCCCAGATCGCCGATCAGTTTCTTGTATTCCTGGTTATCCAGCAGTACGCGCTCTTTTTCGTCGAGCAACACGATGGCGACCTGCGCCGCATCCACCACCGATTCGATCAATGTCTTTTGATTCTGCACCTGGCGTTCCAGTCGGTGCACTTCGGTCACGTCGCGGTGCATACCGAGGTAATGCGTGGTCAAACCTTCTTCGCCCACCACGGGCGTGATGGTCACATCCGCCAGATAACGGTTACCGTCCTTGCGCTTGTTGACCAGCAGGCCGTTCCACGGACGCTGCCGCTGGATCTGTGCCCACAAGGTTTCGTACACCAGCTTGGGCGTCACGCGATAAGACAGGATGGATTCGTTGTGGCCGACGATCTCTGTCTGCTCATAACCGGTGATGCGCTGGAACGCGCCGTTGGCATACAGGATGTTGGCATGCGCATCGGTGATGGAGATGGCCAGCGCGGCTTGTTCCACCGCCTGCCTGAAAAGATGCGGCGGTACGGTGCTGCCACCTTTGGCGGAGGGCTGTGTGGATGCTTCCTGTGGTGCGGTTGGCTTGGCCATGATGTTTCCAGTTCATGCAGATATATATAGTTCAGCAATATCTGTGCCCGCCGAAATTTACTCCCTCGCCCGCGGGCGGGAGAGGGCTGGGGTGAGGGGTGTGGAAACTCGGCAAAACGATATTCGGTATCCAACGTCCCTCAACCCCAGCCCTTCTCCAGCCTGCGGGAAGAAGGGAGCAACCAGGCCGGTTGTTGTGTTTGCTACATCGGTGCACGACCTGACCCGACAATGACAAAGGTTTACCGCACCGCTCTGGTGCATTTGTGCACCAAGCGCCTGATTCTGTGCGGCTCCCTATTGCCCTCTATGGTTTGGCACGCCGCTTGCAATTAAGGGCACAGGAGACGATCGAAATGCGTGAATACTTGTTGCTGTTGCTGAGTACCGTGTTGGTGAACAACGTGGTGCTGGTGAAATTTCTGGGGCTGTGCCCGTTTATGGGTATCTCCAAGAAAACCGACACCGCCATGAGCATGGGGCTGGCCACCACCTTTGTGATGACCATGGCCTCAGCCTCGTGCTGGATGCTGGAGCACTGGCTGCTTGTGCCGTTGGGTATGGTTTATCTGCGCATCCTTGTTTACATCCTTGTCATCGCTGTCGTGGTCCAGTTCACAGAGATGGTGGTGCGCAAGACCAATCCCGCGTTGTATCAGGTGCTGGGCATCTATCTGCCGCTGATCACCACCAACTGTGCCGTGCTGGGCATACCGTTGCTGACCACCCAGGAAAAGCTGCCCTTTGTGGAGAGCCTGCTGTACGGCTTTGGCTCGGCTGCCGGGTTCACGCTGGTCATGGTGTTGTTCGCCGGATTGCGCGAACGGCTGGCGCTGGCACAAGTGTCACCCGCCTTTGCCGGAGCGCCCATCGGATTCATCACGGCAAGTTTGCTGGCTCTGGCCTTCATGGGCTTCGCCGGTTTGGTCTAACAGGAGAAAGAAATGTTCGTCGCCGTCATCAGCCTGACACTTCTCGGATCAGCCATGGGACTTTTCCTCGGCTATTCCGCACGCAAGCTCGAAGTTGAAGGCAATCCCCTGATTGCCGAGATCCAATCCATTCTGCCCGGTTCCCAATGCGGACAATGCGGCTTCCCCGGCTGTGCGGGAGCGGCGCAGGCATTGGCCGACCGCATCGCTCCCGTCACGCTTTGCCCGCCCGGCGGCCGTGCCGTGGTGCAGGCGCTGGCGCTGAAACTGGGTGTCGAAGCCAACCTTTCCGATGTGAAAGACAGCGTACCGATGATCGCCGAGGTGAAGGAAGAAATATGCATCGGTTGCACGCGTTGCTTCAAGGTCTGCCCCACCGACGCCATCATGGGCGCGGCACAGCAGA
Source organism: Sideroxydans sp. (assembly GCA_043744345.1). Lineage (GTDB taxonomy): Bacteria > Pseudomonadota > Gammaproteobacteria > Burkholderiales > Gallionellaceae > Sideroxyarcus. The sequence continues at coordinate 7,086 of JAYTUW010000097.1, read as the reverse complement.
TCCATTCCGTGTTCCGCGAGGCGTGTACCGCCTGCGGAAAATGTGAAGAGGTCTGCCCGACCGAGTCGGTCAAGCTGCAGCCTGTCCCGGTGACGCTGCACGGCTGGTATTGGCACAAGCCGGTGGTTGGAGGGGCGGTATGAACCCCTGTCAACCATTGAGGTTGGAACATGCTGTAGGAGCCAGCTTGCTGGCGAATATGGTGAGTTCTTTCGCCAGCAAGCTGGCTCCTGCAAGGAGTGCCGCATGAAACTCTTTAGATTACGCGGCGGGGTACATCCGGAAGGGCGCAAAGAGCTGGCCGCGGATCGTGCCATCCGCGTCCTGCCGATGCCCAAGCATCTCCACGTCCCTTTGCTGCAACATGTGGGCGCACCGGCCAATCCGCTGGTGAATGTGGGCGATACAGTTCTGAAGGGTCAGCTCATCGGTTCCAGCCAGGGGTTCATCTCTGCTGCCATCCATGCGCCGACCTCCGGGCGTGTTGTTGCCATCGGCGATTTCCAGGCGGCGCACCCGTCCGGGCTCACCGCCCCGACCATCACCATTGAAGCGGACGGCGAAGACCGCTGGATAGACACCGAGATCGTGAGCGACCCGTTCGCACTGACGCCGGACCAGATCGCGGCGCGCGTGGCCGCTGCCGGTATCGTGGGTATGGGCGGAGCAACGTTCCCCTCGGCGGTGAAACTGAATCTGTCGCGCAAGAACAATGTACGCACGCTCATCATCAACGGCGGCGAGTGCGAACCCTATATCACCTGCGATGACCGTCTGATGCGCGAGCGCGCCGCGGCAGTCATCGAGGGCGCGCGTCTCATCTGTTACGGCGCGGGGGCGGAAGAAGTGCTGGTCGGCATCGAGGAAAACAAGCCGCAGGCGCTGGCAGCCATGCGCGAGGCAGCGGTCGGCACAGAGGTGAAGGTGATCGCAGTTCCCGCGATGTACCCGATGGGCTGGGATAAACAGATGATTCGCGCGCTGACCGGGCGCGAAGTCCCGGCCGACGGACGTACTGCCGATATCGGCGTGCTGGTACACAACGTGGCAACGGCATACGCCGTACGCGATGCAGTCAGATTCGGTCGTCCGCTGGTATCGCGACTGGTGACAGTCAGCGGAGGAGCGGTGAAAGAACCGGGCAATCTGGAAGTGCCGATCGGAACGCTGGTTGAAACCCTGTTTGAATTCTGCGGCGGCTTCAGCGAAAAACCAGCCCGCCTGGTTTTGGGCGGGCCGATGATGGGCACTCAACTGGGTTCTGCCGCAGTGCCGATGGTGAAAGGGACCAGCGGAATTTTGGCACTGACCTCCAGCGAGATTGCCAGCGTCCAGCCAGCGGCCTGCATTCGCTGTTCAAGTTGCGTGCGCGCCTGTCCGGTCGGCCTGTTGCCGCTGGATATGGCCGCGCATATCCGCGCCGGTGATTCGAGCGGTGCCGTAAATCTGGGACTGAAGGACTGCATCGCCTGCGGCTGTTGTTCGTTCGTGTGCCCGTCGCATATCCCGCTAGTGCATTACTTCAACTTTGCCAAGGGCGAGTTGATGGAGCAGGAGCGCGTGAAACTAAAGCAGGAAGCCACCAAAAAATTGGCGGACGCCCGCAACGAACGCATTGCGCGTATCGAGCGCGATCGCGCCGAAGCCGCGGCGAAACGCAAAGCCGCGCGTGAAGCGAAGGAACGCGCCGCAAAAGAAGCCGCAGCCAAAGCTGCAGAGGAGGCGGCATGAGCCAAGCAACATGCTTTTACTCCCTTCCCCCGCAGGCGGGGGAAGGGCTGGGGATGAGGGGCTTTGAGCAACACGTGACGCTGTTCGGCAACGACCCTCTGAAGAAACAACTAGCCATTCCACTAGGTTGCCAAAAGACGTCAACCAAGTGGCTGGTTAACCCCAACCCCTCTCCCGCTTGCGGGAGAGGGGCTTTGGCGACAGTTTTGGAAAGATTGGAATAATCATGAACCCCATCGCCCATTCCCCCCACGCCCACGCGCCTGTCTCCATCGGCAAAGTGATGGGCACCGTGCTGCTCGCACTCACGCCCGCCACCTTGTTCGGTTCCTGGCTCTACGGCTGGCCGGCGGTCAACTTGTGGGCGGTGTCGCTGATCGCCGCCATCGTGGGCGAAGCATTCGTCGTGCGTCTGCAAGATCGTGCAGTGCGTCCGGCACTCATGGACGGTTCCGGAATCCTGACCGCATGGCTGCTGGCGATCTCGCTGCCGCCGTTCGCCCCCTGGTGGATCGCCGTGCTCGGCAGCCTTTTCGCCGTCATCATCGGCAAGCAGGTGTTCGGCGGACTGGGACAAAACCCGTTCAATCCGGCGATGGCTGCGCGCGTGATGCTGCTGATCTCGTTCCCGCTGGAAATGACGACCTGGGTCGCGCCTGCGCCGCTGGGTTCGGCACATGCACCCGGCTGGCTGGAAAGTCTGCACATCACGTTCTTGAGTCAGCCCGTAGACGGCATGGCCAGCGCATCATTGCTGGGGCACGTGAAGACCGAATTTACACGCGGAGTCGGCCTGGATCAGGCGCTGGTTGGTTATTACGCTCCAATGGATGCGCTGTGGGGTAGCCGCGCCGGGAGTCTGGGTGAAACGGCTGCGGTGCTGCTGTTGCTGGGCGGATTGTTCCTTATCGCATGCCGCATCATCACCTGGCATGCGCCGGTCGCCATGCTGCTTGGCGTCGCTGTACCCGCACTGGTTTTCAACGCGATCAATGCCAACCACTATGCCGGACCGTTGTATCACTTGCTGTCTGGCGGTTTGATGTTGGGCGCGTTTTTTATTGTGACTGATCCGGTGACTTCGCCCAACACGGCGGCCGGGCAATTTATCTTCGGACTTGGATGCGGTTTGCTGACCTGGATCATCCGCACCTGGGGCGGGTATCCGGAAGGGGTTGCCTTCGCCGTGATGCTGATGAACACCGCCACACCGATCATCGACCAGTACGTCAAGCCGCGCATCTACGGACGCGACCGCAAGGGTGTGTCGATTACTGCGAATAAAGGAACATGAGATGAGTCTCGAACAATTGCGCGGCAAGTTGCTTTACCAGGGGGTATTGCTCGGCAGCGTGGCGTTGCTGACCAGTGCCGCACTGGCGATCGCCTCCCGTTTGACCGAGGCGGACATCAAGGCGGCGGAAGCGGCCGATCTCAAGCAATCGCTCACACAAGTGCTGCCCGGCGAATACGAAAACGACCTGCTGAAAGACACGCTCACTCTGCCGGGTAAGGAGGGCGATGTGCTTGTGTACAGGGGGCGCCGCGATGGCAAGGTGGAAGCAGTGGTGTACCGCATGATCGGTCACGGCTATGCTGGGGCGCTGGTGTGTGTGATGGGAGTGTCGCGCGAGGGCAAGATACTTGGTGTGCGTGTGATCAAGCATGCCGAGACGCCGGGACTGGGCGACAAGATCGAACCAGCCAAGGGTAACTGGATACATTCGTTCGAGGGAAAATGGCTGGGCGAGCCACCTGTAGAAAAGTGGGGCGTGAAGAAGGACGGGGGCGTGTTCGACCAGTTCGCCGGTGCGACCATTACACCGCGTGGCGTGGTCAAGGCGGTGAAGCAGGGATTGGAATTCTTCGAACAGAACCGGGTTGCATTGCTGGATGAATCTGTAGCTGAAGGAGTGAAAAAATGAGCGGAAACTATGGACGTATCGCGAAAGACGGCCTGTGGGACAACAACATCGTCTTCGCACAGATCCTCGGCATGTGCCCGACCATGGCTGTGACCAGCAGTGCAACCAACGGACTCGGTATGGGGTTGGCGACCACGGCAGTATTGCTGGCTTCGAATGCCATCATCTCGGCTGTGCGCGATCTCATCAGCCCGGATGTGCGCATCCCTGTATACATCGTGTTAATCGCTACGCTGGTGACGCTGGTGGATGTGAGCCTGAATGCCTGGGCGCATGACTTATATAAAGTGCTGGGCCTGTATATCGCGCTGATCGTGGCGAACTGCGCCGTGCTCGGTCGTGCCGAGGCGTTTGCCGCCAAGGTCGGAGTGGGCGAGGCGGCGATGGACGGTTTGATGATGGGGCTGGGATTCACTTTCGCACTGACTTTGATCGGCGGTATCCGCGAGGTACTGGGTGCTGGCACACTGTTCGCCAATGCGCATCTCTTGCTGGGATCGGCTTTTGCCTTTCTGGAAACGACCGTAATCCCCGACTACAAGGGATACTTGTTAATGATCCTGCCACCGGGCGGGTTCATGGTGTTGGGTTTTTTGCTGGCAGGCAAGCGTGTGATTGAGAGCCGCAAGGCTGCACGTGCAACTGTAGCCATGCCGGAAACGGCTGCGAGTTAGGAGAATAAACATGCAAGTCGGCGTCGCCTATTCCGAACCCGCGCAGCAACTCTGGCTGCGCATCGAAGTGCCGGATGAAACCACGGTACAGCAGGCCATCGAGCAATCGGGCATCCTGCAAAAATTCCCAGCTATAGATCTTGTCCAGTGCAAGCTGGGAATCTTCAGCAAGGTTGCCGAGCTGGATACACTGCTCAAGCCGGGCGACCGGGTGGAGATATACCGCGCCATCACCGCCGACCCCGCCACGGTTCCGCGCCGTGTGATCGCCGGTGAGGACGATGACGAATAGCGGTGATTACGGTTCCTTGATGCGCCGGATCACTACTTTTTCCACTTCCACCACCACAAACAACACCACTCCAAACGCCAGGATGCGCCCCCAGGCAGCCGGGTCGATTGCGGCAACGCCGAACAAGTTCTGCATGAACGGTGAGTAGGTGAATATCGCCTGAATCAGCGCCAGGATGGCGACGGTGAACAGCACGTAGATATTGCCGGTGAAGTCCGTCCAGCTGCGCACCGGGGCGAGCAGATAGCGGCAGTTGAACAGGTAAGCCATTTCGCCGATTACCAGCGCATTGACCGCGACAGTGCGTGCCGCCTCAATGCCGATGCCGCGCGCGCTTTCCCACAGGAACAGCGCCGTGGGGCCTGCGGTCAACAACGCGGAAACAAAAACGATGCGCCAGATCATGAAGCCCGACAGTAGCGGTTCGCCGACTGCGCGCGGCGGGCGCTGCATCACATCCGCCTCGGATTTTTCGAACGACAATGCCAATGCCAGCGTGACCGCCGTGACCATGTTGATCCACAAGATCTGCACCGGCGTGATCGGCAGCGTCATGCCGAACAGGATGGCGATCAGCACCATGCCGGCCTCGCCGCCGTTGGTCGGCATGATGAACACGATGGCTTTCTTGAGGTTGTCGTAGACGGTGCGGCCTTCTTCCACCGCATGCGCGATGGTGGAAAAGTTGTCGTCGGTCAGCACCATTTCGGCGGCTTCCTTGGCGACTTCCGTGCCTTTCATGCCCATGGCCACGCCGATGTCGGCGCGCTTCAATGCCGGTGCGTCGTTCACGCCGTCTCCGGTCATGGCGACGATCTCGCCATTGGTTTGCAGGGCCTGCACCAGACGCAGCTTGTGTTCCGGACTGGCGCGCGCAAACACATCCACGTCGCGCACCGCCTGGCACAATGCCGCCTCATCTATCGCGTCCAGTTCGATGCCGCTCAGGGTCAGACCGTTGCCTATGCCCAATTGCACGGCGATGGCACTCGCCGTATCGGCATGGTCGCCCGTGATCATCTTGACGCGGATGCCGGCTGAATGACAATCGCGCACGGCGGCGATGGCTTCTTCGCGGGGCGGATCGGTGATGCCGACCAGACCGAGCAGCGTGAACCCGCTTTGCATGTCATCGAAATTCAGTTCGCGTTTGCCGACTTCAACCGATTTCTGCGCCAGTGCCAGCACGCGCTGGCCGAGCGCGCCGGTCTCGGTCATTTTGCCGTGCCACAGCGTCAAGTCGATTGGAACACTTACGCCAGATCCGGGAAGTTCAATAGAGTCAGGCTGTACCGCAAAATAACTTTCCCCCCTTTGCAAAAGGGGGGCTAGGGGGGATTTGGGTTCCGACGGGTTGCTAAAATCCCCCTCAGTCCCCCTTTGCGAAAGGGGGAAGTGGTCGGCATTGTCTGTTGGGTTGCCTGGGTTCAAGCCGCGCTGCAGGCTGCACATCGCCAATACCTGTTCGACCGCGCCTTTGACGATGATGAAAGCATGTCCCGCATGGTCGTGGTGCAAGGTCGCCATGAAGCGATGCTCGGATTCGAACGGGATGAGATCGGTGCGCGGCAGCGATTCGTGTTCGAGCAAAGGGTCCAGTCCGGCCTTCATAGCCAGTGTGATGAGTGCGGCCTCTGTCGGATCGCCCGCAACCTGCCATGTCCCGCCGCCCTCGTTCAAAGCCGCGTCGTTGCACAATAATCCCGCACGCACTAGCGCCATTGCTGCGGCGTCGCCGGAGACATCGGTTTCCTCGCCGCCGATTGAAAATTCGCCGCGTGGCGCATAGCCGCCGCCGCTCACCTCGAACACATGGTCTGCGGTGATTATGCGCTGCACCGTCATTTCGTTGCGCGTGAGGGTGCCGGTCTTGTCGGTGCAGATCACCGTCACCGAGCCCAGCGCTTCGACGGCGGGCAGGCGGCGGATGATGGCATTGCGCTTGGCCATGCGCTGCACGCCCAGCGCCAGCGTGATGGTCAACACGGCCGGCAGCCCTTCCGGAATCGCCGCCACCGCGATACTGACGGCGGCGATGAACATATCGCCGATGTCAAACTCGTGCACCAGCCAGCCGATGAAGAAGGCGACCACGGTCAGTAGCATGATCGCGATGGTCAGCCAGCGCCCGAAGACATCCATCTGGCGCAGCAGCGGGGTGGTCATGGTCTGGACTTCATCCAGCAGCGCGCTGATGCGCCCGATCTCGGTGTCGTCGGCGGTGGCGATCACCACGCCCGTGCCCTGTCCGTACGCTACCAGCGTGCTCGAATACGCCATGCAGTAGCGGTCGCCCAGCACGGCTTTTTCGTCCACGGCGTCGGTGTTCTTTTCGACGGCAGTGGATTCGCCGGTGAGTGCGGCTTCCTCGATGCGCAGGTTCTTCACCGAAAGCAGGCGCAGATCGGCGGGCACCTTGTCGCCGGACTGCAAAAAGACGATGTCGCCCGGCACCAGCGTCTCG
>JAYTUW010000096.1:0-46178 GCA_043744345.1 Sideroxydans sp. | reverse complement strand
GATGGGTTGAGCGTAGCGATACCCATCAAAAGACTTATGTGGGCAACGATGGGTATCGCCACGCTCAACCCATCCTACATTCTGTTTCTCTGCGCCCCTGTGGTTAATGGTTTTGATTTGAAAGCGGGTACAACCCCAGCTTGCCCATCAACGCACGGTCGCGTTCCACTTCGGGATTGCCCGTGGTCAGCAACTGCTCGCCGTAGAAGATGGAATTGGCACCGGCCAGAAAACACAGCGCCTGCACCGCATCGCTCATCTCGCCGCGCCCGGCGGACAGGCGCACGAAGGCTTTCGGCATGGTGATGCGCGACACGGCGATGGTGCGCACGAAATCCAGCGGGTCGAGATCTTCGGTTTCCGCCAGCGGCGTGCCCTCGACCTTGACCAGGTTGTTGATCGGCACGCTCTCGGGATACGGGTCCATATTGGCCAGCTGCGCCACCAGACCGGCACGCTGCGTCAGCGATTCGCCCATGCCGATAATGCCGCCGCTGCAAACATTCATACCGGCCTTGCGCACGCGCTCCAGGGTATCGAGACGGTCCTGGTAGTCGCGCGTACTGATAATGCTGCCGTAGAACTCGGGCGCGGTATCCAGATTGTGGTTGTAATAATCCAGACCGGCTTCTTTCAACTGCCCGGTCTGTTCGTCGTTGAGCATGCCCAGCGTGGCGCAGGTCTCCATGCCGAGTGCGCGCACTTCCCTGACCATCTCCACCACCGCCGTCATGTCCTCCTCGGAGGGCTCGCGCCAGGCGGCACCCATGCAGAAGCGTCCGGCACCGGCATTCTTGGCGGCCTTGGCGGCCTTCAGGACTTCCTCGATGTCCAGGATCTTCATGTTTTCCACCCCGGCCGAGTGGTAGGACGACTGTGTGCAGTAGCCGCAGTCTTCAGTACAGCCGCCTGTCTTGATCGACAACAAGGTGGACAGCTGCACTGCGTTCGGATCGAAATTTTCGCGATGTATTTGCTGCGCGCGGTACATCAGATCGGAGAACGGCAATTTGTACAGGGCTTCGACGGCAGCGACGCTCCAGTGCTGTTGTGTTGGTTCGGGCTTGGCGGGACGTGCGGATTCAACAGTTTTGTTTTGCATATTTGTATGGGCAAGCAAGTAGAATGGCGAAAGTACGTCTTCGCCCCGAAATATTTCAGGAACGGAACGACTTGTCTATTTTATCCCATCATTTGTTTGACATCGGCGCAAAAATTGCGCGATTTTTGCCCGCCCAACCCTGTCTGTTGTGCGGCGCAGGCAGCCACGACGGGCTTTGCTGCGGCGCCTGCGATGCCGATTTGCCGCGCCTGCCGCATGACCACTGCCCTGTTTGCGCGCTGCCCACCATGGGCAGCGATCTTTGCGGCCGGTGCCTGTCGCAAACACCCGCTTTCGACCACACCGTCGCGGCATTCAGTTATAGCTTTCCGCTCGACAAACTGATTCAGGCGCTCAAATATCGCGACCGGCTTATCCTGGTCAACTTCCTGGCAGAAGCTGTAATGCAGCGCATCACCCTGCTTCCCGACTGCATGGTGGCCATGCCGCTGCACCCGTTGCGTTTGCGCGAACGCGGGTTCAACCAGTCCCTGCTTTTGGCGCGTCGTATCGCGCGCGACCTGCAAATCCCGCTGCTCGCCAATGCCTGCGAACGCGTGCGCAATACGCCGCCGCAATCCGCGCTGCCGTGGAAGGAGCGCGACAAGAACATGCGTCAGGCATTTGCCTGCACCGCGCCTGCCGATCTAAGCGACAAGCATGTGGCGATCGTGGACGATGTGATGACAACAGGCGCGTCCATGGGGGAGTTGGCAAGCGCCCTGAAGCGGGCCGGTGCGCGAGAAGTGAGCGCCTGGGTAGTGGCGCGGACATTGCCTCACAATTGATCAGAGCTCGTTGAGTCTTTGCTGCACAAAAGCCTGTAACTGCGGATTCAGCGTATTCGTCGCCAGCGCGTGCTGATATGCCTCGCGCGCCTCATCCTTGCGTTCCAACACCTGCAGCGAGATCCCCAACCCCATCCACCACGTTCCGTTGCCCGGCGCGATCTTGAGCGCGGCCTGGTAGTGGGAGACAGCTTCGTCATGCCGCCCCAGCCGTTGCAGCAGCGCGGCCACAAAGGACCGGTAATCGGCCCGGTCTTCCGCATACGGCAGCGTCTTCTGCAAGGTTTCCAGCCCCAAAGTCACGGCATCGCGCTCAACCTGCAGGCGAGCCAGCAGCATGGCAAATATTGCGTCGTGCGAATCGCGTTTCAGACCTCTTTTCAGTACCTGCTCGGCCTCGTCATTGCGTTTCAGGCCCACCAGCACTCCAACCCAGGCACGACGCGCGGGTTTATATGTGGGGTCGGCAAGCAGCGCGGCTTCATACCCTTTCAGCGCTTCGTTCGTGCGACTTTCCTGCAATGCAAGATTGGCGTTGAGATATTCGTTTTCCGCGCGCTGTTGGGGACTGACTTTCTTGAACAACTCCGGATTCTCCAGCGACTGGCCGGAATCGTAATCCGTGCTTTCCGCCACTTGATGCTGCGCCGGGCTGCGCACACTCTTCTTGGCCACGGGCTCGGCAACTGGCACTTCTTCGCTCGCCACTAGCAACAAAGGTTTGCCATGCAAGGTCTCAACCGGCTGAGAAGTTGCCATCGCGCTACCGGCAGACAGTGCCGCAGTTTCAGCGGGCACTGATGCCGCTTCAGAAGCCGGAATGGATGATGCCAGTGCGACGGCGCTTGCTGGCGCAGGCGACGCTACAACGGCGTCGGGAAGGCGAGACACCTGGTGTTGCGATCTCCACAGCACTGCGGCGAATAGTCCAAGCAACAACGTCGCGGCGATGACATAGCGGAACGAATGCGACTGCCGGCGCGGCGGTACTGCACGTATCGCGCCCGCATCCAGCGGTGTGTTCGCCCCGCGCTGTTCTAGCTCGTTCAACACCTGGTTGATGATGCTCATCGCAGTGACACGGCAAAGATGGCCAATGCGGCGATAACCGCAGCGGATCCGACACCCCAAACCCAGGGCATCCAGTCCTTGTGCGATTCGGGCGTATCCGCCGCGGCTTTGCGAACATGCCGCGCCAGCACCTGTTGGCGGCCTTCGGCAAAGGCCAGCATCAATGCCTTGTGCGCGATGATATTGGCCAGCCTGGGGGTGCCGCGCGTCACGCGGTGCAGCAGGCTGACCGCACCGGAGTTGAACAGGGTCTCGCCCGTGTATCCCGCAACAGCCAGGCGGTGGCGCAGGTAGCGGTCCATCTCGTCACGGTGCAAGCCGTGCAGTTCGTACTGGAAGCTGATGCGCTGGCGCAACTGGCGCACCGAATTCTGCTTGAGGCGTTCGTCCAGCTCGGGCTGCCCGAACAGCACCACCTGCATCAGTTTGCGCTTCTCGGTCTCCAGATTGGTCAACAGGCGCAGCACTTCCAGACTTTCCAGCGGCATCGCCTGCGCCTCGTCCAGGCACACCAGAACGCGTTTTCCCTCGCGCGCGAAGTTGAGCAGCGTATGAGTCAGATCTTTGAGCAACTGGTGCTGGTCGAAAGAATTGTCCACCTCCATACGGAATTCATCGGCAAGTGCCAGCAACAGGCTGCGCGGCTCCAGATAGGGATTGGGGATGTAAGCGGTGATGAATTTCGCGGCATGACGTCCGCTGGTACCGCCGTCCTGCGTGCCGATATCTGTGGTGGTAGAGCGGTCGCTGCTCAGCGTGGCAAGGAACTTGCGGCACAACAGCGTCTTGCCGTTGCCAACCTCGCCCACGATTTTGATGAAACCCTCGCCGGTGCGGGCCGCCACCAGCAGGGTGTTCAACCCTTCCTGGTAGTTGGTGCAGGCGAAGAAGAAACTGGTATCCGGTGTCAGCGAAAACGGCGACTCGCGCAGACCGAAATGCTCCAGATACATAATGCTTATTTGGACATGTTATTGATGCGGGCTCGACTGCGCGCGATATCGTCCGACCAGTCCTTGTCGCTGTCCACCACGATGGGTTTCAGCAGGATGATCAGTTCGCGTTTCTCGGTGCGCTTGCTGGTCTGGCCGAAGATCGACTTGGGCAACAACGGCAAGCCCGACTCGTCGGCCACTGTCGCCTCGCGCATCAGACCACCGATGGCGACGACCTGCCCGTCACGGGCGCGCACGATACTGTCCGTCTCGGAGACCGAACTGGAGGCCAGCGGCAGGTTGTAGACATTGGTCGTCGTTCCGTTGGAACCTAGGTCCACCGTCTTGTTGACGGTTGAGACCGAACTCACCGAGGGATGCACGTGCAGGATGATCTCGTTGTTCTCGTCGATGCGCGGCGTCACGTCCAGCATGATCCCGGAGAAGAACGGTTGCACCTTCACGGTCGGGGCGGTTCCGGCCACCGTGGTCGTCGCCTGCGTACCGCCGGAGACCTCGGTCACGAAGAATTCGTCCACACCGACTTTCAGGACGGCCTTCTGGTTGTTCAGGGTCGCGATGCGCGGACTGGACAACACGTGGACATTACCCTGCGTCTCCAGGAAATTCAGCAGGGCGGCGAAGTTGCTGGTCTGGAACGCCAGGCCGAACAAGGTTCCGGCTGCGGCGCCCGTCGGCAATGCACTGCCCGCAGCCAATGCCAGGCTGGAACCCGGTGTGCCGGACACGATGGTATTGGTGATCGAACCCGACGTGGCGAGTCCCGCCCCGTTGGACAGTTGCCCGGCGGACATCCCGCTGTTCGGGCCGTTCTTGAATACGCCCCAGTTCACGCCGGACTGGAACGCCTCGTTCAATTGCACCTCGACGATCTTGGCTTCCAGGATCACCTGGCGCTCTATGGATATCTGCGATGCCTTTAGATAGGCACCGACGTTCTTCAATTCATCCGGCATGGCGCGGATCACAATCACGCCAGACATCGGACTGATGACGACACTGCGCCCCTTCTCGTCGCCCACGATGGCCTTCAGCGCCCTGCTCAACTCATCCCAGAAATCGGCGCTGGAAGTCATGGTCACTTTGCTGCTGTCGCGGTTGTTGTTGGTGTTGTTCGTTGCAGCACCGGCTGTACCGGAAGTGATCGCACTGTCCCCCACCGAGCCCGAGGCCACGCGCAGGGAAGATTTGCCGTCGCGCTGCCCCGTCAGATAGCTCACCTGGAACAGCCGCGTCTGCAGTGTCAGCGGCTGGATGTAAATGCGGGCACCGTCCACCTTGTAGTCGTAACCGTACATCTCGCGTATCGCCTCCAGCGCGTCGAACACGGTGACATCCTTCAGGTTGAGCGAGATGAAACCGCTGACTTCCGGGTGCACCAGCACGCTGTAACGGGTACCGGAAACGATCGCCATGAACACGTGTTTGGCCGGCGAATTGTTCACCGCCATGTCGAACTTGCCTTCGATCTGCCTGCTGTCCGCCTGGGACGGCACCGCCACCAGCGGCGGCAACAAGGCCTGATCCACGGCTTCCGGCTTCGCCGCCTGGTGCGATGCAACGGAGACATCCAGCTCCTTGTCGATCTTGTCCGCCGTCTTGTTCCCCGGACTGCCACCGGTCGCGCATGCCGACAGCAGCAACAATGCTGCCAAACCCAAAATTTTTTTCATTTGTTTCCTCCTGCAGCCTGCTCCGGCAGCGTTGTCTGGCCGGATGCTTTCTTTTGAGCGCCACGATCGCGCGAAACCAAATCATTCTTCCTGATGCTCACCGTGGGGAACAACTCCACCACACGGCGTCCCTGCGCATTCTGCAAAACCACACTATTCTCGCGCACCTCGACCAGACGGGAATCGCCGGTCTTGCCGCCCACAGTCACCGTTTCACCATTGATGATCGCCGCGCGAAACAGGGGGGAAATGATGATGGACTGAAGACCGCGTGTGGCCGCCTCATCCGGCAGAACATCCGGCGCGCTGCCGGAACCGCTGCTGTTCAGATCGATGGACGGACGGGTCGGATCCGGCAACGCATCCGCGGTCGCGCCGTGCGCGATACACAAGAACAACACTGCCAGCAATGTCCTCATACCTGTAACCATGTCTTGTCCAGACTCAGGGTATAAAGTGTCAAAGACAACTCCGCTGTGGGATGCTGCACCACATCCAGCTTCGCCACGCCCCAGAACATCTGCGAGGGCAATTTCTCCAGTGCGGTCAGATACTGCAACAGGTCGGCATAACTGCCGCGCACCGTGATCTTTACGCCGTGCTTGTAGATCTGTTTTTCGGAACTGTCCATGCTGGCCGCCTCGACCACCTGGGAAGCGGCATCCCCGGAAGGCTCGATCAGCAGGCTCACCGGCAGGGTCTCGAGTGCAACCAGTTGCAGGCGCCCGTTCTTGTTCAGCACCTGCTCCAGCAACTGCGCCATCTTCTCCGGCGGCACCAGTTTGTCGCGGCGGCTCTTCAGATAGGCGTCCCCTTCCGCGATGTGCTGGCGCAACTCGCGAATGCGCGTGCGCTGCGGCGAATTGGCATCCGCCTGCTGGGCCTGCAGTATGGCCTGCAACTGCGCCTGCACCTCTTTTATCTTCTCTTGTTGCTGCACGACCTGCGCGGAAAGGTTCTTTTGTTTGACCAGCAACGGATCAAGGACCAATGCCTGGATCAGCGACACGACCAGAAACGCGGCAGCGCCAAATACCAGCACGCGTTCGCGCAGGGAGAATCCATCCACTTTGGCGACGATCTTGTCGATCTGCTCCCGCATCTTCATGTTCATTTCTTCACCTCGGCGGGTAACGCTGTGGAGCGCAGGTTGAACTCGACATAGCGCGGAACCAGACGGTCGCCGTCTTTCTTGGGCTGCTGCATCTGCAACGTCGAGAACGTCTTGCCGTGCATGACCTTCTCTTTGCCGAGGCGCTGGATGTACGCGGGTACCAGTTGCGGATTCACCACCGCACCGCTCAGGCTCATATGCGCACCGTCTCCGGTGATATCGAATGCGGTAAGCCACAGACCGTTGATGGACTGCCTGGCGAAGGCCCGCATGTATTCCGAATAGCCCTCGGTGTTGCCCAGCGCACCGCTCTTCAGCAGACTCAGCATCATGTCCTGCGCGGCCAATTGCGCTTCCGCCTGCCTCAACTCATCCTCCAGCTTTTTGCCGGTCTGTTGAACGTCATAGTCCTTTGAGACTTTTGCCAGGCGCGCCTGCTCTGCCGCATGGAAGCCGGCCATCTCGCCCACCTGCCTGGACAACTGTGCCACCTGATACAACGCGTAGCCGTAGAACACCGCCGCACCCAGCACGATCAGGCCCAGTGCCTGCAGCATCGCATGCACGGAAAAATACTTCTTCTGCTTGAGGAAGACCGGGTTGAACAAATTGATCTGCTGGCTCATAGCGCCTTCTTCTCCAGACGCAGCGCCGCACCCAGCACGGGCAATGCATGGCTGACGAATTCACTGTCCGCCAGTTCCGGCACCGCGAAGATATCCATCCCCTGCGCCAGATCCAGCATCTCCACGGGCAAGCCCAGATTGGCAGTCAGCACCTTATCCAGCCCCAACGACTCCGGCGCGGAAAGCAGGATACGATTCACCGGAATGTGGTGGAACTGGCGGTCGAAGTAGTCCAGCGAACGCTGCACTTCCAGTTCGACGCGGTCCAGATACTGCCGGCGCAGATCTTCGTTGGCATCCTGCAACTGCCCCAGCGTGATCTCAAGACGGCGCGACAGGAACAGTTCCCCGTCACAGGTGATGGTAAGCAAACCGCCCTCGTCGCCGAAAGCCAGCATCGCCAGACCGCGTCCCTCCACCTCGAACAGGGCGGCGATATTGCGCTGCGCCGTTTCCGGGATATCGATCACATTCAACTCGATCTTCGCTTTTTCGAACAGCTCGATGCGTTTGCGTATCGTCTCGTTGGAAGCCGCGATGGCATAGAGCGATTGCGGGCGGTCGCCGCCGTATTTGTTGGACGGGATCAGCAACACGTCGATGGTGGCATCGTCGACGTGATAATTGAGCGAGTCCTTGATCTTCCAGCGTATCGCGGTCTTCAACTCGTTGACCGGCACATTGGGCGCATCCACCATCATCATCTGGTATTCGTTGGCAGACAGCAGCGTGGTGAACCGGGCGTCGCCAAGCTGCGCATCCTTGCGAACTTTTTCCAGGATGGATGAGGTGACTTCGGCCACCGGGTAGAAGGCACACTTCACGATCTGTGGACGCGTGCCCGCATATTTTGCCTCGGCGATATGCACACCCCGCTTGCTCACAACGACGGCTATCCACCCGCTGACACGGCTACTCTGCTTGAAAACCTTGAAGAATTGGGGTATTTCCATAATTAGCGTGAACTTAATTTACTAACCCATTGCTGTCAAGGGATTTTTTGCGTTTTTTCCGTCCATCTCCGGACATGGGATGACCATTTCCGGTCAAACGGATTGATTCATCCCGAATAAACCCGTCCCGCAACTTTCACGCGCGATGATCAGCTGATCGTCAGTAGCTTTCCCGGCGGTAGATAAAGCCGCTGTTGTTCTTGTATATACCAAACGACGCCGTACCTGGGATCAGCATCAAACCGGGGTTGCCCGGCGAGGCGGTATCGATCGCCGGCGTGGCTGTCACCGTGCCAGCCCGACCTGCACCGGGCGCGGCAATGCTGATCGTCAGACTCCCTCCGGAGATGACCCCGGAGGCCGGATTCAACGTCACCAGCGGCGTCGGGGTAAGCGTTCCAGCGTAGGTCAGCGCCAGCCTGGTCACACCATCCGTGAGGCTGTTGACCCAGCCGGTGGCTGTGTAATATTGCGCCGTCGCCGTCAGCGTCAACGGCAGCAATTCGGAACCGTACGCATTGGAAACCTTGATGCGCCCGTTCAATACTTTCACACCGCCTTCGACCGAGGTCGTGGTCGGATTGGTCGTGCGCCGCGAAGACACACCGTCGGCTCCAACGGGTTCATCCGCGCGGATGTAGATATCCGTCGGCGCGGTCTGCGTTGTGGAAAGGGTGTAGATGGGGCGGTTGCTCGTGGTCGTGGCAATTCCCAGGCCGAATACCGTGTTGGCGATCGAGTTGTTTGTCAGCGCCCCAAACGGATTCTGGGTACCCGTGCCGCCTGCCGTATCCCAGGCACTCAATGTCACATTGCGGGCGTAGTTGCCGGCATAGTTCTGCGTCGTGCCGCCCGCGAGATTTCTGGCAGTCACCTGGGTCGCGAAATTCTGCCCCGAGTAGACGAAGCCGGTCGCTGCCGGCAGACAACCCAGACTGCTCAAGCAGGGGCAGGTCAGCCCGTTCGGACACGCCATGGGCACACCCGCCACAACGGCGATCGCGGTATCGAAGTGATCCGGGATGAACCGCCCGAAGCCGCTGCTATTGGTCGTCTGCGGGACCGCGACGCTGCCGATCGAACAACCATATCTTCCGCCGACATCCAGCGCATTGGAAAAGCTGCCGGCCACGCAATCGCCCGGCGCTTGGTCCACCAGGGTAAATGACGCGTCAGTCACGGCGTTCTGGTTAAGGCCGAAATTCCCCACTTCGCCGTACGTGAATCCATTTCCGACGGCAGTACCGCTGGCGGCCGGCGCCGCAGTGAAGCTGCCGCCCAGCGCGCCCCGGATCGCGGTGCCGGTCACGTTGTTAACGTCAACGACGGGCGTACCGTTGTATCCGGGCACCGAGGCTGCCGTGAGATTGAACGCCGTGCCGGCTTTGATCGCCGGGGTCCCGGTCGTACCGTTGTTGGTGGCATCCGTCGACGTGACCGTGAAGCTCGCCGGACGCACCGCGAGTGCATCATACGAACACGCGTAGGTATAAGGTGCCGCCGAGCCGACGCGGATGCGCACCCTGGCGTTGGGACATGCCGTGGCGCTGCTCATGGAAACCGTCCGGCGGCCTGCCACCAGGTTGACCGCTTGCGCCGTGTTCAACGCCGTGCTGCTGCCCGTGCAGGCCGCCCCCGATGTATCGACCAGATCGACAGACACCGTGCTGTTCTTGGTGGTGTCGACCGTGGTCGGCGGACTCCCCACCGCCAGAACGTCTACATTGAAAGCGGTGCCGACCAGCTTGGTATACAGATGCGATTGCGGATTCGCGCCGACTTCGGCGGCATCGAATCCGCAGGAAGTGGCCGCGGACGGCGGCACGACCAGCGTACAACTGGCAGTCGCACCGTTGAAGCAGGTGGTCGTATTGGCGGGTGTGGGCGAGACACTGGTGGTGCCAAGCGTCACATTGGTGCCGCCGGTCAGCACGGAATTGCTCAACGTCGCCGTGGCGACACCACCGTTGATCGTCACGATGTCGCTGGGCGTCCAGCCGGTCGGAGAAAGATGCACGGTCACCGTTCCGGGATACAGGCTGGAGCAACTCGCGTTCATGCAGGCTTTCACCGTCACGGTCTTGGGATAGCAAGTCGACGCCGTGCCGTCGTGTTCGATCTGGATATGGTCGAAACTGCTTGCCCCGCACAGGCGTCCCAGATTCATGTCGGCCTGGACCTCGGCGGAGGTCAGTTCATAGTCGTAGATCTTGGCCTCGTCTATGTTGCCGTGGAAGTTTCTCACGGGTAGCAGATTGCAGGTCGGAGGGTTCGTCTGGGGAGAGGAGGTACTGATATCACCACCGATATAGAACGGGCAGGCATTTTTCGCCAGTGTGCCGGACCAGTTGTTCGTGTTCGCATCCAGCACGCCGTTGATATAGATGCGCTGCCGCCGGTTCGCGGCGGTGGAGTCAAAGGTGATTGCGACATGCGTCCATGCATTCAGGGGAATCACGGAAGCAGAAGTCAAATTTGCCGCCTGCCACCACCAATACAGGTGCCCCCCGGGATCCAGGTGGAACTCGTAGTTTGTGTCGTTGGACAGGATCGAGTAGAGATCACTGGCACCCGCAGGATAGGCGGTCGGATAGATCCAGGCCGATGCCGAAAGTTGGTTGGTGAACTGGAAATACGTGCTGCTCGCCGATTGGACCACGGCATTGCCGTCAAAGCGGCCGGCATTGCAAAACCCTCCTTGTACCGACGCGTGCTGTGACGCGATGGTCGGGTTTGGCGCGATGGTGTTCGTGGTCGTGGGTACCGTTGTCGTCAAACGCTGTCCGTTCAGCCCGTTGCCCCCGCTGTCGATGACTTCACCGGCGGCTCCCGTCCATGACCCGACCGCCTCATCCATGCTGTAACGCGTGATGGCGCTCGGCAGGATCAGAATATCCGCACTGGCGGATACCGCCCCCGGGGACGTGACGGTATTCGTATACGACCCCTTCAATGTCGGGCGGACCACAAGCGTCAGTTGCGCGCCGCTTCCCGCAGGCAGATAGGGAATCGTCCAGGTGAGCGTCTGGGCGGCGACAGCGACCGTACCCAACGTGGCGGCATTGGCGGTGTAAGTCATGCTTGCCGGAATGACGTCCGTCAGCACCACGTTGTTCAGGGCGACGGCCGTGGAATTGGTGGCGGTCAGGGTGTAAGTGACATAGCTGCCCACTGCCGCCGCGGAAGTCCCCGCGGTCTTCCCCAGCGTCACGACCGGCGGCGGGCAGGTCGAAGTCGTGAAAGTGCGATCAATGCCGTTGCTTGTGCCCGCACTGTTGGCCCCTCTCACCCGGAAGTGATACAGGGTTTCGCAGACCAGGCCGGTTAGCGACGCGGTGACGGCACTATTGGTTGCCCCCGCGGCCAGCGAACCCGGGGTCGCCGCGATGCTTGAGCCATACGCGTTGGTCAGCCCGTATTCGAACGAGACGGCGGTGGCCCCGCCGTTGCTGCTCACCGTGCCGTTCAGCGTCGCGCCGGAACTGGTCACCCCCGTGGCGGCATTGGTGGTGACGGTCGGCGCGGCAACATATGTGAACAGGCCGATACCCGTACCGGTGCCGCCGACTGCCGTCACCACCACATCCCTGGCGCCTTGTGTACCCGCGGGAGTCGTGGCGGTGATGGTGGTGGCATTCACGACAGTCATCCCCGTGACCGCGACGCCGCCGATCGTCACGGCAGTGACCCCCGTAAAATCGGTGCCGGTGATGGTGACCGCGGTGCCGCCGGCAAGCGGACCGCTGCCCGGCGTGATCGCCGTGACGGCGGGCGCGGCGACAACAACGATACCGCCGGCAAGCGTGACCGTGGCGCTGGACGTTCCGCCGCAGACATTGTCGGTATAGGCGCGAATGCTCGCGTCATAGGTTCCGGCGGCAGCCGGAGCCGTGATGGTGAACGCTTCGGAGAATGTCCCGTTGCCGTTGTGATCCGGCGTGTCCACGCACGTCGTCACCGTCGTGGGATTGGTTCGGACCCGGGTTGATCCCCAATTCGAATTGGTGGTGTTGGTCTCCGAGACAACGACGGAAATGGTCGCTCCGGACGCCACGGTAACGCTGGCGCCTCCGTTCAGCGTCACCGAGTTGATCGTCAAGGCCGCAAATGCACTTCCGGACAGGGAGAGCATCCCCATCAGCACACTCGCAAGCCAAACCGGCGTCGCCGCAAGGATGCGCCCGTATCCGCGTTCTTTCCGTTCAGGGATGTTCTTCATCTTCCACTCCATTTCGCGCGTATCGCGCTCCGGCACTTGACCCTCATCGCACCAGCTTGGCCGTTATGACACGTTCGACATAATCCGCATTCCCAGCCGTGCCGTACACGGCACTGGCGATGATCAGGTGCGACCACAAAGGTTGCACACCGGACCCCGCGACCATCGCGTCCAAGTACGGATCGGCGGAAATGCTAACCCGCACCGTGAATGGCGCCAGGTTACCGCCGAGTTGCGTGGCCGAACCCGGCACGAACACATCCGCCGCGGGCGACAATACGGCAGGATTGGTCTCAATGCTGAACGCCGCCCATTCGACGCCCGCGTTCGCCGCCTGGTAGGCGCGCGAACCCAGCATATCCGCGGCCAGGTTCTGGTGCTGGGCATTCGAGAAATTGACCATGGCCGCACCCAATCCGGCCAGCACCACCAGCAGGAAGATGGCGGAGATCAGGCTGAAACCGTGTTGAAGCCGATTCATTTTCGCGTCACTTTCACGGAATGTTGTTCACATGGATCTCGTCGTACAGGTTCACGCTCTCGCCGCCGCGCGTAATCGTAAGCCTCACCGATAACAGGCTGTGCGCGTTGCCGGTATCGTAGGCGAAGTGACAGTCGCTCACGTTGTTTGCGAGTATGGCGCCGGCCACACCGAGTGCCGCGGGGGCTCTTTGCACCGCGTAGAAACCGTAAGCCTGGTAACGGCTGAGCGTGCCCTGTCCGTCACCGTTCGCATTCAGTGCGCCGCCCTGCATGTTGATGCACGCATAGGTCACCGCCAACTGGTCGGCGGGCACGACCTCGAAACGATGCCCCTCCAGTTCAGCCGAATCCGGCAGTTTTACCGTGGAAGTCATTGTGACAAAAGTCCGGTTGTTGCCCGCGCCCGCTGCCGGGATCGCCCTGCGCACACTGGTTGCCGCCGTCACCAGCTGGTAGGGTTGATTGCCGTCGGACTGCCTGCTCCCGATCACGATCTGGTCGTTCAATGCAAAAGAGATCGGCGCACCGACGATCTCAAAGCAAGTATCCGCAATCGTGAAATCCAGATCGTTTCCGCTCGCTCCGCAACCTCCGGCACCGATATCGGTCACGCGGTAGCGACCGCCGTCCCTGGTGGGAATGAATTCGAAATAGCTGGAATCGGCAACCGCGGCCGCGGGCAGGCGCAGGCTGTTCGGCACCGCCGCGCGCACATCGCGCCCGATACGACGCAGGGCGGTATCCGCGATGTCCGTCATCTCCGCGCGGCGCGCGCTGTCCGCGTAGCCCTGCACCGGCGCCCGCAGGAAGATCGCCACCATGCTGCCGATGATGCCGGTGATGACGATCACGATGATCATCTCGACCAGCGTGAAGCCGCGATGCGATGTCGATATCCGCTGCATCATCTTCCCGCCCTGTATCCGGTCACATCCACCGTCTCGCCCATCGGGTCGCGCACGGTGACGGTGATCTGGACCCCACTGCCCGGAGAGATGGCGACACCGCCAAATGTGCCCAGTGCGCTGTTGATCACCACGCTGTCGATGTTGTAGTTCTCCAGCCCGGGCACCACGCCATTGGCGGTGGTGAATTCGCGGATGCCTGTCGAACTATAACCGTTGTAATCGCATACCGAACTCGCCAGGGTCCGGTTCGTGTAGACAGCCGGAACGCCCGTGCACGTGGCAACACCCGGCAGATCCTGCAGTTTGATCTCTTCCAGCAAGGCTTCGGCAACGGCCAGGGCCTGTTTGCGAATGAGCGGATCGGCACTGTTGCGGGTGACGAGCTTCATCACGGTCAGGATGCCCACCAGTGAAACGCTGATGATCACGATGAACATGATGAGTTCGATCAGGCTGATGCCGCGCTGTGGCATTGATGACGGCTTAGTGTACATAGCCCGTCCCCGCCTCGACGGTGATGGCCGTCGCGTAAGGACTCACCGTGATGCTCCTGGCCCCGCTTGGCACGCCCAGCGCGTCGAAATAGAACGACGAACCACCGCTCAAGGTCACCCCGTTGGGCACGGTGATCGGCGTCTGCCCCCCGGGACCGGCAAGCCCCCCGCCGGCACAGGCCGTGGTCGTTCCCTGACTCAAGGTGATGCTGGCCCCGAACGTCACGCACACGAAACGATGCTGGGCGATGGCGGCCTTTTGCGCATAGCGCAAAGTCGCGATGAGTTGGTCGTAAAAGGCACGGCTATCGTATGTGCTACGGTCGAAGAATCGCGGCAACGCCGCGACCGCCAGGATGCCGATGATGACCATGACGGTGATAAGCTCCACCAGCGTGAAACCGCGCTGCAGTTTCACCGGCTTGCCAGACAGGCACGGCTCCGCCCGGGAGCCGGATACAAGCGCTCCCGCCGTCTTGTCCGCATCAGTCTGGTCAATGCTCAAACGCATGTCCGGCAACCCCTGGAAACTTGATTACAGTCGATATTGCAGTGTAACAAATTGCTTTGCCGCCCAACAAAAAACAAGGGAGACCGCAGTCTCCCTTGTGTATTTACAGCATCAAGCGTGTGTTTTCTCAACAGGTTGAATCAGCTGCAACTAACGCCCCGAAGACTGTCTGGTGGGCCGGTTCGTTGCGTTACCTCCGCTGAACTTAGTTGGTAGGCACGACCGTAGCATTCACAGCCGAAGTCGCAGTAGGAGAGGAGTCAACTACACAATTCGGCACTGTGCCTGTCACAGCATAGCCCGTCGGAACGCCCCCGTCCATGATGGCGGCAGCGATCGTAGCGCAGGCTGTCGCGCCCGAGGTCGCTGCGGTGCCGGATGCTGTGTGCAGGATGCGCGCGGCATAGTTGACGGTTCCCGCGGAAGACAAGCCGCCCGCCACACCCTGAATGCCTGCCAGCTGAGCATCGCGACGCAGATCCACGAACTTCGGCATCGCGGTAGCCGCGAGGATGCCCAGAATCACGATCACCACGATCAGTTCGATCAGCGTAAAACCTTGTTGCTTTTTCATAGTTGCTCTCCTATTTGTCTGGGGCCGCAGCCCCGTTTGTACTTCTTTTGCTCAATTGTCGTATGCCGCAGCATCCGGCGTCCTTGAAATCTGCTGCCAATCTAGTACAAACAATTGCCAATTACAAGAAAAATATGCTTTGCGACAATGATTTAAAACACCTCGTTAAAGCGACAACTGACGTGCAATCGACATTCGACGACCGAACTGCGTCATTATCTGTCCAGCATAGTAACGTCATTAACCTTTCAAACCACAGGGATAGTGCAGATTTCAGACAGCGTGTGCGTGCGCACCTGCAGGGATTCGGCAACGACCCTCAGTTCATCCAGCGATACGGTGCGGTCGGCACGAACAGGGTCGATACGAGCGACTTCCCGCCCCCTGCTCCCGTCTCATATGCGTACCTGACGTGGAAACGTATCCACTTCTGTCCGTCCCTGCCGGGCGTGAAATATTCACTGCGATTCAGTACATAGATCAGGTCGCGCGATTTCAGGTCGAACACCCAATTACCGGCGGGTACGGCGGTCACAGCGGGATCGAAGAACTCGCCCGCGTAATTTTCCGGTTTCTGCTGCAGCCAACCCATCGGGTTTTCGGCGGCAAGTTTGCCCAATTCTTTTTCCGTTGCAGTCCCGTTCGCCAGCATAGAGCCGTAGCGCATCACCAGGGCGGCTTGAAATGCGCCCGCCGTCTGTTCCATGGCGGCCTTCTCTGCCAACTCCTGATTGAGCGGGACTTTGCTCAGGAACAGGCCCGCCAGCACGGCCACGATGCTGATGACGATGATGAGTTCAAGGAGACTGAAACCGCGCTGCGTCTTCATTTGTGCAACGCCGCCCTGCCCAGATCCCACATCGGCAGGAAGATGCCCAGCGCCAGAATCAGGACCAGAATGCCCAGCAGAACGATCATGATGGGTTCGATGTTGGAACTCAGGGTCTTGATCTCGTATTCGACTTCGCGCTCGTACATGCCCGCGATTTCGAACATGAGGCCGTCCATGTCGCCGGTCTCCTCGCCCACGGCGATCATCTGCAACACGGTGGGGTTGAACACGCCGGTGGCCGCCGCCGTGCGCAATATGCTTTCACCGCGTTCCACACCGTCGCGCATCTGCTCGACACGGCTGCGCATGTATTCGTTGTCCACCACCAGCGCGACCGAATTCAGACCCTGCACGATGGGTATGCCGCTCTTGAACGAGAGCGCAAGGCTGCGGGCGAAGCGCGCCAATGTCGCTTTCATGATGATCCTGCCCGCGATGGGGATGTGCAGTTTGTAATGGTCCCACTTGTAGCGGCCATCCACCGTGTCTATCCACGAGCGGAACGCGACCACCGCTCCGATCAGCAGCGCCAGCAGCACCGGCCAGGCAGCCACCATGAAGCTGGAGAATCCCATCAGCAGTCTGGTCATCATCGGCAGTTCGGCATGAAAACCCTCGAACACTTTGGCAAAGGCCGGAATGACGAAGATATTGACGATGACGATGGCCACGGCCATCGCGATCAGCACGAACATGGGATAGCGCACCGCCGATTTGATGCGCTCCTTCATCTCCTTTTCAAATTCGAGATGCTCGTACAGGCGCAAGAAGGTGACATCCAGCATGCCGGTCATTTCACCGACCTGCACCATGCTGAGGTAGAACGGGGAAAACACCTTGGGATGTCTGCGCAGCGCTGCCGAGAGTTCGCGGCCACTGTCCAGACTCTCGCGCAAGTCCTGCAACATGCCCGCGAAGGCGGGGTTTTGCGTGGACTCCTGCAAACCGGCCAGCGCGCGCATGATGGGCACGCCCGCCTTGAGCAGGGTGTACATCTGGCGGCTGAACAGCATCAGCTCCAGAGTGTCGACTTTCGTCTCGGTCGTCAGCCGTTTCCACAGGCTGACCTCGGTATTGCTGCTGCTGCGCACCGATTGTGTGGTAAGCCTGATCTCGGTCGGCGTGATGCCGGTGTTCAGCAACTGGTCGGCGATGGCACCGCTGTCCGCACCCTCCAGCGATCCCTGCACCAGATCGCCCCGGCCGCTTCTTCCCTTGTAGGCGAATACGGGCATCAGTCTTCCACTTGGTTGCTGATGCGCATCACTTCCTGCACGGTCGTGCGGCCCAGCGTCATCTCGCGCAATGCTGCATTCAGCAGGGTTTTGCCTTTAAGGTGCTCATGCGCGACCTGCATGAAGTGCCGGTTGTCCTCGTGCGCGGCGGCATCCACCAGTTCCTGCCCCATCTCCAGCATCTCGTAGACACCCATGCGCCCGTGGTAACCGGTGCCGTTGCAGTGCGAACAGCCGCGACCGTGCAGCAGCGTGCCCCAGGCATTGCGGGCGACGCCTTCCGCCTCCAGCCATTCGGCCTCCTGCGGCGTGGGCACGTGCACTTCGGCACAGCTTTCGCACACGCGGCGCAACAAACGTTGCGCCAGCACCACCTGCACCGAGGAGGCCACCATGTATTTGGGGGTGCCCATATCCACCAGACGGAACAGCGTACCGGCGGTGTCGCGCGTGTGCAGTGTGGAGAACACCAGGTGGCCGGTCATGGCGGCGCGCATGCCGATCTGCGCGGTTTCGGCATCGCGCATTTCGCCGACGAGGATCACGTCCGGGTCTTGGCGCAAAGACGCGCGCAGCACGCGCGAGAAAGACAGCTCGATCTTTTCGTTCACCTGCACCTGGTTGATGCCGGGCAGGCGGTATTCCACCGGGTCTTCCACGGTGATGATCTTCTGGTCGATGGTGTTGATCTCCGACAGTCCGGCATACAGCGTGGTGGTCTTGCCGCTGCCGGTGGGGCCGGTGACCAGCACCATGCCGTTGCTGCGGCGGATGATCTCGCGAAAGCGCTTGAGCATGTCGGGCGGCATGCCCAGCTTGTCCAGCGTGAGAAAGCTGCCGCTCTGGTTGAGCAGGCGCATCACCACCGATTCGCCGTATTGCGTGGGCATGGTGGAGATACGCACATCGATCGCCTGGTCGCGCACACGGATATTGAAACGCCCGTCCTGCGGCAGGCGCTTTTCCGAGATATCCAGACCGGACATCAGCTTCAAACGCAGCGCCAGCGCGGGTGCGATCTTGCTGTCGGTCTCGGTTTGCATGTGCAGCGCACCGTCGATGCGGAAGCGGATCTGCAGGCGCGATTCCTGCGGTTCGATGTGGATGTCCGAGGCGCGCACCTGGGTGGCGTCGTCGAACACGGTCTGCAGCAGTTTAACCACCGGCGCTTCTTCGGTGCCGACCGAGTCGCCCAGCGCGCCAAAGTCGACGTAGCTGTCCCCCAGGTCCTCCGACACTTCGCGCGCCAGACCGCTGATCTCTTCGGTACGGCGATACACGCGGTCTATCGTCTCCAGCAACTGGCCTTCGGTGACGACGGCCAGGTCGATATCCCGCTTGAGCACCTTGGCGATTTCGTCGAAAGCGAACAGGTCTGTCGGATCGGCCATGCCGACCAGCAGCGCGCCGTTGCGTTCCTCCAGCGCCACCGCGCGGAAACGCCGTGCCTGGTTCTCCGGCATGCGCCGCACGATCTCGAGATTGACGTTGTAGTACTTGAGGTTGATATAGGGGATGTTGAGCTGCTTGGCGATGGCTTCGGATATCTGGTCTTCGGAGACGAAGGCGTTGTCCACCAGCACGCGACCGAGCTTGCGGCCGCTGCGCTTCTGCTGTTCCAACGCGAACTGGAGCTGGTCCAGTGAAATGAGTTTCTGCCCTACCAGCAGATCGCCTAAGCGGACTTTCTCCGGACGCGCCATAATTCCCCCTGTTTGACTTCCAGACGATTACTATTCAAAGATGGAAGTTAGCCGTTTTTCCCTTTACTGACAAGCCTTCTGAGTGCTTTCTTCATGTTCAACGTAATCTTGTTCGAGCCCGAAATCCCGCCCAACACCGGCAACATCATCCGATTGTGTGCCAATACCGGTGCGCGATTGCACCTGATACGCCCGCTGGGGTTCGATCTGGATGACAAGAATCTGAAACGAGCAGGTCTGGATTATCACGAGTACACCACGATGAAAGTACACGACACCCTTGCCGCGTGCCTGCAGACATTGCCGCAGTCACGCGTGTTCGCTTTCACCACCAAGGCATCGCACCCCTACCACGAGGTTGAGTTCCAATCCGGGGATGCCTTTCTGTTCGGACCGGAGAGCCGGGGATTGCCCAAGGATGTGCTGGATTCTTTTGTGCCGGAACGGCGCCTGCGACTGCCAATGCTGCCGGACAACCGCAGCCTGAACCTGTCGAACACGGTGGCGGTGGTGGTGTTTGAGGCGTGGCGGCAATGCGGATTCGAAGGCTGCCAGAAGCATGTGTAGGTGCGAATTCATTCGCACATCGCTCGTTGAACGTGCGAACAGCCACAGGTGGCAAGAACCTCTGAGAGGTAAATTCGTACCTACAAGCTTTTTGGGAGCGCCGACGTCCCCGTCGGCTTTGGCAAACAACCTGCCGACGAGGACGTCGGCGCTCCCATTCAGTCGAATTCGCTGCCGGGTTGACGGCTGAGCAGCGCTTCCACCGCTTTATCCGCCGCAAGATTTTCGTAGAGAACGCGGTACACCGCCGTGCTGATCGGCATGTCGACACCGCGCTGTTGCGCGATTCGATGCACCTCGCGGGCGGTATACACACCTTCCGCCACATGCCCCAGTTCCTTGAGGATATTGTCCAGCGACTTGTGTTGCGCCAGCAGCATGCCGACCTGGCGGTTGCGCGAGAGATCGCCGGTGCAGGTCAGGATCAGGTCGCCCACGCCGGACAGGCCGCCCAGCGTCTCGGCGCGGCCGCCCATCTGCAAGCCCAGACGTGTCATTTCAGCCAGACCGCGCGTCAGCAATGCGGCCCGCGCGTTCAGTCCCATCTTCATGCCGTCGCAGATGCCGGCCGCGATAGCCAGTACGTTCTTGACCGCGCCGCCGATCTCGACGCCGACCACGTCCGTGCTGGAGTAGATACGCAAGCGCGAATGATGCAACGCCTTTGCCATACGCTGCGCGAACTCGCCGTCGTTGGACGCCAATGTCATGGCAGTCGGCTGGCTGCGCGCCACTTCCTGCGCGAAGCTGGGGCCAGACAGCACCCCGCGCGGAAAACTTGCCGGCAAAATCTGTTCGGCGATCTGGTGGGGAAACAGCGACGTCTCACTTTCAAAGCCCTTGCACACCCAGATCACAGAGACGGGGGATGGCAATTTGGCAAGTTGCTGCAGTG
The DNA here is from genome assembly GCA_043744345.1 of Sideroxydans sp. Taxonomy (GTDB): domain Bacteria; phylum Pseudomonadota; class Gammaproteobacteria; order Burkholderiales; family Gallionellaceae; genus Sideroxyarcus. The sequence goes on along the minus strand of JAYTUW010000096.1, from coordinate 25,474 downwards.
TGCCGCGCAACCCGGCAACAGGAACGGCAACTATGACAAGCTCTGCATCGGCCAGAGTCTCCTGCAACGAAGCGGAGAGTTTGAGTTCCGCGGGAAGCGCGATGTCCGGCAGGAAACGACGATTCTGGCGCTCGCGAACCATCGCTTCGATCTCCGCGGGATCGCGAGACCAGAGCGTTACCTGATGGCGCGGCGCAAAACTGACGGCCAGTGCCGTCCCCCATGCGCCGGAACCCAATACTGCCAGTTTCATCAGTTACCCCACACTTCGTTGGACTTGAGATAGCCGGTTGTCCCATCCTCGTGGCGCACCTTGACCCATCCGCTGCCGGTGTTGCCCAGCCACTCCAGGCCCAGTTGCGCTCCGGCCTTGAACAGCGCCTCGCCCTTGTCTTCCGGGCTGCGGCGAACGACCGCCATCGGGCTGGTGACGATCACATAGCGCTTGCCGCTCAACTGGCGCTTTTCTATCCAGAATAATTTGCCCGTGTTGTCGCGCACCTTGACCCAGTTGTCCAGTACCACCACCTGCTCCAAAGGCAGGTAGCGCGTGGCAACAAACAGTTTCTTGGCCTTGAGGGAATTCGCGTCGTACAGGATGGCAGGCTCGGCAACCGACACGAAGTCGAAAGCCAGAGCCGCTTGGCTGGCAACGAGCAACAGCAGCAGTGTCCAAGGATTCAAGATTGCCCTTTCTCCCGCTTGCGGGGGAAAGTTGGATAGGGGGTTCGCATCCAAGTGAGTGAAAAGGACATTTCGAGCCTCATTATCGAATATGCCCTTTTCACCATTTCCGTTAGTGCTTGACCGGCTCGGCAGCCTGAACCTGGTTCTGCTGCTTTTGCTGCAGGAAGATCGCTTCGAAATTGATCGGATTGAGCAGCACGGGCGCAAATCCGGCACGTACCGCCATGTCCGACACGACTTCGCGCAGGTACGGATAGAGGATGTTGGGGCAGACCACCGCCAGTACCGTCTCCATCTCTTCCGCGGGCAGGTTGCGAATCTGGAATATGCCGGACTGTTTGGCCTCGATCAGGAACAGGACTTTGTCCTTCTCTTGCAGCTTGGCAGTCACGGTTACAGTGACCGTCACTTCAAACACACCCTCTTCGACCGGAGCGGCTTGCGTGTTCAGCTGCAGGTCGATCTGGGGATTCTCGCGCTCCAGAAAGATCGCGGGCGCGTTTGGCACTTCCAGCGACATGTCCTTCACATACAGTTTTTCGATGTTGAATACGGGCTGGGTATTGGTTTGCGCTGCTTCGGTCATGGCTTGTTCCTCAATTGATTATTGTTTATTTAGTATTGCATCCAGCTTGCCCGCACGGTCCAACGCGGCCATATCGTCGAACCCGCCAACGTGCTCGCCGTTGATGTAGATCTGCGGCACGGTACGGCGACCCGTCTTTTGTATCATGATTTCCTGCATTTCCGGTTGAAGATCGATGCGTATCTTCTCGATCTCCTTGATTCCCTTGCGCGCCAGCAATTGCTCGGCCCGCACGCAATACGGACAGACTTCGGTGCAGTACATGAGAATCTTGGCCATTATCGCTCCAGTGGCAGACTGGCTTTTTGCCAGGCGGTGACGCCGCCATTCAAGTTGTAGACCTGGGCAAAACCCTGCTTGCTCAGCAAGGCGCAGGCGGAGGCGGAACGCATTCCGCTGCGGCAGACCACGATTATCGGGCGCTCACGATATTTTTCCAGCTCGCCCAGACGGGCGCCCAGCTTGCCCAGCGGAACGAGTTTGCTGCTCAATATATGCCCCGAATCGTATTCGCTCTGCTCGCGCACATCCAGCAGCAGTGCGCTCTTGTGGTTCATGAGCTGCATCGCCCCGATATGGTCGATTTCCTTGATGCCGCGAATGCGGTTGCCAAAGAACGACCAGAACAGCATCGCGCCGCTCATGATCGCGATCAGAACGGTCCAGATGTTAGTTTGCAGGAATTGCAGCACGTCGGTACTCCTCGTATTTTTGGGTTGCGAATTCTAGCAGAGGGCCAAAGCGCGCGGGGTCTTTGAGTGCCAAGTCCTCCAACTCCCTGCGCGCAGTCGGGTAATCCGCGGGGTATCCCCAGATTGCCGTCTCCAGCTGATGTTTGGCTTCGACCGGCTTATCCGCCAGCGCCAGCAGCGCCGCCTGGTGGTACACAGCCGGGGCGATCGGGATGAAATTCAGCACTCTTTCATTCAATTCAAGCTTTTGGGGCAGATAGGAGGCGCTAAGTTCCATCGTGCTGGCCATGAACATCTCCGCGTATGAGGCCAGCAGGGTTGAATGCTGGACTTCCAGCAACTCGTCTTGCACCCGCTTGACGAGACTACGGTCGGAGGCCGCCATCGCCCTCATGTTCAGGGCTTTCTCCAACCGCTGGTATCCCTGCAGTATCTGCAGCAGCGACAGCGCTCCCAGCAACAGCATCATGGCGACCGAAATCCTGCCTACTGTCCGCAACTCCAGCCGGTAACTCGTGAAATCGAACATGCCGATCATGACGGCCGCCAAACCGATGAAGTAGGCGTACCACAGCGGATATTCCAGCATGCTGTGTATGCCCAGCACAGCCAGGATCGCATACCCCCACCAGTGATACAGGTTGAATCGGGTGCCACGCACTACCGACTGCCAGAACCACAGACCCAGCGTACCGAACAGGACGACCAGACCTGCGGATCCCGCCTCTGCAGCGATCTGCATCACTAGATTATGGGCATTGTTATACAGGCCGACGATGACCGGATTGTGCATTTCCACCGCCAATTGCAGATGCTGGAAAGCGAATTGCCCGAAACCTGCACCCAGCAGCGGGAACTGCGCAAAGATCAGCGCCGACTCGCGCCAGAGTTGCACACGGATTCCTCCGCTGGCGGTATCGCCGAACAGTCTTTCCGCCGTCGTCACACTGCCGGTGGATCCTTCCAGCCAGGGGATCTGCACCACGAAATGCATCAGCCCGAAACCCAGGAGCAGCGCGAGACTGAAGTGGAGCAGCGGCCTTAATGTCATGTCACGCCGCTGCCAAAGGAATGCCAGGCCGGCAGCAAACAACAGGTAAAGCCACGAACTGCGCGACCCGGACAGCACCATCACGAACAGCATCGGTGTTGCAAGCAATGCCGCCAGCGAAGCCGCCTTCCACCCTCGCTTCGACATGTGCACATACAACAGCCCCAACGAGATCAAACCCAGGGCGATGTAATCGGCGAAGTGGTTGGGCTGCGCGGTGTTGCCATAGACCGCCGAGGAGGTTTTGAGCGTAACGAACGGATTAAGGAACGTGCTCCAGCGATAGTGCTGCAGGATTCCGGCCAGCGTGTTCAATTCGGCCCCCGCCAGCAGGAACACGGCCAGCACTGTCACCACAGTCGGCAACCCGAGTTCTTCCCGCAGTCGCTGTCCCAGCATCATGAGCAACGCCGAAAACAGGAAATACAGACTCATCATCATCAGATGATCGAAGTGGACGATGCGACCGATCAGGAACTGGATCAGCAACAGCAGCAGCAGACCGATGGGCAGCAATACGATGCGCGGCACTTCCGGCTTTTGCCAGTAGCGGGAAGTCAACAGCAACGGCAGGGCACACAGACCCAGTACGCCCGCACCCCATTCCTGGTAGAAAGTCGTGATGGGATAAGCATGAACGTAGTACAGAAAAGGCAAAACCCACATCAGGCCGACGAAGGCCAAACTGATGTGGGCGAGTCCGAACGAAAAGGGAACTTGTTTTTTTAGCAACTGCCTTTGACGCCAAACCGGGCGAGAATGTTATTCAGGGGACAGATCTGTGTAAAGCCGCTCTGGAACAAGTTCAAACCGACAAAGGCGGTGAACAGCAAAAAGTATTTGCTGACGAACAGCGGGCTGGCTTCAGCGCCCAGCGCCAGGGACAACAGGACAAAACCACCTGCAACGATACGGACAATACGTTCTGCGTTCATGCTTGATACTCCTTCAAGGTCTTATTGCCTTTCTCGCTTGCCCCCTCGCCCGCAAGCGGGAGAGGGTTGGGGTGAGGGGCGGTTAATAAAAGATTCTAATCGAATTTCTTGTACAAAGTCGCGTAATACAGTACCGGAATCACGATCAGCGTCAGCAGCGTGGAAACCAGAATGCCGAAGATCAGGGACAGCGCCAGACCGTTGAAGATCGGGTCGTCCAGGATGAACAGCGCGCCCAGCATGGCGGCCAGCCCGGTCAGGATGATGGGCTTGGCACGTGCCGCGGCGGCGTTGATCACCGCATGCTGCGCGTCGACACCGTCGCGGATCTGCAGGTTGACGAAGTCCACCAGCAGGATGGAATTGCGCACGATGATGCCCGCCAGCGCGATCATGCCGATCATCGAGGTCGCGGTGAATTGCGCGCCGAACAGGGCATGCCCCGGCATCACGCCGATGATGGTCAGCGGGATGGGTGCCATGATCACCAGCGGCACGACATAGCTCTTGAATTGCGCCACCACCAGCAGGTAGATCAGGATCAGGCCGACGCCATAAGCGATGCCCATGTCGCGGAAAGTCTCGAACGTCACCTGCCATTCACCGTCCCACTTCAGTGCATAGCTCGCGTACGGGTCGGACGGCTGGTGGAAGAACCAGGACTGCAGCGTGCCGCCCTGCTCCAGCTCCATGCCGCCGGTCTTGCCGTTGATATCAAACATGCCGTACAGGGGGCTGTCCAGCTTGCCCGCCATATCGCCGGTCACATACACCACCGGCAACAGGTCCTTGTGGTAGATCGGATAGTCGCGCTGCATCTTCACCACCTGCACCACTTCCGACAGGGGAACCAGTGCACCGTCGCGGGCGCGCACTTTGAGTTTGAGCACGTCGTCGATGCGGCTGCGTTTCTCTGCGGCCAGTCCCAGTCGGATCGGCGGGGCATATTTCGCGTTCGCATCGTGCAGCGCGGTCACGTCCTGCCCGGACAGGGCGACCTGCACCGCGTCCACGATGTCGCGCTGTGCCACGCCGAGCAGGGCAGCCTTGCTCTGCATCACGTGCAATACCAGCTTGGGTGCGACTTCGCTCACCGTGTCGTCGATGCCAACAATATCGGCCGTGGCGACGAATTGTTCACGCACCTTGGTCGCCACGTTGCGCGCCCCCTGGTAATCGGGGCCATAAATCTCGGCCACGATGGGCGACAACACGGGAGGGCCGGGCGGCACTTCAACGACCTTGACCTTGGCACCCCACACCTTGGCGATCTTCTCGATCGGCTCGCGCACCGAAGTGGCGATCTGGTGACTGCTGCGCGAACGGTGATGTTTGTCCTGCAGATTGACCTGAATGTCCCCCTGTTCCGAAGCGCTGCGCAGGTAATACTGGCGCACCAGCCCGTTAAAGTTGATGGGCGAAGCCGTTCCGGCATAAGCCTCGTAATCGGTCACTTCCGGCACGGTGGCCAGATAGGCCCCGATTTCGTGCATCACACCCGACGTCTGCTCCAGCGCGGTTCCGCTGGGCATATCAATCACCACCTGGAACTCGGACTTGTTGTCGAACGGCAGCATCTTCAGCACCACCAGCTTGACCAGCGTCAGCGACACCGCGAACAGCAAACCAGCCAAGATGCCCAGCCACAGCTTGCGCCGCATGGGCTTGCCGTGTTCCTTGTTCAGGAAGGGTGTCAGCAGGTCGCGGAAGAAGTGGAATATCTTCGAATCGCGCTCATCCTTGACCACCGCGTGATGCGCGTCGGCCAGCTTGAGCGCCAGCCAGGGCGTGATGATGAATGCGATGGCCAGCGAGATGAGCATACCCATGCTGGCGTTAATCGGGATCGGGCTCATGTAAGGACCCATGAGGCCGCTCACGAACGCCATTGGCAGCAGTGCCGCGATCACGGTGAAGGTCGCGAGGATGGTCGGGCTGCCGACCTCGTCCACCGCCTCGGGAATGATCTCGGACAGCGGCTGGTGTTGTGCCAGTTCGCGACGGCGGTGGATGTTCTCCACCACCACGATGGCGTCATCCACCAGAATACCGATGGAGAAGATCAGTGCGAACAGCGACACCCGGTTAAGTGTGAAGCCGTAAGCCCACGACGCGAACAGCGTCACCGCCAGCGTCAGCAACACGGCCACGCCGACGATGACTGCCTCGCGCTTGCCCAGCGCGAACCAAACCAGCGCGACCACGGCGAAGGTGGCGAAGAACAGCTTCTTGATCAGCTTCATCGCCTTGTCGTTGGCCGTCTCGCCGTAGTTGCGGGTGGTAGTCACCTGCACATCGGCCGGTATCACACTTCCTTTCAACTCTTCCACGCGCTGCAGAAGTTTATTGGCGACATCCACGGCGTTCTCGCCCGGCTTCTTGGTCACGGCCAGCGTCACCGCGCCGTACTCGCCTTGCGCACTGATACCCTTGTCGCCCGCGGCTGCACCGGTGCCCAGCCACACATAGCTGTTGGGCTGATCGGCACCGTCCAGCACTTCCGCCACGTCACGCAGGAACACCGGCTTGTTCTCGGTCACGCCGACTACCAGTTGGCTAACTTCCTTGGAATCGCTGAGGAAATTGCCGGTCTGCACCAGCACTTCGCGGTTGTTCTGCACCAGACTGCCCGCGCTGTGCGACACGTTGGAGGCCTGCAATGCGGCCCGAACTTCCTGCACCGAAAGCTGGTGCGCGTTCAACGCTTCTGTGTCGAGCAGCACGCGCACGATGCGCGGCGTTCCACCCAGCGAAATCACCTCGCGCGTGCCCTGCACCCGCTTCAGTTCGGCTTCGATGGCATGTGCGACTTGCGTCAGCGCCACACCGCCTGCGGCCTGCTCGCGCCACAACGTGACACCCAGAATAGGCACATCGTCGATGCCCTTGGCCTTGATGATGGGCTGCATCACGCCCAGCGTGGGCGGCAACCAGTCGGCGTGCGAATTGATGACATCATAGAGTTTGACCAGCGACGGCACGTGCATCTCGCCGACCTTGAACTGCACGGACAGGACCGCCATGCCGGGCTGCGACACGGAATACACATGGTCCACACCGGCGATTTGCGACAGCACCTGCTCGGCAGGGGTCGCCACCGTGTTCGCCACATCCTGCGCCGAGGCACCCGGATAGGCGATCAGCACGTTGGCCATGGTCACGTTGATCTGCGGCTCTTCCTCGCGCGGCGTCACCATCACGGCGAACAAGCCGAGCAACACGGCGACCAGCGCCAGCAACGGGGTCATCTGCGAATGCAGGAAGGTCCGCGCGATACGACCGGAGATTCCCATGCTCATCGTTTGTTCTCCGTTGCAGCCATGCCGGCCTTGATCGCGTCACGCGCGACCTTCTCGCCGACGTTCAGTCCGGCCATCACTTCGATCTCGTTCTTCTCGTTGGCGTCGCCCAGGCGTACCTGGCGCAGGCGCGGCATATCCTTGTCATCCACCACGTAAACCGCCACCACCTCGCTGCGGCGCAGCACGGCACTGGTCGGGATCAACATCTTGCTCACCTTGCCCACCACGAAATGGGTGCGCACAAACATGCCGGGATAGACGTTGGCCTGGTTGGCCGGGAGTTCGACGCGCACTTGCGTGCTGTGGGTACGCAGATCGGCGGACGGCTGCACCGTGACGGACGCGGCCTTGATCCAGCGGCTCAGAGACGGCACTTCGATGGTCACCGTCGGACGGGTGCCGATGTCCTTCAGCTTGTCCTGCGGCACATTGGCGATCACACGCAACTGGGTGGGATCGAAACCGGTCATCAGCGGCTTGCCGACTGTGACCATTTCGCCCATCTCCACCATGCGCGCAGCCACCACACCGGCATAGGGAGCGATCACCGAGGTATAACTGTGGGCCAGTGCCGATTGCTCGGCTCCCGCCTCGCTGGCTGCCGCCTGCGCCTTGGCCATGTCGTAGTCCGACTTGGCTTTGTCCAACGCCGCCTGGCTGATGAATTTCTGCTGGAACAGCTGCTGCGAGCGTTCGTAGTTCAGGCGGGCATTTTGCAATGCCGCCTCGGATTGCGACAACTGGGCACGGCTACCGGCCAGCGCCTGGTTGGCTTCGCTCTCGTCGATCTTGAGAATCATCTGCCCTTTGCTCACGCGGTCGCCCACGTCAAAGAAGATGCCTTTCACGCGTCCGGAGATCTGCGCCGAGACGGTGGACTGGCGGGTGGCCTCGACCACGCCGTCGATACTGTAGGTCTGCTCGACCTCGCGCATCTGGACAGGCGCGGTCGCCAACAGCTCAGCCGCTTGCGCCGACGCGCCAAACAATACGGACAAACCAAACAACACACCCAGATTTCGTTTCATAGCCTTACCTCTGAAAATAATATTTTCGAATATTAGCATATTCTAATATGCGTGCCAAGTCCGACTTGCCGCTGGAAAGATTGCCATAAGAATGAGGATTGCACCCTCACCCCCGTTCCCCCTCTCCCCAAGGGCGAGGAGTACAGTCGGTCGCTACGCGGAACCTCGGTTATATGGAGCAGAACACGTCGCGCATCATCCCCACCAACTTCAGGGTGCGCTGGTCGCCGACACGGTAGTAGACACGGTTGGCATCCTTGCGTGTGGATAAAATGCCCTTGTCGCGCAGGATGGCAAGGTGTTGGGAGATGTTGCTTTGCGATGTGCCCACACTGTCCACGATCTCCTGCACGCTCAACTCACCCTCGCCCAGGACGCATAGCACTTTGAGTCGCAAGGGATGGGCGATGGATTTCATCGCCAGGGCGGCTTGCAGGATGTCTTCGTCTTTGTCGATCAGTTTATTCTTCATCGCTATCTGTCATCGTTGGAAGTGGGGGAATGTCGCTCCCTGAAATCGGCTAAAATCCTGTTCTGACGAATCGAAACACGCCGCTAGTCAATTAGCATCTGCTTATATTACGATATTTTGGTGAACAAAAGCCATCATGACCACCCCGTCTGCCCGAAAAGTCACACCCGTCCTCCTGCTCATCCTCGATGGCTTCGGTTATCGCGAAGATACTGATTTCAATGCGGTCACCGCGGCACGCAAACCGAATTGGGACAAACTATGGAGTGAGTATCCGCATACCCTGATCCACACTTCCGAACTCGACGTCGGCCTGCCCAAAGGGCAGATGGGCAATTCCGAGGTGGGCCACTTGAACATCGGCGCCGGACGCGTGGTGTACCAGGATCTGACCAAGGTCGACCTGGCCATCGAGAACGGCAGTTTCTACACCAACCCGGCGCTGGTCAAAGCCGTGGAATCCGCCAAACAGAATGGCACCGCCCTGCATATCCTGGGCCTGCTTTCCCCCGGCGGTGTGCACAGCCACGAAGCGCATATCCATGCCATGCTGGAACTGGCCGTGCGCGCCGGGCTCAAGAAGGTATTCATCCACGCCTTCCTCGACGGCCGCGATACACCGCCGCGCAGTGCCGCCCAATCCTTGCAATTGCTGCAGGACAAATGCACGCAACTCGGCGCAGGCCGCATCGCCACCCTTTGCGGGCGTTTCTTCGCGATGGACCGCGACAACCGCTGGGAGCGCGTACAGGTCGCCTACGACATGCTCACCCAGGGGACGGCGCCATTCAGCGCCCCTGCGGCCCAGGCCGGACTGGAAGCGGCCTACAAGCGCGAGGAAAATGACGAATTCGTGCAGGCCACCATCATCGGCGAACCGGCCGCGATGCAGGATGGCGACGCAGTGGTGTTCATGAACTTCCGTGCCGACCGCGCACGCGAGATCACGCGCGCACTCACTGACGACGTCTTCACCGGCTTTACCCGCACCCGCTTCCCCAAACTGGGCAACTACACCACGCTGAGCAGCTACGGCGAGGATTTCCATTTGCCCTGCGCCTATACCGCTGATTCAATCCACAACGGCATCGGCGAATACCTGTCCAGCCTGGGCCTGAAACAGTTGCGTATCGCCGAGACGGAAAAGTACGCCCATGTGACCTACTTCCTGAACGGCGGCAAGGAACAGCCCTACCCCGGCGAAGACCGCACACTGGTGCCTTCACCCAAAGTGGCCACTTACGACCTGAAGCCGGAAATGAGCGCGTTCGAAGTCACCGACAAGCTGGAGGCCGCCATCCGCAGCAAACAATACCAGGCCATCCTGTGCAACTACGCCAACGGTGACATGGTCGGCCACAGCGGCATCATGGAAGCCGCTGTCAAAGCGGTGGAAACACTCGACACCTGCGTCGGACGCGTGGTGAAAGCCCAGCTGGAAAGCGGCGGCGAAGTGCTCATCACCGCCGACCACGGCAATGCGGAACAGATGCTGGACCGCACCACGCACCAGGCGCACACCGCGCACACCCTGAATCTCGTCCCGTTCTTATATATTGGGCGCAAGGCCACCATCGCCGGGGTTGGTGAAGGCGCCCTGAAAGATGTCGCCCCCACGCTGCTGGCCATGATGGGCCTGCCGCAACCGCCGGAGATGACCGGCAAGTCGCTCGTCGGTATTCTGTGACGGCTTCATTTCGTTTCGTACTGTTGCTATCCCTGCTTCTGGCAGGAACGACTCACGCCTCACAGCAGGAAGATCTTGAAAAGCTGCGCAAGCGCATCACCGCGCTGCAGAAGGATTTCGAGAAGACCTCTGAATCCAAAACCGAAGCGGCGGATGAACTGCGCGAATCCGAGCGCGCTATCAGCGACAGCAACCGAAAACTGAGCGAACTCACCCGGCAGCAGCAGTCTGCCAACCGCGAACTCGGGCAGCTGCAATTGCGCGCGACCTCCATTGAAAAAGAGATGCAGGGTCAACAGGCCATGCTGGGCCGCCTGCTCTACCAGCAGTATCTGGAAGGTGGCGAACAGGAATATCTCAAGCTGCTGCTCAACAACAACGATCCGAACCAGCTTTCACGCGAGCTGCGCTACTACGAATACATCGCCCGCGACCGTGCCGCCACCCTGAAATCCCTGAACAGCGGCCTGCTGAAACTGAAAGCCGTAACCGACCAGGCACGCGGCAAGAGCGAAGAGATCGCCGCGTTGCGCGCGGAAGAACAGAACCAGCGCCAGCATCTGGTACAGGACAAACGCGCGCGCCAGCAGATGCTGACCAAAATCGCGCTGCAGCTGAAACAGCAACGTCGCGAAATAGGACGTTTGCAGCAGAACGAGAATCGCCTGTACCAACTGGTCGAGAAGCTGGCTCATGTCCTGCCCGAAACAAAATCCGACAGCGCCCCGTTCAAGTCGCTCAAGGGCAAAATGGCCTTGCCGGTCAGGGGCAAGCTGCGCAACCAGTTCGGCACACGCCGGCCGGAAAGCACCCTGATGTGGACCGGCTGGTTCCTGCGCGCCGCCGCCAACCAACCGGTCAAGGCTGTCGCCGCCGGGCGCGTGGTGTATGCGGACTGGCTGCGCGGTTTCGGCAACCTGCTCATCATCGACCACGGTCAGGGCTACATGAGTTTGTACGGCAACAACGAGACACTCTACAAGCAAGTTGGAGACTCATTGCGTGCGGGAGACACTATCGCCACCGTGGGTAGCAGCGGCGGCAACGAGGATTCCGGTTTATACTTCGAGCTAAGATTTGAAGGAAAACCGTTCGACCCCAACAAATGGGTTCGACATTAACGATCATGGCGTAGCGCCATGATCCTTTCCCTCACCCCCTCTCCCGGTGGGAGAGGAGTACAGGCGGAAACTTCGCTGATTCAGTTTTAAACGAAAGGTCACACATGCGTAGTCGTATCGAAAAGATCGGGTTGGTCGGTGTCGGTCTCCTTGCCGGACTGCTGATTAGCCTGCATTTTGCCGCTGTTGCGGACAAATCCACCGAACTGCCCCTGCCGGTGGAAGAACTGCGCGCCTTCTCCGAAGTGTTCGGTCGCATCAAGAGCGACTATGTGGAACCCGTCAGCGACAAAAAACTGATCACCGAAGCCATCAACGGCATGCTGAGCGGACTCGACCCCCATTCAGCCTATCTGGACGCGGACGGCTTCAAGGAACTGCAGGCCGGCACCCAGGGCGAATTCGGCGGACTGGGCATCGAAGTCGGCATGGAGGACGGTCTGGTCAAGGTCATTTCTCCGATCGAAGACACGCCCGCTTTTACGGCAGGCGTAAAAACCGGCGACCTCATCATCAAACTCGACGACACGCTGGTGAAAGGGCTCACCCTGAACGACGCGGTCAAACGCATGCGCGGCAAGCCCGGCAGCTCCATCCTGCTCACCATCGTGCGCAAGAGCGAAGTCAAGCCGTTGCAGATCAGCGTCACGCGCGCCATCATCAAGGTGCAGAGCGTGAAATCAAAACTGGCCGATCCGGGTTACGGTTTTGTACGCGTCACCCAGTTCCAGGAACACACGGGCGAGAACCTCGCCACGGCATTGATGAATCTGCAAAAGCAGAACAACGGCCCGCTGCAGGGGCTGGTGCTTGACCTGCGCAACGACCCGGGCGGCCTGTTGACGGGCGCAGTCGCGGTCTCCGCCGCTTTCCTGCCCAAGGACGCGCTGGTGGTCTACACCGAAGGCCGTACCGAAGATGCCAAGATGCGCCTGACTGCCAGTGCGGATAACTATCTGCGCGGCAGCGGCAAGAGCGACTACCTGAAAGACCTGCCGGAAGCCTTCAAGCAAGTGCCGATGGTGGTGCTGGTGAATGGCGGCTCAGCCTCCGCATCCGAGATCGTGGCCGGGGCGCTGCAGGACCACAAGCGCGCGGTCATCATGGGCACCCAGTCCTTCGGCAAGGGATCGGTGCAGACTATCCTGCCGCTGGGCAACAACACCGCCATCAAGCTCACCACCGCGCGCTATTACACGCCCAGCGGCCGTTCCATCCAGGCCAAGGGTATCGTTCCGGACATCGTGGTGGAAGATCCGGCGACAGCAAGTTTCGACAACGCATTCCGCCTGCGCGAGGTCGACCTGGACAAGCACCTGAGCAACAGCCAGGGCGAGGACAAGGGCGAGACGGTGGCCAAACCCGCAAAACCCCAGAGCAAAACCAAGGAAAGTGACAGCAAAGCCGAGGTCGCCGAATTCGGCGCCAAGAATGATTACCAGCTGAACCAGGCCCTGAACCTGCTCAAAGGTATGAGCATATTGCGCGGGAAATAATGTGATCAATCCATTCGAACTGCAAAAGGAACGTTTGCTGGTCTTCTCGGCGGAGCCGGTCGACCAGTTGTTCGCGGCCTATATGCTGCTGGTCGGACTTGAGAATTTCCACGTTGTGATGGGGCCGCAACCCAACAGCCTGCTGATCCGTTACAGCGTGCAGCATTACTCGCTGGAAGCGCTGGAAAAGGCGCTCGCCCGCGAAGGTTTCCGTCTGGAATACCGTCTGGTGGACAAAATCAAGAAGCACCTGATCCATTACTGCGAAGACGTGCAATACCACAATCTGAAGACACCTGAGCCGCGCACCAAGAACAACTCGCAGGAGATTTTCGTCAAAGCCTACGAGTTGCACCCGCACGGCAACCACGACGATACACCCAAGGAATTGCGCGAATTCAAGTAGCGAAAGGTGGGCCGCCCCTGTTCAGGCAGTCGCGCTTTGCGGCTGCACCGGTTCCGGCACTTCTACCGGGATGTTGTCGAAATCCACCGCAGCGTTTCGACCGGCCGCTTTGGCGCGGTAGAGCGCATTGTCCGCATTCAACAACAGCGCGCTTGGCGTGATCTCCTCCAGATCCGACACGCTCCAGAAACCGACGGATGCCGTCAGGTAATGATGCGGCGATTGCCGGTTCTCGATATCCAGCGCGCGAATGCTCAGACGCAACTTTTCAGCAAACTGCCGGGCTTCGTCGCGGCTCAGTAAGGAAGTGACAATACAAAACTCCTCGCCGCCATAGCGAAACACATAATCGCCCGACCGCTGCGCGGTGCGCTTGAGCGCATCCGCCACTTGTTCCAGCACGCTGTCGCCGAACAAGTGCCCGTAGTTGTCGTTGAACATCTTGAAATAGTCGATGTCGAGCATGATGACCGTGATCGCCTGTCCGGCACGGCGGCAGCGGTTGATCTCGCTCACCATCACTTCTTTCAGATAGCCGCGGTTGTACACCTTGGTGAGCGGGTCGATGATGGACAGATGCGCCAGACGCTCGATGTTCTGTTCGTTGTGCCGCACCAGCATCAGCGTGACAAAACCCAAAGTCAGATAGGCCGTGATCAAAGCGAAAGCAGAAACAGCCGTAAGCGGCTCGGGGCGCATCAGCACCACTGCGGCGAAACTCACCGCCCCGACTGTCATCCAGACGATGCGTTCGCGCTGCTCCACAACCGGGGCGAAGACGATTGGAAAGATCATCACCCACACTTCCTGGTGCAACCGTTCGTTGCTGGTGAATGAGGCGTACAGCATCAGGCACAGGAACGCCAAAACGACCCAGTTGGAAAAACGCGGCCATTCTTCACTTTCGTGCCGCATATGCCATTTCAGCCACAGCGCGGACAAGCCAAAAGTGAACAGCACCAGCCCATCGTCCGGGGTAGGAATATACAGAAAATAAACAAGTGACAAGGGAAGGGAGACGATCGCCGCAATGCGCAGATACATGTGCAGCACAGCTGCCCTGAAACGGTGAACGGAATATCGGGTCATACCTGAACTCCAAGGATGCGACGGCCGAAAGGCAGACTACTCCCAACCTCCGCATCGCGAAAGTACAAAATGACGGACGGCCCGTGATGTCAGGCGGCGAACGGCTGCTTGTCCAGCAAACCCCGCCACAGCGCGATCCAGGTGTCCCAATCATGCCCCCCGGTCATGACCGACAAACGGTGCGGCAGCACATGCTCGGACAACAGGATACTCGCCCCGCGGTATTTATCCTCGCTGCCGTATCCCAGATAGAGTGGAGGAAAGCCGTCTTTTGCCAACTGTCTGCGCTGGATCTGCTCCAGCAGCGCGCGCTCCAGGTCGCGACTGCCCGTCTCTCCCGCCTGCCAGTGCCGGAAACCGCCCGCCGCTTCCACCTCGGCGATCATTCCGCGTGTTCCCAGGAACGGTGCCAGCAGGAAAATACCTTCAATCTCGGCGGTGCGCTGCGTGGCGCACAGCATGGCCCCGGTCCCGCCCAGCGAGATGCCGAGCAGCCAGATGCGCCGGTAGCCGTTGGCACGCGCCTCGTCCAGCGTCTCGTGCAACAGGCCTTCGACCCGGCCGCGATCCAGATACATGTCGGCATGCGCGCCCAGCGCAAGCACATCCACCGGCAGCCCGCGTTCGCGCAGCGCTTCGATGAAACCGTTGTCGGCGAGTTGCCGCGGCGTGTTCTTGGCTCCCGGCAACATCAGCAGCAGGATGTGCTGCGCATTCGCTCCGGGGGCGACATCGAAGATGTGATCGATGGAGATTTTCATTGCCGCGCTGCTTTCTTCTTCAGGTCAAACCCGGAAAAATAGATGTGTTCCACCCCGT
This sequence comes from Sideroxydans sp., assembly GCA_043744345.1. Classification (GTDB taxonomy): domain Bacteria; phylum Pseudomonadota; class Gammaproteobacteria; order Burkholderiales; family Gallionellaceae; genus Sideroxyarcus. The sequence goes on along the minus strand of JAYTUW010000096.1, from coordinate 10,103 downwards.
CTATCCTGGCCAAGTGCAGCGTTTCGCCCTTGCCGCTGCCGACACCCGCCATGATCAGCTCGCCCTGCGCCGGTGCAGGCAGGAAAGCGGTGCGGAACAGGAAACCCGGCATGATGGACGAATCGAACTCGCCGACCAGCAGGTCGCCCTCGCGCACCACGCGAATATTCTCCGGCAGCGGCCCGTCGTGCGGATTGACGATTTCGTATTCACCCGCGTACCCGTCGAGATAGTCCGGCAGCGGCTGCGGGTGCAGCTTCTCGCCGACCAGCATGGCAAGGCCGTCCTTGCTGTAGGCCAGCACTTCACGCCCCGCGATGCGGTGCAGAGACAGGCTCAATTCTTTCATCTGCCGGTTCGCCACCGGGATGAACCCAAGCAGCTTCAGGCGCACGCCAAAATCGCCGGTTTCGTGTTTCACCAGTTCAAAATCAAAGCCCATTAGTTTGGCGATGAGCGCGCCGTCGCGATCCTCCACCCTGACCAGGCCGATAAGCGTCTCGAAGTACCCGGCGTAATCGCGCAGATCGTCCGGACTCAGCGGCACCAGTTTCGATTCAACGAACTCCTGCGGCGGCTGCACGATGCCGCGCTTGGCCTCCAGCGCCAGCCGCAGCGTCTCTTCGGTCACTTTGGCCACCGCCGCCTGCGCATTGGCCGAGTTGGACAACACCACCACACCCAGCTTGTGCTCAGGCAACACCGCCAGCATGGTGTGATAGTTGAGCGTGGTGCCGCCGTGGCTGGCCACCGTGCCCGCCCCCGGCACATCCACCCCGCCCAGCATCCAGCCCAGCCCCATCTTGAAATCGAAATCCAGCGGCACGTTGGCGTTCTGCACCCTGACCATCTCACGCAGCGATTCGGGTCGCAGGATCTGCCTGCCGTCATATTTGCCGTCGGCGAACAGCATCTGCATGAAGTGCGTCATGTCGCTGGCGCTGGAAAGCAGACTGCTCGACGGCAGGTCGCGCAGCGGAATGGCCTCAATCTCCCTGCCCTCCTTGTAGGCCTTGCCGGGAATACGCGCGGCGAACTCGGAGCGCGTCATGCCCAGCGGTTGCAGCACGTAGCGGTTCATATAGCCGGCATAGCAGTCGCCGCTGACCTCGCCGATGGCCGCCCCCAGCAGGGATACACCCAGGTTGGAGTATGCGAACACCGTGTTCGGCGGCGCGGCGACATATTCGTCACGCACCGCGTTGACCTGCTCCTCGAAACGCGCCGGATGGCGGTCGCTCATGCCGCGCACCCAGTAACCGGGCAGGCCGGAGTGGTGCGTCATGATGTTGCGCGGCGTAATGCCGCGCGTGTCGCCGTAGCGGCTCCTGATCGAAAATTCCGGCAAATACTTCTGCAGCGGTTGGTCGATATCCAGCCTTCCCTGTTCGGCCAGCTGCATCGCCGCCGTCGCGGTGAATACCTTGGCGATGGAGCCCAGGTGATACATCGTGTCGGCTGTCGCCGGGATGTTGGCCGCCTTGTCCGCATAGCCGAAACCCTGCGCCCACACCACCTGCTGGTCGTCCACCAGCGCGATGCTCAGTCCGGTGATATCCGCGTCATTCATCTCGCGCTCTATCAGCCAGCTGATGTACTGCTTGGTATGGGTGTAATCGCCGCGTGCCGGGTTGGCGGGTTTTTGCGGCGGCGTGCTGCAAGCCCCCAGGGCGAGGACAAAAAGTGCGGCGGCGAATCTGGATACAGACACAGCGACTCCTTCGTTACAGGGCTTCATTGCAGGGTGCCATTGTATAATGCCGCGCCCCGACCCAAATGTAACCTGACGATGCTTTTCCCCTGCCGCAACTGGACACCGACACCCGCCATCAAGCTCGCGCTGGCGATACTGGCCGGATGCATCCTCGCCCTCCTGCTCAATCCGTCACTCTGGATGTGGGTGCTGGGCATCCTCTTCGTCGTGCACACCATCCTGGCAATCGCGGGACTGATCCCGCGCAGCACGCTGCTGGGTCCGAACATCACGCGCCTGCCGCAGGCCGCGGCGCAGCAGGGCAAAGTAGCCATCACCATAGACGACGGCCCCGACCCCGGGGTGACCCCGCAGGTGCTGGATATACTCGACCGCTACCGGGCCAAGGCGACCTTCTTCTGCATCGGCAAACTCGCCGAGAAACATCCCGACCTGTGCCGCGAGATCGTGCGGCGCGGCCATGAGATCGAAAACCACAGCATGTCGCACAACTGGTATTTCTCGCTGCTCGGCCCGTGGAGCATCCACCGCGAAGTGCGCGAAGCCCAGGCAGTGCTGGGCGAACTCGGCGGGCGGTCGCCGCGCTTCTTCCGTGCCACCGCCGGACTGCGAAACCCGGAACTCGAACCGGTTCTGGCCCACTGCGGCCTGCGCCTGTGCAGCTGGAGCAAACGCGGTTTCGACACCCAGGTCGGCAACGCCGATGCCGTTTTCAAGAGCCTGGCCCATGACCTCAAAGGCGGCGACATCCTGCTGCTGCACGACGGCAGCGCCGCGCGCACTGCCGCGGGCCAGCCGGTGATCCTCGACGTGCTGCCTCGTCTGCTGGACGAACTGGCGCTGCACAAACTCCAATCCATCACATTGAACGACGCAATCCCATGACCGCACGCTTCCGCCATTCCCTGCTTGACCGCGCCACCCACCCCTACCGCGCCGCCGGACACTTCGCCTGGCGCTTCGCCAACGGCAAACTGAAAGGCGATCCGGTATTCTTCGGCCTGCTCGAACACGGTTTGCTGCCGGACGGCTGCCGCCTGATCGACCTCGGCTGCGGCCAGGGTTTGCTGGCCTCATGGCTGCTGGAGGCGCGTGCTCTGCACGAATCGGGAAACTGGCCGGAGAACTGGCCTGCCGCGCCGAGGATCGAAAACATCTGGGGGCTGGAGCTGATGCCGAAGGACGTGGCCCGCGCCCGCGCCGCGCTGGGCGACCGCGCGCGGATCGACCAGGGCGACATCCGCACCGCCGATTTCGGGAAGACCGACATCGCGATCATTCTGGATGTATTGCACTACATCAGCTACGAAGACCAGGAAGATGTGCTGCGCCGTATCCGCGCCGCGCTACCCGCCGGGGGCACCTTCATCACCCGCATCGGCGATGCCGCGGGCGGCCTGCCGTTCTATTACAGCAACTGGGTAGACCGCGTCATCTTCTTCCTGCGCGGCCACGGCATCATTCCCGTCTATTGCCGCACCACCGACCAGTGGCTGGAAGTGCTAGAACGCTGCGGTTTCCAGGCCCGTTCCATGCCGATGCACAAAGGCACGCCGTTCTGCAGCGTGATGTTGATCGCGAAAGCGGTCTAGGGCATCACAAAGAGTTCAAACCTTCAGCAGGAACGCCTCCAGTTCAGCGATCGGCAACGCCTTGCTGAACAGATAGCCCTGATAGGCATGGCAACCGTGTCGTGCCAGAAAATCGCGCTGCGCCTCGGTCTCCACCCCCTCTGCAATCACGTGCATCGCCAGTCCTTTTCCCATCGAGATGATGGTGCGTGCAATCAGCTCGTCATTGCTCCTGCCCGGCAGGTTGCACACAAAGGAGCGGTCGATCTTGAGCTGGTCGATGGGCAACTGGGCCAGGTACGACAGCGACGAGTAACCGGTGCCGAAATCATCCATGGAGAAATTGACGCCCAGCTTCTTGACGGCATGCATCTTTTCGATGGCGTCGTCGACGTCGGCCAGCACCAGACTTTCCGTAAGTTCGAGTTTCAGCAGCGCGGGATCTACCGCGCTCCTTTCCAGCACGCATTGTATCTGTGATACAAAATCCGCCTGCCTGAACTGGCGCGCACTGACATTCACGGCGATCTTGAGCGAGCGCGTTGCATCCCGTTTGCCCCATTCCCCGAGCTGCCCGCACGCGGTCTCCAGCACCCACAGACCGATTGGCAGGATGAGCCCGGTATCTTCCGCCACACTGATAAACTCGTCCGGAGAAACCAGTCCCCGCCGCGGATGCTGCCAGCGCAACAACGCCTCGACGCTGACCACCCGGCGCGATGCGTCGACTTGCGGCTGGTAGTGCAGCTCCAGTTGCCCGAGTTTGAGTGCCTGGCGCAACTCGCCCTCCAGTTCGCTGCGCAAATCCAGCGCTTCCTGCATGGCCGGATCAAAGAAGCGCAGCGTGTTGCGCCCGGAATTTTTGGCCTGGTATAGCGCAAGGTCGGCGTGCTTGAGCAGATCCTCCACCGTATCCTGCCCGTGGAACAGGCTTACCCCGATACTGAGTTTGCAGTGGTATTCGTAGTCGTTGAGGTTGAACGGCCGGTCGATCTCCTCGCGCAGTTTGTCCCCGAGTTGTTTGGCCATCGCTGCCGCCTCGGCGGGATTTGTGCCCATCCCCTCCAGCAGCACCACGAACTCGTCGCCGCCCTGACGCGCGACCGTGTCGCCTTCCCGCACGACTGCCCGCAGGCGCTGCGCCACTTCGAGCAGCAGCAAGTCGCCCACGTCATGGCCGCGCGTATCGTTGAGTCCCTTGAAATTATCCAGATCAATGAAGAAGATCGCGCCGTACATCCCGTTCCGCGTTGTCGCCACCAGCGCCTGCCCCAGACGATCCTGCAACAGTCGGCGATTCGGCAGCCTGGTCAGCGCGTCGTAGTAGGCCAGACGGTGAATCTCGGCCTCGGCCAGTTTATTCTCGGTGATGTCGGTGAAACTGCCCACATAATGGGTGGTCTGCCCGGTGTCCGAAACGATCGCGGTAATGGTCAGCATCTCGGCATAGATCTGGCCGTTCTTGCGCTTGTTCCACACCTCTCCCTGCCAGAATCCCTTGACCTTGAGCGCATCCCACATGCGTTGATAGAAAAGGCGGTCCTGACGCCCCGAACTCAGCAGTGCCGGGGTCCGCCCCACCGCCTCTTCGGCAGTGTAGCCGGTCAGTCGGGTAAAGGCGGGATTGGCCCTCACGATACAGCCCTCGGCATCGGTGATGATCATGCCGCTTTGCGAGGAGAAAGCCACGGCCGCGATGCGCAGCTCGTCTTCAGCCTTCCTGCGTTCGGTGATGTCCTGGACGATGCCGTGCATCTTTACCAGGTTTCCCTGTGTATCCGACTCCAGTTTGCCCAGCCCGTGCACCCAGCGCACAGCCTTGTCGTTGTTGCGCACGCAGCGGTATTCCTTGTCGAAGGTTTTGCGCTGCCCTACCACCTCGTTCCGGAAATATTCCGCCATCATCTGCCGGTCGTCCGGATGGATCAGCGTCTCCCACCCATCCACCGAACGCACATACTCGGCGTCGATGCCGAACAAATGATCGAGCACTTCCGAACTCGTCCACATGCCGCTGCGGATATCCAGCACATAGCTGCCTATCCCCGCGATGATCTGTGACTCGCGCAGCGACTGGGCACTTTCCCTCAGCGCCACTTCCGCCTTGACGCGCTCGGAGATGTCCTGCACCAGCGTCATCATCACCCGCTCGCCGCCCACCTCGATCATCACGATGCGCAATTCCACGGGGAAAGTGCTGCCGTCCTTGCGTTTGTGAATCGAGATCATGCCGTAGGGACGACCGACTTCAAGGTGCTCCCACGCCGCGCGCCGTGAGGTCAGGTCGAATCCGGGCGTGACATCGCCTATTCCCATGCGCAGCAGTTCAGCCTGCGTATAGCCCAAGTTATCGCAGGCCCGCTGGTTGATCTCCACAAATCGGGCATTCATGTCGAAGACGAACACCGCATCCGCGGCATTCTGGATCAGTGTCCTGTAGCGCGCCTCGCTGTTCTGAGCACGCCGCTCCGCTTCCTTGCGCTCGGTGAAGTCGAAGCAGACCCCGCTCATTCGCAGCGCTTCATTGTTTTCATTGCGGCTGGTATCGCCCAGGTTGATTATCCATTTCGTGGTGCCGTCCGGCAGCAGGATACGGTACTCAATGAACAGCGGGCCGCCTTCTGCAACAGCAGTTTTGATACTGTCTTCTGCCGCCTGCAGATCGAAGGGATGAATGAGATTGCGCCAGGTGTCAAAACTGGCCTGAGAAACCTTAGGGGCAAGCCCGAAGAGAGAGAAAAGCTCGTCCGACCAGGTCATCTTCCCGCTGGTCAGATCCCAATCCCACACCCCGGCTCTGGCATTGCAGCGGGCGGGCGCGAGCAACGCATTTGCGAGCTTCATGTCAGCATGAAATACGACAAGCAGCTATGCGTCGGACAAGAATTGCTGTGCATGTTTTCCCCTTTGAAATGGAAAGCCACGGCACTTCCCTCTGCGGGGAAATGCCTTGCGCCAGCCTCCTTTTCTGGGGATCCCGGGGTGAGCCTCACACCGTACTTGCGGTGCAATGTGCATCCCCCAGACTTGCTATCTTTAGAATACCCGACAATTATAACAGAGTATTTATATCCTCAATAGACACTACTCAGTACCAGTCTTTGTGGCACGGTACCCGTGACGCACACAAAAAAGGCCGCATGACTGCGGCCTTTGCGTTCACGCAAATTGACGTGCTACGACTTGATCTGCTCAACACCGTTCTTCTTGTAAGAAATATCGGAAACAACGTTGTTCGCATCCAGCGTAACCACCAATAACAACTGGGTTGAAATCATAATGATGCCACCGTGCCGGGTTACCGTGTATTCATACACAACACCCTTGCCATCCTTGTCCTTGATGATGGGATACCGAACATCACCTGCAGGCTTGCCGAGCGCCGCAATCACATCAGCCCGGGTGCTCTTCCCCTTTACGAGACCGAAAACTTTCTCTGCTTCGAAATTGGTGGACTCCGCATCGAAGGAACTGTTGAACTCCTCGCCAATCAGCAAGTCGTTGAAGAACGAATAAGTGAGCGTCCGCTGCGGTGCGATTAATCCATAAAACTTTGCGCCTTTTACATAAAAATAGGTGAACGTCTGTACGGTTTCGCCGTTGATTTGAATCTTGTCATTCTTAACCGTCGGGCTTCCCGCCACTTTAAGCACATCATCTTTGGTCGAATGTCCCACTTTAAGCACTTCCGGAGCAGGACGCACAAAGTCATGCGCACAGCCAGACATGACCAATACAGCAAAAGCAATCGCCACTAAACGAAAAAACCTCATGTATATCTCCCTTGTTTTAATTGACAATATCGTACTGGGTGAGCAAGCCTACTTCCCCGCATGCGCAGCAAGCTATCAAAAAATTCTGATCTGCTCGTCAGGATTGCTCTGCAGGGTATGAATATCCATACAATTGAAGTGGGCTAGGGAATTCTAGCACAGGGAGTGAGGCTACTCGTCCGCCATCTCGGCACTCTGCAGCGGCACATCCGCCGCCTTCTTCTGCACACTCACCGGCAGGCTCACTTTCACCGTCGATACTTTGTCGGCATACAGTTCTTCGCCCAGCAGTGGCACGAGATTGGTGGGTTGGCGCGGGTGTTTGGGGAAATTCTGTTTGATGGCTTCCAGGTCTTTCTGGTTGGACTGAAAGTAGCGGTTGGCCTGGATCACGCGCGGCAGGTTCTTGATCAGGTGCCACAGGCTCCAGCGGTGTTGCCACAGGCGCTTGGCAAAGGTGCGGTGATAGGTCTTGCTGTTGTAGAAGCGCAGGATGTGCCAGTTGTACAGCGCGTCCATCTCTTCCCTCGATTTGAATCCCTTGGGCAGGAACACGAAGTTGAGGCAGTTAAGCAAACGCCAGTCTTCGACGAAGTCGCCTTCCTCTCCGCTCACGCATTCGTCCCAGATCGGCGCGCCGTAGAGCGGGCTGAATTTGGTCATGTTCATCTCGTCGAGATTGAGCGACAGGATGAAATCGCTGGTGACCTTCACCGTCTCGGGTGTTTCGCCCGGCATACCGAAGATGAACAAGCCCTTGGCACGCAACCCGGCGGCATGGATCTGCTCCACCGTCTTCGTCACCGCTTCCAGCGTGACGCCCGCCTTGTGCCGCTCCATCATCGCGGGGTCGGCAGATTCCACGCCCATGGATACCATCAGCGCGCCCGCCTGCTTGAGCTTTTGCAGCATTTCGTCCGAGGTGTGGCCGGTGCGGATGGCGCAGTTGAACAGCATGCCCAGCGGGTTCTTGATGAGCAGTTCGCACAGGTCGAACACGCGCTTCTTCTGCGCGGTGAACAGGTCGTCGTAGAAGTTGATGTGGTACACGCCGAAGTTGTCGCGCAGGTGTTTCATGTGGTCGTAGATGTACTGCGCCGAGTTGACCTTGTACAGGCGCTCGAACACTGTGCGGTCGCAGAACGAGCAGGTGTAGGGGCAGCCGCGCGAGGTGATCATGGTCGCGCCGTGCTTCTTGATGTAGGAGAACAGCGGCAGGTGGTAGGCGTGCGGGAAGCCTGCCAGTTTTTCGTAGGCAGGAAAAGGCAGGTCATCCAGATTCAGGATGCGCTGGCGGCGCGGATTGGAAACGATGCGCTCGCCGTCGCGAAACACCATGTTGGAAATCTGCGCGACCGGCATGCCGTTGGCGTAATCGAGCAGCGCGCCCTCGCCTTCGCCGATACACAGGTAATCGATCTCGGGGAAGTATTCCAGCAGCGGCGCGCCGATGGATGAAGCATGCACATTGCCGAACAGGATCTTGATGTCGGGGCGCTTCTTCTTGATGTAGGTAGCCATGTCGACCGCATCCATGAAACCGGAGGTGGTGGCGGAGAAGCCGATCATCTCGGGATCGGTCGCCAGCACGATCTCAGCGTTCTCTTCGATGCTGGGCGGGGCAAAGGGCCCCAGGCAGTCGTGCACGAAAGTGGTGTGGCCGTGCTTGTCCAGCCAGGCCGCGAGCGAGAGGATGCCGATGGGCGGCATGCGGTTCGCCAATACCGAGAAGTCGGGCTGACCGGGGACGAAGTTGAAACCGGCGGGGTGTACGAAGGTGATGCGCATGGTGTATGCCCTACCTGTTGATATTGTTGGTATCACAAAGTGAAGTGCTTGGAGCCCCTCTCCCGCAAGCGGGAGAGGGGTTGGGGTGAGGGTCGTTGGTGCAAAACAAGCCTGAGATATATGCACAGCCCCTCATCCCCAGCCCTTCTCCCGCTTGCGGGAGAAGGGAGCACACCTCCGTGTTAAATTCATATTGGCCGTGTCAATCTATCCCGCAGTATCTCAGAACAATTTCCGCCAAATCAACAAGGGTAATCGAATCAGGAATCCGGTGAACAGGCGCAAGTGCATGCCGGTAAGCAGGATGTTGTCGCGCAGGTAGTTGAAGTGCGACACGCCGCCTTCGTCCGCGCGGAAGTATTTCACCGGCGCATCCACATTGATCGGTTTGGCGCCACACCAGCACAGGCGCACTGCCGCCTCGGGATCAAAGTCGAAATGACGCATCCAGTAGCTGTTCTCCATCACGCCCAGCAACATCTGCGCGGGATAGACGCGGAAGCCGTACAACGAATCGCCTATGCCCTGCCACAGCGTCTCGAAATTGGCCCACCAGTTGGAGACCTTGCGGCCGCGCACGCGCAGCATGGGGGCACTGGCGTCGAACACGGGGCGCCCCAGCACCAGTCCGTCGGGATTGGCCAGCGATACCTGCATGAATTCGGGAATCTTCTCGGGCGGATGCTGGCCGTCGGAATCCATGGTCAGCACATGCGTGAAGCCTTCGTGCACCGCAACGCGCAGGCCTTGCAGCACGGCGGCGCCTTTGCCGTGATTCACCTTCAACACCATCACGCGCAGTTGCGGGTCGTGTTCGGCCATCTTGAGCAGGCCTTCGCCGGTACCGTCGGTGCTGCCATCCACCACCACCCACACCGGTGCCCACTGCGCGCGTGCGGCACGCACGGTGTCGTACACCTTGTCGCCGGTGTTGAAACTGGGGATGAGAACGAGGTGTGTCTTGGATGGAGTCATGGCTGTTTCTGCGTCATTTGTTCGCGATAGTATTTCTCAAGATCGGCGGCAAAGGTCTTCGCATCGCCCTTCACCTCGAAACGTTCGCCCAGCCGCGCCGTGTAGCGCAGCGGGAAGGCCGGCTTGTCAAAGAACGACCAGTTCTTGCCGAGGAAAGGGCTGCTGGCCTCGATGAATACGGTTTGCACCGGCACGCCCGCCTTCTTGGCGACCAGCGCGAAACCGCCCTTGAACTCGTTGACCGGCTCGCGCACGGTGCGCGTGCCCTCGGGAAAGATCAGC
>JAYTUW010000095.1:0-3538 GCA_043744345.1 Sideroxydans sp. | reverse complement strand
AGATCGTCTACGCGGTGGATCGATTCAGCGGCGGCTTGTACACGCTGGAAATGAATATCTGATCCAGGTGCCACCGCCGGTGATGCAATGAGGGTGAGGCAAGGAGAGTAATGCGCCATGGCCTTTGAACGCGACCCTCTTGCGGGAAAACTCCCGGTCACATTGATCACTGGCTTCCTCGGCAGCGGCAAGACCACGCTGATCAGCCGCTTGCTCAAGCATCCGGAGATGAACCGCGTGGCGGTGGTGATCAACGAGATCGGCGAAATCGGCATCGACCACGATCTGGTCACGATGTCGTCGGAAAACGTTTCGCTGCTCGCCAACGGCTGCCTGTGCTGCACCGTGCGCACCGATTTGCAGGAGACGTTGCGCGAACTGTTCGGCCAGCGCCGCGCCGGGCAGATTGCCGACTTCGACCGCGTCATCGTCGAGACCACGGGTCTCGCCGACCCGGCCCCGGTGATCCAGACTCTCGTGAGCGACACTATGCTGGCGGCGCAATATCGTCTCGATGGCGTAGTGACCCTGGTCGATGCCGTCAATGGCCTGGGGCAACTGGAGCGCCAGCCCGAAGCGAACAAGCAGATCGCCCTGGCCGACCGCATCCTCGTCACCAAGAGCGACTTGAGCAACCCGGACGCGATTGCCACGCTGCGCGAAGCCATCCACGCCATCAACCCGCAAGCCGACAGCCGGATGGTGCTGATGGGCGCCATTGAGCCGTCCGAGCTCACGGGCCTCGGCCTCGCCAGCGCGAGAGCCGGAACTGGAACACTGCGCTTTCTCGGTGAAGCACTCGAAGGCGAAGGAGAACGCTATCTCGCCGAGCGCAAAGGCGGCCGGCACGACCCCGCCATCAGCACCTTGTCGCTGCGTTTCGATGCCTCGTTCACGTGGGAGGCCTTCTCGGCCACGATGGAACTGCTCACCACCCTGCGCGGCCCCGACCTGCTACGCGTCAAGGGCATCGTCAATGTAGCGGGCAAACCGGTGGTGGTGCAAGGCGTGCAGCACATTTTTCATCCCCCGGTGGAACTGGATCGCTGGCCGAGTGCGGACACTGGCACGCGGCTGGTGTTCATTACGCGCAACATTCCTGTTGAGGCGATTCGAGGGTTGTTTAAGGCGGTGGGTGCGGTCGCAGGGCTCGAGTCCATATAGCGCAAGTCAATCTAGGCATTGTCTGAAGAAGCGCTCCCACCAGAGGTTTCTCAACGCAACAACACCGTATTGAATACTCGTTCACGAACGGCAATTTTCGTCCGAAAATACCGGTGATGACCCACTTTCAATATCCCGTGTCGTTAAAGGCAGCAGCCGAAGGCGGCTTTGTCGTGACCTGCCGCGATCTGCCGCATCTGATCACCCAAGGCGAAGATTTGGCCGATGCCCTGGCCGAAGCCGCTGACGCGATGGATGAAGTGTTCGCCACCTACATGCTCGACGGCATGGAGTTTCCCGCTCCCAGTGCGCCGAAGCGCCATGAGCGCATGGTTTCTCCTCCCGCAGAAACCGTTGCCAAGGCCGCGCTGTATGTCGCGATGCGCGAAGCGGGCATCACCAAGACGCAGCGGGCGCGACAGTTGGGAGCCGATGAAAAAGAGGTACGCCGGTTGCTTGATCCGCACTACGGCTCCAAGCTGCCGCGCATCGCGGAGGCGATCAGTTTGTTGGGGCGGCGTTTGGTAATTAGCCTGCAACCCGCCTAACCTGGATGCAGGGTATCGCCATGAACAACACCATGAAAATCGAGGGCCATATCGCCATCATCAGCTTTGATCCGGATGCGGCGCAGTTTCGCGGCAAATTCACCGGCTTGAACGGCGGCGCGGAGTTTTATGGAGCGAGCGTGGATACCCTGCGCAAAGAAGGCGCACAATCGTTGCAGACGTTTTTGGCTGTTTGTAAGGAACGTGAAATCGAGTCACACCAGAAACAATGAATTCCAGACTCATCACTGCCGATATCGCCGCATCTGCGACCAAGGTTTACACCTTCGCCTCCAACCCGGCCAACATGCCGCAATGGGCGCCCGCCTTCGTCAAGTCCATCGCTAAGGTCAATGGCGAATGGATCATCGACTCGGACCTCGGCAAGGTGAAAATCGAATTTGCGCAAGTCAACACATTCGGCGTGCTGGACCATGTGGTCACGCTGCCTGACGGCCAGACATTCAACAACCCGATGCGGGTGGTGCCGGCCGGCGCGGGCAGCCTGGTGACGTTCACGCTGTTCCGGCAGGAAGGCATGAGCGATGCGGAGTTCGAGCGCGACGCGGGGATGATCGAGAGCGACCTTACGGCGTTGAAGCGGGCGGTGGAGGCGTTGCCGGGCTGAAGCGGTACGGCCAGCGGTACAGTCTATCAGGGGGCAGGTCATGTTCGCCCGCCTCGCCCTTATGCAACAACCAATTCGGGTAACGCCGTAATATTCATCTGTGCAGTTCCACCACACTGTCCCTTCACTGTCAAAGGATAACCATGAACCCGAAGATGGAAACGGCAAGAAACGTCGCGCTGAAGTACGGCGTGAAAAACACCAAGGAAGACAAGGAGCTATTCAAGCAATGCTGGAAGTGGCGGGTTGCGTCTGCGGACAAAGTCGCAAAACGCGAAGGCACGCAAATGGAAGCCGAGGTGAAGCGGCAATTTGACACGTTCGCGGCGACAGTCAGGGGCGTTGCGCCGTCGCAGGAACTGGGACATCAGTACGTTTTGCGCCAACCTCTTGCGGGCAAGAATTACGTGATCTTTTCGGATCACCATTGGGCGCATGACGGCAACCGGCAGAAATTTTTCAACGAGACCGGCAATCGTGAACTCTATATCGAGGTGCTCGGGCGCTATTTCGAAAATGGCTACACGTTGATCGAAAATGGTGATGTTGAAGAGATGATCATCTTCGACCCCACCATCGATGAAATAACGGCACGGGCAGCGATGACTGACGCACAGCTCAAAGCCCATCGCGATCTAAAAAGAGCGCGCCTATTCGACGAGATCGTGAATCATCCAAAAAACAAAGCGCTTTATGCCGCTGTGCGGAAATTTCATGATGCTGGCCGTTACATCAAAATTGCCGGCAATCATGATTACAACCTGCAGGAGGGAGCAGCGTACGACAACCTGAAACGGGTGTTCCCGAATATTCCGAAGCCGTACGACTATGTGTTGCTCGAGTCAGGCGGAAAAGTCGCTTACGCCATATTGCATGGTCACCAGTTCGATACGTCAACCACGCCGGTCTACGCCGCACGTGTCGGCGAAACCATCTCGGAGAGCATGAGCTGGGCCTACCAGGGCGCCGACCGGATCTGGAATTGGGATGATGACGTAGTCGAATGGGTGCGTGACGGGCGTGCTTTCAACAATGTCCTTGTCAATGACGACCATATCACGCAGGGCCGCTGGCGCTTCTGGGACATACTCGGCGGTTTGGTCCACAATCTGCGCACCAAAGAGGGCTGGGAAAACGTGTTCCAGCATAACGTGGCCTGGGAATACTTCACGAACACTGACCCACAAAAAGTCGTGGA